>JAHKLX010000004.1 GCA_020854835.1 Microcaldota archaeon
AATAGATGACCATATACGTGTAATAATAGAAAAAACAAGAAACCCCTTACTTTTTGGTCGTTCTCTCTTCCGATCGGTTCAAGCATTCGGCGACCCAGAAGAAATAGAAAACCAAACATTTACAGAGTACTGGGTCGCCCGTATGAACCGTAAAACCAATACCATAGAAATACTACACCACAGCCCCCCTGATAGCTACCAAACTATTAGAAAACTATATTTAGAACATAAAGGCACCGGTAACTGGTGCAAATAGGAGGTATAAAATGACATTATGTAAAGACAACTGGCTTAAAAAAGGCTGCACAGGTGAAAATGTGAAAACCTTGCAGCGATTAATAAACAATACCAAACTATTCCAAATCGTAGTTGATGGAATATTTCTGGAACAAACAGAATCCGCTTTAAAATCTCTCCAGAAATTAGACTGGATAACCATAGACGGAATAGCTGGAGATGAAACACAAGGACAACTAAAAAACTGGATACCCTCATTAGTCAGAATAACTAATTATACAAGTGACCGTCAGGATAATGCCTGGCAATGCGGACCCAGTGCATTATTAATGGCCTTATCAATACTAGGCGTAAAAGTAAATGAAAGTTTCCTTGCATCAGCAGCAGGAACAGACGCATACAATGGAACATCCGTTAATGGAATAACATCCGCAGTAAGCATGACTAACAAAACACTAAAAACCAATATAAAAACCAGAACCGCAAAGAAAATACCACTCGCCACACTCGCCAGCTACATAAAAAGCAAAATCCCCGTTATGGTACGATTAAGAAGCTGGATAAGACCAAACGGAGGCCAACATTGGGTTACAATATTAGCCATAAACTTATCCAACCAAACAATACGATTCGCTGACCCAAGCTATGGAGAAAGAATTACCAGCTTAGATGACTTCAAATCTAGAGTAGAATATGTCTGGAGTAGAGGAGTAACTAACCCCTTTGTAATATTAACCCAAGGATAAAATCAGAGCAATGGTTAAGATAGAAAACGAGTACGGAGACAAATACACCGGCAAATACAGTAATGCAATCTATCAGCAACATTACGGCCGTCAGATAAGAAGAAAAGGTTACAAACAAAGAAAACCACCAAGTAAAAAACAGATAGAAACACGAGAACGCTTCAAAGAAGCCATACAAAACATTAAACAACTCCCGTATGACCAGGTACAAAGCATAAAAAAAATATTCAGGATACTCAAAGAAAAAAATCCAAGATCCTGGCCAGTGAACTGGTACAACTTCGCCAAACTATGCTACATCAAAACTCCCAAGGTAACAATTTTAGATCCTGAAACATTTGAATACCAAGTTACCTATTTTTCTATCTATCAAGTAGTCGAAAAAACAGCATCAGGATTAATAGTATACGATTCTGGTATAATATCCTCCCCTGAAACAAACCAATTCCTCCAAACATACCAAAAAACACCAGAAACCCGGACAAAATACATCGAAATAACCGTAATACCCGGAATAACCCACACACACCCACTTAGGCCAATATTAACCAGTCTAAAATACTTCGATAATCGCTACTTCGATAATCGCTACTTTACTTAGAAGGTGAAAAAACATGACTTTTGAAATAACACACCCCGAAAAACCCACAGAAACCGATAAAATAGATGATAATGATTACATGCTACCCCATGCTATTAATGGCGTTCTCCCTGATTTCTCATCTTTCCCAAATATGAAAGCCAGAATACCAATCCTAATAGAGGAAAAATCTGTACCCCTAGATACAACAGAAATCACTTTTTCAAATCTTGATGGTGATACTGACCAATTATATTATATAACTGGAGAAATAAACCTTGTACGTGTAAGCACAAACGGAATCATATATATTCAAGTGAATAATGATGATGTTAAATCAAATTATTCAGGAGTTCAGATACATTATTATAATGGTTCTAGTGGTGTAACTAGCACTTCAATTCCAACAACTGAATTAGGATTAAGAGTGTTACAAGATAGAAGTGGTGATCAAATTTGTGACTTTGAAGTTACTCTGTATTCAAAAAAAGGAAAAGAAAGAAAATACCATGCTATTAATCATCATTATAGTCCAACCGTTGCATTCGTCACAAACAACACAGCGATATGGAAAAACACTACCGATAATATAACATCTCTCACATTCAAGAAAACTTCTGGTAGTTTTTCAGGCGTTATAAAACTGTATAAAATGGTAGATATTAATTTGCAGAATTTATTATAAAAAAGAGAATGGGATGTTATGAGAGTATGAGTTTAATCACACTAACATTCATAAAAGACGCAGGCAGTTTTAGCGGAACCATAAAACTATACAAAATCGTAGACATAGACCTATAAGAACTTTCCTAATAACTACACCTTAAAAACCAGCTACTCTTCCGGCAGGAAGACCATACCCTGTTAGAGGCGTAAGCCGACTTAAAAAAAAAAAAATTAAAAAGTGTAGATAGACACCCTCGCCGGTGTCTTCCATTCGCTTTTAATAAAAACCCTGTTTTGTTTATTTTTTCACTAGATTTATCTACTACCAGTCCGGAGAATATTCATCATCTCCTGAAAACAGAAAATCCAATCCTCCCGATTACCCTGTACGCTTCCACCATTTATATGTTCAACTTCAATAGTTCCATCACTGTATTCATTTATAAACAACTGTCCGTTTGTTGTTCTCTGATTCACTACTTCCTTATTCTTCCTTGACATAATATGTCTCACCTACCAGTATAAGTCCAAATCTTGATATACTCCAACCAAGATTACACTCCGGACATCTTACCATCTCAGACTTAATCGGTCCCAGAGTAACCAGTAAAGCATCGCATTCTGGACACCTTAAAAACTTATACTGTAATGTTGTTCTCTGGTTACGATAATAAGCCCTTACAATTCTTTTCTTTGCCATGTTATCAGTTGTTTATTTCCTCCACTCCTACCGGTTCGTCCTTTCTCACCTCTATCAGTCTTTCTTGCCATCCAACATAACCCTGTAAAACCTGGTTTATAATGCTGTCCGCAAGTTTCCGATCTCCACCCGCAACTTCCAGAAACTTCTTATAAGTTTCACTCCAAACATACACCTTATTCCCCTTCATCTTCACCACTTTTATTTTCTTTGTACTCATCTAAATCTGACTGCTCTATACTATCAAGAACCTTAAACAAATAGTCTTTAATCTCCAGTAAAGGCAATGTCTCTTTTACAAGTTTATTCAACTTGTTTTTATTCTCATTCCATGTCTTTGCTTCATCTTCAAACCAAAACTCTATCTTTTTGATTTCTTCCTGTTTTTCCTTTACCTCTTCCTCTAATGCTGTAATCTGCCTTTCCAGCAATTCTTTCTTAGCCTTTAACATCCTAACATCATTCTTAGTCATAACTACACCCCTAAAAATTCCTTTAACCTTTTATCCTTCTCAGCACATTCCACTATCCAAATATTAAAACCAATAAACTTAGACTCCTTACCATCAAGCTTATTTAACCCATTTAAAGCATAAGCTATTAACTCATACAACTGTTTACGCTCTAAATCCATATCCTTCCATTCTTCCCTATATTTATCATATTTCACTCTTTCTATTTCCTCTTCCGTTACTAATATTCCAATCATTCTAATCACATCTCCCAGGATCCTAAAATTTCATTAACCAATTTTCTCAAGAAATTCCTTAACCCTGTTTTTCTCTCAACTTTTTTTACCCTTGGCTTAGGTGTCTCCAGCCAATGCCAGTACTTACTATTCGTTCCTTTATTCATCTTAAACCTCCTTATCGTTGCATTGTTTCTTTTTTTTAAAATCTTTTAAAGTCTTCTGGTCTTCTGTGTTCTCCCATTGTCTAGTTTTCTTATTCCACTTCATCGACAACTTAAAACCTCCTACAAACTAACATTCTCCAAATGCCTTTCCCTTATTTTACCCATCTTCTTCTTCCTTCTTTCACGCTCCTTAGCTTCATGCCTATTAATCTCTTGCTGCTCCTTTCTTCTTTCCTTAGTCTTTAAAGCTGCCTTAATAAGACCCTCTACAAGTGTTTCTTCATCTAAATTCCTTAAAACACCGTAAATATTCTCTGTTTCCTCAATTATTTTTACTATCTCTTTATTTACCCACCAAAGAACAATAGTTGGATCAGCCCCAATTTTTTTATATGTTTTTTGCTCTTTTTCAGTGATTTTTACCCATATTTTCATATGTTTTACCCCACTTTTTTATACAAATTTTTCCTTAATTTTATCAATTAAATCTGCTGCTGGTACAATTTGTTGTTCAGCAATACTTCGTATTCTTTCGTTTGTTAGTCCTCCTTCATTTTCATGAACCCTTAAAGCTGTTTCTAAAGCCCTTTGCATACGCTCTTCCATATTTCCCCTTATCTTCTCTTCTCTTTTAATCCTTTCATCCATTTCCTTTATTTTCTCCCTGTACTCCGCAGCTTTACTAAGATGGTACTGCTTCTTTTCCTCGTATTTCTTTTTCAAACCTCCTTTATGAAGTAACATCTCAAGATA
>JAHKLX010000070.1 GCA_020854835.1 Microcaldota archaeon
GACAAAAACCACTGTTTAGTCGTAACATCAAATTCCTTTAATTCTCTTTCCAGAAGAGTGTTCATTCTGTTTGATATGATCAGTAAAAGCCCGAAGATCATGGCATCATCAGGGATATTATCTGTCTTTTTATTATTCATTATCACACCGCCT
This sequence comes from Microcaldota archaeon, assembly GCA_020854835.1. Taxonomy (GTDB): domain Archaea; phylum Micrarchaeota; class Micrarchaeia; order Anstonellales; family JAGGVH01; genus JAGGVH01. The sequence goes on from JAHKLX010000070.1 coordinate 154, forward strand.
TTCCCGGACCCGGGGATCTGATTTGATATAAGTAATGTATTACATATTAAGATAATACATTACCTTTTTTTGTTTGTCAACAACTTTTTTATTTTTGTCTGATATTTTGGCCCGTTGAACGGTTCTATGCCTCTCTGCCGGTTTATGGGAATGTGTTACTGTCAAGCAGAATTCCCTACTTTTTGGCAAACAATTTTCCCTACTTTTTCTGCAATAAATTAAAATATTTGTTTCCGATTTGCTAGTCTGTAACTCTCGTCATTTAAGCTAAGAACCTGACATTTATGTGTCAACCTGTCGAGGAGCGCCGTGGCCAGCACCGAATCTCCCATAATTTCCGCCCAGCCATCAAATCCTTTGTTTGAGGTAATCACTACCGAAGTGTTTTCGAATAAATTGGAAATGAGTTGGAAAAACAAATTTGCATCCAATCTATCAATGGGCAAGTATCCCATTTCATCAATAATTAACAAATCGCATTCCTTAATCCACTTTAACCGAGCTGCTGAGCTTCTGGAAATCTCCTGGGTCTTGAGTATATGGATTAGGTTATCCATTGACGCAAAGAATACTTTGTAACCGATTTCTACAGCCTTGTTGCCAACTGCCAGAGCTAAGTGTGTTTTTCCTGTTCCTGGCGGACCGATGAGAATCAGGTTAAAGATTCCGTCAATCCAGTTTAATGCCGACAACTGATCAAGCTGCCATTTCGTGATGCTTTTTTGAAATTCCAAATCGAAAGCATCAAAGGATTTGAAAGTGGGGAGGCAAGCCTGGGTGATTCTTCTTTGTTTTGCTTTCTCTTCTCGGTAATTGATCTCCTCTTTCAGGCACTCGACCAGAAACACTTCATTGGGCACCGGTTCTGCCAGAAAGTCAAAAGGCCTGCTTGCAAGATTGCTCAGTTTAAGTTGCCGGGCATAACTTCGTATTTGCTCTGTATAGTTCATGCCTGCTCACCTCCCATAAAAATTTCTGTGTATGTGCGAATCGGTCTTTCCTGGGCGGTGTATATTTTGTACTTAATTGGAATTTCAACCGGCTTGATGAGTGGTACTGGCTCTGCCGTTTTGAAGTATTCCAGGGTATCCTTGAAATCTACTGCAGAAAACAATCTCCGCTTGAGACAATAGTCCACAGCAAATGCAAGTTCAGAAGGCTCATATTGACTTTGTAGCTTAACGATGAGGCTTAGTTGGTCTCTGACATAACGGGGCTTCTCCAGCCTGATTCCTTGAATCAATATATGCGCTTTATGGCTGTTTTCGAATCCCAACATCGCTTTGTCTTGCAAGGCATCTATCTTCGTGTTTCTATCCCGGTCTGCGTGTCTGTTCCTGATACATTTCCCAACATCCGCACACAAAGCGTGCTCTTCAAGGAATGCATTGTTCTGTGCATCATAAAATCTGATGATGCCTGCCTTTTCGTCAGGTTCAATACGGACTTTTCTTCCGGGCTGATAGGTTCCTCTTGGCATACAGTAGCGATTCTGACGGTAAAGCACAACATTGGTTTTCCTAACGATGGCGGTTTGGGCGGTCCATGGCTTTTCGCTCAGCTCCGGAACCGGCAAGAGGTGCCTTTGCTCTTCCTCAAATACTCTAGCCGGAACCATCTTAGTCGTTTCATGTGGCCGACCATTTGCCGTCCGCTCTAGCCATGCGAGTCCATCGCTATTTAGCCTGGCCACACCATGAAAAACTCTGCAGGAAAGGAAGTTACCTTTGACAAATTTAACGACTGCTTCAATTTTCCCCTTGCTTTCTGGATCTGCGCCTCGGCAAAGATAGATGGAAAAACCTGCGTATTTCCTGTAATTTTCAAAGACGTCCGTGTAGATGATGTCTCCGCTGTTTTCCCTGACCACCATGATGGAGTCTTGGTCATAGACAATTTCTTTTGGCCTACCGCCGAAAAAATGAAACGCCCTGTCATGGGCTTCCACAAAGGTTTGAGCTGTGAAAGGCTCGGTCTGAAAACAGACATATTTGTACCTGGAAGTGCTTAGGACCATTGCAAAGATATATACTTTCAGCTTTCGTCCCCAATCGTCTTGCATTTTCTTTTCGCCCATATACACCTGGGCCTGCTGCCCCAAGGGGAGTTCTGGAACTTCTTGCATTTGCCTTATCTTCACCGTAGAAGGGAGCCCTTCTTTTTCCCTTAGCGTTTTTACATAAAGCCGCACAGTTCGGTATGATGGTGAAAAATCTTTATATTCCTCCCGGAGTCTGTCGTCGATAATAGCGCTTGTAATCTCCGGGAACTCTTTTAGTTTTCTTAGGACAAAATCCTTATATGAATCCATGATTTTTGATCGCTCTTTGCATTCTAGTAGATATACCAGATATTCATCCTGACTCATGTCCCAATATTTTCGTATTGTTTTGGCGTCAATTCCTAATTTTATTGATGCTCTGTTCTTCTTGTAACCCAGCCTTTTGAGCTTTTGAATATCTGAATACATTTCAATCCCTACCATTTCCGCCACATCCTTTGCTTTTTTACCAAGCATAATTTCTGTGGCTAAATTTGTCTACAAAGTAGGGAATTTAGTTTGCCATAAACCATCCATTTTAGTTTGCCAGTTACAATTTGACGCAAGTAGCACAGACATATAATCCCTCCCGAACTTATGGTTGTTTATCTTCCTTACTGATGTCGTCAAGCACCTTTTTCCAAAAGTCGTCGCCAAGATTTTTCTCAGTTGCACGGCGCAGAGCCTTTCGGACGTGGGGCAATTGTGTGGACATCAAATATTCGGGCAAATCAGGAGCTGCGGTATCTCTTTCTCGCCCCGCAAGGTCAAGCATCTCCTCTTTTTCATCGGGCGTAAGTTGTAAAACAACTGCGATTTTTTCGAGAATTTGCATCTCGGGCGGGTTTCGCCTACCTTTGACGATATCCGAGAGGTATGACGCCGTCATGCCCATAGCATCAGCAATGTCCTTCAGTTTGATGTCTTCGCCGCCGATACCACGACCTTTTCTCTTTTTATCGATGTATGCACCAAATTCTCCTGCCATGGCCTTTCTCCTTTCCGCTAACGGCATTATTGCCGCACAGCATATCAGCAAATTCGCTGATATGCGTATTATATCATGTGCTGAAAAAGATGTCAAGTCGTTTTTGCTTTTGTTTGTACAACGGGGTAACTCAAAATACAATTCGAGCGTTATCAACTTTAATTGATGACATCTCAGCATTTACTCTTGCAATAATTTGTCGAATGAGTTATAATATATAAATAGACTTTTACACTCTATGAAACCTGAAGGCGAGGTAATCAAATGGCTATAAGTTATAAAAGGCTATGGAAACTCCTAATTGACCGTGACCTTAAAAAGAAAGACCTGCCGTCCTTGGCAGGCATCAGTTCTGCATCGGTTACAAAATTAGGAAAAAATGAAAATGTAAATACAGAAATTCTTGAAAAAATATGTCGAGCGTTAGATTGTGACATCTCCGATATTATGGAGATGACCGAAGACAAATAAAGGAGCTACTTGCCATGCCGTATACAGTACATCAAATCAAGTTTTTTGCCGAACAGCTTATGCTGAAACGCCCTCAACACTCAATTGACGGGCTTGCTTCTGCTATGTCTGGAGTTAAAGTAGATCTGAACCCGCATCAGGTGGATGCGGCTTTATTTGCCCTGCAGTCGCCATTGTCAAATGGAGCGTTACTTGCGGATGAAGTCGGACTCGGTAAAACAATAGAGGCAGGACTTGTGCTTGCCCAGTGCTGGTCGGAGCGCAAACGAAAAATCCTCTTGATTGTCACGGCCACCCTCCGCACACAATGGAGAGCTGAACTGGAGGAGAAATTTTTTATCCGTTCTGAAATACTGGAATCAAAGAATTATAACAAGGCGAAAAAAGAAAACCCGTCCTGCAACCCTTTTCTTGCACAAGATGCAGTTGTGATTTGCTCATATAACTTCGCATCTGCAAAGATGCGTGATATTTTGTTAATTGATTGGGATTTGGTAATTATGGACGAGGCGCACAAACTTCGCAACGTCTATAAGAGAAACAACGTGATGGGTAACAATCTGAAAACTGCTCTACGGGGGCGAAAAAAACTGCTCCTCACGGCGACTCCACTACAAAATAACCTGATGGAACTATACGGCCTTGTCAGCATTATTGACGAGCAAGTTTTCGGCGACCCTGATATATTTCGCGAAGTATATGTTAACGTGACTAATATAGAGAGCCGTAACAGGAACCTAAAAGTTCGCTTACAAAATTTCTGCAAGAGAACCCTGCGCCGACAAGTGGCAGAGTATGTGCCTTATACCAACCGAACGGCTATTTTACAGGAATATACACCAAGCCACGACGAGGAGCAACTGTACACGGACGTTTCTAATTATTTGCAGCAGGAACGGCTTTACGCTTTCCCGCAAGGACAACGTCAACTCCTGATGTTAGTGGCACGAAAACTGCTGGCATCATCCTCAATGGCGATTCACGGCACTCTGTCCACCATTATTGACCGCCTGAACCTAAAATTAAGTGATTACCAAGCTCAATTGAAACTGACAGACCTTGATGATTACGACGGCATCGAGGAGCTAATTGACGAGGAATCGAACGGTGACGATAACGGCGCGGTGGATGAAATGACGGCAGACTATGAGGGTATAAGAGCCGAAATCGAAAAATTAAAGCAATATGCCGCTCTTGCCGAAAGAATTACAACCAACGCCAAAGGCGACAACCTCCTGACTGCCCTTAATCGCGGATTTGAAATGAACGAACGCCTTGGTGGTGCAAGAAAGGCAGTTATATTTACTGAATCAAAGCGGACGCAGCAGTACCTTATGAACCTGCTTTCCCAAAACGGGTACGAAGGACAGATTGTTTTTCTGGATGGATCGAACAACGACCCGATATCCACTCGCGTTTATAAGGAATGGCGCGAGCGGCACAAAGACGACGGAAGAATTTCAGGCTCAACAGCAGCGGATAAAAAATCAGCGATTGTTGAGGAGTTCCGTGACCGCGCTTCAATTCTCATTGGGACAGAAGCTGCTGCCGAGGGAATCAACCTGCAATTTTGCAATATTGTGGTCAACTATGACTTACCGTGGAACCCTCAGCGCATAGAACAGCGTATCGGCCGTTGCCACCGCTACGGGCAAAAGAATGATGTAATAGTCATTAACTTTCTTAATCGTGCGAACGCCGCCGATGAGAGGGTTTTTGAATTGCTATCTCAGAAGTTTAGGCTGTTTGATGGTGTGTTCGGATCGTCGGATGAAGTGCTTGGCGCCATTGAGGATGGCGTGGATTTTGAAAAGCGTATCCTTGACATTTACCAGTCTTGTCGTGAATCAGATGCAATCAGGGCGGCTTTTGACGCTCTGCAGGAGGAGCTATCCGAACAGATAAGTGAAAACATTACCAAGGCGAGGCAGTCTATATTGGAAAATTTTGATGAGGATGTTTTCAAACATCTTAAAGACTGTCACGAGGGGACAAAAGCCGAACTCGACAAGTTTTCTCGGTGGCTTTGTAACTTCTTTACGATGTGGGGAGCGGAACGGGTTGAGCCTCTCGACCAATGGCGCTTTGCTTACATAGAAAATGGCGAGCGTAAGACTTATAACCTCCGTTGGAAAGACGCAGAAGCACTACATGATGAGTTTTTGCGCCGGGATGGTGAACTTTGCACCAAATGGATTGCTGAGGCAATGAATACAAATGCTCCTCCCGTTGCCATACGGTTTAATCATTCAGACTTGCCACAGAAAGACCATATCAGCTTTTTGGACAGCCATCCTACCTTTAAAAGCGGCGTTATCTCAATCGATAAGCTTACGCACAGGGGGATAGACAACGAGGAACATCTGATTGTATCTGTTGTCACCAACGATGGTACACTCATTGATGGCGATGATGCAGGCAATATAATCGACCGTATTATGGAGCTACCGGCCAATATCGTCGGCGAGTGTTCGCCCGAAACGGAAACCCTTATCAGGCGGCGACAGGAAGGAATTCAACGGCAAAAGGATGATATCGCCGAACGCAATAAGATGTATTTCTTGGAGCAGGTCGAAAAACTGGACGCTTTCAGTGAAGATTTGAAAGAAGGGTTACAAAAACAGCTGAAAGCCCTGAAAAAGGAAATAGCCGAAAAACGTAAGGATTTTCGAACCTCAAAGGATGTCTGCTCTCTTGATGAAATGTTGGAGAAACGATCGGCGATTACCGCCTTAGAAGATAAACGCAAGAAAATGGAGCGGGAAATAAGCCTCGAAGAAGATAGGATTACCCTTGAGAATGAGGCTTTACAGGAAGATATTCGCACCCGCTTAAACGGTGAAATCGAAACCGAAACGATAATGACATTCTCATTCGAAATAGTATAGGAGGATTTTACATATGCAAAAACTTGAACTTACTTGGATTGGCAAGGGTGAGGAGCCTGTAGTCGAACCACGCATACTGCTTCACGACCCCTCAAAGGATTACGGTGACCCATCTGCAAATAATATGCTGATACATGGGGATAATTTGCTTACTTTAAAAGCACTTGAGCAAGAATTCGCAGGACAAGTTAAGTGTATTTATATTGATCCACCATTTAATACTGGAGCGAGAATTAATGCTGATGGAGAAGAAATAGGATATGACGATGGTATAGAGCACTCTATTTGGCTAAATTTAATGTATAGCAGATTTAGTATTCTTAAGAATCTGCTTTCTGAAGATGGGGCAATCTTTGTTCACTTAGACGATAATGAAGCTGATTATTGTAGACTATTAATGGATGAAGTTTTTCATAGAAAAAACTTCATAAACAGAATAACCATTGATGCTCGTTCGCCTTCTGCTTTCAGCACAGTTAACAAAGGGGTCTTTAAAGCATCAGAATATATACTTTTTTATGTCAAAAACAAAGAGAAATTCGTTGAGTATCCTGTAAGAACAGAGAGAGTGCCTGATTATGCATATGATAAATGGTTAATCAATCCGGAAGATGATTTCAGTATGTGGAAATTTTCAACTGTTGCAAAAGAATATGAAAATCAAGAAAACCAAACAAGCAAGAAGCCTCAAACAATATTAAATAATTACCATAAATTTATAATCGAAAATGCACATCATATTTTTAGATTTACATCAATAAGTGATAGTGGAGCGGGGCAAGCGACAGTTGAATTGAAGCGTCATTCACTACAAAATCCGGATATAATCTTTAAGCAAGAGCGTATAGGGAATGATGATATTTACATATTTAATGGGCAACAGATTTCGTTTTACTCTAAAAATATCGCAGAAATTGATGGCAAAAAAGTCGCCTCGACAATGTTGACCAATATATGGACCGATATAGCATGGGAAGGAATAGCTGGTGAGGGTAATGTTAAATTTAAAAAAGGAAAAAAACCAGAAAGACTCGTTAGAAGATGCTTAGAATTAGCTACTTCAAAAAACGACCTTGTCCTCGACAGTTTCCTTGGTTCAGGAACAACCGCTGCTGTTGCTCATAAAATGGGCAGAAGATATATTGGTATCGAATTAGGTACTCATTGTTATACTCATTGTCTACCACGCCTACAAAGAGTGGTAGATGGTGAGCAAAGTGGCATATCAAAAGTAGTAAACTGGCAAGGAGGCGGTGGTTTCAAGTTCTATGAACTGGCTCCAACCCTCATCGTCAAAGACGCGCACGGCCAACCCATCATCAACGATAAATATAATGCGCAAATGCTCGTCGCTGCAATAGCCAAACTCAATGGCTACGATTACGCTCCTGACGCCGACGTGTTCTGGAAACAGGGCAAAAGTCAAGTGGGCAGCTACATCTTCGTAACTACCGAATACATAACAGCAGCCCAGCTTGACGATATCTCCCGAGACTTACCAGAGTATGAACGTCTGCTTATTTGCGCCCCGGCGTTTGACATTGGACTTGGCAAACGCTATGAGAATATAAATGTTCGTAAAATCCCACAGTCGGTTCTGGATAAGTGCGAGTACGGTGCGGACAATTACAACTTGAATATCGTTAATCCGCCCGAACTGGACGAAGATGAATGGGAGGACGGAGAAGATGCTTAGAGAACCTTACTCGGCGAAATCATACTCCTACAACTCAAAATACATCGACAACCGCCTTGCCCTCCGTCCCCCTCAGAAGGAGAGCTTAGAGCGTTTCGCGCGGATTGTTGATATACTCTCCCTCTCTAAAACACCGAACTTGGATGAAGAACTCATAAAAATCCGTGAACTGTTCCCAACACTCACCAGTTTTGAACGGGACTTTCCGTCGGTATGCTTCGCCCTTGCCACGGGTATAGGCAAAACTCGGTTGATGGGCGCGATGATTGCCTATCTGCACTACGAGAAAGGTGTCAATAACTTCTTCGTGATGGCTCCCAATCTCACGATTTATAAAAAGCTGAAAAACGACCTCGGTAACCAGAACAATGAAAAGTACGTGTTTCGAGGTTTAGATAAGTTTGTCAACGCACCGCGCATTATCGACGGCGACAACTACGAGGAGTTCCGTCAGATGTCGCTGTTTGAAGGCGGCGTTACCATCAACATCTTTAACATCAGCAAACTGAACTCAGAGAGCGGACGTATGCGCCGCTTGCAGGAGGTGCTTGGGCAGTCCTATTTCTCGTACCTACAATCCTTGCCCGACCTCTGCATTTTTATGGACGAAAGCCATCACTACCATGCTGATAGAGGGTTTGACACCATTAACGAGCTCCACCCTGTCCTTGGCGTGGAACTTACCGCAACACCACAAATTCAAAAAGGCGCACGGAAGATTGATTTCAATAACGTGGTGTATGAATACTCTCTTGCTCATGCGCTGAACGATGGGCTTTACGTCAAAGTCCCCGCCGTATTCACTCGCCGGGATTTTCGCCATGAAGAATATACCCCCCAACAGCTTGACCGCGAGAAACTCAACGATGGCATCCGTCTGCACGAAGAAACGAAAAGTAGACTGGATGTGTACGCTCGTACCCACGGCAAGCCTATCGTCAAGCCATTTGTGCTTGTTGTTGCCAAAGATACAACCCACTCTCGAGAGATACGTGAGTATCTTTCATCGGACGCTTTCTTTCATGGATATTACAAAGATAAGGTGTTGGAAATCAACTCGGCACAGCGTGGTTCGGAAAAGGACGAGAACATCGAGCTACTGCTATCGCTTGAGTTAACCACCAACGTAATTGAAATTGTCATCCACGTCAATATGCTCAAAGAGGGATGGGACGTGACGAACCTTTATACCATTGTTCCGCTCCGTGCTTCGGCATCTGAAACGCTTACGGAACAGACCATTGGACGTGGCTTACGTTTGCCATATGGTCAGAGGGCGGGTTTAGATGAGGTTGATAGACTCTCTATCGTCAGCCATGACCGTTATCAGGCAATTGTAGACCTGGCCAAAGATCCGAATTCACTCGTCCGCAAGGTTTACTACATTGAGGAACAAGAACTTCCTGCCAACGACGACGGGCGAGAAACTGTGCCTTTACCGACAGTCTATGACGCATTGACCTCCGGCGAGAGTTTCACGCAACAATTGGCGTTTACCCTGCGTGAAACAGCGACAGATGAATACAAAGTCGAAAAAACGCCCGACCAGACAATGCTCATTGCAAGCATCGTCCAAGGTATAGCCGCCAAAACGGTGGTCGAGGTCAACAGACAGGTTCGTAATATAAATGCCATAAATGACGAACATACGCGTAAGTGGGTGCAAGACAGTATAGTTGCTCAGACCATACAGCAACTTCCCGAATTCGGTCTTAAAAAAGAGGATTTGTCGGCAGTTGTCGCGAAGGCAATCGAAACTTGTGCCCAAGCCCTCACAGAAAACGTCATTCCGATACCGCAGTCTGTTGTTCAACCCCATACTGAAGTTAAGCGTGGGTTTTACGACTTCACGCTTGATACGAGCCGTATGCGTTGGCATCCATCCGACGATACACTCCTTGGTACGGAGCTCATGGAGGGCGGCGAAACATTCACATTGGAAACCGGGACGGCTGCCTTTGCAAAGATTGACACAGTGGAAAATGAGATTGTCCGACATATTATCGTTCATGACAACGTGGACTATGCAAATTGTTCTGACCTCATATATTCACTTATTGCAGATGCCAAGCGGCACTTTTTGTCGTACTTGAATGAGGAAGAGACGGAAAAGGTTATGCGAGACCGCCAACGTACCATAGCTGAAATCATCTACGCGCAGATGAACGAACATTTTTATAAAGAGGAAGTCAGCTATCGGGCAGCGAATATGCGCCCATTCACAAGGATTGAACCGAGTTTTGGCGGCAAGTTCAAGTCAGATGAGATATATGACTTACGGGCTCCGATGGCGGCATCGGATGTGAAGTCGAAAATATTCAGCGGATTCAGAAAGGCAGGTCATACGCTATATAAGTTTGATAGTGACACGGAGCGAACCTTTGCCGTTGTGCTGGAGAACGACAATGCCGTTCTGCGGTGGCTGCGCCCCGCTCCTCGCCAGTTCAATATCTACTGGGGACAAGGCGGTGCGAACCGCTATGAGCCAGATTTCATCGTTGAGACTGCCGAAATAATTTATATGTGCGAGCCGAAAGCAAGCAACAAGATGCGAGACGCGGATGTACTTGAAAAGCAGGAAGCCGCCGAAGAATACTGCGGCGCAGCCAGCGAGTTTAACGCCGAAAACGGCGGTAAACCATGGAAGTATGTTCTTATTTCTCACGATGAGATCCGACCGCAGTCGAGTTTTACTTATCTCGCAAAACAAGCTTCGCACGAGCAGTTATCGATAGAGTAAACGCTTCTTAGGAGGGAGTTGCCATATGAAATTTTTCCACTTATCCGACCTGCATCTTGGCAAGCGTGTCAACGAGTTTTCCATGCTCGAAGACCAGTGGGACATCCTGCAAAAAATCGTTGTGTTTGCCAAAGAGCATAAACCGGACGCTGTCCTCATAGCGGGCGATGTCTACGATAAATCCATGCCCATCGTGGAGGCCGTCCAGTTACTGGACAGATTTCTTGTGTGGCTCAACGAACTGGGGATTGCGGTGTTTATCGTTTCCGGCAACCACGACAATGCGGAGCGCGTGGCGTTCGGTGCGGAACTGCTAAAAAACAGTAGCGTTCATATCGTACAGTCGTTTAATGGAAATATAGCTCCTGTAACTCTTTCTGATGGGTACGGTGACATTAACATCTGGATGCTACCATATCTAAAACCCTCCCTTGTCCGCAGACACTTTCCTGATAAGGATATATATACATACTCTGACGCAATATCCGCAGCTTTGAGTAATGCGAATATCGACGCTTCGGCAAGGAATGTGCTGATAGCCCACCAATTTGTTACTGGGGCAATCAAAAGCGAATCCGAGGAAATCTCTGTCGGTGGTTCGGAGAATGTGGACAGCTCGATTTTTGACGGGTTTGATTATGTCGCCTTGGGGCATATTCATCGACCACAGCAGATCGGTCGTGAAACCCTTCGATACAGCGGCACCCCGCTTAAGTATTCGTTTTCGGAAGCAAGTCATACAAAATCTGTGACAGTCGTTGATATGGATGGCAAGGGTGAGATAGCAATTTCTGAACTGCCACTTTCACCGCTCCGAGATATGCGTGAAATTCGCGGTGCATACAACGAGATTATGAACCGCAACAGTTATCGTGGCACGAACACAGAGGACTATATTCATATCGTGTTGACTGATGAGCAGGATGAACCAGATGCGATAGCAAAGTTGCGAAATGTCTATCCCAATCTGATGCGCTTGGATTACGATAACAGACGCACACAGGCAGCGAGTTCTCTCGAAACGGTAGCGTCCACGGAAAAGAAGACGCCCTCTCAGTTGTTCGGTGAACTATTCGAAATACAAAATGGGCAGTCGATGAGTGAAGAACAATCAAAATACGTTACAAACTTGTTCAATGAAATCTGGGAGGAGGTGGCGAACGCATGAGACCTCTCAAACTCACAATGTCCGCTTTCGGTTGCTACGCCGACAAACAAACCGTTGACTTTGAAACGCTCGGTAATGAAGGATTGTTTCTCATTACCGGCGATACAGGAGCGGGCAAGACGACGATATTCGATGCCATCACCTTTGCACTCTACGGGGAAACGAGCGGTGACAACAGGAAAGCGGAAATGCTGCGTAGCAAGTACGCTCAGGCAAACGCGGAAACCTATGTTGAGCTATCATTCCAATACCACGACAAGGTCTACCATATTAAACGGAATCCGACTTATGTGCGGGCAAAGCAACGCGGCGAAGGCACAACAGAGGAAAAGGCTGATGCCGAACTGCATCTACCGGACGACCGTATTGTGACGAAACTGAGAGATGTCAACGCCAAGGTCGAAGAAATACTCGGTATCAACCGCGAGCAGTTTGTACAGATTGCGATGATAGCACAGGGCGAATTTCTAAAAGTCCTTCACGCCAGTACCGAGGACCGAATCGAGATCTTCCGCAAGATTTTTTATACGGATGCCTACAAAAACTTTCAAGACCGGGTTAAAAAGGACGCGAACGGACTCGTTGTGGAAATCAAAGAGCAACGACGCGGTTACGACTATAGCCTCGGTAATGTCCAAGTAGATGCGAATGACGATGAAAACACGCAAAAACTCTCCGATGCCAAGTTGGGGATCTTATTGACGGGTGATGTCATCGAATGGCTTACACATATTATTTCTTCCGACGATAAAGCACTCTCCGCAAATGAAATACTGTTGGAGGAAGTCGGCCTCAAACTGGCTGAAATAAATCAGAGGGTCGGACAAGCCGAGCAGGATAAGAAAGCACGTGATGCCTTGAAAGCGGCGCAAGAACTTCTCCCCTCCGAGATAACAACTCAGAAAGAAGCTGAATCCGCTTTGAATGCCGAAAAAGCCAAACTGCCCGAATGCGAGGCTGTCAAAGCGCAAATTTCTGAAATAGAGCGGTCTTTGCCTAAATATCAGGAACTGCAAAGTCTTATAGATTCGATAAAAGTAAACGAGGAGAAGTTATCTGTCGAAAAGCAAAATGCTGAAGACTTGTTAAAGAGGCAAACCACCGACACATCTGCGCTTGAGGCTGCAAAATTGGAACTCAAGTCTTTAATGGACGTCGGAGTCAAAGCTGAAGCATTGCGTGGCCAACAAGGGACTCTGATAACAAGGCAAAGTACCCTTAATGCATTGAGCACCTCGTTCAATGGATATAGTACGCTGCTTGCTGAACTCAAGACGGCACAAGATGATTACACCGCAAAGTCTACAATTGCAAAGACTAAGCGGGATGAATATGATGCGCTGAACAAGGCTTACCTTGACGAGCAAGCGGGGATATTGGCGGTAGAACTGAAAGATGGACAACCCTGCCCTGTCTGCGGCTCTACAGAGCATCCTACGCCTGCAGCTTTATCCGTTAAAGCCCCTACAAAAGCGGTGCTTGATAAGGCAAAGAAATCTGCCGAGGCCGCAGATTCAGAAACAGCTACTGCCAGTGCCTTGGCAAACAAATTGAACGGACAAAGCGTTACTAAGCGGGATGAAATCGCAGCCTCTGCAACGACACTATTGGGAGACACTCCGTTCGACGACATCCCGACGGTTTTGGAGAGTGCATTATCCGAGGTCAAAACAGGACTTGCGGGAATCAGTACGCAACTCACCGAGCAAGAGAAAAGAATGGCTCGTAAAAAGGAACTTGACGAAGCTATACCTACTTCCGAGAGTGATTTGGTCATAGTCGGAGAGACTCTTGGTAAGTCCAAAGAGCAAGTCGCCGCGCTGACCACGCAAATTGACGCTGACAGCAAAACAAGGGATAAGCAGACAGCGGAACTTAAATTCAAGAATGAGGCAGATGCAAAATCGGAAATCTCCGCTCTCAACACCAAAAAGAAAGGTTACGAAGACGCCCTCCAAACAGCCCAGACCGTATATGATGCAGCAAAAACGAAAGCGGACAACACGGCAACGGAGATACAGACATTGCAATCACAGCTGGGCGATTCACAACCTTTGGATTTAGATGCACTGAAACAAGAAAAAGGCATTACAGAAAGCACACAGCGTGGATTGAGCGAAAGCAACCGTATTGTCAGTACCCGCAAATCTGCCAACCAGACTGCGTTAAACGCCATTAGTAAAACGGCAAATACCATCGCAGAACTCGAAGAACGTTACAAGTGGTTGAAAGAAATCTCTGACACGGCAAACGGAGATATTAGTGGTAAGGAAAAAATCAAACTGGAGACCTATATACAAGCTTCGTACTTCGATAGGATAATTGCGCGGGCGAATATTCGACTTCTGCAGATGTCAAATAGCCAGTTCGAATTAAAGCGACGGGATGTAAGCGGCAAACAGGGACAAAGCGGCTTAGACTTGAATGTTATCGATCACTACAATGGTACGGAGCGCGATGCTAAAACACTCTCAGGTGGAGAGTCTTTCATCGCTTCACTGTCGCTTGCACTCGGCCTTTCCGATGAGATACAGAACAATGCCGGAGGCATACGTCTTGATTCGATGTTCGTTGATGAGGGCTTCGATTCATTAGATGATACAAAACTGTCACAAGCAATACAGGCGTTGATGGGTATATCGCAAACCAATCGCCTTATTGGGATAATATCACACGTTACCGGACTTGATGAAAAAATCGGTCGCAAAATCGTCGTGACCAAAGACCGCACGGGTGGTAGTAGAGCCGAAATTATACTGAATTAAGTGCGAACCATTGCCTGGCGTTAGCTGACAAGCTTTATAAAGACATGAATAAAGCCAGATTTGATGATTAAAAGAATTGGGATGCGGCTTGTAAGAGATAAACAATTGACTTTTAAGGAGGAAATTGAAATGGATCGCTGCGAAGAAAAGCGTGTGTGGGGTATCCACACTATGAATGATGCCCTTTTCTTAAATGACAATATTGTCGCGATTGGCTGGAGAAATATGGGCGATTTAATGCTGATAGAAGGTAACCGAGATGCATTTAAGGATCGGTATAACGAGGTTTATCCTGATTCGAAAAAAGGTGCAGTTGCAAATGGTGCAGGAATGCTCTATCGGTTTGTTTATGAGGTGCAAATTGGCGATTATATTGTCTTCCCCTCAAAAATTGATCGTCAGATTAATATTGGCGCAGTTGAAAGCGACTACATATACAATCCCGATGCGACAGAATATGTTCAGCAACGAAAAGTGAAATGGCTGAAGCATCTCCCTAGAACTGCTTTTTCACAGGGGGCTCTATATGAAGTAGGTTCGGCAATGTCGTTTTTCTCTGTAAAAAACTACGCCGATGAATATCTAAATTCATTGAATAAGAGCTTTAAAAAAGCTGTGCCTGAAGACGATGAAAGCGTTGGGGCAACAGCAGATGATATTATTGAAGCTACAAAAGATTATATACTCAAGGTGTTAAGCAAGAACGTCAAAGGCTATGATCTAGAAGAATTTGTTTCTGATCTATTGAGTGCGATGGGATACCGCACATCCCTTTCGGCTCATGGTGGAGATAGTGGCATTGATATAACAGCATATAAAGATGAGCTGCCGCCTCGCATATTAGTGCAGGTTAAAAGCCAGGATGGTGATATCAAAGAAACAACCATTCAGTCATTAAAAGGCGCAATGCGAGAAGGCGACTATGGATTATTTGTTACATTGTCCAATTATACAAAAAATGCAAAAAAATATCTTGATAGCGTACCTATTATCCGAGGTATCAACGGGACTGAACTTGTGGAATTGGTTCTGAAGTATTATGAAAGTCTGAGTGAAAAATATAGAAGAATGATACCGTTGAAGATGGTGTACATTCCAGTTGCTATAGAGGATAAAGAAGAATGATAACTGGTCATTGAGGGGTGTGGAATGAAAATTCAATCCGTTAGGATAAAAAACTTCCGATTACTAAAAGATGTTTTTATTACCTTTGATTCGGTGACTACACTGATCGGACCAAACGGTACTGGGAAGTCTACAGTATTACGCGCACTAGATTGGTTTTTTAATGGCGGAAAGGGCTGTGAATTGGCCGATAAAGATTGCTCTTTCGGATCTGTAGATGAAGACATTGAAGTAAGGGTTACTTTCTCAAATTTGACAGAAAAGGACCAAGAAGCATTAGAGAAATACGCTCCTGCTAAAGCAACGACATTTACTGCATGGAAGGTACACCATCCTGATGGGACTGAAGTATTGTCGGCAAACTTAAAAAGTTATCCTCCATTTGCTGAAATTCGCAGCAAGAATTCAGCAGCAGATAAGAAAATCGCATACAATCAACTTCGAACGGAGGACTCAAGTCTCGGGTTGCCGAGTTGGACCAATCAAGTAGATGCTCTGGATGCAATGACGACGTGGGAGTCTGGCAATACCGAAAAATTAGTTGAAGCTCCCAGTGATCTTCAGACAAATTTCTTCGGATTCAACAGCAATGGCAAGATGAGTGGTCTATTTGATTTTGTGTTTGTTACCGCTGATCTTCGGGCTAGTGAAGAGGCTCAGGATGTTAAAGCGAGCATTATTGGACGCATCCTTGAGCGTTCAGTTGATCGCGCTGCTGCCGACGAGGAGATAAAGAGGATTGTCGACGAAAGCCGCGCAGCACAGCAAAGAGTGTGCGATGAAAAGTTTGGAGCCCAACTGGATGCAATTAAAGTACAGCTCAATCAGGTTGTCTCAAGCTATTCTCCAGGTCGGACAATTTACGTTACGCCTACCGAGGTCGAGTTAAAAGCTCCAAGGACAACATTCAATGTCTCTGTGCTTGATGGTCTTACGGAAACTACAGTTGATGGTCAGGGCCACGGATTTCAGCGCACACTACTTATTTCCGCTCTTCAAGTTTTAGCAGAATCGACAGCTGCAGCTACAGAGGGAGTATTCTGTCTTGCTATCGAGGAACCCGAATTGTTCCAACACCCAACTCAAGCGCAGGCTTTTGCGCGAGTTCTTCGCGCTTTGGCAGAAAATCCAGACAAACGAATTCAGGTAGTCTATGCGACACACAGCCCATTTTTTATAGAGGCTCGACACTTTGATCAGATTCGAAGGTTGACTAGAAGTGCAGATAAACAGCCGATTGTGACCGTCCATTCATCTTCTGTCGAAGCTGTGAAACAATGTTTGAATGGTATTCAAGCCGCGGATTCTGTCAATCGACAACTCGATGCGCTTACTGGTGGGCAGCTTTCGTCTGCTCTGTTTGCCTCCAGGGCACTTGTGGTTGAGGGAACCACTGAATCGTCTGTCTTTTATGGAGTAGGCGATAAGGATTCACCTGCGAAATTGGAGTCTGTCGGCGTGGCCGTTGTGCCAGCCAATGGCAAGAATTCAGTGCCTTTAACACACGCCGTTTTAACAAGTCTTGGTATCCCTTGTTACGCTGTCTTCGACGCTGACTCTGGGTTTGAAATCAGAGCTCGAGCAAATGGGAAGACACAAGAAAAAATTGATGAAGAAAGAGCGAGTCATGTTACTGCTAACAAGAAGTTGTTGAAATATTTTGAACTTGACGAGGAGGACTTTCCAGCTCAAACAGTAGAAAACAAGGTCGCGATTTTTGGTGACCATTTAGAGGCATTCCTCGACTCAGAATGGCCTGAATGGACTGCTTCGTGCGCTGATGTCGAGGCTGATGCAGGTGTTTCGCTAAAAAAGAACCAGCTTGCATACCGAACCGCCACAGTTAATGCAGAAGGTTCTGTTCCCGATATGCTCACGAAGATATTGAAAAAGTTAGAGGAAGAGTAACCACCATGAGCCGATTATACCGCTTGATCTCTTTGAAAAAGTACAAGCAGAAAAAGTGAAGCGGACCAACGTTGAGATAGACGAAAACGGAAAGCTGCATCGGAAAAGCACAAAATACTCATCACAATAGACATATGAGGAAATGATAGCCCACCCTACATTTACATTATAGTAGAGTGGGCTATAAATTTTGAACCTTTTAATTTTGCCCTATACAATTTAATTTTGCCTCTGTTGCCGTTTGAGGAGGGGTGCAAAATTTATTGGTCAACAGATTAGCAAAAATCAACATCAAACAATATAGCGAGACAGGACGGGCGTTTTGCACCCCCTTGTCTCGCTTTTTCCTTATACTACGGGCTTTTCTAATAGGCAAAATTAAAAGGTAGTCAGTCAATTTGTATCATTGACTGACTACCTTTGTGGTGGAGCATAGGGGGATCGAACCCCTGGCCTCGTGATTGCGAACCACGCGCTCTCCCGGCTGAGCTAATGCCCCGTTATACGATATGCATGGCCTGATCAGAAATCAGGCCATGTATATTTTCTTATTTCTTAAATTTTTATTTTCACCGTCCTTCAGGTCCATCGGGCACAAAAGCGCCTATTTCAATATTGATCGTTTTTGATACTGTTGCTCCGTTAAAACCTCTATATGTGATTATTGCCGTTACTTCGTCTTCCGTTTCATAATTTTCTCCCTCAATGA
>JAHKLX010000001.1 GCA_020854835.1 Microcaldota archaeon
ATCACTACCCCCATTAAAACTTCCCGCACTACCATATTTTCCTGCCCCGTAGCGTTGGGTGGAGGAACCATACCAAGTACCGTTATTGCCATATCCTGAAATGTCGGCAACTCCGGACGAGTCGGAGGAGTCGTCAAAAGTGTAATGAGCCACCGGTCCTGGCGCCCATTCGTAGAGGGCTTTGACTTCGGCAGAGGAGAGAGCGCGGTTGTAGATGCGGACTTCGTCTATTGCCCCCTGATGAGTTAATCCTCGGTCAAGTCGTAGATCTCCTATACCAAGAACGCCACTCCAACCAGTGTCGTTCTCAGCGGTAAAATTTTCAATGAGCTCACCATCAACAAATATTTTTCCTTCTCCATTCCTTTCTGCTGTTACAACTACATGATGCCATTTATTTAGCGTTATTGGTGTGGCAGTTGTTTGATAATATCTTGCAGTACTAGAAGAAAATGCATGAATTCGTATAGCCCCATTGTTGTGGAGCAACCAAATTCCATAATTTGAGGACGTGGCTAAAATAGTATTTCCATAGGTTTCAGCTTGAGGCTCTAGTCTTGTGGGATAAATCCAAGCAGAGGCAGTATATTTGTCGGAAATTTGAGAAACCATATCCGCATTTACATAATCGTTTACTCCATCAAACATCCCCCCATTCCCAAACACTCCCGCGCCGGTGGTGGCTCCGTTTGCAGCCACTCCATGGTTACTATTCCCTGAAGCGTCTATGACTTCTCCGGCTGTACCATCCCAAGAGGCTTCGTCCATTTTCCAGTAACCAACCAGTCCGTCAGACAGCCATTTGTCAGACGCTCCACCAAAGGCAGTTGCGGTGCCGGCAGCTGAGCCCATGCCTACCAGACCGGCGGCATAGTCGGCTTTGATTTGATCCTCAGTGCGGGCGTAGGGGTAGATTTTGACTTCGTCGATGAAGCCGGAGAAGAATTGCGAATTATTATAATAACTACCAATGGTTAATTGGTCGGTAGATGTAAGAAGTTTTTTATTTATTTCTACGCTGTCAGAATTATCAAGTTCTCCGTTTACAAATATTTGTCTCAACCCAGATTCCCACTCATATGTTAATGTTATATGATACCAATTTTGATCATTGAACACTTTATTACTATAAATGCTTCTCCAGTCATTATCTTCGTTTTTATAATTCCAATTAAACTTATCATTTGTTCAAAATGCTGGGACATATTGTGATCCTTTAGATAAAATTCTTTGAATAGTCCCATACTCTCCTACTCTTTTAACCCAAAAAGATATTGTAATTTCTTTAGAAGGATTAAGAGAAGAGTTGTTGCTAATAGCGATATTATGATCAAGTGTAGAGTCAAAATACAAACACTTCCCACTCACGCACATATCCTCACTTTGCCAGGTAGCTCCGCTAATTGTCCCATGACTCCCTTGCCCACTTGAATCATGTGCTGTTGTTCCTGTTCCTTCATCAAATTTCCAATACGCCACCGGGCCGGGGGAAACCTCTTCGGTATTTAGAACAGTTGTAGGAGAGCTGGGAGCGTATTTGCGGATTCTAATCCAGTCAAAATCAGAGTTTGTAATGTTATTGCTCTCAGATTGAGAACCCATGAAGTAGCCAAGCCAAATATAGAATGAATCATTCCATGAACTATCTCTCGAGATAATGGAGTCGTTTTTATGATAAACGATATTGGAATCACCAATAGAAAAACCAATAACCTGGTACTCATTTTGAGTATAGCTAAAACCACTAACATTGCTTGACAAATTATAGCTACTAGCAGTGCCATCTGCACCCCAAAGTTTAAATTCCTCGTTGGATCCAGAGGCTTCTGTCATAATCATTGCTAGCTTGTTTGAACCACTATTACTACTTTGAATACGATCTTCATCAGAAATATGAAGCCCACTATATCCAGAAGGAGCTTGTTTTATTTTAATAAAAGTTTCCGTTGTTAAATTATTCACTGAAGGAAAAGAATTTTTATAAACAAGGGCTCCATTATCTATAGAAACAGTTCCATTTGAAACTGAAGCAGTTCCTGTTTGTAGCCAGTTTTGAGAATCAATACCTCCACTAAAATCATCAAAAAACTCAAACACATTGTCGCCATTCTCCACATTTCCTGCCTGAGCATTCCCATAATAAGCATAAATGGTCGTTGCATCATCACCATCAAAAACTGTCGGCACTTTAGTCCATACCTTAGTGTTAGCATCATCACAGCCAGGATTATTCTCTTCGATCCAGTGGGGAATAATATTGCCACTATTATCAGTTATCCTTAAATCATCACAGGTTGCTTGCATTTTCCCCTCAGCTATTAGACCAGCTGTATCTAGGGTTATAGCTACTTGAAAGTCTTCTAAATCCTCCCCATTATCATTGCTAATTTGAATCGCCCTCCTATAAAGCCACGTCTCATCCCACCAGTGTGCTTCTGTTTCCTGTGCTTGTCTTAGGTTATAAACTGCAAAGCCTACTAAAAATAGTAATACTACTACCAGTCCAGGCAAGAGTTTTCTTCTCATATCTTTATTGCTAAAGGGTTTTAGTAGAGGATTGGTAGCCCTAGATCTAGAAGAAGCTTTCCTAAAGACAGTCCTTTTTGCCTTATCCTTCTTAAATAAACTA
>JAHKLX010000006.1 GCA_020854835.1 Microcaldota archaeon
CTTGACATATTTTCCTCCTGTCCAGGCGGCTCCCCCGGGCTTTTTCCTTTCAGCGATTTCCTCCGATAAACAAAAAGAAGCCTTTGCCGCCACTATTAATAGTTATACTTTATCTTATACTTATGCCAGTGTCAATATTGTACTAAAAATAATACAATATACAATTCAGTACAACTTGTGGC
Source organism: Microcaldota archaeon (assembly GCA_020854835.1). Taxonomy (GTDB): domain Archaea; phylum Micrarchaeota; class Micrarchaeia; order Anstonellales; family JAGGVH01; genus JAGGVH01. Next base: position 183 of record JAHKLX010000006.1, read on the forward strand.
AGTATCTCTGTTCTTCTGATATACTGATTTCCTGAAAGTCTTAATAATAAAACGGTATGATGCAAATGTTGAAAAAAGCGGATATTATCTTGGCAACCATAATACTGATTGCCGGCATAACGGCTTCTCTTATTATTGGCAGTATCTCCCCGGCAAAGGGAGAAAAAGCTGTCATCATTTCTGAAGGTCGTATTTTTGGAGTATACAGCCTTTATGAGAACAGAACCGTTGCCGTATTGTCAGACGGTCATGTTAACAAGATCCTTATAAGAGGCGGTGAAGTAAGCATGATAATTTCAAACTGTCCGGGAAAAGACTGCATACATCAGGGGAAAATATCAAAGCCATACGAAAGCATAGTGTGTTTGCCAAACAAGGTGATAGTAAAGATCGAAGGAAAAGACAAAAGTTATGATGGAATATCCAAATAAAAAAAGTAAAGCATACAGAATAACCTTCTGTGCCGGCTTGGCTGCTCTAGCCCTTGTTTTTTCTTATATCGAGCTTCTTATCCCCTTTTTCGCCGCTGTCCCCGGGATCAAACTCGGTCTTGCTAATCTGGTCATCCTGACGGCTCTGTACAAACTTGGATTTACCGATGCTCTGATAATTGATATGGTCCGCGTTTTGGCGGCAGGGCTTCTTTTCAGCGGCATTTTCGGCATGCTCTATTCCCTGGCCGGCGCTTTGCTTAGTCTCCTTATAATGTACGGTCTTATGAGGACAGGGAAGTTTTCGGTCATTGGGGTTTCCATGGCAGGAGGTGTATTTCATAATTTTGGTCAGCTTGTAATGGCAGCTCTTTTAGTATCTACTCCCGAAGTGTTTATTTACTTGCCTGCTCTTATGATCTCAGGCATATTGAGCGGTGCTGTAATAGGAACGGTGGCATATATAATAATAAAAAGGGTCAGTTTCCCTTCATTAACGTAAACTGATCCTTTTATTTCCATTCTTTTTTATGATAGCGCCTTGGCCTGATGCCGCGCCTCCAACATTTTTTTTGCTTCTTTTTTCTATTTTTTCTTTTGTTTTTTTCTCAGATCTATTATGGCACCCGTTATGCATTCCTTTACACACATGCCGCACATCTTGCATTTATCATAGTCTATTTTTGCCAGATTGTTTTCAACTTTTATGGCATCGAACTTACATACATCAACACACCTTTTGCAGCCAATGCATCCTTCTTCACAGGCTTTCATGGTAAAAAGCCCCGTATCCAGAGATTTGCAGGCGATATATATCCTCCTGCTTTCTTCTCTCATTTCTATCACGTTTTTAGGACAAGCTTTTTCACAAAGGCCGCAACCGACACATGCTTCTTTTTCAACCACCGCCAGTCTGTTTACTATTTTGATAGCATCGTGAGGACATGCCTGAACACAGTCACCAAGGCCCAGGCAGCCGTATCTACACTCCATTTGTCCGCCGTAAAGCTGTGTAGCTGCTCTGCAGCTCCATTCTTTGTCATGCTTCATAACTCTTCTTATGGCATCCGAACTGCCTCTGCAAAGAACAGTGGCTATCTTCGGCTCCGCAGCTTCAGACTCAACGCCCAGTATTCTTGCTATTGCTATTGCAAGATAAGCTCCTCCCACGGGGCATGCCGAGGTGCTTATACCTTCTTTTGTGACTAAAGCACTGGCATAATCATCGCATCCGGCAAATCCGCAAGCTCCGCAATTGGCCCCGGGAAGTTCATCCCTTATCTGTTCGACTTTTTCATTGACAGAAACATGCATTAGTTTTGCCGCAACTGTCAGGACTATCCCGGCTATAAGACCTATTACAGCTACTATAGATACCGGTATAATTATATCCATGATGTCTCCTTTCTATGCAAATATACCATCTACTATGCCGCCAAATCCCATGAATGAAAGTGACAGGATCGAAGCAGTTATAAGGGTTATGGGTATCCCCTTGAAGGGTGCCGGGACCATTTGGCTCTCTTCGAGCCTTTGTCTCAGCCCTGCAAAAAGAACCATCGCCAGAAGAAATCCCAATCCTGCGCCAAGGGCATTAAAAAGCGCCTGGGCATATGTGTACCCCTCATCTATATTCATTATGGTTACCGCCAAGACAGCACAGTTTGTGGTTATGAGCGGAAGAAAAATGCCCAGGGATTTGTAAAGGGTCGGCACATGCTTCTTCAAAACAACTTCCACCAGCTGCACCAGAGAAGCTATCACAAGGATAAAAACCAATGTCTGCAGATAGCCGATACCGTAGGGTTCCAAAAGAAAATTCTGTATGGGCCAAGTTGCTGCCGTGGCCAGTGTCATTACAAAAGTCACAGCCATTCCCATACCTCTGGCGGAATCCAGCTTTTTGGAAACTCCCATAAATGGACATATCCCCAGGAACTGAGAAA
>JAHKLX010000003.1 GCA_020854835.1 Microcaldota archaeon
AATATGACCAGAGGAAAATTAGTTAAAGTTGGTGTTGCCGCTGCTGTTTTGACAGCAGGAGGAGCAATTGCAGGAGAAGCTGTTAAACCAGATGTTAAAACTAATGATGTTAAACCAGTTGTTGTTAGTGAAAGAATACAAAAAGAAATGGATGATTTTAAACTTACTAGAGGAATGGAAACTGACAAAAAAGAACTGAGAAAAACCTCTGAAGATTTAACTGATGAATATGAATGGAGATGGATGGCAGTTTTTACAGATACCTCTGGTGTTCCTGCAAGTGATGAATACCTTAAATGGACATATAAAAAGAATGGATCTCCGATAACAAACTCAACTGGAGGGGATACGACTTATACACTGACAGTAGGGGGAGAAGAATATTTGTGTGGAGTTTATGCTGATACATTGATATTCCCAGATAGTTCTGATGCAAGAATAGTTACTTATACATATAGACAAGGAACTATGGAAGAACTAACATCAAGATGGGAGGGAATATATATGAATAAATTATCATTTGCCAGTTGGGATCCAATGGCAACCAACTGGATAGAATATGTTAGAATCAGGGGTCCTCCGATAAGGGGGATTATATCTGAAAGGTTTGTTAGGTATTTTGAAACAACGATAGACAGTACTTTTAATCAGTCAGGTGGAACTAGTATGGGAGGAAACATCCAAATACTTTACACTTTAAATGATCCAACAAATTACCTCTCAATTCCGCTTTCAATCCACGAATCTGAAAACAAACCAATGGAGTTAAATATGTCTGTTTATCCAAACCCTACTAATGCAAGGTTTTCTGTTAAACTTCCAGAACAAATGACAGATGGAACTGTAACCTTGTATACAATTAATGGAGAAATTGTTGATAAAAAAATTATTGATGGAAGAGAAGTGACTTTTGATGCTTCTGATTTGTCTTCGGGAAAATATTTGATAAGAGCACAGAATAGTGAATACGATGTTCATAGGAATGTTGTAATCATTAAATGAATTTTCCACATTACCCATTTAATTTTTTTACCATCACACAAAGCATTAGTTTAAGATCAGGTTCTAAAAGTTCAATTTCAGTGTAAAAACCTTGTTTTAAATAGAAACCAACTAAAATAGAATGTTTCTTGAATACTAATAAAGTTAAAGAAGAGTAATTTTTAGAAATAGCATAATCAATAGCTTGTTTAAATAAATGTGTACCTATCCCTTTTGAACGATAATTATCAGAAACCAAAAAATGACCAATAACACCTATTAAATTATCAAATTTATCTTTTTGATGAGCCAGAGGTAAAACACCCACTATTTTCTTATTATCTAAAGCAAGAAAAATTGTGTTATTGTCTTTACCTACTGTGGAATAGTACTCGCCAATAGAAGATTCTTTTTTAATCCACCATTTAGGAAAATCAGTGTAAGCATTAGGAAACTCCTTATAATAAAACTGAATTAAGTTATAAGAATCCTCACTATTAAACAACCGATAAGTTATCATGTTACTACCCAATCAGATCCGGACCGTAATCTCCTCCAGGAGGAGAATCCCCATCACCAGGGCTTACGCAGGTTGCTACGCCCCCAACAATCCCACATGTTGAACCCTCACCACATGTTGTTTCAACCAAAATAATACATGAACCTGAATCATCTTCACTGCACTCATAATTTCTAGCAGATGACCCTGAACACTCGTTATGGACAACCGCATAATCCCCCTCACATCTTTTCCCGACATACCTATCCCCTAAGAAAGGCTTTGGTATTCTTGTGCACCCAACATCAACAGAAGGAAGACAATAACCTCCATCACATTCTCCCTCTTCGCATTCTAAACCCAAAGTTGAATCGCATTCCTCCCCAATTTCAGAACCTTGTATCTGTTCACCCCACCAACTTCCAGGAGAGGGAGGTTCGCATACTCCTGCAGTTTGTGCAAATTCAGGACATAAAAGTACTGCTGCTTCTGAAGTGTCCGTTTCAGGAGGATTTATTACATCATCAACCTGGCTGCAGAATTCAATACCTGAATGGTTATATTCATTAAATTGCCTGAATGTCATTAGTGTCAAATTGTCCGGGCTAAGGCTTAGTGCAGTATCTATAATATCTGAAGAAACGTCCCCTCCAGGAACACCATAGAAATTAAATGTCATATTAACCCAGCCAAGGTTATGGGCAGGAGTGAATTTGCATGTTTTTTGAGTATAGCAACATCCGTCATCATACAAACCCCCACAGGCTTCCTCACTAACTCCACACACAGTAGTATTATAATATTTTAATATCCCATATCTTGCAGTTGATGAAATTCCTGCAGGAGATTCGCTAACAATAGCTGGCCTTAGATAAACAGTTATGGCAAAGTCATTTGTTGTTAAACCGGGTGTGCCAACTGTTATCGGACCATCAACTTTCCATGTGCCGGAGAAGAGAGTGTCAATGCTAGGCAAATCTTTACCGAAATAAATGACGTCATGAATAATTGTTTGGCCATAGGTATTAATTTTAGATGTGTCCATAACCTCTACACTAGAAAACTCTGTGTTGTAAACATCACAAACCAAGTCTGATTTCGTAGATAAATATAATATTATGCTGTTTTGGATATGAGAATTACCTCCCTTTAAATTTATCCTAAACGGACTTAAAGCTTCAAGGGATATGAGAACATTTGAATTTTCAAAAGTAACAGACAACCCCTCAGGGTTAGTTGAAACTGCGGTTCCATTAATAAGGCCGGTCTTGAGATTGAGAACATTAAAACTTTGTCCTCCTTCATTGAAAAAAATGTCGATAACAGAGACATTTACATTTGAATTGACAAATTGAACATGTGCAAAATCTTTTATTTCTGTATAAGGGAGTGCTAGAGAATAACCCACTATAGAATCCTTAATCAAAACATCCGCAAAAGTATTAACCAAAAGAGAGGGATAAGATCCCTCAAGCGGATTGAAAACAGAATTTCCAGAAATTTCAGTATGGGAAGTACCAGTAAAGACATACTCCACATTAACTCCTCTCGTCTCAAACTTAACATTCTCAAAGACGTTTTCGTTTCCCTCTCCAGGATTGTTGTTTTCAACTAAAACTGACCATGAAATGTTTGAATCTTTGATAGTAATAGATTTGGCATCGTCTGTGATTTTTAGGGCGTGGCCCAAAGTGTAAGGGGGGAACGCAGAATGGCGTGATTTCAATTCAACATTCTTTATCTCAACACCTTCTGAATCACCCTCAATCAAAACAGCAAAAGTATTGATTCCTCCACTCCTAGACCCAAGCCTGTTCTCAACATACTTTCCGTTTCCGTCTATTGTTATGTTCTTTGCTCCAGATATAACGAGTGTTGATGCGTCCTCAGAATAAAGATCTGAACACAATCTATACTTCTTGTTGTCTTCAAACGCAGTATAAGGATATCCTTCACAATCACGCACCACGTTTCCATCTATGGGGATATATTCCCATTCATCAGGAATAGGAACATCAAAGTCTAATCCTCCACATTCACAGTAGTGGCAAGCTTCAAGATCAGAGCAATGTGTTTGTGAAATATCGCTAAACGCATCGTTGTGCAAAACAATATCGCCAGCAGGAGAAGCATAATAAGTTTCTCTGCCATAACCATTAAAGCATATAAGTGAATCTTCAATTGTGTTTCCTGAGCCACGTGCAATAACTCCTGCAATTTGAGAGTAAGAAATGTTTGCGTTTTTAATCTTGTTGTTGTCTCCAAAAATGTAGATGGCTATTGGGGAACCATCATTCGAAACTATGTTGTCAATAGTAGAATCTGAAACTCCTGATCCACTCCCTATGCCCAAATAAACACATGCTTCGCCTCCGTCACCAATAAGATAATCACTATCACAAACAATGTTTGAAATAGTGTTGTTTGTTCCACCAAATAAAACAATTCCCTGCGCTGAAGATATCACAAGATTATCTACAATAAGATTATTTGCAGTACCTCCAATAATACCCTCGACCCAAGAGCTAGTAGCGTGTATTTCATCTGCATTTTTTATAACTAAATTTACTTTTGAGTTTATGTCAATGATAGTGTGTGAAAATCCTCTTTCACCATGAGAAACTGTGTAATTGATAACTGAATTGTTCATATCAAAAAGAAGACCATCGTTCATGAAAATCAATGGTTTTTTAATATCATAATAATCTCTGCACAAAACAGTGTCTGCGTGTATTTCATATTTATTGGTTTCTCTGATTCTTTCTACCCCTCCCAAAACAAAAGAACGCGGGTCGTTTAAATTGACGCATTCATAATCTACATCCCCACAAATCTCATCACAGTTTTGTTCGATGCCGTCAACATATTTTTTATTTAGTCGGCAGCTGTTGCCTTCAAAAACAGAAAGATCAAGTGAACCAGTATACACATCATACTCTCCATTATTTTCACATAAATAATTCTCCTTGAACATCACTCCGAGCAAATCGCTTTCAGAAGCATAGAATCCAAATTCTCCGTTATTTATTATTTGATTGTTGATTATCCGAACAATGTGGGCGTATGAAAATGTCATTAAATCAAATCCTTCATCGACAGATTTGAAATTGTAAAAATATAATCCATGAACCTCATTTTGCGAAATAATTGAATTGTTTATATTCAAACCAGTATTAATTCCAGAAACATATACTCCAAAATCATTGTCAGTAAGTGTGTTATCAGTTATGTGTACATACGAGCTTTGGTAAATATTAATACCGTTTAAGTTATCAATCAAGTTATTTTTATCTAGCACAACCTTTGAGGCAGAATCGATTAGAATACCATCCTCATAATTTCTAAATTCACAGTTTTTAACAGATACGTTTTCAGTATTGATAAACAAACCTTCCCCATTGCCATCCCCGCGAATTACAGAACCCTGGCAGTCCAAATTTATATTGTTTCCATCAATTAATAATGCAGGTGAGCTTGCAGGCAGATAATATTCTTTAGTACATAAAACAGTATCATAAATAATTTTAAGATTGCAATCTCCTTCACACTCTTCCACTCTTGTAATTCCACCTATAGTATAAGTTGCAGGATTATCTAAATCAACACATTCAAAAGGGCATCCTGAAAAATCACAAACCTCAGGAAGATTCTGATCCTCAACACTATGACAACCGTCTTCAACAACTGCCTTGCAAAAATATTCATTATCTGCTGAAGAACTGTAAAATGTATTCCATGCATAAACACCTGTTGAATCACTTAAAGTTAATGTCTGTTCTGGAAGGACTGCAATCAGCTCCCCATTTTCATAAAGGCTCATATTAAACATAACAATTTCATCGTCATCAATTATGTTCACCTGACAGATCATATTTTGTCCCGGACAGTCAGTGCCAGCCATTGAAACCAAAATAGAGGGTGGTGTATTGAGCTCGCAACCAGGTAAACCACAATCTCCATTTGCGCAGTCTACTGTGTTGCTTCCAAAACCTGTCAAAACATTACAAGTATTTGAGCCAGATGAGCCTGTTCCAGATTCAAAATGAACATCAACAGTATTTCCACAAATAATATTGTCAGTAAATGAATTGGTGTTTGAATCTTTAGAATAAACTCCATATTCATAATTAGATATAATATTCATATAAACATAGTTTCCATTGTTCTGTGCAGGGAAATTTGTTTCTCCCAATACAATATCTGTTAAAAGAATTGCTTTGCCGTGTCCCTCCCCACTAAATCTATTTCCAAAAATCTGATGACTGTTTGAATAACCTATTAAAGTTAATTCGCCAAAATCATAAGATACTCCATTGAAATCCAAAGCAGAGGCTTTTTTGTTTTCAAAATAATTGCCATAAACTGTGTTGTCAATTGTATAAAACATAATCATTCCTGCATGAGTATCTGATATTTCATTTTCATTTACAGCTGCCTTCTCAAGAGCACCAAAAATAATTCCTATGTCCCCGTCTGCCACATTATTAGATGAAATGATGCTCCCCAAAGCATAGGGACTGTATGGATCTCCTAAAACCACAATGCATGCACCAACAGGATGCTCCACTATTTCAGGTTCTTCAATAGGAGAAATGGGAGTTGGTGATGGAAGAGTCCCAGAACCAGAGTCTGGATCTTCGCCCACAACAACAGGATTTGTATCATCCACCTCGCTCTCTCCAATAACAAATTGATTTAGTCTATAATTTACAACTCCTTCATCATCATGGGCCATATATCCTAGAGTAAAAGGTGTATGCACAATTATGGGTTTGGTTTCTCCAGTTTTTGAATCAGTATAGACCATTTTTGAGGTTGACGAGGTTTGGAAAGAAGGCATGGTTGAATACCTATTAGAAACTATTCCAGAATATGCAGAACATTCCCTAACATCATTTTCAGTTACTGCGTTGTTTGTAGAGGAATCTGTGAAAACTATACCCATAACAACTTCTTCAATATCTGTCTCGTAAACTATTGAATCTTCTGCCTCTTTGAGCCAAACACCAACTCCTGCATAAAAACCGCGAATGTTTACATTGTGAATGACAATATTATTGGTTGCAATATTATCAGGAGAAGGCAACCCAATCTCAGTCATACTGGAAGGATCCCTATAATGCTCTAAAGAATACCAATTGCTTATTGCAATTCTATCGTAACACTCCCCTGCATATATTGTATGGCCGTTTCCATCAAAATCAACAAAATCTTCAACTATGACAAAAATAGTATTATAATAATCTCTATCTAAAACAGTTGATTCAGAAATATAAATTATTTCACATGCATCCCTATCAACACAATCACAATTGGGCCCTGTAAAACATTGATCAGTATAGATACACTGCCTGCATGAAATATCTCCCACAGTTAAACTTGTAACTTCCGTATAACTTGCCTCACAAACTGTTTGAGAAGTTATTTCCTCACATGATTCTACAAATGTACCAAAACAATAGTCTGTTGTTGAAATTGAAACAGTGTCTAAACACGTTTGGTCTACATTTGTTAAAACAACCGTAAACACTATCTCATCAGCAGAACACTCATTTATGGATATTGGAACTGTTGCAGAGGTTTGAAGACTATCATAAGAAACACTTACAGGATCAGCACAAGCGGAAGCAGTTATTGAAGCTGCTTCAAAACCAGACGACCATTCAATAATTAAATTGACTGTATCTCCTGAAGAAACTTCTCCAACATTGGTTTTAACATCACAAGAAGGGCAGGTGCAAACAGATGTGGAAACATCACTTTCAAAATAAACTGCAGTCAATGTTGGAATGTTTGCTATTAAATTATTTCTGAAACTATTGCACGCATCCTCTTGATCCACACTGCATTGGTCAAACGAATATATAAAATAATCAGAATATTCTGTTAACGACCCAGTATGGCCAAAGTAAGACATATGATTTAGGAATAAATTGTATATTTCATCTGAATCTGGATAGCCCCCAACAGTACATGTGCAGGAAGTAACTGAATCACTTAAACAATAGCCAAGGCCACAATCACTATCTTCTTCACATGCAAGACCAGAAACACAAATAGTTTGTTGAGAATCATCAAAAGAGTAATACAATAATCCCGGATCCCCCCATACAACTGCTCGGTTTTGCTCAGAGTCCATTCCTAAAAAGTTTAAAGAGAAACTAGCTTGTTGTGAAACATCAAAAGAATCATCATGAATTATTATTCCTGCATTTAAAGTTTTTCCACCTGCCAAAACATACATTTTGTTTTCAACATTTATAATTTCTGTACAATACTCCCCATATCCTGGAAGAGATGAAATCCATTCCGTGCCATCAAAATCTTGTTTTAAAACTGCATTCGTCCCAGGGGCACATATATAACATTTTTCTTGGTTGTTGGAAATTGAAGCCCCAAATCTTTGATTTGAAGAATGCTCGGGCAGAACAGGCATTCCAAAAGGCGATACTGATCTCATAGATATATAACCTGATGGAAGTTCTTGGAGCATGTAAACCATTCCACTGTCACTATAAGAAGGCGCACCAATAATTAATGTTTCAATTAGATCTGTTCCAAAATAAAAACTGCAAATCCCAACATCCCCTGCTTCTGATTTAGGAGTATCTTCTAAGGATAAAACACTAGCAGAAGATAAAAAATTTGAACTTAACGGATATTCTGAAATATAAGTTAGATATGAATGGTTGCCAGTTAAACCAAATTGGGCAGGATTTTGTTCTTTTTCAAATTGCATGATAAAATATTCTCTCCCATTCCACTCTAAAATCTCCAAAAGCATAGGTGGTTTTGAAAAACTATCTGATGAAACACAATCTCCTTTATCACATATTTGTGATGCAGAACCATATGGATAAAAAGTTACTGAAAAACCTCCAGTGTTGGAATTTTGTTTTAAAGGAACAGAATAGGTTAAGTTGGTAAAAGAGAATTGATTAGGTGTTATCTTATAAACTCCAGAAGTATCTGCAGTAAAAATACTTCCCCCATAATACTCTAAATCCCCAATTTCTGTATTGAAAACCAATTCAACATGATTAAAATTGTGAGGATGAGCCGATGAGAGTGCTATGCCCTCAAAAGATTCAATATAACCAAAAGAACCTGGAAATCCTAAAGGTATGTCATATATGACAATATGACGCGGGATATTTTGAACAATTTCAGAGGGATTTTGTTTAAGGGGGATCCGGGTTTCAGTGAATATAACTTCACTTGAACCATCCCCATTTATATCTCCAAATTTGGCAACAGTAACATTTAAGTCTTCCCATAAGTACCCTTTGGCAATAGTGTTGCCATCAAGTATTAAAGGGCTTGTTATTCCTTGTAAGGATATATACTCTGAGTAAAATAAACCGATTAAAATTAAAAATATAAATTCTGTTTTTTTCATATAGTATCACCCCAACATTAATAATTAAAAAACTAAGAATATTTATAAATCCTTTCTTAATTAAAATAAATGGTGGTTTATATGAAAGGACAAATTTCTGTTGAAATGTTGATAATACTCGCAATAGTTGTTGCAATTGCATTGCTCGTAGCATCACAAATGATTAGTATGGCCCAGGAAACAAGTGATAAAACAGATGATACACACAAAAAAATATTAGATGACCTTGACACTACAGTCGAGGAAGTGACTACCTTTGTGATTTACGCTCCTGCCTAAGGTCATATCATGAAAGGCCAAGTTTCTTTGGAAATGCTTATTGTTTTTGCTGTTTTTTTAGTCGTGATTGCTTTTTCTCTTTCAAGTTTAAGCACTATGATGAAAAGAAATGTTGAAACGTATAATAAAATGGAATTTAAAATGGTTGGGGGAGACATAGCCAATGCTGCAGAAAATGCTTGTATTTTGGGACATGGAAATGTGAGGAAAGTTAAAATACCTGTTGAAGTAGATATATCTTACGATTATTCCAATAATGAAATAGTAATTGAAGGAGAAAATGATATATTCGCAAGATATATTCCGTGCGAAATTGAAAAAACAAGAATCGAAGGAACTGTATATGTTAAAAACATCCAAGGCAAAATCTATATTGAAAATTAAAGGTGCAAATATGTTAATTCTTAAAAATAAAAAAAATCAAATATATACTGACGATCCTCCTACAGTAAGTTCATTGGTCAATGGTTGTATCGGAGTGCAGCAATCAAACAAAGTTTTCATATCATCAGAAGAAGCAATGTATTTAATGGATATAAGAAATGCTGAATGCCCTGTCAGTTTTTCAAAACTTATGCAAAGGCCAGCTAAATATTTTGGATACAAAGCATGGAGAGATAGGGGGCTGCATATACTTGATTTTAAAAATCCAAAAGTAAAAGAAGAGATTAAAAAAACAAAGAAAAAAAACCTTTTAAGAGATTATTCATTGGTTAAAAGCAAGCTTCCAAAAACAAAAACCCAAGGGAAATTCTATAAAAGAGATTTGATGACAGTAGTTGACGAAAATATACCTGAAGAAATTTATTATGAATATTGGTTTGGACAGCTGGGCACATATAAAACAGAGCATAGGGGGAGATATTATTATTTAGATGTTTACGAAACACTGTATTTAATTGAAAAAAATAAATTGAAAACAAAAACTGAAAAAGAGTCCATTATAAAAACAGCTAAAAAAAGACATAAATTTTTTGAATTGATGTACAATGTGTATAAAGATTGGAGAAAAAAAGGTTTTGTTTTGAAAACGGGATTCAAATTTGGAAGCCATTTTCGTTTGTATTTCCCTGGAGCAACACCAAAACAAACAGGAAAAGAATGGATGCATTCAAAACATGTTATTCATGTATTTCCCTATAAACATAAATTATTGATTTCAGAATGGTCGCGTGCAATAAGAGTTGCGCATTCCGTTAGAAAAACTTTTATTTTAGGAATTCCGAAACACGAAAAAGACAAAATGAAAAATGTAAATTTGGATTATTTGGTTTACCATAGAAAAAACAAAAGCGTTAAAAAACCTGGTGAAGACGATCCAAGTTATGTCATGTGGTGTTTGAGTGAAGAAGAGTATATAGGTGGTGCAGAATTGGCCTATGCACTCCACGAAGCCAAAAAATTGAAACTAGGATTGGTTTTGGCAATAGTTGACCGCGAAACTAGTGTAACCTTTTATAGAGTGATTAAAATCAAGCTCCCGCAAAGCAAATATGAATATTATGAAATTGAATGGGTACAGCCTTAGGTGATTGGATGAAAAAAGACGAGCAAAGAATAATTGATGATATTGATTTAATTGAAGGTGTTATTAAAGAAATTGAAGTGAAAAACAAAGAAACAGAAAGAATAATTGATTTAGCAAAAAGATACACTCAAGACACAAGTTTTTTTCTTGAAAAAAAAGATATGGTAACTGCATTTGGTTCAATAAATTATGCGCACGGTTTGTTGGATGCGTTGAGAATCCAGCAGGGCAAGATTTAAAAGATATTACATCTAAACAAGAACAATAATTAGGGGTGAGTTGAATGTTATTATTTGATCCTATATATTTTTTAGCAGTGTTAGTATTATACGCATGGATTCCAGGACTTCTAGTAGGTTTTGGACTCTTGTGGAGAACAAAATTGAGCATAGTTGAAACTATTATTATATCACTAGTTATAGGTTTAATGCTTCCTCCAATAATTAGTATGCTACTCAATATGGCAGGGGTTGCATTTTCTTATGAAATATCTATGATTAGTATGGGTTTAACCGCACTTCTCGGGATAGCCATTATAGCATTTCAAATTTTGTCTGGCGCTATTGATTTGAAAAATGATGAAACATTAAGGGAAATAAAAGCCTTTTTATCTGGCTGGGCAGGGATCAGATCTTTAGACCAATTTAAAATCCATATTAAAAAATGGTCGGTTTGGTTTGCACAAATTGTAATACTTTTGATTCTGCTCATGACTTTTACAAGCAGAGTAGCGACTTGGAGCCCAATACATTTTGAATTAGATCCTTATTACTACATATATGGTGGCAGACAATTAATAGAGTTTGGCAATATGCCCTTGGATGATGATACTGCGTGGTATCCTGAGATTGATCCGGTTGATCATCGTAGCTTTTCTCCATTTTTAGGATTTATATTTGCGCATATGTATAATTATTACACTGCAGGGGGCGAATTTGAAAATTACTTATATTCAACAGTTACATCATTTTATCCCCCTATTGCGGCCATGATATTGGTGTTTATGATTTATGTTTTAATTAAAGAAGAATACGGACACTGGTATGGAGTTATTGCAGGATTTCTTACATTTACAATGCCCACGCTATTGACAAAAATGGTTGCAGGAACACAAGAAGCACAGCCTTTGGCCCTTATGATACTAATGTTTGTTTTTGCCTGTTATGCACTAACTATAAAGAGAAAAAGATGGGAGTATTTGGCTTTAACAGGTTTGGGCATTTTTATAGCAGGTGTTGGCGCCACATCACTCCCTTTGATAACGATGGTAATTGCAGTATACTTTCTTGCACAAGGAATACTTAATTTTATATCAAATAAAGAAACAAAAGATTTGATAATATTCAATGCAGTTATTGTTGTTATAATTATATTTACAGAATTAATCTATAGAATTTATTCTGGAACTTTTTCAATTACGTTTATTATAGGCAGTAAAATACTTCTTCCGTTGATTGCAGTATTAGTAGTAGCGGGCTTAGAAATTATTAAAAAAATTAATATTTCGCTACCAATTGGTTTCACCCAGTTAGTGAAAAAAATCGATCCGGTCACTTTACATAGAACTGGCATAGTTTTTTGTTTGGTAGTAGTTGGTCTGTTGTTCCTTTTATCTCCTTTCTCAGGACCGATTAAAGCCCCTATACGCAGTTATATTGGTGCTGCCACATTCACTAATCCTTTGCAAAGAACAATCCAAGAACAGCAATTAACCACTGAGTTAATTAGTATGTGGCTTGGCCCATTAGGTTCAAACTTAGGAATAGTTGATGCAATAACAATTATTCCTTCTTTATTTTTAAAAATTTTATATTCTTTTTTGAATATTGTTTTAGCACAAGTCTTGGATTTGCCAAATTTGGCAGAGCAAACAGAAGTTATTGGAAATCTTCCACCTAGTCTGGCATTGACATTTATTTTCTTAACAATAATATCTGTTGTTTCTGAACTTTACTTTAATCATTCTGAAAAAGAAAAAAATATTTCTCTTTCATTGTTTATGCTTGTGTATCTATTGCCCATGACATACATCGGATTCAATAAAGTTAAATTTATGGTGTATGCGGCATTGGGTGTAGTTATGGCAAGTATTATACCTTTCGTAGGAATGGCAAAAGGTTTGGCGAGGGCTGTAGATTATATGGAACCTGACAAAGTTGAAAAGTTTATTGGAAAAACAATGATTCATAGCATAATGTTTGCCATTATTTTAGCGATCGCTCTTGCAACTTTTATTTCGTTGGATATCGACAACCCAAGATTAAGTTATTCTATGCTTATGAGCTCCACAATGCCAAAATATTCTGATAATCCAATAATACTCAAAGAAAAATTTGAAGAATTGTGCGAATACGATGCAGGATTCTGTAGATACGCAAATCCAAAAACAACTATGACGATCAACGAACAATATGATATAGTTGCATGCATGTATTCAGTTATACCTAATGAAGACATTATAAAAAGTATTGAAAATCCCGAATATGGAAATAGTTTGTTTAAAAAATGGCTGAATGCTGCAGGATTACGATGCTCTAGAGTGGATGCAGAATGGATTGATGCTTATGAATGGATGGAGGACAATACATCTCCAAAAGATAGAATCACTTCCTGGTGGGATTACGGACATTGGACAAATTATTTCGGAAATCGAAAAACAGTTCTTAGAAATGAACATACATCCCATAATATGATACATATGACTGCATATGCATATCTCCATGGAAATGAAAAAGATTTATGGGATTACATGGAATATTTTGACAGCGACTATGCAGTTTTTGATTTTGGTTTGGTCGGCAGCCCAACAAATATGGGGGGTAAATACCATGCATTGAATTATTTAGGGTGTGCTCATTCAGATGAAACAGATGTTATTCGCAGACCAAGTGAATCATACTGTGAACAAAACAATTTATGGGAAGAAATTTATATTCCTCCATCTAATGTACAGTATTGTGAATACGCACCCGGCCAGAGAGGAATAATAGGATATGGATATGTAGTTTCTTCAGTTGTACAAGAAAATTTCACAGCTGCAACCGGAAGAGAAGGTTTAAACAGTCTTAAACCTAAGTTTTGTGTAGGTGAAACAGAGATTAGTTTAAACGGCCAAATAACAGAAATTCCTGCTGCATATCTTTTAAATGAGAAGAATTCAGATGGAACTTTAAAACTTTTAAGAGGGTATGTATACAGACAAGATGATATTATACAAGAAGGTGTTGTTGTATTAAACAGGTATTGGTTGGTATTTGATGAAGAACCCGTATGGGTAGTTAACAACACACTTACATCAGGATGGGAAGATAGAACAAGCAGCTTTTATGATTCCAATATCTATAAAGCATTATTCTTGAATGAAATACAGGGTTTCCAGTTAGTTTATACAAATTCAGGTCTAGTAATTTTCAAAAGAAATTCTGAACCTCCAGCAGGAACAGTAACTATTCCTGCCCCTATTTTAAATTAATTTTTTTCTAAAAAGTCCCTTAGGCAGGTTATACGCAAGTAAGGGCAGTTTTCTTTTTCATGTTTAGATTTTGGGTTGAATACATGTACTGGCACTATACTCAATTTTTCCACAGGATATAAGTTTTCAGGTTTGTCATCAAAAAAATAAACTTCATCAGTAACTTGTGAATTCAATGAATTTAAAACAAGAATATAAATATCTAAATTTGGCTTTTGAATACCTACATCCCCTGAAAGAATACGAACGAATTTTATTTTTGTTTGATTTTCAACCCAATCAATAAGCTTGTGCCCCCAAGAAGAAGGAATGTTGGAAACTATACTATATGAGGAATCAGGATAAACTTCAAATATGTCTAAAATTCCATCATCAAATGTATTTATCACTTTTTTAAATAATTCTTCAAAAGTTGATTCGGGAAGTCCACAATTTTCCCAAAACTGTTTTTCAGTTATCTGCTTGTTTTCAAATTTTAGATAGTTTGGTTTGAGAATGTCATGAGAAATGCCTGTTAAATCACATAAATGATGACGTATAAGATGGCCCTCACTGAATATAACTCCCATCAAATCAAAAATAAAATGCCTTTTCATAATAAATATTAATATAAATAAATTTATAAATTTAAACTGTAAAAATGTGTTGTTGGTGATTTAATGGAATATAATCCTCAAAAAATTGAAAAGAAATGGCAAAACGAATGGGAAAGGGAAAAAATCGCCCATACTGAAAAAAATTCAAAGGAAAAATTCTTTATGGTGTTTGCTTATCCATATCCTACTGGATTTTTACATACTGGACATATGAGAGGTTTTTCATATTCAGATATGATAATACGTTTTCATAAGCTTAAAGGATATAATGTTTTTTTTCCCACAGGAATACATGCAACTGGCAACGGTGCAATTGCCAAAGCAAGATTGATTCAACAAGGGGATGAAAAAACTATAAATTATTTAAAAGAAAACGGGGTTGAACAAAAAGATCTTGAAAAGATGGTTGATGCAGAGGCATTTATATCTTACTTTGCAGGAAGATATCTTCATGACTATAAAGCATTTGGACTTTTGGTAGATGACAGACCTTTTTTGATTACTTCAAACCCTATCTATAAAAAATTTATCACATGGCAGTTTAAAAAATTTGAAGAAAAAGGATTGTTGAAACAAGGAGAATATTACGCAACTGTTTGTGAAAACTGTGGCGCAGTTGCTGTTGACCCATCTGAATCAGATATTTCAAGCGGAGGAACAGCTGAAAAAAATGAATATGTTTTATTGAAATTTAAGGGTCAAATAAATGGCAAAGAAATTTATCTGGTTGCTGCAACTTTAAGACCTGAAACCGTTTATGGCCAAACTAATTTATGGATACTGCCCGATGAAGAATATGCCATTATTGAGATAAACGATGAAACGTGGGTGGGTTGCGAAAGCTTTGCTGAAAAATTAGCGTACCAATATGATTCAAAAAAAACAGGAAAAATCATGGGCAAAGAATTTGTCGGTAAATTGTTTAAAGCACCAGGTTTAGAAAAAAATATTCCTGTTCTGCCTGCTGAATTTATTGACTCAAAAATGGGGACAGGGATTGTGACTTCTGTACCGTCTGATGCACCACACGATTATGCAGCACTTTTAGAAGTCAAAGATAATTGTGAAAGGTATGGATTGTGTGAAATGGTCAAAGATATAACTCCTTTCCCTATAATCAAAACAGAGGGTATGGCAGATATGCCTGCTGTTGATATTTGTGACAAATTGGGCATAAGAAAAACGAACGATCCCAGAATAGAACAAGCAAAAAAACACGTTTACAAAACAGGATTTTATAAAGGAATTATGATTAGCAGCCCTTATAAAGGAATGAAAGTTGAAGAAGCAAAAGAAAAAATAAAACAAGAATTGATTGATCAAAAAAAGGCAGCTTTGTTTTATGATTTGAGTGAACAGGTAGTTTGTAGATGTAAGGGTAGAGTTTTTATAAAAAAAATCGACCACCAATGGTTTATTGATTATGGCAAGGACTGGCTAAATAAAGATTCAATAGAACACGCTAAAACGATGAAAATAAAACCAAATGACTTCTACAATTTTTTCCCAAATGCTTTAGAATGGTTTTCAGAAAGACCATGTGCCAGAATGGGGCGCTGGGTAGGTACTACTCTGCCCCAAGATGAGAGGTATGTGATAGAGGCAATATCTGATTCCACATTATATCCTTTGTTTTTTATAATATCGAAATACCAAAAACAGTTCACTGCAGAGCAATTGACAATGGAATTTTTTGATTATGTTTTTTTAGGAAAAGGAAATGTTGGAACTATAGATACTGATATGGATAAAGAATTAATTGAAAAAATAAAACAGGAAATTGAATACTGGTCTCCTTTGGACTTGAATCTAGGAGGTAAAGAACATAAAACAGTTCACTTTCCGCCATTTTTAAAAGCACATGTTGCAATTTTAAATAAAATTATGTGGCCCAAAGGAATTTTTGTTCATGGGTGGGTAACGTCAACAGGGGGTGAAAAAGTTTCTAAAAGCAAAGGAGGGGCAGAACCCGTACCCCAGATGATCGCACATTATGGGGCCGATGTGATGAGACTGTATTACGCAAATGTTGCATCACCATTCAGCGATATGGAACTTGATAGAGAGTTGGTTAACAATTACAAAAATAGAATAAATCAGTTGATCCAGATGGTTGAAAAATTGAATTCGCTTGAAAACCAAACAAACGAATACCTTGATGAATGGCTTGAAAATAAATTAAACCAATATATCGGAGAATATATGGAATCGATGGAAAACTATGATTTGAAAAAAAGCAGCGATGTTGTCTTTTTCCTATTACCTAATGATATTGACTGGTATGTTAGAAGGGGGGGAGCAAGTAAAAAAACTTTGCAAAAGGTATTGAAATCACTGGTTCAGTTATGGATGCCAATAACTCCCCATATTGCAGAGGAAATTTGGAAAGAAATACTCAAACAAGATGGGTTGGTTGTGACTTCAGAATTGGAAAATCCCAAAAAAGTAAAAATTGAATATGATTCTGAAGAATACATAAAAAAAGTAGTTGATGATATTGCAAATATTATTAAGGTTGCAAAGATAGAACCTAAAGAAATATCCATTTACACCTGTTCTAATTGGAAAAAACAAGTGGTTTTGGACGGAATTAGTATTGACATAAAACAGGTTATGCCAACGCTCATGAAAAATGAATATACCCAAAACAAAGTTGAGCAATCAAAATTCGTCAAATCGCTTTCAAAAAAAATAATGGATTACAAATCACTCCCAAAACAAGCATTTGAAATAGATGAAAATCAAATACTGCAAAGTGCTGTTGATTTTCTTAAAACAAGATTCAATGCAGACATTATTGTTTTGGAAGAAAATAAAGCCCCTGAAAATGACAAAAACAAAGCAGACATTTCTGCACCATTAAAACCTGGAATAGTGATAAGATGATAAATATACTGCGTCTTTCCCATAGGGCATTTAGAGATGCACGCATGAGCAGTCATGTTTGTTTGACTGCAAGGGCTTTTGGTGCAAATAAAGTGTATTATACTGGGCAAAAAGATGAAAAACTTGAAAATTCTTTAAATAAAGTTGTTAATGATTGGGGGGGAAACTTTGAAGTTGAATATATAGAAAAATGGAGCCAGGTTATTAAAGAACACAAAAATAAGGGGTTCGAGATTTTGCATTTGACAATGTATGGCATCAATCCTGAGAGTATTGTTAAAGATATTAAAAATAAAGATCTTTTGATTATTGTTGGGGGTGAAAAAGTTGAGAGTGAGATATACCAATTGGCAGATTATAATGTTTCAATTGGAAACCAACCCCATAGCGAAGTAGCAGCTTTGGCAATTTTAATACATATAATAACCGAAGGAAAAGAACTAACTTTGGAATTTTTGAAAGCAAAAAAACAGATTATCCCAGATAATAAAAGAAAATTATTAAATCGCAAGTAAAAATATAAAATTTTTATTCCATATATTTGTTTTTCAAATAGAATATAATTCCTACGACAATTATAACTGCTACGAGAGTGATTCCCAATAAAACTAGATCCAACTCGCTAGAATCAGGTTCTATATCCTCTCCATTGGGATCGGTAGTTATGTTTGTGTCTTGTCCACCACCTATAGGTATGGCAGCGTCCTGGCCCACAATAAAGGTCCTCGATAATCTTTCTCTGTTCCCCGCAATATCAACAACTTCAATAGTTGCATCAATTCGGGTTCCAGGATGTTCATGTTCAAAAATGCCAGAGTAGATGTATTGAGTTCCCTGTTTAAGAGTAAGTTGCACATCTTTTTGTATAACATTAACATCACTAGGGCGCTGGATTGTGTATGTCATTCTTAGAGAATTTGGAAGACCAGAGGGGTACACTCCAGGATCATTTGCATCTAAATCAACACCCCAAGAGGTTCGGTCTGCATAAAATTTAACATCCCTGACAACAGGTTTAGTTAAATCAAAAACAAATCTAATTTTTAAATCCTCTAGATTAATAGACTGTGTAACTTTTTTCGCAAGAACTTCTGCAGAAGCAAATTGTTGGTTTGGACAAATTATTGTGATGTTTTGTGGCGATGTAACAGCAAATGTTTTTTCACAGACAGTTAGAGTTCCATTTAAATGATAACCAGTATCATCAACAAACTCAATTATGGGAGTATACTCATACACAGAAAATTCCAAACTTTGATGTTCTGAACCCATTTCAAAAGGAAACTCGAAATCTTCTCCAGAATAGGTTACTCTCATCACATACTCCCCTGGAGGCAGATAATAAAATACATGTCCAACATTAGTTTCTTGTTTGATGCCCATTATATCAGTTGTTGCATTTATGGGGCCGGTTTCAGGAGATGAGATATACACTCTAAGCCGGTTTATAGGGACTGTGAAATATGTTGAACTTTTGATATTAGGGTTATAGGTTATAGTATTGGTGTCTGTGTAATCAAAATAATCAATTGTAACCTTATATGTGAGATCAGGGTTGTTTGCCAAAGCTGTAACCCTAAGTTCTGCTTTGCCACTTGAATCAGTTACTACTGGAAAGGATGTAACATAACGATTTTCGTTTGATTGGTAGGTCACAGTTACATTAACTCCAGGGATAGGCTCCCTGTTTTGATTTATAACATAGACCAAAGGATAGTCAACATATCTTGAGAATCCCACTGATAAAAATATAATAAAAACCAATAATAATAACCCATTTCTCACTAAATCACCCATATTAATTTCTCGCGTTATGTTTAAATAGATTTTTACTAATTAATTTATATAAATTAACAATATTTAGTGTTAAAGCCCCGGTAGCTCAGTGGTGGAGCGTCCGGCTGTTAAAGAAATTTCTTTGAAATAGAAATTTTGAAGCTGACACCGGAAGGTCGCCGGTTCGAACCCGGCCCGGGGCGCTTAAATTTTAAAAAGGTGGGGGTTATGGGAACATTCACATTCTATTATAAAAAAGGGAAAAAAGAATTTAACTGCGAACTTTGGAGTGCGAAACAAGAAGATGTTGAAGCAGTGTTGTCAAAAATTACATTTTTTTTAAATGGTGAGATATATTCATATTTAGAAAAAAATCATTTAAATAAAATAGATGAAATTGTTAAAAATATTGAAACAATTCAAGATGCTAAAAAAATAAAAACTTCTGATATTTATTCTGGGAAAGCTGAGGAAAAAATTTGGTATGAAAATTATTTTGTGTTCAAAATCTTAGATAAATTTAATTATCCTATGTTTGCAAAAATTGAAAAAAAAGTTGATTATCAAAAAACTGATTTCAATGATGAAAGAGTGTTGTTGATTTGTGATACTGATTTTTGGACGGTTGTAAAAAAATATGCTTTCAAAAAAGGAGAAGATCCAGTTATATCCATGTACGCAATATCCAGCATTATGGAAAGTATTGATAGAAAACTTTTGGAATTAACTGAAAACAAATATCCCTCTCCAGAAATTAGGATAAGGCGTAATTTCAAAACATTGTTTGAAAGTTTGGAATTGGTTCCAAAAGACAATATAACACGGGGTGTGTATGTCAATGCTGTTTTAAAATCTTGTTACAACCCCTTTATCTCCCCCGAAATGATATACAAATGTCTTCCAAAAGACAAACAAGCTCTTCTTAAACCGCCAAAAAAGGCAAAAAAGAAAAAATGACCAATACTGTTATAAACATAATTAAACATAACTGATTACATAAAGGTGATTAGATGGCCCATGTAATAGTTCCAAAACCTAGAAAAATTGTCATAATTAATCCAGGGCATGGTAGAAAAGATCCGGGTTGTGTACCTAAAGAAAATGGAGAACATATTTTTTATAATGAAAAAATGGTCACTGAAAGAGAAATCGTGTGGGAAGTTTCCAAACATATGAAAAAAGAAATTAATGATAATTCTATGGAAACTAATTTGGAAGCTGCTATTTCTGTGCAATTGATGTATGGTGAAGATTATGAACATGATAGTCCAGGAGAAAGGCCAGATTTGGCAGAGAAAGTTAAAATTCCTGTTAAAAAACTAAATGAACAAGGATATGATGTTGTTTTTCATATCAGTCTGCATTGTGATTGTGTTGAGAATCCTAGTGCAGAGGATGCAACTATGTATTACTGGGATCCGAACGATGAAAAGATTGCAAGACAGATATTGATGAAATATGGTGAAAATGTAGTGATGAATGGAGAACAGATATTTTTTGGAAAAAGAAGCCAGCCAGTACAACAAAGAGGATTGAAAGTTTTGGTAACTGCAAAACAGTTGGGCGTTGCAGCCGCATACATTGAATTAGGTTTTTTATCAAGCCCACTAGACAGAAAATGGTTGATTGATCCAGAATGTCAAAAAAGAATGGCTTGGGTTTTGTCTTCCGAAATAATAAATATCTATGCAGACAAAGCAGTTTGAATTTCTTTTTCTAATTCTTTTAATTTTATTTTATTTTTAGCTTCAACACTAACTCTTGCCAGAGGTTGAGTGTTGGAATTTCTGATTAAAACGCTCCAATCATCTGTGATTCCTTTAACTCCATCAAGTTCAATAAATTCAACCGCACCAAGTTTTTCTAAAAAGTCTCTAACGGTTTGATAATTAACTTTTTTGACAGTTAGTTGTGTTCTTTCTATAGATAAAGAATTTTGATAAGATAAAATTGAATTGGGTTTTGAATTTGATAAAAGCAAACCAAAATAAATACCATCTCCAACATATTTTCTATTCGAAGCGTAATAATGCCCGCTGTTTTCAAATCCAAACGAATCTTTGAATCTGCGCATGGTCTTTTCAACATCCTTAATACCAACTGCACAGTATTTGCAATTAAATCCTTGTTCAATTAGATTTGAAAAAACCTTGGAAGAACAATCAACAGTCATTATTATGTTTTTAGAATCAATCATATTTTTTGAAACGATATATCCCCCTAAAACATCTGCATCAATCATTTTTTTATCAATAACAACACATCTATCGGCATCTCCATCGAAAGCAATTCCTATTCTGTTTTTCACTGTTTTTTCAAGAACAGAGAGTGTTCCAATTTTGGGCTCAGGATATCTTTTTTTAAATGTGGGATCGGGCATATCAAACAAACGCTTTGGGAAAAGATTTTTTACAGCACACGCAGCACCCCCCCCTAAATCAAAAACTGCATTTCCTGCATTCGGGAGATCTGAAATATAATTTTCCAATATTTCTTTTCTAAGTTTTTTGTTTAAGACAACCTTTTTGGTTTTTACGGGTTTGGAAACTTGGTATAAGTTTTTTATTTTTTTATAATATTTTTCTGGAAGAGTGCCGTTATTTAAAAATAATTTCAACCCATTATATTCGGGAGGATTGTGGGAAGCCGTTATTATGCCGACAAAATCTGCTCGGTACTGAATACAAGGAGTTGGCATAGGCCCCACAAAAATTGAATTGGGAGCAGAACAAAGCGAATCAATCAAAGATTTTCCTGATTTTCTATAATCGCTTGCAACCACAAAATCTTTAATTTTAAATTCTTTCATCATTTTTTTTATCGCTGTACCAGCTTTTGAAAAGTTTTCTTCGTTTACTTCAGAAGGATATTTTCCGCGAATATCGTATTTCCCAAACATTTAATCACCCATATTTCTTTTTACGAAAGTGTTTGGTAAAATCTGTGAGTTTGGTGCAATGAGCAAACCACAATTTACTGAAGAATTTACTCCGAATTTTGTATGTGCACCGATGCAAGATCCTAGTTTGTGTTTTTTACTGTTGACTTTCCCTTTGTGAGTTTCAACAAATATATTTTGATTATCAAATCTCAAATTCGCTAGTTTTGTTCCTGCCCCCAGGTTAACATCTTCACACAAAACTGAATCTCCAACATAGTTGAAGTGAGGTATGTTGGATTTTTTCATCATAACAGAACCCTTTATTTCAGATGTTCCGATACGGTTAAATCCTTCAATAACACTTTGAGAGACTTTTGAAAATGTTTCAATGGTTACTCCCGGACCGACAAAACTTCCTTTGAGTTCATTGGTTTTGACAACTGCATTTTCATGGACAATGGAATCACCCTTGATCTGGTAATCGTTACCCAGCCATTCCAAGGGGTATTTTCCACTTACAAATCTTTCAATAAAAGATAAACTAACTTTTATTAAATCCCAGTAAAAACTGATTGTGTAACAAGGTTTTATTTCAATTGTTTTGAATTCGTTGTCTTTTGCGAAATTAACAAAAGCATCTGCAATTTCATATTCTCCTCGTTGAGAAGGTGTCAATTTTTCAATGTTAGCATATTCAATGAATTCTTTTGGAACGTGTGCTAGATTCAAGCTGATTAATCCTGGGCCACTTAAAGTCTTTTCTTTTATATCTACAAGCAAACCATTTTCATGTACAACCGCACCAAAATGCGACCTATCTTCAAAGAATGAAACAAAAAATCCTTTTTCTGAAACTATTTTTTCCATATCTTCAAAATGAACAACATCATCACCATTCATTAAAATAAAGTCGTCATCAATATATTCTCTGGCACACCATAAAGCATGCGCAGTGCCTTTTGGTTCGTTTTGAAAAACAGTTTTGACATCATAAACTTTTTCGAGAAATTCACTGACAGAAATGGTTTTTGAATGATCTATTTCTTTTTTTGTGAAATCATAATAATCTAGAGGCAGGGTATGTTTTGGATTGACAATAACAATTATTTCATTTACTTTGTTTCTTTTTAAAGATTCAATGATCCATCCAATAAGGGGTTTTCCTAAAATTTTTACAAATGGTTTTGGGTAGGGTTCTGTGATTGGCCACAGACGTTTTCCTTTTCCTGCTGCGAATATAATTGCTTTCATGTTTTACACCAGACTAGATATATTTTTGAAACTTTTACTGCAATCAAATGAGGTTTGTTATCTACTATAACCTCACCAAATACGGCAGAGTTCCCTTCAACTAAATTTTTAATATTGTTTATATTCATTTTATCACTCCACTGTTACACTTTTTGCAAGATTACGAGGTTTATCAATTTCTCGTTTTAAATGTTTAGCAGTGTAATACGCCAACAACTGTAGAGGAATCACATTGATAATTGGGCTTAGTTGGGGCAGTGTTTTTGGAACCTCAATAATGTAATCTTCATCAGATAAATGATCTTTTATTGCCTGAACATCATCTGTTAAAACAAAAACTCTGCCTGATCGCGCTTTGATTTCTAAAAGATTATTCAAAGTTTTTTTGTATATTTCTTTTTCTCCTGTCAAAATACAAACTGTCAAAAGATTTTTATCTATCAAAGCGATAGGACCGTGTTTCATTTCTCCAGATGAATACCCTTCTGCATGAAGATATGCTATTTCTTTCATCTTAAGCGCCCCCTCAAGCGCAACAGGATAATTTATGTCTCTTCCCAAATACAAAAAATCGCTGAATTTTGAAATTTCCGGGGCGATCACTTTTATTTTGGGTTCTGTTCCCCGTATTATTTGTTCTGCCAAATCTGGAAGTTTTTTTAATTCATCAATAAGTTTTTCTCTATATTTAATATCGTCTATTAAGAGCATATTAAACATATTGATTGCAACAACTTGTGATGTGAATGCCTTGGTAGATGCAACACCAATCTCGGGGCCCGCATGAAGATACATGCCTTTACCTGCAATTCTTGCGATTTGCGAACCAACAACATTTACAAGACCTGCAATATATGCATTTTTTTCTTTAACAATTTTCAACGCTTCTTTTGTGTCTGCGGTTTCGCCAGATTGAGATAGGGCGATGCAAATATCTTTTTCAAAAATAACAGGATCTCTATAGATAAATTCGGATGCATATTCGGCCCTAGAAGGAATTTTTGCGTATTTTTCTGTTATATACATACCAACTTTTCCTGCACACAAACTAGTCCCACAAGCGAGATAAATGACTCTATTGATATTCCGGGGAAGTTTGGGAAAATTATCCCTAAGCATAGTATCTAAATGATCTATTCTAGATATAAACGCATTTTTGATTGTTGTAGGCTGTTCATGAATTTCTTTGAGCATGAAATGATCGTAACCGCCTTTTGTTATAGCTTCCAGGTCATAAGGAACTTCCTCGATTTCTCTTTCAACATTCAGTCCCTCAAAATTTATTATGTTGTATTTGTTTTTTTCAATAAGTATAAGCTCGCCGTCGTTTATATAAATAACTTTTTTTGTTCTGTCTATAAAAGGAGATTCATCTGAAGATATGATAAATTCCTTTTCACCCAAACCTAAACACAAGGGCGATCCTTTTTTAGCACCTACTATCACATCTTCTGCTTCAGACAAAACTAAAAATGAATAAGCTCCTTCAAGCTTGGTTAAAGCTTTTTTGACTGCAGATAAAATATCATTCTCATAAAAATATTCTATTAGGTGAGCTAGAACTTCGCTGTCAGTTTCGCTTTCAAATTTATATCCTTTATTTATCAATTCGTTTTTTAGCGTTAAGTAATTTTCAATTATTCCGTTGTGTACAATTGCAAAATTTCCCTTCATGCTCACATGAGGATGCGCATTTTTTTCAGAAGGGGCACCGTGAGTCGCCCACCGAGTGTGGCCGATAACAATGTTTGAATTAAACTTAAACTTTTCGTCCTCTTTTAATTTTTCTTCTAGGTTGGGCATTCCAGGAACAACATCATTTTTTTTAATCCTGCCATGAGATTTTACAGTTTTTATTTTGTTTTTATCTTTGAAAGCGACACCTACTGAATCGTATCCTCTATACTCGAGACGTATCAATCCGTTAAAAACAGCTTCTATCCCATTCTTACTCCCAACATACCCTACAATGCCGCACACGATTAAAAGTTAGTTGATAATGGTTAAAATCCTTTTGGTTATTTTTTTTCGCCAACCCGGATAAGAAAAGTATCGCGATAAATTCTTTTTCCATCTTTTAACCCATATAAAGTGTTTGTTCTTAAAAATTTTAAATTTAAATCGTGAAATATTTCTGGCATCTTTTTTTTGTCAGTTACATACAAATCAATCCCTTCTTTAAGTTCTTTTTCGTTTGAAATGCCAACCTTGTGTCTTTCCAAAAAAGAAACTAATCGATTTCTCCACCAAGGAATCTTTTGTGGGTTGCCCCGTATCTGGACTATGCCCTCATAATATCCTGCCCTTAGCTGAGCAATGTGGGGCTCGAGTATCCTACGGATTTGAAAAACGACATAACGTTCAAAGGGGCGCAATGTATTGCCCACTTTTATAAAAACAGTTAATTTGTTGTGATCAAGATCATATTCGATATCTTCAAAATCTCCTTTAATGTGGGATTCTATTACTTTTTTTATGTTATCATCAGTATAAGGAATCCATTGATTCTTATACAATAATTTTCCGGTTTCCTTTCCTGTTGTAATTTTAATTTTAGTGGGAACCTTGAAGTCTGGTTCATAACACTCAACACACAGTGAATCTATAAAGTCAACTTGCTCAGAAGTTTTCCCGCATCTTGGACATACTTTCATAAAAAGTCTATGAACGAGAAAGATTAAAAATGCTAGGTTCGAGAAAAAACTATTTGCTGAAATAATGTGCAGGCATCCAGGCCTCATAAATCATAATTAAATGCTCATAATGGCTTATAACTTTGGGAAAATTCTTTCTCAAAGAGTTGATAATTTGATTAAATTCCTGATAATTTTTAACTACAAACTCGAACTCGGCCTGCCATGGCGCCAGGCTTCGAATATAATAAACAGAATTGGGATGGGTGCTCATCCAAGCAAATAAAGATTCTTCTTCTTTTTTTGATAAAGCTTTGAAATAAATTATTGCTTTGAAAAATTCATGGCCTAATTTATTCAAATCAACTGAAACCCTATAACTAAGAATAATTCCAAGTTTTTCCATTCTTTCAATTTTTCTTTTTACTCGATCAGGACTAGAATTAATCCTGCGTGAAAGTTGTAGTATGGAGATTCGTGCATCGTTAGCAAGCACTTCTATTATTTTTTGATCTGTTTCATCAATTTCGTTATCCACTACATCTCCTGCGAACACAACTGTTTGATTTTTTGTGTTTTCAAGAAAAAACTTTTTGTTATACTGATGAGTGTCAACCATTAACCCTAACACTCTTTCAACTATGAGTGGTTCAAATTTTGATAAGAGAATATTAATTTCATCATAGTAATTTGTTATGCTTTTTGAGAGATAAGCAAATACACAATCAAATGCTCCATCAGAAATTCCAAGCCAATAAATTTCCTTTTGGTTTTTTAAATACTCAAAAAACTTTTCTCTTTCACCAGGTATATTTCTCAAACGTAGATAAATTTTGAAAAAATAATATCCCATTTTATTTGGATTTATAGAAGTGATAAATCCTGTTATAAATCCCTTCTGCACAAGTTCTTTAATTCTGTATTTAACAGCTTCTCTTGACCTCCCAACTTTCTTTGCAAGTTTTGTATCAGATATTCTGCAGTTTTTATCAAGTTCTGTAAGGATTTTCCGGTCAATTAAATCTAACTTGGTATAAGGGGTTATTTTGACCATATTTAACCGTTTATTCAGTTAATATTATAAATGCTTCTTAAAACGGTCAAAAATTTGAGAAAACTTTAATATACTTTACAAGTTATAAAAAGTAGTAAGAGGTGGTGGGAAATGGATAAAAAACCAAATGTGGATGTGATGTTTAGAAGAGGAGAATACCCTGACAAATACTGTTTAGGAGTAGATGGATGGGCCTTTTCAGAAGAAAAACTTTCAGAAGTTTTAGTAGATGGGACACGAAAATTATTAACGTTGGATTTGAGCATTTCCCCATATGGATTTGTTGAGTTGGTAAACAAAGGGGACAAAAAAGAACGTTCAGTGCTTGTAGAAAAAAACTATGATAAAATTTGCCCTAACAACTGCCCAGGATGTTTTGAGAGGGAAGCAGAGGTCCGTAACCCTTTGCTTAGTTTTGCTGAGATAAAAGATATTGTTGATCAAGCAGTAGAACTTGGACTAGAGTCAGTAAAGTTTTTAGGACCTGGAGAATTGATTACAAACCCTGATTTTTGGGAAATTCTTGATTACTTTAAAGAAAAAAATGTTAAAATGTTGATTTTTACAAAAGGTGAGATACTTGGAGATGATAAACTTGCATTGAAATATCAAAAAATGAGTTCAGAAAAATTAACAATGAAGCTTTGTAGTTATTCAAACGTGCGCATATTGATTGACTGCAGAAGTTTTGATGAGGAAAAATCAAACAAACTTACCAGAAGTGAAGCAGATAATTCATTTAAAGCTAGAAATAGGGCAATAGAATTATTGGTGAGAAATAAAATGAATGCTGATCCTTTCTGCCAACGTATGTCATTGCAAACCAACCCAGTAACTCAAAACACGATGAGTGAAATCTTAGACATTTTTAAATGGGGCACTGAGAGGAACATTCCTGTTTGCGTAACAGCAACAATGGTCAGTGGAAGAGGGCACAAATTGGAAAAGCAAGCTCGAAACCTCGCATTTGAAGAAAAATTAATTCACTTATACACTGACATTTACCTACATATCATAGATTTGGGCATAGTTAAATTAGATCGCCTGACAGTTGAAGGTATTTCTCCTTATGCAGGAACTGCGCCATGTAATCAATTAAGTTGTGGCATGTTCATCAGAAAAGATGGAGTAGTGTTGCGTTGCCCAGGAAATGATTCTCCAGAATTTGAGATTGTAGATGACGTTAGGGAAAAACCTCTAAAAGAGATATGGAAAAACAGTGTAAACTATAATCTTGGTCCAGTTTTTAACAACCACTGTGTGAAAGATGGATTTTCATTGCCTGTTAGGTTGTACGAGGAAGTAATGAGAAGGGTGATAGACACCTTGAAAATTAAGGAAAGTGGCACACAGAACATAGCAGAGATCGAGGGAACTGTCAAACGCAGAGAGATATTGGAAACTGGAAAAACACAACATAAAAGAAAAGTGTGAGGTGAGGAAATGAAAAAATTATGGCAACCCCCAAGAGGGATAATTGGGAGAGAGAACACAGAAATTGCAGCGTACATATCTTTAATAGAAAAACGCTACGGTCCATTACCAAAACAAAATGTGGTGGAAAGATTTGGGGATAATTATGTTAATGGATTATGTGGGTGGTGGTTTCCCAAAAACGTTCTGATCTCAGCCAGATTGAATAATCAAATACTAACTTTGGATATGGATGACCCTGGCCAGATTTGTAAATTGAATTGTATTTATTGTTTTGCAAAAGCAGGAGAAAAAACTGGTGTTGACTACAGGCCCACAGCTGGTGAAGCCCGCTTAACTTATGAAGAAATAAGAAACATAGTTCTTGCAGCAAAATCCAAGGGATTGCAAAGTATTAAAGTTATTGGATACAGAGAGCCTTTTGAATCAAAAGAGTTCTTAGATTTTATTGATTTTTGTAGTAAACTAAACATTCGAATTGTAGTTTTTACATCAGCGTATACAATAGGAGAGAAATTTTTCAAGGGAGATGTAGATAAAGCAGTAAACTGGTTGGCAGAAAGAAAAGTTTCGCTAATGATAAAACACCATACATTAGATAAAAAAGTGGAAATGGGAATTGTTAATGCTGATTTTCCAAATTACCCTGACATAAGAGATACTATTCTCAAAAAACTGATAGAAGATGGGAGATTCACGAATACAATGCCCACAAGATTGGGATTGGAAATGGTGCTTTCCAACAAAAACCCTGCTGAATTAAAAGCAATATATGAGACATTTAAGATAGGATATGGGTTGTATGTAGATATTGATGTTCCAATACCTGTTGGGAGAACTCCTGACCTAAAATCAACAGAAGAAATAGGTTTGAAAAAAAAGGAATATTTGCAGCTGTGTATTGATATCCACAGGATTAACTATGAATATGGAATACCCTACGAAGGTCCTTCTCCTTTTTTTGGAGGAGATATGTGTAATATAATGCCCATAGGACTCTACACACTGCTTAACAGAGAAATAAGGAGTTGTTGTGGAAGCAATGAAGTATTGGAGAAAATCCCTGTGAATGTTAATGATACGGGCGATTATGTGATGGAAGTTTTCGACCATAGAACAGACTACTGGAGTGAATGGATGACAGGAGAAACACATCACCATTGTCCTTATAGATGTAAAACAAAGATTTTGTCGAGAGAAGATTTGGAATATATAGATAAGGCAGTTAAGAAAATTTATGAGGGGTGATTCATACTCTTTTAAAAACATTGATGACAAAACTTATTTATGTCAGAGATTAATTGGAGGGATAGATGTTGGGTCACTACTGTTTTTCTTGTTAGAAAAGATGAAAAAGTTTTGTTAACATGGAACGGGAGACTAAACACTTGGATACCTATTGGTGGACATATTGATCCTGGTGAAACTCCAGAAGAAGCAATAAAAAGAGAAGTTGTAGAAGAAGCACCCGGCTATGAATTTGTTTTGATCCCAGAACCTCATTATGAAAACAACGGAGATGTAAAAGTTTTGAAACCGTACAGGTTTCAAATTGAAAAAGTTCCCCACCATAACTTGCATATGAATTTTGTTTTCTTTGGAAAATGCACCAGATATACGGATATAAAGGAAAA
Organism: Microcaldota archaeon; assembly: GCA_020854835.1. GTDB lineage: Archaea > Micrarchaeota > Micrarchaeia > Anstonellales > JAGGVH01 > JAGGVH01. The sequence goes on from JAHKLX010000003.1 coordinate 30,304, forward strand.
CGATGAAGGGGATAAACTGAAGTGGTTTTCAAAAGATGAAATTGAGCAGGATCCTATAATGATAGAAAGTGTTAGAAAACTTGCGCTGGAAGCCCTAACTCAAATAAAATTCTAATTTTGTAAACGAAGATTTATAAACATAAATATACATATTATATAACTGGTGATACCTTGGGACTCAAACTTGGAAACATATCGGAAAAATCAGTTGAAGATTACAAAAAAACATTCAGAGATATGCCAAATTCAAGAAACTTCCAACAATATTCAAATGCAATATATAATAGTTTTAAATGTCCACTCAATGGAATGTTTGATAGGGCTGCTGAAATTGCATATCCTGGAATCCCAGTATGGATCGATATAGGGTGTGGAAAAGGTGTTGCACTTTCAGAAGTTGCAAAAGGAACAGTTAAACCAGCAGGGAGTACACCCTTCAGATGTGTTGGAATTGATTTTAGATCTCAGGAAATAGAACTGCCTGTTGAATTTGTGAATGCAGACATGGATTTGATAACAGAACATGAAATTGCTTTGTTGCCCAGGGCGCACATAATTACGAGTTTTTGGGGGATGGATTATTCTGCAAATGCCATAGAAACTTTTGTTAAGTTCTACAATCATTTAGAACCCGGAGGAGTTTTTGTTTTTACTATGGAAAAATTTACAAGACATGAAATTGCAGAAAAATTAAAAGCTATTGGGGACGCGAATGTTTTTCATACCCACCGCATGCCAGAAACATTTGAACCTTTCCCGTACATTTTTTTGGTTTTCAAGAAAAGGGGGGAAAATAATGTCATATAAAATCAGAGATTCAAAGATAAAAACACATGTTCGAAACTCCTCAGAAGTAAGGGGATATAAAAATGATCGAGGATTGTATAATTATGACTTGCTCCTTAGATTTAGTTTTTACGATAAACTTGGTATCCCTAAAGAATCATCAATAAAATATTTTTTGGAGATGGCTGAAGTTAATGCTACTGAGGCGGGTGAAAAACCAATTTGGATTGATTTTTGTTGTGGAACAGGCGATGTATTACGCGAGCATATGCAGGACTCAGACCCTCTTAATTTTCAATATGTTGGAATTGACTTTCAGATGCATGAAATGGAACCGCCCATATCTTTCGTGAGAGCTGATTTAGATCGAATCACATCCGAGGAAATTAAGGAAATTGCACCAAGCCTATATTTTGCTACTTGTATTGAAGGACTCCAGTATACAAAACATGTGAAGGAAAATATTGAGAAAGTATACCAATCTTTAGTCATGGGGGGAATTTTTGTTTTCACTGCGATGTGGGGATCAAAAAGCATGACACGAGGGCAGTGGCACAGAAGCGCTTTCACATACTTACCAAGAAATTTTGGAAAGGAAATGATGAGAAATATAAGTAAAATGCCGAAAAGTTTTGAGTATTATAAAGAGCAATCCGAATTCAATCATGGGGAAGTAATGACCTTTGCAAAAAAAGGTGATTGGTTCTGTTTTGTTGTTATAAAAGAAACAGAGAGATTTTGGCAGTGATGTTAAAACCAGAAGAGCACAACCTTTATAAACACTTTTATATACTAACTATAACATGATGCCCAGAGTTGCTAATGGTGGAATTGAACGTACTAGGGAAAAATTAGAAAAAGACAATAAACATCCCAAGGTTATTGGAAAGATTCTCGATAGTAGAGATATTGTTAAAGTCTTTGAGGTCTTGGGCCATCATCCTTTGGTGCAAACCCCTAACGGAGTAAAAGCTAGAGAAGCAAGTGTGTATTTTAGATCTGAAGAAAAGGCAAAAGAATTTGAAAGAAGAGGAATTATCTCCAAACATACACAAGAAAGACCCTATATATTTGAAATTCATACACCAAAAAAAGATATTGTTATGTTTTCAAAAGATGAAAAGATTTTATTGAGCGAATTTGAAAAAATGGTTGAAGAGTCAGAAGATCACAAAACCAGGATGAAAGAGATTTCGCAGCATTTAATAGAACCTTATATATCAAGAATATTGCAAGACCTTCCAGTAGAAGCGGTTATCGGTGTGGGGGGAGTTTTCAATAAAAATGCGTATATCAATCCAGAATTCACAGATATTGACTATATAATACTTTTTGACGAATCTAAATCAGAAACAGATTACGGACCCCGATTAGGCCAAAGATCATTTAATGTGGCATGGGAAATTGCAAGAAAGCTTAGGGATATGCTTTGGAGATTTGATACAAAGGTTATAGAAAATGTTGGCTATGGGAACTCCTGGGCCCCTTATACAATTTGGGACGGGGGACACACAGGATATTTCTTAGAATTTTCGTTGATACCTATTGGCCTATTTATGGAAATGTGGAAGTATAGGGTAGAAGAAACTAGGCTCCCTTATGATGTTGAAAATTTTTCACAATCTCAAATTATTTCTGATCCTGTTAAAATCGGAGAGGAATTTAAAAGGATTATGATTGGACAATAAATATGCGAACTGTGATATTTGGGCCTGGAAACATTGAAGAACATCTAAATCGTCTTATCAAACATAAAAAAATAAAAAATTCAGAAGAGTATTGGCAACATGTTGATAAGATTGTTGAAAAACTTAAAGGGAAAGAACTTGTTCTTTTACCTGATAGGGGACTTCCTTTTGAAATAGCAAAAAGAGCCAAAAAACAAGGAAATAAAATAATTTATGTCATTCCCAAAAACGATAAAGAATGGGGAATAAAACACATTGAAAAAAACATTGAAGATTTTCCTCCAGATGAAATAATTGATTGTGAAACTTGGAGAAATCAACATTTTGTTATGGGCATTTTGGGAGAAGAAATTCTGTATTTGGGGCATACTTCTGGAACATTTTATGAGATTGGAAATGCATATTATATTTACAAATTAATAACAGGGAAAAAGAAGGGGGCGGAAATTGATCCTTTAAAAATTCATTCTGAAACAAGAGCCCATTTAACAAAGAAATTCATAACTTATGTTTACAAACCCTTTTTAGTTGAAGATTTCCCAATTGATTTCAAAGAAATTGTTAAAGATATGAATGGAGAAATAAAAGAATTATAATTTTTTTCCTCCAATCAAAAAGAAACCTTTCTTGGGAAAAAAACCAAACTCCCCAAAAGATTTAGGTTTGGGGTGAGAATCAATAAAAGAAAAGTTATTTTCTTTGAACCATTTTTTTGTTTCCTTTATGGTGTGAGTTGATTCATGAGGAACAAGAAAACGATCATAAATAACACGGTCATTTAACCATCTGTCTTTGTAAACTTTCTTAAGAAGTTTTATTTTTTGATTTAAATTCAAGGGAAGAATTGATAAGATGAAACGATTGAATGTTGTGGGCAAACGGCCATATTTATGATATAAACCAATTTCAATAAAACCGTTTTTCTTGACAGCATTAGAAATCAAATCAAATCCTTTCTTAGGATTTTTTGTATGGTGCAAAACCCCCAAACAAAAAACAAAATCGTATTTTTTATATTTAAAATCAAACAAACTTGAACAAATAAAATTAACATTCACACCAAGTTTTTCTGCTTTCTGTTTTGCTACTTTTATTGATTCTTTAGATTGGTCAATCGCATCAACTTCTGCACCCTGCAAGGCATAGTAAATTGGTTTTTCTCCTGTACCACAGCCAATATCTAAAACTTTTTTTCCCTTTAAGTCAGATGGATTAATCTTAAGAACCTGAAAAATTTTCCTCATTCTCCAGGCAAAGGGCCCTTTTAAAACATCTTTTTTAGATTTGAATTTAATATTGGGATAAGGATATGACAAATAATATTCTGGTACTTCCATATAAACTAATTAAAATGAAAGTTTTATAATCTTAAATCTCCAAAACAAATTTATGAGATTGCTTGCAGGAATAGATCCAGGAACAACATTTGGACTATGTTTGTTTGACCTTAAAGGCAATCTTGTATATTTAGAAAGTATAAAAAATGTGGGGAAAGAAGAAATTATAAAAGAAATGATTAATCGTGGCAAAATTATAGCTATTGCATCAGATAAAACACCTCTTCCCGAAACTGTTTATAAGATAGGGGCTTTGATGAATGTTAGGTGTTATACGCCTCCAAAATCAATGCTCCAGGATGAAAAAACAAAAATAACAAAACCTTATTCTCCCAAAGACCTTCATCAAAGAGATGCCTGCGCCGCAGCAATAGGACTATACCGAAAATTTGAGAATAAATTTAGGCATATTGATTCTCTCGATTTAGACGAAGAAAAAAAAGAAGAAATTAAGGAATTTTTTATAAGGGGACATAGGATAAATGAATTGATTAAACCCTCTGAAAAAACAGATTTTGAAAAATCAAAAAGAGCAATGGGCAAGAAAAAGGCTGAATATGTTAAATATCTGGAAAACATAGTTCATAGATATGAAGAAGAAATAAAACACCTTAAATACGATATTAAAAAAATACAAGAGGAGAATAAAAAAAAGAGTGATGAAATATATATTCTGTCTAAAAAAATACAAACAGAATCATATAAAGACCCTGAAATTAGAGCTTTGCGACATGAAATAAATCGCCTAAAAAGTTTTAATAAAAAACTTAAAAATGAGGGAAAAAGAAGCAACAACAAAAAAATTACAAAAAAACCGTTGGAAAAAGATGAAAAAAGTGAAAAATCGGATTTAAAAAACCTACTTAGCAAAGTAATTGATGATTATCGGTCTAGTAGAAAAAAAGGGAGGTGACTTAGATGACTGAAGAAATACAACATAAACAAGACAACGTAGTATTCGTCGGAAAAAAATATGCTAAAGAATATATGTGGGCAGTCGTAACCCAATTTCACCAAGGGGCAAAAGAAGTCATTGTTAAAGCTAGAGGCAAACTCATCTCCAAAGCGGTTGATGTATCTGAAGGAGTAAAAAATAAATTCATGCCTGATGCAAAAATCAAAGATGTGAGAATAACTACAGAGAAATTAACATCTGAGGACGGAACAAAAACTAATGTATCTGCTATTGAAATAGTGTTGATAAAAGAAAATTAGTTTTCTTTTTTTCTTTTAATTTTTCAAGGTGTTCCTCATGACTCTCAGGCTACCCATAAGTATAGAAGAACTAAAAAAAGGTGAACTGTTAGAGGAAACTAGGAAGAAACTTAGGGAAGGAAAATTGAGCAAAGTTGATTTGGATGTTACAAAAGCAGTTTATGAGGTTGCTAAAGAAAAAAATCTTACTGACGTAGGATTTGAAAGAGCTGTTGAGATAGGAGATGTTATAATCATTAGTACACAAAAACAGGATGTTGGTCTTTTGATTGGAAAGGGAGGAAGTGTTGCTGCTGCATTATCATATAAATTAAATAAAAAAATAAGAATTATTGAACACTCTGATAACCCTCATAAATTGATATCTGATTTAATAAAACCTGCACTTTTGAAAGGTATAAATGTAAAATATGCTAAAGAAGGTAAGATTTGGAGAGTTAGAATCGATAATAAAAATAAATTGCCAATGAATGAAGAAACCTTGCAACTCGCCCTTAAACAATTTTTTACATCAAATGTTGAAATAACTTATGATTAAATGAATAGAAAGAAGAGGAGTTTTCTTTCAAATAAATGGGCTTTCCCAGACAATTTTGTTTTAGAACTCGGAAAAAATATTGGATAATTTTTGTCTTAGGGAGCATATCATTTGTTAGAAGATATTTTAAAAACAATTGAAAAAGAAAAGGTTTTTGAATTAATCGATTCAATAAATAACCAAAACATGGGAAAAAATATTTGAAGATATATGGGTGGATTATATGTTAAGAACTAATGATTGTGGAGAATTGAGATTAAAAGATTTGGGAAAAAATGTGAAACTAACCGGTTGGGTTAAAAAAATAAGAAAACATGGATCAGTTACATTTATTGATTTGTGGGATAGGTATGGAACAACACAAATTATAGTGAATCGCGATGAAAATGTAAGCAGAGAAAGTGTTTTATTGATAGAAGGAAAAGTACAAGAAAGAAGTTCGAAAAATCCAAAAATGCCAACTGGAGACATTGAAATAAACGCAGAAAAAATTGAAGTTCTTGCAAAAGCAGAGGGACTGCCTTTGGAGATAGGCGACCCAAACAATACAGATTTAACTCGTTTAAGATATAGATATTTGGATTTGAGAAGAGATGAAATGATAAAAAATATAATCATAAGATCCAAAACAATTCAGGCAATAAATGAATACCTGACCAAAAATAATTTTATACATATTGAAACTCCAATAATGGCAAAATCAACTCCTGAAGGAGCAAGGGATTATTTGGTTCCTTCAAGGATTAAGAAGGGTTCGTTTTATGCTTTACCTCAAAGTCCGCAACTATTCAAACAAATACTGATGATAGCAGGTTTTGATAGATATTATCAAATCGCACGATGTTTTAGAGATGAAGATTTGCGCGCAGATAGACAACCAGAGTTTACTCAAATTGATATTGAAATGAGTTATATTGAAGAACATGATATACAAACCGTAACAGAAGAGATGTTCGTTCATATATTCAAAGAAGTTTTTAATATTGATATTGAAAAACCGTTTAAAAAATTGACCTTCAAAAAAGCAGATGACGAATATGGATCAGACAAACCAGATTTGAGATATGGTTTAAAACTTAAAGATATTTCTGATTTGGCAAAATTATGCGACTTTAATGTTTTAGCATCTGCAGAAACTGTCAAATGTCTTGTTATTGGACCCTCAGAAAATACCAAAGAAGTTGATTACAGCAGAAAAAAAATTGAAGAACTTACAAAAGAAATAGTGAAATATGGTGCAAAGGGAATAATCTATTTGAAATACACTGGAAACGAATTAGAAGGTCCGATGGCCAAACACATTGAAAAAATAAAAGAAAACTTAATTGAAAAACTATCATTGAAAAAACAAGATTCAATATTGATCATTGCAGGAAATAAAAAAGTGGTTAATCGTTCGTTAGGAGAATTGAGAAAAATTATTGCAAAAGAATTGGATTTGTGTGATAAAAATAAGTTTGAATTTGTATGGGTAACTGATTTTCCAATGTTTGAATACAATGAAGAAGAAGAGCGTTGGCAAGCAACACACCACCCATTCACTCAACCAAAAATTGAAACCCTTGATGAAATTGAAAACAAAGAAACTTGCAAAGCAAAAGCATATGATCTTGTTTTGAATGGTGAAGAAGTGGCAGGTGGATCAATTCGTATAAACACAATTGAAATGCAGAACAAAGTTTTTGAATCGATAGGAATTTCAAAAGAAAAAGCTCGGGAAAAATTCGGATTTTTGTTGGAAGCATTGAAATATGGGGCACCACCACATGGGGGAATTGCATTTGGTTTTGACAGAATAATGGCCATTATGTTAAAAATAGAAAATCATGATATAAGAGAGGTCATACCTTTTCCAAAAACCAAAAATGCTGAAGATGTTATGACCGGCGCACCATCTGAAATATTTGAAGAACAGTTAAAGGATGTTGGATTGAAACTTGAAAAATAAAAATTATAAGATGTCTTCTGCCACTTCTGCAATGGATTGGATTGTGGTGTATGCTTCTTCGATTGTATTGTAAAAAGAGGGAGTTACCCTGACTGCACCTGGCAACCTGACAAGTTGTTTTGGCAGACCAAGAAAGTCTTGGGAAATGCCAAGCTTCAATAACATATTTCTCACATCTTGGATAGGTGCATTTAAACCCATCATTAAAGCGATATACCAATGTGCACAAAAACATCCATCTCTTACACTAATCCCTTTCGCATCCAATCTACAAGCAACTTCTTTGTAATTTTTTCTTAAAAAGGATCCTAGATTAAATGTTAAAATACTTAAACGGTCTTCGAAAGTTTTTGGACCGTAAAGGTTCAAATTGGGAATTTTCTTCATTTCATGGAGCATATATTTTCCCAACTCTATATCGTGCATATGAATATTATCCATTCCAAGTTCATATAACCTATCAATCACAAATCCAAATTCAATTGCAGGTTCTATTGCTTGAGTACCTGGCTCAAAACGTGCGACTGAATCTTCATATGTAACAAGATTTTTTGAAACAAGTTTGACAGTGCTCCCACCACTGTAGTGATTGCCCAAATACCTTTCACTTTTTTTATTTATAAAAATGGCCCCCAAACCAAAAGGACCATACATTTTATGGGCAGAGAGGGACGCAAAATCCACATCCAGAGCATTTAAATCTATTTTCATATGTCCTGCTGATTGAGCCATATCCAAATAAATAAATCCTCTATCTCCTACTATATCGCGTATTTCAGAAATAGGATTTATTACCCCTGTGACATTAGAAACATGAATTAAATTAAATAATATTTTTCCTTTTTTTCTTGTTTTCATAATTTTTCTTAAGTAATCTAAATCCAATCTCCCTTCAGGTTTTGTTATTGGAACAATTTCTATATCAACTCCCATCATTTTTGCAAAATTTAGAGGAGTTAAAATTTGTGAGTTATGCTCCATCTCAGTTAATACAATTAAATCTCCTTTTTTGAAATCAAATCTGGTTGAAATCCAATTTGAGGTGTCTGTTGTTCCTCCTGTGAATCCTACCATATAATCGCTAGCATTGAAAAAATATGTTAATTTGTCTTTTACCCTATTATATTCTTGGCTTGCCCTTTTTGCTTCTTCTGAATTCTCTGAATGATTGCTCCCCCTAGGATAAGTTAAACGATAATTAGTAATATCTCTTATTGCAGAAGCTAGGGGCTGAGCGGTTGCACCAGAATCCATATATGTTCTTCCAGAAGATACTAAAGACGGAAATTCAATCTTTCTTATTTCATCAACATCAGGCAATAAACCTGGAAAAAACTCTTTAACGCGATCTTCTTTTATAATTTTTGGAACATCAATAAAATTATTTAATTTTGGAGGCATATCATCACAATTTAATTATGTTAAATTATGTTTAAAAATGTTTGTTTTATTTGAAGTTTATATAGACTCGCAATAAAGTAATTGAGTTTAAATTATTTTTGGAATAAAAACATGATAAATAACTGATTATAACTAAAGGTATATACTTATACAATCAGGTATATTTAAAGTAGAATTATTGCGCACTTAAAAATCAAATAATTTGGCCTGAGGGGGTTTTTTCTCATCTTTTTTAGGTTTTTTGCGTGGTAGTTTGGAAAAAACCTTTTCGAATTTTAAAGTCGTGTTGTTTTTTTCAGATATGTCTCTAACTATTTTTTTCATTTTCTTTTCTTTGCTTTGGGAAGACCAATAAAAAGCCTCATCTTGTGTGTTTTTTGTAAGAAGAATGATTACTCTGCCTGAACGCATCCTACCTGCCCTACCTCTTCTTTGTATGCTCCGGATAGCAGAGGGGATCGGTTCAAAGAAAATAACAGTGTCAACACTAGGTATATCCAATCCCTCCTCGCCAACGCTAGATGAAACCAATACTTTAAATTCGTTTTTCCTGAATCTTTCAATTATTTCTTTTTGCTTTTTCTGAGTAAATCCTTTTCTTTGGCCTATAAAAACACTATTAGAAACTCCTGAAAAATTTAGTTCATCAGATATATTTTGAATTTGGGAAACATATTGTGAAAAAACTATAATTTGGCCTGGCTCTTTTTTGATAAGTTCTATAAGCTTTAACAATTTTGGATGTTTCTCGCCCGATTTCAGAAGGGATATAGCTTGTGTAAATCTTGGATCTCTGAATAATGCTGTGCTTGCTTTTGTTTTCTTTTTAGATAGTTGATCAATATATTCTAAACTGGCCTTTGGACCTTGTGTTTGAACTAGTTCCAATAAATGTATTAAATTAAATAAATAGGAATATTGGGATAAGAGCATATATTTTTTTACAGATTCGGTTTTTAAAATTTTATCTCTTAATCCTATTAAAAATGCCTTTGAAGTAAACCTCCCCCTTATCCCCCAAGATTGAAAAAATTCTATCTTTTCATCAGTCATCTGCTTTAAATATTTTGAAGCTTTTGAGAGGTTGGGGGACAATTCAACTTTTTCCCATTGAATATCAGTGGGTTGTACATATGGTTTAACATCCTCGTCTTGTTTTTCTCTAAGTTCAACGTTAACAATTCCTAAGTTATCCATAATTTCTTTTATTTTTTTTCTGTCGCTGCCCGGAGATGCAGTTAAACCTAATAATAGGGCATTTCGTTGTTTTGCTTTTTCAGCGATTTTGGTGTATGCATATTCTCCAACAGCCCTATGTGCTTCATCAAAAACACACAAATCTGCTTTAAATTCAAAAATATTTTTTTCAATATCGTTGGCTACAGTTTGTGGGGTTGAAACAATAACTGGCAAATCCCATAAAGTCTTTCTCTCTTTTGGTGGAACTGCCCCTGTTACCATAACCACTTTATCAGAAGGTATATCTGTTCTAGATAAAATAGATGAAAAATGCTGTTCGACAAGAGGTTTTGTAGGTGCAAGAACAAAACATTGCTTACCTTGTTTATAAAATTTATCAATAAGCATCAATGCGATTAGTGTTTTTCCCAAACCAGTAGGTAAAACAACTAACGTGCTCCCATTATTGACTATTGATGAAAAAATTTGTTCCTGATATTTTCTTGGGGCGAGACGAAGCATAAAGTTATTTCTAAAGCAATGATTAAAAATCTAAAGGTTATATAGATTTTTATGGATGAAGAAAAAAAATCTATTCCCACCCGAGGAATACCCTCCAAAGAATCGCTTTATTTGCCATCATATTATTCAAAAGAATTAAGAACTTTCCAAGATGAAAATGAGACACTAACAAGAAACTTTTGGTCTCTGGATGAGGTTGTAAATTTTGTTTTTCCTAAAAAATACCAGGAAAAATATCATGAAAATGCATTATTGTTTATGAAAGAGCTTCAAAACAAAATGGAAATGGATGGGGAGATGATTGGAGAGTTTATAAGAAAAAACAATGTTTCAAAAGCTACTTTTTACAACCGTGTTTTGCCCCGGTTGAAAAGAGTTGGTTTGATCAAAGTCTACAGAGATACCCTCATTAACCAGGAAAATAAAAGAAAATTTAGGCCAATGAGAATAACTTTGAGCAAAACATTTGGTAATTATTTAATTAAGATAGGAGATTCCTGGCTTGCAATAGTTGATGATGCAAGAACTAGAAAATAAAACTTGAACTGATAATATACATTTATAAACATTTTTAACCACAAGAATGTTATGATGCTCAAAGTTAAACCAAGAAAGTTTGCTAGTGATGATAAAATGGCCAGAGCCCCATACAAAATTATGCAAAGGGTTTCTGAAATAACAGAGGTGCCCATAAAAGATTTTTTCCCGTTGATTTTGGGATTTGAATCTTCGGCGGCGAACCTATTTATGGACGCATTTGCAACTTATTGTCCTGAAAAAAATACAATAAGCTATTTTGAAAATTCTATGTCAAGACCTTGCGCACACGAATATATGCACGCAGTTAATAACATTTTTGTCCCTGTTGATCAAAATATCATTTATGCTGAAAATTTAGCCACAACAACAAATGAAAAAAGTTTCGGAAGAAAGTATTTGGGCATGATAAATTGTGAAAGAATATGGGGGAGTATATTGGTAAAATTTTCAACCCTTTCAATAGCAATTGCCACAGGCCTTACTGTGTTTGATAAATTATTGAATATTTACGAAAAAACAGGTGGAGGTTTTGGAATTGTGGCAGTTGGTACTATTGCAGGGGTTGCAACGGCATATTCAATAGGATGTTGGAAAATTATGAAAAACTTTTTAAAAGGGGTTGCCATGGGAGTTGGGGAGATTCAAAATCATTTTTTTAGAAGATCATATTCGAAAGCCCTTGCCAGATATGGAGAAGATGGAGTTATTGCAACATTAGCATGTAGGGGAGAAAAAACAAGAGAGAGAAAAGAATATTTGGAATTATTTCAGACTGCATTTTTTACAAATAGAATTTGTGAGAAGTTAGAAAAAAAGGGAATTTTAACTGAAGAAGGTTTAACAGATAAAGGCAAAGAATGGGTTCGAACACATTTGAAAAATACTATGCAAACATGCCCAATATTGGATGAGGATATTTCTGTCAAAAGTAGAGTAATTGTAAACTTCCAGATAGGCAATGGTTTGGCCGTAGGATATTGTGGTGAAAATCAAACACAGGAAGAATATGATTTCATCACAAATATAATCCTTAAACAAGATGAAGCCTCGGAAGAATACCAACAAATCAATTAAGCAAAGCTTTAATAAGCTTTCTTGATAAAAATAGATTATCTTCTTGATAGTGATTATGAGGTGAGAGTTTTGGAAGGAGAAAAGAATTTTGCAGAAGCAAAAGAACTTAAAGTTGGGAAATATATATTGATTGATGGTGTTCCGTGCAGAGTCGCCAATATAGATTCATCTTCGCCAGGCAAACATGGGCATGCAAAATTAGCAGTTACTGCAGTCAGTTTGTTTACTAATTCAAAAAAAATAATTTCGTTGCCATCGAACGCAACTGTTGAAATACCTGTAATAACAAGAAAGACTGGTCAAATAATATCTATTGAAGGAGATACAGTTCAAGTTATGGATATGCAAACATACGAAATATCAGATATGATGCTTCCAGAAGAATTCAAAAGTGATGCAGGGGAAGGTAAAATGGCAGAACTTATGTGTGCCATGGGGAAATGTGCTATTGTAAAAATTGTTGAAGGGTGAGAATATGGAAATAACAATATCGAAAAAATTTGAAAATAAATTGCTTAATAGGGAAGAATATGAATTGGTTGTTGATTTCAAAGGTTCAACACCGAAAAGAGAACAGATAAGAGATAAACTGAGTGCCCTTGTTAATTCAAAACCAAATTTAGTGATTGTTAAAAAAGTGTTTAATAAAGCAGGTGTCCAAAGTGTTGTGTGCAAGGTTTATGTATATAAAAATGATGAATCTATGAGATCTGCAGAGCCGAAATATCTGCTTGAAAGAAATGCTAAAAAAGAACTTAAAGGCGAGACAAAAGAAGATAAACCTAAGAAAGAAGGTGAAGAATGATGGCAAAAAAGAATCCCAAACCAAAAAAGAAAAGAAATGAACCTAAAAATGAATTTAAACCTGGCAAAAAAACATGTCCTAAATGTGGTCCAGGAGTTTATTTAGCAGAACACAAAGATAGAATGTCTTGTGGAAAATGCGGTTACTATGAGAAAAAATAAAATTCTTATTTCTTTTTCTTTTATTTCAACTATTTTGTTTGTACTCTTATTAGGCAATATAGTATATGCCCTATTATTTGGAAAAGCTTTATTTGAAATTCCAATCCTTTTTGGAATAATTGTGATACATTCATTTTTACTTTTTAATGGAATCTTGTTTTCAGAAGTTAAATTAAAAGATCTGATGCCGAATACAGACCTAAAAACCTATTTGATAATTATAGGATTTTATATTGGAACAATGTTGGTTGTGGCAATCTGTTTTGGCATTTTATATTTTTTAGGATTTCCCCCAGATTCCTATAAAACTCAAGATAGAATTCAAGAAGCAGGATTTATGGCAATATTTTTTGCTGTGATCGTTGCCCCTTTTTCAGAAGAGCTTTTTTTTAGAGCATTTCTTGTTAAAAAAACAGGTTTAGTGGCATCGGCAATAATATTTATGTTGTTCCACATATCATACGGATCAATTTATCAACTACTAGCAACATTCATATTTGGGATATCTCTGGGAGTATTATATAAAAAAAGAGGTATAAACCATTCGATATTGCTACATTTTATGATAAACTTCATAAGTTTATCTGCTACCTTTCTTATGAGATATTTCTATCTTTTTTAAATCTGAAGACATCTGAGGAGTAAAGCACTTGTTATCGATATTTAATTGATGAGCTTCGAAGAAATCGCACATTTCACGTAAAACAGGTTTTGAGGGATTGGAATTGAGAACTTGTGATAAGATATCTAATTCTCCCGAATGAGATGTTCCTTCAAAAGCTTTAATTGCCTCTGGAACAGAGTAAGAAACCAACATATTTTGTTTTGCGGAGTACAGTGCTTCGATACGTTCTTCACGATTTAGTGATACATTAGGGTTGTTAGGGACATCTCTAGCAATATCTTCCTCTATTCGCTCTCTCTCAGCAATATTTCTTAATACTTCTTCATCAAACTTGTGTGTCATCATTTAACACCGATAATAAATATTAAGTAAAAATTATTTTTAAAGGTTTTTGTAAGAGAAGTATAAAAAAAAGGAAAAATAAAGGATTTATCCCTTTACCACACCCAGAGGAATTAATTTTGTAACAGAACTGGTAATTCCTGCCCTATTAACGCTATCAACAACGAGATCAATATCCTTGTATGCTTCTGGCGCTTCTTCAGATATTACTCTTTTGTCTGCAGCAATTAAGAAGATACCTTTTTCATTTAATGATTGCTGTACTTTTTGCCAAGGATTGTTGTTAATTGCTTGATGCCGAGACATTACTCTGCCCGCACCATGTGCAGTTGAACCAAAAGCGATTTCCATGCCTTTTTGCTCACCAACCATAACGTAAGAAGCCGTACCCATACTGCCGGGCAAAATTACGGGTTGTCCTATATCGCGATATAATGAAGGTAATTCTGCTCTTCCTGCAGCAAAGGCCCGGGTGGCACCTTTTCTATGAACAACAAGCTTTCTTCTTTGTCCATCAACATCATGTTCTTCAAATTTAGCAATATTGTGAGCAACATCATAAACCAGTTTCATTTCGTCACTGGTTTGTTTTCCAAAAACCTCATCAAAACTTTCCCTAACCCAATGCATGATAATATGTCTATTAGTGAAAGCATAATTGACTGCACATTTCATAGCACCTATATAATTATCAGATTCTTTTGAATCCATTCTCGCATAGCAAAGTTCGTTGTCTGCAAGTTCAATATTATTTTTAGAACAATAATCGAGCATAACTCTAATATAATCATCACAAACTTGATGACCAAAACCTCTTGATCCACAGTGAATCATAACAACAATTTGATTGTTAAACAAACCAAATTTTTTAGCAGTGTTTTCGTTAAAGACGTTTTCTACTTTTTGAATCTCCAAAAAATGATTTCCTGCACCCAGTGTTCCAAATTGGGGCAGTCCCCTCTTCATAGCTTTATCTGATAACTTTGAAGGATCTGCACCTTCCATCTTCCCATATTCTTCACACCTTTCAATATCTTCTTCAATACCATACCCTTTCTCAACTGCCCATGGAACACCCTCAACAACTGCTTTTTCAAGCTCATTTCTTTGTAACCGCAACCTGCCTTTTGAACCTACCCCACTCGGAACATTCTTGAAAAGTAATTTAATAATATCAGGAATTTTTGATTTGACTTGATCATGGGTTAGAGAAGTCGTTATTAAACGCACTCCACAATTGATGTCGTAACCAACACCTCCTGGAGATATTAATCCTTCATTGGAATCAAAAGCAGCAACACCCCCGATTGGAAAACCATATCCCTCATGGCCATCAGGCATAACTAAAGCATGTTTTACAATGCCTGGCAAAGTGGAAACATTTTTTATTTGGTTGAAAGTTCTGTCCCTAGACATTGCATCTTTTAATTTCTCGTTTGCAATTATTGAAACTGGAACATTCATATTGCCAGTTTTTTTAATTTCCCAAATAACGTCCTCTTTTTTTTCAATATCAGCCATAACTTCACCTGTTAGTTTAATCTAAAATCTTTTTTAAAATTTCAGAAAAAGAATAATTTGAATATTTGCCTAAGATAATCTTATTTCCTACAAAAATCATAGTTGTTTGTTCGCCCTTATTATCAATCCTTTTAACAAATATTCCTTTAATATCTACGTGTGATGTTGGAGTATCTAAAAGCTTCACGGAACTCATCATTCTATGAATAAGTGTTCCAATTAAATTTGAATTTCCCGATTCAAAAGGATAATTATCTGGTTCTCCAGTGATTGTGAATTTGGCAGCGGGAAAAGGAAGTTTAGATAAAGGCACTCTTTTATCTTTGCCAGTTATCGGTCTTAAAATATTTTTTTCGATAATCAAATTCTTTTCAGGATGTAAAATTAAAAATCTCTCCAAAGCCAATTCTCTCCATTCTTTTGGTATATCTAATATTTCTCCCAAACTAACTTTTTGTTTTTTGTTTAATAATTCAGATATTATGGACTCCCACTCTGGCCATTTGGCGTTTATAAAATTTATTTTTTGTTCTAAAGATTTTGTGCAATATTCTGCCCTGCTTATGGCCTGTTCAACCAATACTCTTGCTTGGGATTGGTCATCAACCTCATTTATGAGTTGTGTAACTCTTTTAACAGGAATTGACAATAAAGATTCTCTTTCTTCGCTTGCATCTATTCTTAATGATGAAGCCTTATGTAAAAGTTCATAGATCTTAGAAATTTGCTCGTTTAAATGATCTAAACTTTTAAGATTTCTTTCTTTTAAATCATTTTCAGACACAGGTCTTAAGAAAACTTTTAATTTGATATATTCTTCTAAACTAAAATAAAGTGATAGGATAGATAAAAAAACAAGGAACGCACCTATGGTCCCTATTATATTGGAAAATAAGTACTGAAGAAATGAATCTAAATCCTTGAAGTATTGGACATCTGCACCAAAACAAAGTATTGCTGAAAAAATAATTAAAAGAATTGCCAATCCTGCATATTGAATATAATCTGGTCTCGCTAAACCCATCCATTCATAAAATATTTTCTTTAACTCTTTTTTAGATAAAATACCAACTATCAACTCCCATAAAAATTCAATGCCCCATACGATCAATCTCGCCAAAACACCAAGCAAACCAAAAAATATTCCTATTGAGAAATATGCTCCAAATATGAACAACATTCCTGTTAAGCCATTAATTATATCTAATGAATACAACACCCAAATTGACTGTTCCACTTCTGCCTTAGTGACACTGATTTTGGGAGATTGTAATTTTGATAATGTTTGATTGTTTATGGGTGTTTTTGTAGAAAATCCATAAACAACATAACCGGGTATATTTTGACCTCCAACTTGTGAAAGCTTCCAACTAATTTTGCCATCTTCAACATTTGTATAATTTGATGAAATTAAAACGTTTTCAGCACCAGGAATAACTTCATCTTCAAGTATTATACTAACATAAGGGCTGTTAGAATTATGATATGATTCTAATATGACAACATACTCAACACTTTTTAAAGGAGGAGAACGATAAATGAAAGAAGCACCTTGGGTTGTTATATCTTCAGATTCAAGATAAGTATTTTTTTCTATTTTATTTATCATTGAGTTTAGATACTCTATCCTATAGTCTATTGGGGAGCTTATCTTTAAAGCACCAGCGTGAGCAGAAACTAAAGGATTGGTGTTGACTGCATTTGATTTTTCGCCCACTAATTTTATTTTTCCATACAACTCAGATATCCCTTCATCTGTTAAATTGTTATTCAAATTATTATTCAGATAGACTTCCAAAGAATTGATATCCTTATTTAATTCCTGAATAGATATGCTCAAATCAATCATTTGATTAATAAAAACTGCTCCACCAGTATCTCTGCCCAACTCACATTTAGGAGTATGGCATCTTCTTAGACATGAAACCTGATCAGAACAATAATAAATATTGTCTGTAATTTCATCATATAAACCTAATTGCCTTAGACTTTCCTTTTCAGATGCAGATTTTGTTTGTTTAAATGAATCCAAATCATTTTTCAAACCAGTTATGACAGATTGAGGGAGAGTCTGCTTTTTGATTGTATAATTAATATCTTGAGTTTTTGAGAATTCAACTGTAACTTCTGATAAATCATAAACATAACTCTCCAAAATATATCTTTTAACAAATGTTTCATCGCCATAAATTACTGGTTCAAAAGAATAAACAGTTCTATCAATTACATCATCTCTATCAAAATCTTCCAAATAAATCATTTCAACTGTTTCTGATTTTTGAGCATATTCAATTGTTTCAGCTACACACCCTAGAAAAAACAATAGAAAGATGAATGGAATTATCAATTTTTTCATCAAAGCACCATACAGCATTAGATATCTAAGCTTTTTAAAGATTTCTTTAATAAAGTATACTTATGGGCCTGTGGCGCAGCGGTAGCGCGCCTCCTTGGCAATGAAACTTTTTAAAAATGAAGAAGTTTTTTAAAACCAAAATGGAGGAGGCCGGGGGTTCAATGCATTCTTAACTAAGATGCTGAATAATTCCCCCCAGGTCCATAATTAATTTACTCAAAAGATACATTTTGAACTAACTTAACAAAACTGTCCCAGTTTTCTTTTGTTATTCTGGTTCCTGCTTTTGTGAAACCTTTATATGTATCTGTAGTTACAAATTCACGAATGGTAACACCAGGAGTTCCGCCAAAATCATCCACTTTAACAACAATTTCTGTGGAATCATTCTTTTTTATTCTACCGATTTCTTTATCCATTTATATCACCTAAAAAATTTTTGAAACTTAAATGTTTTGTACGTTGTCTGTTGTTAAGGGGAGGTTGTAATTTGGTGTGACCCCTTCATAGTTATAATAATCATCATAATAATATGGAGAATCGTATCCTGATCCAGAACATAAACAACAGCACCCTGTCATCATCACAAGCGCAATCAAAGCAAGCGCAAATATCAACATTTTCATATTATCACCTTCAAAGTTTTTAACTAATATTCAAAACTTAATATTTTAAATACTTTCTACTATCAATATTTACTAAAAATATAATTATGGGCTCGTGGTCTAGCGGTTATGACGTCCGCCTTACAGAAACTTCTTTAGAAAAGAAGTTTCATCAAGAAAGATGAAATTTTATAAAAAAGGAGTTTTAGGAACGCGGGAGGTCGCCGGTTCAAATCCGGCCGGGCCCATTTCTGTGAGGGTGGCGGAGTTTGGTCAAACGCGCTGGATTCAGAGTCCAGTGGTTTAGGCCTTCGCCGGTTCAAGCTCTTCTGTGTGTTTAAAATCGCATCGAAGTGGAATAAATCCGGCCCCTCACATAATTATAGGTGGTGGCATGGAGAAAAAAAGAAAGTCCTGGGACGAATATTTTATGGAATTAACAGAACTAGTGGGTTCCCGTGGAACATGCAATAGGGGAAGACCTGGATGCATAATAACTAAAAATAAAAGAATAATTGCCACAGGGTATGTGGGAGCTCCTTCTGGACTGCCCCATTGCGACGAAGTCGGCCATCTTATGAAAAAAGTTATTCATGATGATGGAACAGAAAGTATGCATTGTGTTAGATCAGTTCACGCAGAACAAAATGCGATATGTCAAGCAGCAAAAATGGCCATATCTGTCGAAGGAGGAACCTTATATTGCACCCTAGAACCCTGTAGAACCTGCGCTATGATGATTATTAATTGTGGCATAAAGAGAGTTGTCTGTAAAAAAAGATATCATGGGGCAAGAGAAACTGAAGAAATGTTCAAAAAAACAGGTGTTGAACTAGTTGTTATTACTGATGAAATTGAAGAATATGAAAATCAATAAACTTAGAATGTTGGTGAAAAAATGATTGGAACAACAAAAAGAACAGATTATATTGATTGGGATACATATTTCATGGGAGTTGCATTACTATCAGCACAAAGAAGTAAAGATCCAAATACTCAAGTAGGGGCTTGTATTGTTGACGAAAATAAGCATATTGTGGGAACGGGGTATAATGGTTTTCCTAAAGGTTGTTCAGACGAAGAATTGCCCTGGGCAAATAATGCTGAAAATCCAAATGACAACAAATATCCCTATGTTGTTCATGCCGAAGCAAATGCAATTCTAAACTCTACAAAGCAATTGAAAGGTGCAACTCTCTATGTTGTAATGTTTCCCTGTAATGAGTGTGCAAAATTGATAATACAATCAGGAATAAAAAAAATTATTTATATTAACGATAAATACAAAAACACCGATAGTGTGAA
Organism: Microcaldota archaeon; assembly: GCA_020854835.1. Lineage (GTDB taxonomy): Archaea > Micrarchaeota > Micrarchaeia > Anstonellales > JAGGVH01 > JAGGVH01. The sequence continues at coordinate 50,252 of JAHKLX010000003.1, forward strand.
GGCATCTAAAAAAATGCTAAATATGGCGAATGTTGAATGTAAAAAATTTAGTGGAAATATAGACAAATTAATAATTGATTTTGAGAGGTATAAAGAATAATTATCCCAACTTTCAAGCAATAACTAATAAAAATCTTTTTATACTATTAAATCTAGGTGAGGAAATGGTGGATTATTATACTGTCACAATAGAATATTTTAATTCAATTACTGCAAATATCTATGGCAACCTAGCTCTATATACAGTGGGCTTGGGCATTTCAATGCTTTTGATATGGTATTTATACAGAAAAATTGCGAGAAGAAGCATGTTCACATTTGAAAAAAAAGAGTATGACGGAGGAATAATGGGCGCAATAAAAGGAATGTCCTCTTTTCTATTTTTTATGATAAAATATGGTTTGTTGTATCCAATTTATACTTTTATAATGTTTTTAATTTTAGCAACAAGTATATTTTTTCTTTCAACGGGCACCACCATACCTAACGTTATGTTTATATCAATTATAATAATATCTGTTATCCGACTTCTAGCATATGTTAAAGAAGATGCGGCACAGGAACTTTCAAAAATGCTTCCGTTTGCTTTGATTGCATTTTTCCTGACCAATACTGATAAAGTTACAACACAATATGTTTTTCCTAATTTGGGCGAAGTCGCAACCTCACTGCCTTTGTTAGGAAAATACGCAATTTTTTTAATAGGTTTAGAATTGGGATTGATGATATTGTACTTTTTTATATCTAAAATAGTATCCAGGGATGACGAAGATTAAATAAGTTTTGCTAATCCCTTTGCTATTTCAGACAAATCTGCGCCTAGCAAAAGACCTGCAGACCTAATAAAAGTTAATAAAAATGTTAGGGATACAATCGGAAACACTAAACTTCTATATAATATTACAATCATCATTGAAGTTAAATAATCCTTTAGAACCACGATAAACTCAAAAGCATGTGCCAGAGTAGATAACGCAGTGAAGTAATCCTTGAAAGAAATATCGCAGTCGCTCATAATTTCTTTTAATTGGGTTTCAATAAATTGGGCCTTGGGATGATTCAATAAAAACATCATAAAATTGTCTGGAGCAACCGAACTCATAGTACTCCAAATGAAAACATAAGTCACGGGTAAAATAAATCCAAATCCCAAACCAAAAGCCAGTAACATCGCCCCTATACCTCGCGTTGTGGGAATAACTCTCAAAATGATGCCCAAAGGTATGAAAAATCTTGCAATGAATTCACCGTATATCACTAACTCGATAAACATGTACTGTGCAAACATCACAGTATCCAAAACATCTAAAAAGAATTTCATTAATTCGGCAACTGATGACATAGGGCCTGTTGCAAACCAACCAACTGGAGTCGCATTGTTTGCTACAATTGAAGAATTTTGAACAAAAGCAATTAAAAAATAGGTTGCGAAAACTCTGTGATAAACTCGAGACATTGTATTTGACCATCTTCTCATTAAATAAACAGCATAATTGTGGGGCTGTATTTTTTGAAAAAACGCTTTTTCTTCAGCGGTTTGGATTGTAATTTCGGATCGGGAAATTATTTTTTGATAGATTTCGCCGGGTGCATCATCGATTGAACCGCTTATTGTTAGTGTGGAGGGAATGTCGCCAGGATTTGACATGTATTCATTCCAATACGCAAAAAGCATGCCTGATAAAATTAAAAGACTCATAAAACCAATTACTAAAAACACTAAAATAGCAGTGGATATGGTGTCTGTTACAAAACCTTTTGCCCAAAACTCAAGTTCTGATGATTTGAAAAAACGAGAAATTAAATAAAGAATTGTGCCGATGCTTAAAGTTATCATCATCGCAATACCAACCCATACATACCATTGTAACAAATCTGCCATGTTTACACCATTCTTGTTAAATTGGATATATCTAACCTCTCACCCAATGCTGAAGACAAACCTATACTTATCTGAGAGAGTATTAAAAATGATATTATTGGAAATACTACTCCCGTTAAAAATAACACTCCTGTAAATTGGTATATAGACAACACAAATAGAATAATTCCTGTGAGCATTGTCCAAAAAAATGCAGTGCTTGCGATGGATTTGATTTTTGCAAGCACAAGAAAAACACCACTTAACGATTCCTGCGAACCAACTATGCCGTGTGCTGAAAGAAAATTCAATCCTCTTTCTGCGAGAGTTGCTAGAGTATATGTTCCCCAAATTGTAACGATAGATTTCATATATAACATTGTCGTATCTCCCATTGTTTTTATTGGCATTTCTTTTGCTATTAATCCATTAATCATTAAAAGAAGAGGGAAAAAAATAGATAATGTTAAAACCGCACCAATAATTGCACCACCAATAAAACGTGTAGGGGCAAATGAACGCAACATAAAACCGATTGGTAAAAACACTCCAAACATTGGATTAGATGAATATGCCAAAATAAAAAACTGTGTTATAAACAACAAAAGAATTGTTACCTGGGCATACCCTCCCATACTCAAAGCAAAATCTGCAATCGTCCCTATTCCTTTAAACATTTGAAACTTTGAAACAGCTAAACTCTGCTCCGCATTTGAAACAGATTTTATCATAGAAGATGAAAGTGTGGTGACAATAAGTGTCTGTGATGTGAATGTTGTCATTTTCATTAAATAGGCAGAGGCATATTGGTAAGGAGTAATGCAGTTATTGCTTTCACAATATGGATTATAATGGTCAGAATAACCTGGACTCACAGTATCAAATAAAACTCCAATATCAAAATGGCAAAAACCATTAAACAGCATTATTATCAATGCAAATAATCCTGCAGTATAAATTAGTTGAGTTATCTCAGAAGTTATGTTTGCAGAGGTTTTATCTAATCGTATAACTTTGGTTATGAAATACATTGTTATGTAAATTGCAAAACTAATCATTAGTATTATAAATGTGTATAAGGCCCATATAGGGACCGAATCAATTGTTCCTCCACACATTGTTTCTGCAAACATATTCTCACCTAAACCAAACTTAATAAAGAATCAAACGACATTTCTGAACCAAGAAACTTGGCCAAATCTTTTGCAACATTTAATGTAATGAATATATTGAAAATAGGTAAAATAATTGTTGTTATGAATACCATGGTAACTGTATATACAAGAAATCCTTGGATGGCAGTAAGTATCACAAAAAGGGTAGTTGAAACAATTCCAACAGTTGAAATAGCAATAGCAACGGCTCCACTTAAGGCACCAGCCAATCCTGCTATAATAAACGCACCCATTATAAATCCTATTCCTCCGACTAAAATTTTGAAAAAACTTGAATAAACGAAAGGTGGGCTGTTGTTCCAATCAAAAACATCTATTGGTTCAATTAATGCTTTTACAATGTTGATTCCGAATGGACGCATGTGTGCGCTTTTACCATATTCAATTACTCGTACAAAATCAACTTCAAACCAATCTGAAACAATTAAAGCGTTTAAATAAATCATAGCAGGAAAAACAAAATAAAATGCTAAAACAAGTGCTATTAATCCTCCTCCTGCCGAGCGTGTTGCTGAAAAATTTCTCAACAAAACTCCCAGAGGTAGCAAAATAGTCAGCATAGTATTCGTTATGAAACACATAAAAGGCTCTTTAACAAACCAATAAGCTAACGCAACATTGAGAAGATTATTAATAAATCCAAACATTCCTAGAAGTAGTTCAAACATGGGCCCCATACTGAAGTCAATACCAAACAAATTAAATGGTATTGCCATATGGAGCTTAGCAGAGAATACTCCTTCTATAACTGCTTGAAATAAACCTGCCAAAACATAAGTCGATATCATGGAATCTCTAACTGAAACAACATAATAATAACTTATTTGCTGTAGTGAATCTGGCGGGCTACCCAAACCATGATAAGATGACAAAGCACTTGCTATAATTGCATTGAAAAAAGTTAAAAGAAAAACAATAAAAACAACAATTATTAAATTTCCAATAACTTGATATGTTTCTTTTTTAGACCAAGCAGATATTTTTGGATCATTGAAAATTACTCCTGTAAAGTATATAAAAATCATTATTGCTAAACTTAAAACAACTGCTGCTGCAAGAGGCAACATCCAAGGCTGAAGAACACTGTCAGCAGTAACAATCCCTGCGGGTTTGCATGAAAAAAATCCCGCTTCCCAAATGTCCGCATCTTCAGACAGATCTTGTATTGCTTTTTGTTGAAGAGTTAAACATCCTGAGTGCAAAAGTTCATTTAAATCTTGAGAAGAAGAAATACTGGATATTAGTATGAACGTGAAGAGAAAAATGAAAAATATAAATGAACTTTTTCTTATATCCATATTTTCACCTATAGGAAATGTGACAACCCTATTATTTGGGTTTCCCCTCCAAATATTTTACTAAAGTGTTTTATTGAAACAAATACTAAATATAATGTCAACAAAGGTGACACCAATCCAAACATAAACAATCTTGCGGCCATGTGTATCCATCCACCCCAATTAACTAAAAACCCCCCCATTCCTGCATGAACGTTAGGTATAACTGTTCCTGCTGCCGTCATGCCCAATTCATACAAAGTGATTCCAACCAAATGTTTAACTAAATCTACACCAAATTTCCAAAAAATCCATAAAATATCACCAGGATTTGTAATTGCATCCATATCATCTAATATCCCTACCCAAAAAAATTCTAAAGCACTGTGTTTTTCTCCGTCATTAAGTAAATTAGTTTCTCGAGTATCAGTTTTTAAAGTATTATAAAGAGGTTCAACTTCTGATAGATCATGAAGATTATGATAATACACTCTTCCTTCTCCATCATCCCGCGTATTCAAATAATTGCTGGGCACCTCGTCAGTTGAGTAAAAATAAGAGTAATTTATAATATATATTAAAGGCATTACAAAAAATAATGTAATTGCTACTGCCATTAAAAATCCCCCAAATTTTCTTGTTATTTGAAAACTTCTTAAAACTAAACCTAAAATCAAAAACAACGGAAACATAACTTGGGCTGAAAAATCAATAAGAAAAAGTTGAAATAACAGAAAAACGTAATTTGTCATCAATATGTCAAAAAGTTCTTTTGTTTGATCCACAACTACAGAATAACCTGCAAATGGGAAAGTTAAAAATCCTTTTTGATACAAGCCAAATTTGAGTGCGGTATTCTGGCCTATAGCGTAGATTCCCCCATAATAAAAAAGAAAATTTAATGAATCTCTTGTTAAACCCAGCATGTCGCTTAAATGTTTTACTGCAACACATGTTTGAATAGGGTAACTAACAGTTCCTGATCCGCTGTAGATTTCTGGTTTATAGATTAAACATCCCGGCGTAGCAGCATTGCTGTTCCATACCGCACCTTTATTCCATGCTTGAGAAACAGTGAGAGGGTTGCCAGCATCATCTTTATGATTTGCAACATCAACTACAGGTATAAAAGTTGTAATTGTATTTTCCATTAAACCTGGAGTAGTTGGTGTTCCTTCAACCAATAAAAACATGAATGTGATTAACCATATAAAAAGAAGATTTAAAAAAACCTGGCCAATTTCTTTTTTTGCCCAGGCTTGCCATTTGGAGTAGTTTAATATTGAAGATAAAATATAAATAATTGCAGTTATTGAAAGAGAAGTAAGCGTTGCTATTACAACAAGCAGAACAACTCCCAAACTATCAAATACTCCTAACCAATGAAACATATTATCAACCAAAACTCTCAAACCATTTCATAAATGAATTTATTGATGTTGTAGTAACTACAATCGCAAACGAAGGCATGAATATACCTTGAAACAGAACTATAACTATACTAAAAATAAATCTCATAATGAGTATAAAAAGTTTTTCGAACATCACCCCTACAAGAGCAAGGAATGGTACGAGCCACTCATACCACTTGACAAAATTTAAAGCAGATTCCATGCTCGCAATGGTTGTTTGCTCAAATTCTTCGCTGTAAAGCATTGTGTTAACAATATACGCGTTAAGTACATACATCAAAATGAATATAGTACACCCCGATATGCCAACGGCTAATATGAAATTTCCTGCTTTTTTAGTTAAATCAAACATCCTTAAGACAAAACCTACGGGCAGAATAACTTGAATGGCGTATGAGTTAATTAATGCAACAACTAAAAATTGGACATAAATACTGCCTAAAAGTGGAGAAATAACCATTACAAGAAAAGTTATTAAACGGTTTATTAAAGAAAAATCTACAATTGTTGTTCTGATAAAACCCTGTCCAACATTTAAACTAACCAGTCCGTTTAATAGTTGCACCGCTGCCAAAGAGCCCACTACTTTTCCAAGAGCCTGAGGAATTCTTTTGAAAAACAGTTCAGTGAAAAAACTATATATGTACACATAAGGATCATTGCCCCCTATCATTGAAGGAAGAACTCCAAATAAAAAAATGTTGATTATCACTAATGCCATTACAAAATATATTGTGTTGATTATAACTTGGTAAACATTATACTTTCCTTGAGCTTGATATTGAGGATTGTTAAAAATATGGCCTGCGAGATAGAACACAGCAGCTATGACAGAAGCCAGAACTGCTCCAATTGCATACACCAAAACTGCAGATATATTATATACAAAAACCATTTCTACACCTTTCCTGCCATCATCTTCAATTTTCCTACCCCATGAACTATAGGTTCTCCTCCCAGGGCCAATGAGAAATCCTTAAGTGCAGTCATAAATATCACATAATCTAATATAAACAATACCAACATTATAATAAAACGTTCTGAGTAAAGCGTCATATATGTTAAAGTTGTTAGTATAAATACTTGCATCATATTTGTGGGTTCTTTGCCAAAAATAACTCTAAAAAGTGTTCCAAAAGATCTGTAAAGTCCTTTTGCAAATGATGAAGCAGGATGAGCATTTATATTTTGAATTAATTCTTTGTTTGTTTTAATCATTTGATCTTTGTTTTCAGTAGCGTCTTGGTCAAATCTAACTGAAGCCTGATCTGTCCACTCATACCCAAGACCAGTAATTCCATCAACAGGATCTGAAAATGTGTTTGGATCAATCTGGCCAAATTCTGTATTGATATTTTCAATAAAAGTCTCTTGGTCAGCAGATACACTAGAATCTGCTTGTCCTACAAGTGTAGTACTGTCATAATCAACCAAATGATAATAGGATGCTGTCACTCCAGGATTAACCTGGGGAGAACCAAAAACATAATTCTCAATCATAAATGAATTAAAAACCAATAATAATGGATAAACAAAAAATCCGCATAATGCAAAAGCTATAACTGTAGAGCCGGTTTTACGGGTTAGTGGGAAAGCTCTTAGGATAACGCCAAAAGGAAAAAACAAAGTCAAACTATATTTCATAAAGAAAACTAAAAGCTGCTGTTGTAGCTCTGCCAACATTAATCCTGCTACGACCAAACCCATAAATTTTTTCATAAATCCTGTTATAAAAGCAAACTGGGCAAAAGGAGAAAGATAAATAAACAAAAATTGGAATGAATAACCTTGGAGCGAAGCATAAATCATATTGAATAATACCATGTTGGTCGCCATAGACCACATATATGACTTGAAAGATTGTAGATAAGTTATTGCATATCTAAAATAAAAAGGGTTTTCAAGATTAAAAGGATCTATGGAAGGGAAACTCTGATATCCCATAACATTGATGACCATAGAATTTATGAATATTATTGCGAAAGGAACTAATAAAATTATGAATATTGTTCTTAAAACCTCGCCAAGTTCATTTGTTGCCCAGCCTTTCATCTCAGGATAATTAAACATTGATGAAATCAAGTACGCCAAAGCGATTCCAATAACACTCAGCATTATCCCTACAAAAATAGCTATAAACGCAGTACTTGAAAATACTGAACCCGCAACACCAACAGATATGAATCCCACATTTAACAATAAAACACCTTTAGTTTTTTTTGAAGTTAATATATTTAAATATATCCGTATTTAGATTTTAACATGTATGATGTTGCTGTAATAGGCGGGGGGCCAGCAGGCCTATCTTTTGCCAAAACTGCCCAAAACATAAAAACAATAGTTTTGGAAGAGCATGAAAGATTTGGGGCACCTGTACATTGTGGAGAGTGTATATCGGACTTATGTTTGCGGAAATTTGATTTGAAACCTCCGAAAGATGCCATAGCACGACTCGTTAAAGGAGTTAAAATAATATTTCCCGACGATCATACTTCAATTTTATCTGAAAGAGGATATGTATTGAATAAAGATATTTTTGAGCAGTATCTCGCTGACGAAGTTCAAAAAAAAGGTATTGAAATTAAAACTGCGTGCCGTGTTGAAGGAATTGAGCGTAAAGAAGGACATTGGTTATTGAAAACCAATAAAGGTAATGTTGAAGCAAAAATAATTGTTGATGCAACGGGCCATATTCAATTAGTTTCAAATCTGCTTAAACTCAATAAAAGTTCTATGAAAAATGTCGGTATCCAATATAGGATGAATGATGTTGATTTTGGCGAATATTTAGACTTTTACCTTTGGCCAGATTTAGCACCCAAGGGATATTTGTGGATGATTCCAAAATCAAATGGTGAAAGAGGTTATGCAAATGTGGGTTTAGTTACTGATGATATTAAAAACGCCAAGGAGAATCTTGATAAATTTATTAAATTGAAAAAATGGAATGATGTTGAGTTTACGTTTGGAGGAATGATACCTTCATCCGGACCTTTAGAAAAAACATATCACACAGGAATTATGATGATAGGTGATGCAGCAGGATTTGCATCTCCCTTGTTTGAAGGGGGCACTCATTTGGCTTTGATGTCGGGAAAATTAGCAGCAGAAGTAGCAATTGAAGCTGTTGAAAAAAAAGATTTTTCTCAGGCGTTTCTTGAAAGATATGAAAGTGCATGGAAGAAAGAATTTCCCCCTTATGAAACTCTTGTAAAAGGTAAAAAAGCAATATATGAAAAATTAAGCATTAAAGATTTGTGTCTGTTGGGGGAACTTTTGCCTGAAAATTTTGATAATTTTGGAAACAAAGAAAAACTTTTGTTGGGAATGAAAATGATGATGAGAGATCCGAAATTATATAAAAAAGATGTACTAGATGCTTTGTTTGCTTTTGCTTATTCTGAGTCAAAATATTATGGTTGGTGATGTAATGGAAGTATATTTTTTAGAAAAAGAATGGAAGATATTTTATGATAAAAGATTAGAAAGCTTATTGAAAAAAAAAGAATTTGATGGTTCGTATGGAAAAAGCACTTTTTTCTTATCTGAAAAAATATTGGTTTTGGGTTTAGGAGAAATTAGATTGCTTGACGCCTACCGAATTAAACAACTTGGGGGAATTGCTGGAAAATATGCTAAAGAAAATAAAATCGAAAAGATAAAATTCCAAATAAAAGAATTAAATAAAAAAATTAATTTCAGTTTGGGAGTTTGGTTAGAAATAGGTGCTTATTATACTACACACAATTTTTCAATGAAAAGTAAAAAAGATACATATGTCCTGAAACACGTGGAATTTGATGATGGAACAAAAACTGATGGAAAACTATTTGCTGAAATAATTAATCAAACCAGAGATCTCATTAATTCACCGTCCAATCTAAAAACACCAATTAAATTCACAGAACATATTAAAAAACTCTTGAAAAAAAGTGGGGGCAAAGTTTCAATAGATATTCTAAAAGAAACTGAGTTGAAAAAAATAGGTATGGATGGTTTGGTCGCAGTTGGTCAAGGTAGTGTGAATAAACCAGTGATGATGTGTGTTGAATACGGCACCCAATTCAAAAAGAATGGGACATTTGTTTTAGTGGGCAAAGGAATTACTTTTGATTCTGGAGGATTATCACTTAAACCTCCTTTGAATATGGACGAAATGAAAGATGACATGTCTGGAGCGGCCGTAGTTTTTGGCACCATAGCTGCCATTTCTAAATTTCAAATAAAAAAACATGTCGTTGCAATTGCAGGTTTGGCAGAAAATATGCCCGATGGAAATGCTTTGAAACCGGGAGATATATTAAAGATGTATAATGGGAAAACTGTTGAAGTAAAAAATACAGATGCAGAAGGAAGAATAATTTTAGGAGATGTTTTGGCATATGCTGAAAAGAAATATAAACCAAAAGTTATTGTGGATTTGGCAACTTTAACAGGTGCTGTTGTGATTGCCTTAGGCCATAACTGTGCAGCCGTAATGGGGAATGACACAAAACTAATTTCTAAAATAATTGAATTTGGACAAAAATCAGGTGATAGGTGCTGGGAACTTCCTATTTGGGAAGAACATGAAAGTATGGTTGAAAGCGATATTGCAGATATTATGAATATTGGAACTCCCCCAAGGGCTGCAGGAACAATTGTTGGGGGTGTCTTTTTGAAAAATTTTATTGAAAAAACATCTTGGGCCCACATTGATATTGCAGGTACTTCATATTACGAACAAACAAAACCGTTTTCAAATTCGGGAGCAACAGGATTTGGGATTTTATTATTATATAAGTTAATTGAAAACCTGTGATAGTAACTAGGAACACGTTTTTAAACTTTTTTAAACATAAATTTAGTATGATGCCCCTGACAAGAAATGGAAAAATAAGTGTTCATCTTAGTGAAGGTAGAAACTCTCGTGTTTATGCCACACCTTATGGCGAAGTTTCAAAAGAATTGAAATACCCTATGGACACATATAGTCTTAATCGTTTTAAAGAAATGAAACGAGATTATGAAGAAAGGCTTCGCGAAGTAGGGGTTGTATTTGAAAACTCTAGAATGATATGTTCTGAAAAAACTCAGAAAGATAAATTTTTTATTAGTTTGGTTCAAAAAAGATTTTCTGATGAATGTGTTATTGAGAATTTGGATGATACTGACCCCAAATGGGATTTGATATTTGCCAAACTTATTGAAGTTAGTGTTAGGCTAACCGACCAAGACAAAAACCAACTTGTAGGAATTGATAATAGGATCGGTAATTGGGTTTTTGAAAATGGAAACTTGATTCTTATTGACATATACCCCCCAAGAATATTTGAAAGGGGGAAATTTTATACTTTTTCACATGGCAATGTGAATGAAATTCCTTTATCTTTAATACCTAAAGAATATGTTGAATGGAGTGTGACACATAAAAGTTTGTTTCAATTTAGAAGAAGCATTAGAAAAAGATATGTTTTGTGGGAAAGATTTAATGATGCTTTAGAAAATGTCGGCATAAACCCCGAACAAAACAGTAATTTAAAAATGAGTTTTTACAAATCAATTGTTGGGGTAGAAAGGAATTTGCAGAGAATTTGGGAAAAAATGTTTTTCGGATGATAAAGATAAGTATTTAAACTATCAAACCCATATTGTATTTGTGATGACCGAGGTGATCTCTGAGTTCTTTTTCAACTTGTAAAAAAAGTTCGGTGATGAATGACGTGCGGTCTGATAACTTATATTTGCTGGTTTAAAGCAAAAAACTAGCGGGAACATTTTTAAGCTGAACTTTTAAAATGTGTTTATGGCTAAGAAAAAAAAGTCTTTAACCACTAGAATTGTTAATTTTTTCAAACTTATTTTTAATGTGATTAAATGGATCATTAAAAAAATTTGGGGATTTTTCAAATGGGTTTTTAGCATTTTTAAAAAAGCAAATAAAAAAAGAAGAGACATTCAAATTGATAACGAAAGGCCAGGAACAAGAGCAGAATTTAATCCTTTAAAAGCAATAGAATCCAAAGAAGATATCGAGAAGTTTGAAGAAGTTCTTTATTCCAATAAAAGCACAATAGGTTTGATTCTGGGATCAAGAGGGGCAGGTAAAAGTGCATTGGGTATGAAAATCTTGGAAAATGTTGTTTATAAAACAAAAAGAAAAGCCTGCTGTATGGGGTTTGATATTGGAACGCTGCCAAAGTGGATAAAATCTGTTAAAGAATTAGATGAAGTTCAAAATAATTCTTTTCTATTGGTTGATGAGGGAGGAATTGAATTTTCTTCTAGAAACTCGATGTCAAATTCAAACAAATTACTCAGCAGTCTTTTGTTTATATCAAGACACAAAGATATAAGTGTGTTGTTCATTAGTCAAAATTCTGCAAATATCGAAATAAACACAATCCGCCAAAGCGATTATCTTTTATTGAAAAAACCCTCACTTCTTCAGCTTGATTTTGAAAGAAAAGTGATCAAACAAATATATGCCAAAGCTAAAGAAGGATTTGAAAAATACTCGCAAGACAAAGGTTTGGTTTATCTTTATTCGAATCAGTTTCAAGGATTTGCATCCAATACACTGCCTTCGTTTTGGAATGAAGAGATTAGCAGATCATATAAAAACATAAAAAAATAAGTTAAAGATAAAATGCATCTAATAATTTATTTTGAGCTTACCCATGTCAGCACCGCTAAAGCTGTTAACGCGAAGAACATAGGGACGATTGAAAATAAAGTTCCTGATTTTCCAAAGACTCCGAACGTATGTTGCAAAATTGGATTTGAAGTTATTGCAAATAGCATGAGAGATAAAACTGCAAGTATAACTCCGATAGTAAATTTGCTTTTGAGCTCAAAATAGTCTTTGATATAAATAAACAGCAGATATGCTGAAAAAATTCCTACAAGAGAAGAAAGACCAACTAATATCATCCAGTAGTTAACTGAAAACCAAACCGGATTAAATCTTCTAAAAGGAATAAATATATTAATTAACAATAAACCAACTATTGAACAAACAAGAATTCCAAATGTTGTCAAACCTGCGTTTATAGCAGCATTATTTTTTTCTTTTGTTTTTTTTACCATATATATCACCCAATAATTCCTTAAAATATTCGTTATTTTCCCATTCAGGACTTATAAAAAAAACAGAGCCATATCTTTTTTGAGGAGTTAAAATGAGCCCATTTGAAACAAGCAATTCTAAATGCCCTTGAATAGTTTTATAATCCATTGACAGCTCCAGTGCAAGCTGGCGCGTATTCATTGGTTTTCTAGTTAACACAGATAAAATCTTCAATCTAGTAGGACCTCCCCTAGATGCATTAAATAACCAATAAAGAAGTCTAGTTTGCGCGTCCATTGTATCTACTGAATTAAAAAAAAATAAAAAGGGGAGGGTTTAGTTGTTAGGACAGTTTTCCATATTCCCCATCCTTTTTGGACCATCATGCAATCCTTTGAAAGAAGCAGGTGGCATTCTTTGACCGGAAATTTCTCTGAGTTCTTGTTTTATTTCGTAGGCTAATTCATAATTGCCCTTATTGATTGCATCTTTCATTTGAACTCTCAAATCAAAGATTTCTTGATTTGCACCCGCCATTTTTCTGTTGCCAATGCCAAACTCTTCATGTATTTGTTTTGCCGTAGCAAAATCACCTTCATGCATTGCTTTCATTAGTTCAATCTGCGCCTCTTTTGGAGCCCTTTCTGAATTTTTCAATGCTTCGGAATTGATTGCAAAAGCAGCTCCTGCCAAACACAGTACTGCAAAAATTCCGAATATCATATTCCATTTCATTTACATCACCCATAAATGATAATTTTCCCTTTTTTAAAAGGATTTGCCAGAATAAACCCCAAATTACACCAAAGTTATACACAACTTCCACCAAATAAAAAGATTGAAAAAAGCAGACAAAGAACTTTTAATTTTGAAAATAAGGAATAGGTTTATATTCCAAATTAATTTAGTGAGTATATGTATGGATTCTTGGCAGATTTGCAAAATATAAACTGGACATACCCCATTGTAGGGGCACTTCTTTTTGTTGTTTGGACAGGATGGACGCATTTTGTAGGGGCAATCTGGGCGCAAGCACCTCTAAAAATAATAAAACAGATGCTCGATGTTGCAAAAGTAAATGAAAAAGATGTTGTGTATGATTTGGGTTGTGGAGAGGGAAGAATTATCATTATGGCTGGAAAAAGAGGGGCCAAAGGCATCGGGTACGAAATCGATCCCATAAGAGTATTGATCGCAAAAAGTTTTGCTTTTGCATCTAATATATTTTTTTGGGTAACGAAAAATCCTGGAAGAACTGAGATAAAATGGAAAAATATATTTGATAAAAAAATTGATTTCAAAAAAGCAACTGTGGTGACAGTTTTTCTTATGCAAAAAACAAATAATATGCTTGAAGAACGTCTTAGAAAAGAATTGCCCGAAGGGGCGAGGGTTGTTTCATATGTATGGAAATTCAATAATTGGAAACCTAGTTTTGAAGATAAAAAAAACCAAGTTTATATGTACGTTGTTTAATATTTGACAGTGTATCCCACAAAAACTAAACCCCCAATTAATAATATTAAAGATGTTGATCCCCAGCAAGGATTTGGTGGAACAATCTCTGCACAAGTGTTAGAAGCCTTCTGTATGCATAAATCTGCAGTAGCATAACACATGCCAACAGATCCTTCAGAACAATCTTGTTTATCATTTCCGCTTTGCATCTGCGCAATACAAGATTGTAATTGTGAGGAACACGTACCAACTGCAGGACATTCTCCTGCCGCATATTTGGCACTCATGATTGGATAGGTTGTAGAAACACAGGTAATCCCAGATTGTTTGTAGTTTTCGGAACATGCCGAATCAATTTTTCCATTCACATCAAATTGGCAATTGGCACAGGCATTCCGGTATACTCTTTCAGAACATCCTGAAGTAGCAAAATTAATTTGAGTGAAAAAAATTATTCCAAACAGTAAAATCATTAATTTTAATTTTGTCATATGGAAAATTTAGGACGTTTAGTATATAAATTTATGTAGAGCCTACTAAATTTTGAAAAAAGACCTTAGTTTTGTAATGATACCTACATCACTTGGCACATCTATAAAATCAAGATTTTCTGAATCTATAATCTCCTTTAAATGTATGTAATGTTGGAGTTCTTTTTCGAGAACTGGCAAAGAATAATTGGAGAGTCGTTTCTTATCATTCTCATATTCAACATTTTTTTCATATTCCTTCTTCCAGATAGATATATTATTTAAATTTCTTTCAAATTCGATAATAATTTCCTCTGCACCATTGACATGTTTTTTATAAAAATCAAATAATTCTTTAGATAAGGTTTTGTCAGATATTTTTATGAAACTCGTTTCTTCAAGATTCTTTATTCTTTCGAACCATAGTTGATTGGTTAAAATAATTTTCTTAAAATTTAAAACCTCAGGGTATATATGTGCAAGTCTTTCATCAGTATAATCAAACATTTCAGAAAGCTTGAAAATGTCTATGTTTGAAAAAAATGAATCGGTTTTGAAGAATATATATAAAGTATCAAAATTATTCTCATCATTGGACCATTCCAAAATCGGAAGACCATACTCATTTAAAGAATCAGTTTTTATTTTATTTATTAACTCAGCCATGTTTAATTGAAGAAGCGAGGAAATATATTTTTTTCTCAGTTTAAATAATTTTTCGATACTTGCCAAATAGAATTTATATTTCTCAACATTTTCGTTGTTTATTGTGATAGTGTTTAAATTATTTATTTCATGGATAAGTTTTTTTGTTTTGTTTATTTCCCAATCTATTTTTGATTTTAATGTTTCAATCTCATCGGGATATCTCTTGGATTTTTCTTGAAGAGAAATAAATGATTCAAAATATTCAAATTCGGAAAGGGCCTCATTTTTTTTATTTTTTATTAAACGAACAGTTTCAAGAAGTCTGTTTCCGATATCTGAGGGGATTGTTTGTTTTTTCATCTCGTTTGATATAGTTGCTTTAAAAATATGAATTTCCTTTTGTAGTTTTTTAGAGCGTTTGTGAAGTTTTATTTTTTGACCGAGGTCTTTTATATTTTGAGGTTCTGACATTTTCTTTAGAGATTCCGATTCATTGAGTATGTTTTTAAGCCAGAGTGACGCCTCAACTATCGCATCCAAGCTTTCGGCACCTATTTCATCAACTTTGGATTTGATATTGACATAATCTTTTTTGAGGGAAATTATATTTTTTTCGTCAAGCATAATTTATTTTAGTTTTGTGTATTTAAAATATTTGTGGTTGTGGTTAAATGTTTTAAGATTTCATTACTCTCTAACAGAAAACCAAGCCTTAGTAAAAACAGTTGCTTTAACAAAAAGAATATAAACTAGATATATAACTATCAGATATAGTTGGGGAGGGTAATTGACATGAAAAAGATGAATTTGGTTTTATTGAATTTGATAGTGATACTGACACTATTGAGTGGATGTTGCTGTTCAACTGTTCCAGAAAACAGTAGTGGTTTTTGCCCTTACGGCACATATGGTTCTGCATGCACAAATCTATGCAATCAAATGTCCCCTGGAGATTCTGAATGTTTTTCAAATTGTATGAATCTAGTAAAAAGTGAGTATGGTGCTGATGCCACCACTTGTTGCACTTCCACATATCGAGAACAGTGTAGAGAAATGTGTTATGATGAAGATTTTAAGTATCTACCAATGGATGAATGTATAACGGATTGTGTAGGTATGTACCAAGATTTTGGTTTGGATATAGATAGCTGTGCATTGCCTGTATAACAGGCTTTTCCCTTTTTTTAAAAGAAAATACTGTTATAAACCAAAAATTTACCCATATTGCCAGTTATTTTGGAGTGAATGAAACAATTAAAAACATTGACAACGAATAAGTTATATGAAATTAAACAATAATGATTTGAAGTTGCTCGATTTACTGTCGCAGGATTCTAGATTAAAAATAAAAGAAGCTGCTGTAAAATTAAAAACAAAAAATGCAACTGCTGCTTATCACATTGCCAAAATATCGGATGTTGTTGTTAGAATACCGGTAATTAATTTTTACAAGGTTGGTTCAGTTCAGTACCATCTTTTCATAAAACTTAAGGATTTTGAAAATGAAACAAAAAATGATATTGAAAAATTCGCAAAACAATTCCCCGTAGTGAAAAAAATAACTCATTTAACTGGAAATTTTGATATGCTTTTATCCCTAACAGTTTATTCTAATAGTGAAATGGCAGAATTTTATGATAAACTAGTTGAACTTTTTGCAGGTAAAATAATATTCAGAGAAATGACAATACCTTATAAAAAATGGTATATTGCAGGAAATATGTTTAGAACGTTGAATCCGAGAATATGGAATATTTCACCTGAAACGAAGATTGATTTAAACGAGCAAGAAAGGCTCATAATAAATGAACTGGCACAATTAAAAAGAATTAAAGAGTTGGGCGAAAAAACAAAATTAGATGAAAAAACTGTCAGAAAATACATGAAAAAATTAGAAAAAACAGGGGTTATCTTAGGGTATTCTATAGAATCAGACTTGAGCAGATATGGTTATGAAAAGTATATAGTCAGATTTAATGTTTCTGACAAAGAAGAAATAATAAAAAATCTAGGTAAAAAAACGGGCGTCTTGTCCATAGCAATGCCTGTAAGTAAATGGGATGTTGAAGCAAAAATAATTGCGCAATCTCATAATGATCTTTCGAAATTAATAAAAGATATTAAAAAACAAGTTCCCTCCTTATCTAAGTATGATGTTCTTTATATAGAAAAGGAAACCATAAATTGAGTGTTACAAAGGTTTATATTTTTTAATTTATTAATTAATTTAAATTTGAGGTGTTAAATATGAGTATTGTTGATAAAGAACTAGAACAGTTAAAAGATTGGAAGAAAAATAAAATAATGAATAAAGTTTGTGAAAAAAACAAAGAAGGGGAAAAATGGTATTTTTGCGACGGCCCCCCGTATGCCACGGGCGCTATGCACCCTGGTCTTGCTTATAATAAATGTGCCAAAGATTCTATTTTAAGATATAAAAGATGGAAAGGTTATAATGTTAGAGCAAGAGCAGGATATGATACCCATGGATTGCCCATAGAGGTTAAAGTTGAAAAAGAACTTAAACTAAAACAAAAAAATGATATTGAAACGGTAGGTGTTGAAAAATTTATTGAAACTTGTAAACATTTTGCCACAGAGCATTTATCAAAAATGTCAGAGGATTTTATGCGCGCAGGAGTGTGGATGGATTTTGAAGATCCTTATTTGACATATACAAATGATTTCTTGGAATCTGTATGGGGTGCAATAAAAAAAGTTCATGAAAATGGATATTTATACAGGGGCGTATCTGTGTTGCCTTACTGCCCTAGATGTGAAACCCCTATGGCAAATTATGAACTTGAATATGGCATGAAAACGAGTCCAAGCATATTTGTAAAATTCAAAACAGTAGGGGATGAAAAAACGTATTTGGTGATATGGACAACAACACCTTGGACTTTGATATCAAATATGGCAGTTATGGTTCATCCGAGTGAAACTTATGTAAAAATTATACCTGAAGGTTCTGATGAGATATGGATAGTTGGAAAAGCAAGGATGGATATATTAGCTGGAAAATTAAATATGAGTTTTACAGTTGTTGAAGAAATTAGTGGAAAACGATTGAATGATATTGAATATTCTCACCCCTTAGGTATAAGGCCCGAAGTTCAAAGAAAAGTTGTTCTGTCTGATGAATTTGTTACAATGGAAGAAGGTTCGGGTTTGGTCCATTGTGCGCCTGGCCACGGTCCAGAGGATTATATAATTGGAAAAAGATATGATATTGAACCCTTTTCACCATTGGATAACAGAGGAAAATTTAATTCGGACGCAGGAAAATATGAAGGAAAACAAGTTCCTGATGTAAATGATGAAATAATAGAAGAATTGACAGAACTTGGATTGTTATTAGATAGTGGAAAGATTGAGCATAGATATCCGCATTGTTGGAGATGTAAAACCCATCTCATATTTAGAACAATGAAGCAATGGTTTGCCAAAATAAGCGATGCGAAAACCAAAATGGTTGAGGAAATAGATGAAACTGTATGGGTTCCTGAATTTGCTAGAGCACGTTTTTCAGATTTTGTTTCAAATGCACCCGATTGGTGCATATCAAGACAAAGATATTGGGGAATCCCAGTACCGATTTGGGTTAATCAGGAAGACGAAACAGATTACATAGTAATAGGTAGTTTTGCTGAGCTTCCTAAAAAACTTGAGGATTATCATAGACCGTATGTTGATAAAATTGTAATAAAAAAAGACAACAAAACTTACAAAAGAGTTCCTGATGTTTTGGATGTTTGGATTGATTCGGGTTGTGTAGTTCAGGCAAATTTGAAACCTGAAGAAGGAGAAGAATATGAAAAAGCCAAATTTATATTTGAAGGAAAAGATCAAACTCGAGGATGGTTTTATTCGTTGTTGGGAATAGGAGTGATGTCACAAAATAAAGCACCATATGAAACAGTCATGATGCACGGATTTTTTGTAGATGAGAAAGGAGAAAAAATGAGTAAAAGTGTGGGTAATTTTATACCGTTTGATAAAATTGCTGAGAAATACGGTGCTGATGCTTTTAGAGTATGGTCTCTCCAAGCAGTACCTTGGGAAGATTTAATTTTCACATGGGATAGTGTCAAAGAGGCATACTCCTTCATAAATACTGTTGACAATATGGCAGTTTTCTTGAGCAGATTTGCAGAGCATGTTGAATATTTGGTTCCGGAAATAAGTGAATTCACCAATATTGAGGATAGATGGCTTATTTCAAGATTTAATCAAGTTATAAAACAATATGAAGAAAATTATGATAAATATATGTATCACTTAGCAATTAGAGATTTGATTTATTTTATATTAGAAGATGTTAGCAGATTTTATATGAAAATAATAAAATCGAGGGATGATGAACAAGGGTTGAAGATTTTAAAATATGTTTATGTTGAATCTATGAAACTACTTAATTTAGTTGCGCCGTTTGTAACAGAAAGGGCATATAAAACTGTTGTAGCAAAACCCAAAGAATCCATTTGCTTGGAAAATTGGCCCAAGCAAATTGGTTTGGTCGATGAGGTACTTTTGGCAGATATGGAAGTTGCAAAAGAAATAATAAACACAATAATATCTGCAAGACAAAAAAACAACATCAAATTAAGATGGCCTGTTGATGAGATTCTAATATACGCATATGATGATATATCTTTAACTGCAGCTAGAAGACTTAGTAATGTTGTAAAACTCATGACAAATGTCCATACTGTTGAAACAATAAATAAGAAAAAAGGAAATATTAATATAATTTTTAAAGAAGGTTTTGAAAAAACAAAAGAGATTGAAGATAAAATTAAAGAGAATCTAGATGAATATGAGAAAAAATTAAATATCGGACAGAGTATTGAAATTGATGGATTGAAATTAACGCAAGAAAACTTACAAGTAACAGAAACTGTTGAAGATTACGATGTTAGTTATTTTACGGGTGGAAAAATATATCTGCACACAAAACTACCTAAAAAAGTCATTGAGGAAGGCATATCTAGAGAAGTTATCCGAAGAATACAAAACATGAGAAAAGAAAAAAAGCTTGTTGAAAAAGATGAAATTTCAGTGGTTTATTCTGCAGATGACAATCTCGAAAAGATTATTGATATTTTCAGAGATGAAATCACAAAAACTGTTAATGCTAAAGATTTTGTCCGAGGGAATCCAGAAGGAATCGAGTGGAAAATACAAGGTCCTAAGAAAGATTACGTTTTTAAAGTCCAGATAACTAAATTATAATGGTACGGGGTGAGTTGCTGACGGTACTTTTGTGCTGAGGAAGGTCCACCCACCATATCCGACTATGTTGGAAAACAGATGTCGCAAGACATAGCTGGGAAACTGGCTTGAAAAGGAACAGAAACGATACCTTTTTGGGAGCACTATGAAGTCATCTGAGATTTCCTAAAAAAGGATGAAACGGCCTTTGAACTGTTGTGGTGCAAGCCATATGGCGCTTAGTAGAATGCAACTAAAACAAAAGGTGGCCTACGGCCCCGTGCTGATATTTATGAGGTGATGTAATGTTGGAGGAAATTTCACTCTTATTGGGTCCGATTGCTTTTTTGTTAGTAGTGGGAGCTGCTGTTTCCATATCGCTTTTATTGCCTTTGGCAGGCGTAGTGTTGACATTGAATTTTATGAAAGTCATTAATTTGAGTAAAAACATAATTGTGGGTGTAATGGGAATTGCGATGGGGATTCCTATTTTGTTGATGGTTTTGGCAATAGTTTGTTTTGTTTTGTCTGTTTTGTTGCCTGCAATTTAGGTGAGATGATGAAAAAAGTTAAAGACCTTAAGTGGAATGAAAGAATAACTGTTAAAGATCTGGTGAAACAAATGGAATCCTGTGGATTTCAAGCAACTGAATTAAAGCAAGCTGCAGAAGTTATAATTAAAATGAAAAAAAATGGAGCTAAAATTTATTTGACTTTCACATCAAATATGGCCACTTCGGGTTTAAGGGGATTATTTGCACAAATAATTGAAATGGGTTTAATTGATATTGTTGTTACAGGTGTTGGTGCAATAGAAGAAGATATAATGCGTGCAAAAGGAGAAGAATTCGTTATAGGTAATTTTGGAGTAGATGATGTTGAACTCCATGAAAAAGGAGTCAATAGAGTTGGAAATTTATTTGTAACAAACGAAAGTTATTGTAATTTTGAAGATTTGATGCGACCTATGTTGAAAAAGCTTTATCAAGAAAAAAACAGATGGAATGTTTCAGATATGTTGAAAAAGTTTGGGGAGGAATTAGAGGATGAAAATTCAATTCTCTATCAAGCTGCAAAGAAAAATGTTCCTGTTTTTGTCCCAGGGATAACAGACGGGGCATTAGGTTTTCACTTGTTTTTATTTCAGCAGGAAAAACCTGATTTTGTAGTTGATGTTATCAATGATTTCAAAAAATTAACTTATTATACAACTCATGATGATAAAAAAGGAGTTATAGCCCTAGGCGGTGGAATTGCGAAACACCAGGCACTTCTTGCATGCATACTCAATGGTGGCATGGATTATGCTGTTTATATGACAACTGATCAAGAATTTGCGGGCAGTATGTCTGGCGCCTCAACACGCGAAGCAAAATCGTGGGGAAAAATAAAAGATGATTCAGATGCTGCAACAGTTATTGGCGATGTTTCAATAACATTTCCTTTGATGATGTGTTACGTATTAGAAATTTTGAATGAAGAAAAATGAAAAAAGAAAGTGTTTTTTAAATAAGTAAATTAGGGAAAAATAAAAGCATTATTCCCAACAGGAACAATATCACTGCCCCAATTATTTTGCAATATTTCGCATACTTTTCCCCGATTCCGCTCGTTACGGCAAAAATTGCTAAACTAAATATTACCAAATCATCAAACATAAACGCTGCAACATACATTATAATATACAAATAGTATTCAAGTGTGGGCAAATTGCTTAGTGCAAGTACTTGTGTAAAAACTGCAGGTATTGCAGATGAACAAACAAATTCAATAGAATTTACTGTAAACGCTAGAATTATAATCGCACCCAGTGTTGCGATAGACATTGGGGCAGATACAACGTTCTGCATGGCCCCTAAAGTTTTTGTATGGTCTTCTTCGTCTCCAACTTTACAAGTTAATGTTCCGCCTGCTTTGCGAATTTCTAAATATTCTTTAATTGAAAGTGTTCCACCCGCTATGGCAACTAAACCAACTATTATCATAACTGGTCTCAGATAACCAATAAAAAGAAACATGTTCAACCATGCAGTCATGAACAAGAAATATAATATTCCTGACGCTAATAAAAAGGTTCCAACAATAAACCATATTCTTTTTTTGTCTTTGAGTTCCATAACCAAAGCAATTAAATAAACTAAAACCCACATTGCACATGGATTAAATCCATCTATGAGACCTAAGAGTATTGCAAGAACAGGTAAAGAAAGGGTTGTAATATCAATTAATCCAATAAACGGGACTTCAACCCGAGTTATGCCTGGCACCACATCTTCTGTTTTTTCAGTAGAGACAGATTGATTGACACAAACATCCGAACAATAATCAATAGCTTCACGTATTTTTACACCCGTAACATGTTCACCAGAGTATCCAATAAAAACTTCTTTTCCAACAAATGTGGCAGGAACTAAAATCCTTGTTTGACCGTTGCCATGATCCTTTAGCAGTTGTAAATACAATTCTTGAGCCGAAGACTCGGCTATATCATGATAAACCCATCCTACATCAGGAAATTCCTTCATTAGTTTTTGGTTAAACTGCATTTGCTCATGACAATGAGGACATGTTTGTGAATAAAAAAAATGGACGGTTATGTTAGTATCCCCGCTATAGGGGATGGGAGGAGATTGTTGAAAATGTTCAAAGAGAAAAAGGCCACTTCCCAAAATTAAAAGAGCTATTATTAGATAAACATTGAATTTATCTTGGAAAAAACCTTTTATCATTTTTTTTACATCCATATCTATCTCTCCATTTAATTGCTCAAAAGAATATAAATAGATATATAATTCAAAAAGTTTATATAGTTTACTTATTTGTTCGGAAATTTAATAACGATTGGCAATTGCAAAGCATTTTTATAATAATTAGATACTATTAAATTATGGACGAAGCAAAATTTATTCTATACAAAAACAAACTATTAGATCAATATAATATTGTTAGGTATATGGCAGATAGTATTGCTTATAGTTTCAAAACAAATGAGGAAGTTGGAAAAGTTTTAGAAACTGAGACAGATTGTGATATGAGCATTCATTCAATTGAATCACTCAATAAAATTAAAGATCCGAAAAGAGTTTGGCTTTTAGTACAGGGATGGAACAAAAAAGATATTATAAAAATGGTGGGGGCAGGTGTAATAAAATTCATAATTGATAATCAAAGTGATCTCCAAGTTTTAGAAAATTATTTGTTAGAAAACGATGTAAAAATAAATTTGCTGTTGAGAGTAAAATTCAAAGAAAGAACTGTGCATACTGGAAAATATTATGTATATGGTTTTTCAGGTTTGGAATTGAATAAGCAAATACAAAGAATTTCAAAAAATCAAAAATTTATGGAAAAAATAAATAAACTAGGGATACACTTCCATAGAAAAACCCAAAACTTGAGTGAATGGGATTTGAAAGAAGAAATCCAAGATATTGTAAAATCTGAAAATTTAAAATATATTCAAATTATAAATATAGGGGGGGGAATACCCTGCGAATACAAGAATTTCAGGATTAATCTTAAAGATATATTTCAAAAAATAAAGGAATTTAAAAAATGGCTCAATGAACAAAAGATTGAATTGATGATGGAACCTGGCAGATTTTTAGCAGCACCATGTATTGAATTAGAAACAGAAATAAAAGCTATTTACAAAGACACGATTATCCTTAACTGTTCTGTTTACAATTCATCTTTAGACACATTTATTTGGAATATTAGGCTGGTTGCAAAGGATGAAATTCTTGATGAACAGAAAGCTGGAAAAATTTATACACTAAAAGGATGCACCCCAGATTCTATGGACATTTTCCGTTATAGAATTCATTTACCTGAAAAAAAGGTAGGTGATAAAATTGTTTTTATGAATGCAGGAGCATATAATTTCAATGCAAACTTCTGCTCTCTTCCAAAACTGAAAACGGAGATTGTTGGGTGAGAAACAGAAAAAAGATTTTTACGATTTATACATACACTCAAATTAGTTTTGCTAATCCAACTGAAACATTTAAAAACACAATTAACCATAAAATATAATGTGGTAATATGGCCCAAAAATATTTTAATAAAAACGAAGTGATTGAAAGAATTACTGGATTTGCTAATGAAATGAATTTAGATTTGAGTGTTACACATTCTCTAAGAGGGGACTTTTTTACTATGGGTGAGATAAAAACAAGAAGATTCCCCCGTAATCTATTTGAAAGGATTGGTTTATTGAAACCGGATAAAACAGAGTTGGTAGAAGTATTTCTACCGGAAACGATTGCAGAAGAGGACTTTTTAAGAACACCAATTTTTGCTCCTAGAGATATTCCAACTATAAGTAAGTTGACGCACAATATTGAAGGAATTGGAAAGCGCATAAACATTGAACCGTTTTTAGGGAGCTTTGGTGAGAGTTATAGAGTAATACAGGAAGATGGGAGTGAAGTTGGGGGTATGTTTTTAGTGAATATATATACAAGCGAAGACAAAACTCCGAATTCTATTATTTATTATAATAAAAAATAAATTTATCTCAATCTCCTGCCATCCACGCCCACCAGGGCCCTTTTTCTTCAATTACCTGGCCGTTTTCAGCGTCAATTATGGTCTCAACCTCTGCATCAGCGGGGAATAAAAACAAAAACTTTTTCTCTTGGGTTGTGTTTATGTGATAAACAGCCGCGCCGTTGTGCTCTTTTATTTCTGCGTTTACGGATCTTACATTTCTGTTCTGCGATGCAGTTGAAACTGCTTGTGAAGGAAGGACTTTGACTTCATTATTGCCAACCTTTACTTTGTTTTCATGGATTATTACATTGTTTTGATTAACTTTAACAGAAACCGCGCTGTCCGCGATCTCAACGTTGGTGATTCCAGGTGTAACCATGACTTCGCCGCTTGTAGTTGAAACCTTGACAATCTTGTCATTTGACTTGACAGATATTCCGTCAGCGCTGATTTCTCCAGGTTTAACTTCAAAAGTTTCAACAAGGCCGTCAAGCTCCTGCGCCTCAATAACCTGTTTTTTCTGCATAAGTTGTTCAATCATATTGTCAATTTCTATACGAACTTGCTTCAAACTTTCAATTTGATCATCTATATCCTGAGAACTGGAAACAACACCATCTACTCTTTGTTTGTAATAAGCTGCAATTTGTCTTCCATTATCTCCAGGAGAAGAAATGTGGGTTGTTTCTGCATTAACTTGGTTGCATATTCTTTCCCGTTCTTTCATCTGTTCTTCAATTCGCTCCTGGATTTGATTTTCAGAATCTCTATCTCCTTTCTGTTGCGCTGTTTGGAGCTGATTTTTAAGAGTATATATTTCCTCCATAATATCTGAATCATCACACTGCCACACAACTGCAGTTGATGTGGGTACGCAAGGATTGTTTTCGTTTAAATTTTGAAGTTTCAAAGAAAGATCATCATAATACTGTTGATTTCCTTCTGTTTGAGCCTTTGCCATTTCCATTTTTATTTGCTGGATTTGTAGGGCAAGTTGCTCTTCACAAGTAGTTGCAGAAACCTGTTCAGAGGAAGAAGTTTGAATTTTTCTGCAGTTGTTATTTCTTTCTTGATTCATGAGTTCTAGTTTGTTTTTCAATTGTTCAACATCTCCTGCATTATTGTTTTTCACTGCGTTTTCAATTTGATTCATTACTTGATTCACTTGTTCTGCATACTCATCATCTGCTGCGCAATCCCAAATAACAGTTATATCCTCGCGTCCGTACCCATATCCTGCCTGTGTTGAAACAGCTTCGCCCGAGGCCTGTTTAATAGGTTCAGCATGTTCGGGTTTATAACTAGTTGAATCATCAAGTTGATCTTTGCCAGTAGCATTATCCCCTTGAGACGTTGAAATATCAACTTTGGAAATCTGCTGTATTGTGTGACCTGTTTGAGCCTGTGCAAAAACTGAAACAACTAAAAATAAAACAAATACTAATGAAAACAAAAAACTGCTTTTCATGTTACCACCTCTCCATTATAAATTGACATCACTAAAATTTATAAACCTTTAATCCGCGATAGAATTATGGAAAATAGAAAAAAAGTTGTTTTTATAATTCTTGATGGGTTGGGTGACGGACCAGTGAAAAATGGATCTTTAGAAAAAGCAAAAACACCAAACATTGATAAAATGAAAAAAGAGCATGGAGTTTGTGGTGGGATGATGACTCTAGGAAAAAACATTGTGCCCCACAGTGATGATGCACATCTTGTTTTGTTTGGTTATTCTATGAAAAAAGATTATGTTGGCAGAGGGCCCTATGAAGCACTTGGTGCAGGATTAAAGATGAACAAAGGAGATATTGCGTTTAGGGCAAATTTTGCAACAGTAAAAAAAGGTGTTGTTGTTGACAGAAGAGCAGGAAGAATCAAAACAGAAATAGCACATAAGGTTGCAAAACATATTTCTAAAACGAAAATTGATGGGCATGAAATAACTTTTGCCCCGACAACAGAACATAGAGGTGTTTTGATAATCAAAGGAAAGGGATTGACTGATAAAATAAATCAAACTGACCCCGGGAAAACAGGTGTTGCATGGATTAAATGCAAACCTGAAAAACCTACTGCTAAAAAAACAGCCGAGCTTGTGAATAAATGGACAGAGTGGGCACATGAAAAATTGGAAGCACAGACCTGGACAAGAAAAACGCCCAAACCAAATTTTATTTTGGCCAGAGGGGTAGGTTCCTACAAAAAAGTTGAAACGATTCAGCAAAAATTTGGGATAAGAAGTGTGTGTATTGCGGGAGGGGCTTTGTATAAAGGAGTTGCCAAATTTGTTGGGATGAACACACCTGACATAAAAGGTGCAACAGGGGATAAAAACACAGATCTAAATGCAAAATTTAATTCAGTAATTAATTATTTGAAAACAAATGACCTTGTTTTTCTACATATAAAAGGGCCTGATTCTTTTTCACATGATAAAGATTGCAAAGGCAAAAAACAATTTGTTGAAAAGGTTGATAAATTTTTGCCGAAGTTAACTGAAAAAGCAGATTACATAATAATTACTGGTGATCATTCAACACCTTGCACAAATGGAGACCATAGTGCAGATCCTGTCCCATTCCTGTTATGGGGAAAGAATTTGGTTCCTGACACTTCAAGCTTTACTAATTTAAACTCGCCAGAAGGAGAATTGGGCATCTTTGAAGGTAAAGAAGTAATGAAAAGTATAGAAAAAATGATAAAAAATTGAAAAGAAAAAAATTAGAAATTTAATACAAATAAAAGATAGGGTGCGTTGTATGTGCCTTTTTTGATATCATAAACCCTATTTTCAAAACCAAGACCTACTTTCTTATAGAATAATGTTCCAGAGAAAGTTATATCTGCTCCTCCAGGATCATAAGATATTGGCACATATAATCTGGTGCTTGGTTCAAACCAAAAATTATCGGACAAGGCCATAGCAGTTCTGACACCCAACCAAATATTTCTTAATGTGAAAACGTCGTTTGCTTTTTCTATAATAATTGGTTTGTAGTTCAATGTATCTCCATTAACGATATGAAAAGTGTTTTCTATACCTGTTTCGAATTGTATATGATAGGTGGAATAAGCTCCTCCAAGTTCAAATGCTGTTGTTTTCATGCTAGTATGTTCGGTGTTCATATCAGCACCGAATATGAGTGAAAGTTTTCCACCGATTTCAAATCCAAAGCCCACAGTATTTTCTGATATTTTTGAATTTAATCTGAACCCTCTTAATGGAGAAAAGTCTTTGCTTAATTTGGGTTTGTCCATAGGTTTAGATAATTCGTCGGATTGTGAACCAAAATAGAACACGTGACCTGTTCTTTCCTTAGGTTCTAAGGTAAAGGGTTCAAGCGTAACTTCGGATTCTAAACCATCTAATCTCTGTTCGATTCGAAGTATTCTCACATCATTAAAAAGATCTTTATTTTCTAAGTTAGAAACTCGAGAATCCAGAGAATCTGTTTTATCTTGTAAATCTGAAACCTCTCTTATAAGTCCATTGAGTACATCATAAAGTTCATCTACCTGTGCTTGTAATTCGTATGCAATATTAGATAAATGATTATTTTCAAGTTCTTGTATTGTGCGTTCAACATAGCGGATTTGAGTTTTTATAACCTCTGGCTCAGTGGGCATAGGTTTTGATAAATTTGTTACTGTAACATACCCCAATAATTTATCCTCTGTGCAAGAAGAATCTATTTTTCTACCAGTTCCTTTGATGTTAAAATTCATTTTTTTACTCTCGAAAAAATTGACTAAACCATCAACAACATCTTTAACTGATGTGTGATATTGGCTAGAAACCGTTGTTGTAAAACTTCGATGAGATTCATTCGGATCCATTACTTTTAGTAAAAATGAAACATCTGAATCTTTGAAATATCCTAAATTTTTTATTTCCATAAATTCTGCTGATTTGTTTGATGAGGATACGGCAACTTGTGTTGCATCTGCCAAATCCATAGATTCTAATAGTTTTTCAGATAATTGAAAATCTGGAAGACCAGGTTTTATATTGTTCTCAACCGTAGAAGGAGGGTTGATTTTAGTTGTATCTGGCGCGGGATGGAGTTCGTGATCCAAACTTGATGCCATTGTTGATGCAGCAGCCACAGCAGTGGCAAATATTATTGCTCTGTTCATACTTTTGGGGGCCATTTAATCACCTCTAAACCATAAATAGTTATGAATAGCAACATATTTAAATGTTTCTAGTGATGGGGTGTTGTGGAGTGTTAGAGTATGAGATGAATGCGGGCAAAAGTTTATAACTATATATAAAGTAATTAAATCGATGGGAAATAATAAAGACGATATTGACGATCTTCTTATCAGTACTAGTGTTGATGCTTTAATCAAATATATCCATTCAAAAAAAAGGGTTGAAATTGAAACCGCTGCAAATGATCTGAATCTTCCATTTAAGACAGTTGAAGAGTGGTCTAAAGCCTTGGAAAAACAAGGTCTTATTAAAATAGAATATAAATTCACAAAAGAATTTTTGATTTGGGCAGGGGATGAAGAGCAGATTGTTGAAAAAATAGGTAATATAGAAACTCAAAAAAAGTTTTCAGAAGAAAAAGTCGGACAGCTTATGAATAAAATTAAAACAGCAAATGCAGAACTTGAACTCTTAAAAACTCAGTATACTCGATCAATTGCTGACACTCAACCCATTATAAATGAAACATCTGAAAAAGTAAAAGAATTAAATAATCTAATTAATTCCTCACAAAAATTATACAAAAAAAATGTCATTCAATTAAACAAATTAAATGCAAATTATACGCTTCTTCAAGAAAAAAGTGATGAAATCAAAAAAGAATTGGAAGAGTTCAAAAAAAGTGTGAAAGAAACGCCCAAAAATACAAAAGTTCAAAAAGTATTGGAAGAATTTGAAAATAAACTCAAAAAACAGCAAACTGAAATTGATAAAAAACTCAAAGACATAGAAACAAAAATACAAGGACAGAGAAAGAAACTTGAAGATGTAGATAATATTAAAATAAGTTTTGAGAGGATTGGTGCAGAAATTGAAAAAAATGAAGCTGAACA
This sequence comes from Microcaldota archaeon, assembly GCA_020854835.1. Lineage (GTDB taxonomy): Archaea > Micrarchaeota > Micrarchaeia > Anstonellales > JAGGVH01 > JAGGVH01. Next base: position 80,361 of record JAHKLX010000003.1, read on the forward strand.
GCATCTCTTAAAAGAAATGATTGGTGAAGTAGGAACCACATATACAGATTTCATTAAAACATCTAAAAGAATAGCGGGCGGAATGCCTTTTAATAAAAAAATAACCTTGTATAAACAAGAAATAGATAAAGTTAATAAAACCCTAGAACAAGTTGAAAGAAAAGTTCAGATGATGCGTGCAGAAATTGATGAAGGAAAAATTTCTGCAGATACGGTTTTAATGTTGCATAAGAAAATCGCAACAATTGATTTCAAAGATAATCTGGGAAAGATGAAAGAGCGTGAAAAACAATTGAATGAAGATGTAAAATCACTTAAAGATCTTTATGGCGAAGTGAAATCATCTGAAAACATACTTGAAGAAGTTAAAAACTCGATTAAAGAAATTGATGCTGCCGAAAGATTGATTAAAACAGAAAGGGTTAAAGTTACAGATTTGATTTCAAAAATGAGCGACACCATAAAAGAGGATATAAGAGAATTATCAGTTTATGATACTAGATTAGATAGAATAGCCAACAGAACAAACATTTTGGTTACGACTTTAGAAAAACAAATTAAAGACCATGAAAAATTTGTGGACGGCTTTGAATCTGAGAAAGAAGCATTTAAGAAAGATGTTGCATCAAAAAGAGTAGATGTTAAAAATTATATACAACAATTAGAACAATGGGACAAAAAATACAGAGAAGTTTCAACAAAGAAAACTTTTGTATCAAAAATAACAAAAACTATTGACGGCATTAGGACAGACACAAAAGAACTTGAGGATAATATTGAAATTATTAAAAAGAAGATTGATTTGCTTGCACAACTAAAAAATAAACCAGAAGAACAATATGCAGTGTTGAAGTTTATTGAGGGGAAACTACAAGAAACTAAAGAAAAAGAAAAGAATGTAGAAAGCAAACGTAAAGAATTGAATGACCTTATAGAAAAAATGTGGAAAAATGAAAAGGAAAGTTCATCAACTTAAAAATAAAAAAGAATATGTTAAACAATAAAAATGTTTGTGTTGTTATAAAATGGATTGGTGATATGAATGGCAGAAGAAGAATTGAGAGAAACCCCTTCAGCAGTAGAACATCCTGCTCCTGAAGAAAAAATGCATGTTATTGAGTCGTATTTCTTTAAAAGTGAGAATATCCCTGTGAACGTTAAAATCGTAGATAGGGGGGATTATGTACCGTATTATGAACTTACTATTCCTGGGCTGGCAGAAGGAACAAAAATTGTTTTGAATACAATGAAAGGTGAATTGATCACCAAGGTTAGATTAGATATCACAGAAATAATTGATCCAAAGAAAGAAAAAGACGTAAAACAAAAATTTGAAACTTATGCATTATATCTATTGAAAAAACAATTTCCTTCATTAGCTGAAGATAAACGAAAAGTGTTGGCATCGTATCTTCTCCAGAGTACATTGGGGCTTGATGAACTCGAACCTCCACTTCATGATGAAAGTTTAGAAGAAATTTGTGTTAATAATTCGCAAGAACCAGTATGGGTTTACCATAAAAAACATAACTGGTGTAAGACTAATATATGGATACGTAACGAAGAAAAAATTTATGATTATTCTGCCATGATAGGTAGAAAAATTGGGAGACAGATAAATATACTTAATCCTTTGATGGATGCACATCTTGGTTCAGGAGATAGGGTAAACGCGACTTTATCGCCCGTTTCATCTTTTGGGAACACTATTACAATCAGAAAATTCTCTAGGAATCCATGGACCATACCTGTTTTTGTTGCAAACAAAACAACATCTGCAGAGGTAGCAGCATGGATTTGGTTATGTGTACAAAATGAAATGTCTTTGATGATAACTGGGGGAACAGGATCAGGTAAAACCTCTTTCCTTAATGCTGTTGCAGGTTTAATTCCTCCAAACCAAAGAATTATTAGTATTGAAGATACAAGAGAACTTACTCTTCCTTCTTTCCTTCATTGGATACCTATGGTAACGAGAGAACCAAATCCAGAAGGAAAAGGAGAAGTTTCTATGCTTGACTTGATGGTTAACTCATTGAGGATGAGACCAGACAGAATAATTGTTGGTGAAGTTAGACGTAAAAAAGAAGCAGAAATTTTGATGGAAGCTATGCACACAGGACACTCTGTTTATGCAACCTTCCACGCCGATAACTCAGAACAAGCACTTACAAGACTTACAAATCCTCCTATAAACATTCCAAAGGCTTCAATTGATGCCTTGGCAGGTTTGGTAGTGCAGTTCAGACATAGAAGATTAGGAATTAGAAGAACTTTGGAGATGGCGGAAATTCAAAGAGGTGGGGACTTGAATGTCCTACATAGATGGGATATTAGAAGTGACAAATTAAATAAAGTAAACAAATCTGTGGGTTTTGCTGAAACATTGAATCTTTATGCAGGTTTGAGTTCTAAAGAAATAGATGAGGATATCAAAGAAAAATCCAAAATTATAACATGGATGGTGGAAAATAAACATATGAAAGTTGATGAAGTCGGACATATAATTTCACGATATTACTTTAATCCTGATGAGGTTATTAAATTCGTTGATAAAAATAAACCTTGGGATTTCTCAATATAAGTGAGTGAAATGGATATTCCAAACTTTGATGATATCATAGATTCTGCGTATAGTTATGAAAAAAAAGGCGCTAAGAAATTTAAAAAAAATGAAGAAACAGAATCTGAGGATATTGATTTGTTTAAAATGCATGTTTCCGATATTGATTATTATAAAATTTTAAGTTTGTGGCAGAGGGTTGAAAAAGTTAAAAAAACAGCTTCTCTTAATATGTTCTCCGAAACAAAACAAACAAGAAAACTCGAACCTGTTTTTTCTGCCCGCAATGATGCGAGTAGCGTTCCAAATATTCCTTCTCCAGTTGCTTCTTCAAAAACAGAGCAATTAAAAAAAATTGTGAAAACAGAAGATTTGGATGGAACTGTTGATATGATGCAACAACTTAGGGAAGCGAAAATGAAAAGAAAAACATCTGTTAGTTTGAAAGAAACAAAGCTAGGAAAAACTGATGAAAAAGAAATTGATGAGAAAATTGTTGTTCCAGAAGTAAAACCGAAAACTGTTCCAGAAAAAAAAGAGGTTAGTAAACCTCCCAAAGTTCCTTTAATTCAAACTTCAGAATTAAAAAATTCACAAAAAAAGAAAGAAGAAAAAATGATGGAAGATTTGAAATCTCTTAATAAGTCAGAACTTCTAAAAAGAATTGAAACTTTGTCAGATCATGTTTTGATGGATTATTCAAGACAAAATGATCCAAAGAAGTATACGGAATTCACAATGGGGTTGATAAATGCAGATAGTTTTAGAACAAGCACTAAAGTTGCAATAGCTAAAAAAATGGGCATTGCAGAGAATGAAGCAATTGAATATTTGATAAAATCTCCATTCAGTGGAATATGACATCATATGAAAACGTATAAAAAGATTGTGTGATAAAAAAGAACAGGGTGGATACATGGTAATAAAGAAAAAACACGGATTGGTGGAGAAAGAGGATTCAGTATCATCCCCTTTAGTAAGACCAACAAGAACTACAAAAATAAATAGACAAAGCAGCGTTGGAAGATTTTTTGGAAAATTGGCAAGTCAATATCCCAACATCCAAGACCAATTAATTATGGCAGATATGGATAAAACTCCTGCAGAGTTTATGCAGATGGTTATATCTGCAACTATGACATATAGTATTGCGTCCACCCTTGTAGCAGCAATATTTTTAGGCATTTTTGAATATAGTATGATATGGATCTTTCCCATATTTATCATATCCCTTGTATTCTTTTTTTATATGTGGAAAAGTTATCCAATTGTCAAAATTAAAAAGAGAGAAAGATTAATTGATAAAGATTTAGTTTTTGCAGGAAGACATATGGTTATTGCCTTAAGATCCGGAGTACCCATGTTTGATTCGATGGTGGGAATGACACAAGATTATGGAGAAGTTAGTGTAGAGTTCAATAAAATTGTTGAGAGAATAACTCTTGGAGAACCACCTGCACAGGCAATAAGAGGAGTAGTTAAGTACAACCCATCCAAATATTTTAATAGAATGGCTCTCCAAATTGTTAATGCTTTAAATTCTGGTGCAGATTTGGCAACCTCATTAGACACAGTATTGGATCAGATTGCAAAAGAACAAGTTATTTCTTTAAAAGAATACGGACAAAAATTAAATCCTTTAAGTATGTTTTACATGCTTTTTGCTATTGTTTTTCCATCTTTAGGTATTGTATTCATAACAGTTTTGATATCATTTACTGGAGGAGGACTTACTGCACTTGGTGCAGGTATTTTGCTTTTGGGGGGAGTTTATATTATAACTTCACAATTTATGTTTATCACTATGATTGAAAGCTCGAGACCTCCATACGAATTAACATAAACGAAGAGGTAATTATATGAAAAGAAGATTAGATGTTGTTGGGCGTATTGCTCCTCGCGATAAGATTAAGGAATTTGGGCAGATGCTTTCATCTGCAGGTATGGATTTGGAACCTGAATACTTACTTGGTGCATTGTTTGTTATGAGCGGGTTAATGTCAATAATCTTTGCTATTTTAATTTATCAATTACCCTTTACATATGTTTATTTGACCTCCCTCACAGATATGGCAGTTCACGTTTTAAGATATATAGGAATATCAATATCAACTGCAGAACCAATAGGAGGAATTATTTATGTTTTACTGATGTTTTTATTAGATGCAGTTATATCCCTCATTTTAGGCCCTGCTGTTGTCTTTGTTTCAATTTATACAATTATAATATTGAGGATTGACAATAGAAGAAAAAAAGTAGAGGAAGTTTTACCAGATTTCCTTATGCTTGCTGCTGCAAATGTTAGGGCAGGTATGACGATTGATCAGGCAATGTGGTATGCCGCAAAACCCGAATTTGGGACTTTAGCACTGGAAGTGGAACTTGTTGCCAGAAGAGTTTTCGCAGGAGAACCTTTCGATAATGCAATTGATTTGCTTGCTGAAAGACTTGAGTCTAAAGCAGTGAGGAGAACAGTTGCATTGATTAAACAAGGTATGGCTTCTGGAGGAGAAATCGCCAATATATTAGAAAGAACTGGTGAAGAATCCAGAAACATGCAGATGATAAAAAAAGATATTGCAACTTCTCTCTTGATGTATATAATTTTTATTGTGTTTGCAGCTGCAGTAGCAACCCCTTTTCTTTATGCAGTGTCTCACCAATTACTGTTTAATTTGGAGGGCATTATAGCTGAACTTCCTGAAACAAATGTATCAAGCATTACAGGCGGAGGTTCATATGGGGGAGTGGTTGGACTTGCAACAATGTTTCACTTTGGGGATATGCCAATAACTGCAGATGAATTTGTATTATTTGCTGTTTTTGCTATATTTGTAACATCTATACTTGCATCATTGGTTATTGGCGTTATACGCCAAGGCTCAAAAGTAAGAGGAGTTAGATATATACCTTTCCTCATGGTAGTTTCATACATTATTTTCATAGTCTCAGAAGCTTTCTTGAAGGAGATTTTGGGAGTAATGGCAATGTAGGGGTATAAACCTTTAAAAATTTAATATTGATAGAGTTATCTATGTTATTTTATAAAAAAGGGCAAAGCAGTGTTGAACTTCTTGTTGTTTTAGGAGTTATACTTATAATCATATTGGGTTTTACAATTTTGGCACAAGAAGGTCTCATACAGGCACAGAGCCAAAGAGATATGGGTGTTGCTGAAATAACTGTTAATGAAGTTGCAGACGCAGCCGAAACAGTATGTAGACAGGGGATGGGCGCTAAAAAGAAAATATTTATTGAGATACCCGGATCTGTCAATTTAAACGAATCATATATTGGAAAACCAAGTGGATCAATGATAGAATCTAAAACAATAAATTTAAACTTAAGAGGTACAGATATTTTTAGAACACTTTCTTGCGAAGTTAGAGGGAACTGGATGGATAGAACTGGAAAAGGTTGGATAACTATTGAATCAAGAGGCACTTATGTACGGATTGGTGAAGGCATGGTTATCTTAGATTATGATTCATTATATTTCTTGATGTCTCGCGATTCCTCTGCTTCAAAAACTATAAGCTTCACTAGTGTTTATGATGAAAATATAGATATAGATGTCGAGGAAACTTGGGACCATACTGGAATTTCTTTGAGTATTTCGCCCGATAATTTTATGCTTACTCCTGAAGGTGAAAGAAATGTTGAATTCAGTGTTACTGCAGGAGGAGTACCAACAGGGATTTATTCAGGTTATTTTATAGTTGATGTGTCTTCAGGAGATTTTAATGAAGAAATAACAATACCGATAACTGTAGAAATTAGAAGTTCGGGAGGTTCTGGAGAGGATGAATGTGAATGTTTTGATTGGAGAAATGTTGAATGTGGGGCAGATACTTGTTCAGAAAATCAAATGCAACAATCCAGACTATGCTCCCCCCGAGAATGTGCTATTGAAAATAGATGTGTAAATGATATGTGTAGTGGATGGTTGGATGTTGGTTGTGGGAGTGGTAGTTGTGATACGGGACAACTACGCCAGATTCGAAGTTGTTTATATGGGTGCGAAGAACAAGAAAGGTGCTTGGATGATGACTGTGTATTAAACCTTGGCGCTTCAGGGTGTGGAGGAGGGGCAGATCCGTGCAACCCTTGGGAAACAGTAACCGCTTATGATTGTGACTATGACTGTCTTTCTTATGTTTGTGGAGAATGTCACGATACTTGCTGCAATACCTATTGTATTGCAATGGCAGAAGGACATATGGATCCTGAAGAATGGATTACAGCAATAATAGTTGGGGGAAAATGTGTTGAGGGAGAATGTTATTGTCTCCCAGGTTAAAAAAACGGTGAATAAATGAAAGGACAATTATCCTCAGAATTGATTGTTATAATAAGTGTGGTTGCTTTGTTGTTGCTCAGTATAAGTGTTATTTATGTTGAATACTACCAAAGTAGTTATTTGTTTGGAGATGCAGTAAATTGCGAACACTCTGTTAGAAAAGTCGCAACAACGATTAACTCTGTTGCAACTATCAGAGGGAGCAGTGAAAAAATAAGCTTAAATAGTCAGAGGTGTGTTTTTGGAGTTTACGATAGAATTGTATATGGATTATATTCTGAAACTCCCGAAGGCCATTCAAATAGGATATCAGAATATATTTTAACTAATGCAACGCAAGAAGCAGAATTCAATGCTTTTGGAGATTTTATTATAAAAAATGAAGGCGGTGTGATAAAAATTGAAGAAGCTTAAAGGACAAACACTAACTTTAGACCTAGTAGTTGCATTATCCTTATTTTTATTTTTAATATTGTTGGTACTGTGGGCCATGGATATGAGTTTCAGTAAAATTAACACATCTAAAAGCCAGCAATGGAATTATCAAAAGGTTGTTGATTTGTCTATTAATTTGTTTGAAACAGAAGGAATTCCCTCAAATTGGAAAAAAGATAATGTTGATTCTATAGGTCTTCTAAACGAGTATGGAACAAGCAATATAAGTTGGGATAAATTTTTGGAATTTGAAGAACTTTATAACAACAATAAATCTCTTTTACTTGAACTTTCTGGATTGAAAAATGATGAAGATATTGCAATAGTAATAGGTGAAAAAGAAATTGGAGATATTTCAGGTTGGGATAGAGAAAAATATGAGATTATTAAATTAACACGGATAAAAACAGTGAATGGTTCTTCAGAGCAATGCCATATTTACGTAAAAATGAGAGGCTATTAATATGAAGGGGTATGTTTTAACTATGGATGTTGTGCTTGCTTTCGGGGCATTTTTCATACTATTATTAATAATATTGTCTCTTTTGGAAACGAGAACAACTTCAAACGATCAACAACTGTATTACCTTGCAACAGATATTGGATTGGTTGTGGATGAAAGTTGTGGGGATTTAGAAGATGCAGACATACGGGAAATTATAGAAAACACACCTTGGAATGTATGTGCTGAAATAAGAGTATATGATGACACAGATAACCTAATATATTCAACGATTAAGTCAGAATGTGATTCTATTGATAGCGAAATCAGTGTTAGTTATTTCTCATGTCAGGATTTGAAGTATGGGAGGGTAAAAACATGGTACAGATAACTAAAGGATTTATTTTTTTGATGAGCACCGTGTTGATAATGTCGGTAAATTTGTATTTATTAATAAGTGTAATTCAATCGGGTAGAAGTTTTGTTCCGGGAAATGTGGGTCTTAGTCAGTTAAGAACATTGATAAATGATATAGATAACGACATTGATTACATCAATACTTACAAAACCATTATGTATCATGGAGAGGGTTACAGTGAATTTGGAACATCTTTCTCTCTACCAATTACTGAGGGAGGTTTTGATGAACTCAAAGATTACGCAGAATTCAGACAAAGAATTTTTGATTTCCAAGGAATTAACGGCACAGTTGAAGTGAATGATACTTTGAGATTTACCAATGGAATTTATTTTGATTATGATGAAGCTGAACAATCGGGCAAATTGGTAACGCCAATCCCCACAAGAGATTATTCTGGATTAAAAATTGAGATATATTGCCCAAACGAAGAGGCAAGTGATATTGATTGGGGTGTGGGCCCGCCTTGTACAGATACAGGGACGTGCAGATCCCCCAGAAAACAAATAACCTTTTCGTATTCAGATCGGGAAAATGATTATTACAATTCAAAATGTTGTGTGATTGGTGCTGGTAATGACATAGTTGTAACTTATCCAGAATCAATTTTATCTGTTGTACTGATAGTACCAGAAGCAGGCGGATCTACTTGGAAAACTGAAATAGATGTTGGGGGAGAGGATTTGAATTGTTTTGTTAATATGACGGGGATAGTTAGTTATCACGTTGATACCGAATCAGAATTTGGTACAATTTTGACTGTCTACCGCGACGGAACAGAATATACAACACTTATCAATTAATAACAATATATAAAAAGCTTTAATTTGTATTAATATAGAAGGTGGGGATATGAAAAATAAAAAATCCGTTAAAAAAACGATTAAAAAAACAAGTCAAACTAAAAAAATTGAGAACAAGAAAAAAACAACTAAAAAAAACTTGCCTGAGAAAAAATCAAAAACAGACGAAATTCGCGATGATAAAAAACCTGTTAAAAATAAGGAAGAAGCAAAAGTTTCAAAAAAAAGCAAAAAAATTGAAGAAAAAATTGACACTTTTTTTAAAGAACATAAACGAGAAATGGAAATAGTGAGTAAGATAGATCATTTGGTTCAAGAAATAAATGACAGGGGAGAAATAACTCTTGATGAAATTGAAAAAAAATATGGCTGGGACGAAGAATCAATGAATGATATCTTAAATTCCCTAGAAAAAAAACTTTGGTGTAAAGTTAAATTCCCATTAAACATTATGGATAAACCAAAAGCAATTAAACGAAAACCTTTCAAGATTAAAAAAGTTGAAACGCCGAAATATGCTGAAGAACATGTTGAAATGTATCAGTTTGAAAGTTATGGGTGGACTGTTCCTATATTCATAACCTACTCAGAGGCAACAGGGTATTTGTATAACGTTCATTTTCCTTTGATTCAAGAACCAACACGGGATTTTCTGTTTCATATAAGAGATAAGTTATCACGAATTATCCCAAATTTATCAGATAAAGAAATGACAACGGAAAAAATAGGATTGATTAGAAGAAAAATTATGGAAGATGCAACGACAATGTTGAAACAATATTTTGATGAAAAACAAATTGATATGTTTTCTTGTATAGTTATGTCAGATATTGTAGGCCTGGGTATAATGGTGGAAGGAATCATGGATGATGAGAGTATAGAAGAAATTGCAATTAACAAAGCAAATACTCCCATATCAGTTTACCATAAAAAATATGGTTGGATGCAAACTAATCAAATAATACACCATGAAGAAGAAGTTTTTTCGCTTGCTTCAAACATTGCTAGAAAAGCTGGAAAACAAATAACAATTCTAAGTCCTTTGCTAGATGCAAGATTAGAACAGGGGGAAAGAGTAAATGCAACTTTGTATCCAGTTTCCACACACGGCAATTCAATAACCATCAGAAAATTCTCAAAAGAGCCGTGGACCATAATTGATTTTATAGGAAGTACGATTGATATAAATATTGCTGCTTTATTATGGCAGGCATTTCACTATGAAATGACAGTTTTGGTTGTGGGGGGGACTGCGAGCGGAAAAACAACTATGATGAATTCACTGCTCCCTTTTATCCCTTCAAATCAAAGAATTGTAACTATTGAGGATACCAGAGAAATTAACTTGTCAAAACATCATTGGAATTGGGTCCCATTATTAACGAGAAGTCCAAATGTTGAAGACATTGGTGGAATTACTATGCTTGACTTGATGGTTAACTCATTGAGGATGAGACCAGACAGAATAATTGTTGGCGAAATTAGGAAAGCCCAAGAGGCAGAAGTTTTGTTTGAAGCAATGCACACAGGACACTCTGTTTATGCGACACTTCACGCAGATACTGCAGAACAAACTTTGAGAAGATTGGCTAATCCTCCCTTTTCTATTCCTGCAACAGAACTTGAAGTTTTGAATTTAATAGTTGTTCAGTATAGGGATAGGAGAAGAAATTTGAGGAGAATTTCTGAATTGTGTGAAGTGAATGTTGGTGCCAGAGGAGAATTGGTTGCAACACCCCTCTGGAGATGGGTTCCAATGACAGATAAATTTGAGATGGTAAATCTTCCGGTTAAATACTTACAAGAATTAAACCTCCATACAGGTATAACTGAAAAAGAATTCAGACAAGATATTGATGAAAGAATTATGGTTTTGGAATGGATGAAAAAAAATAATGTGAGAGATGTAGATAATGTTGCTACTGTAATAAAAGCCTTCTACACAAACAGAGAAAGTTTAATGGCTAAAATAAAGAAAAATGTTGCAGTCAAAGAAGTACTTGAGATGGTTTAAATGCGGTTTCCATTAATGTGGTTTACACTTGAAAAAATAAAAAGACTGCCAAAACAGTTTGACGGAATTGGTAGTACTTTACTATCCTTCACTCCTGGAGCAAAATACGAACTTGTTTTGATTGATGAAGAACTTAAAGCAGAGAGGTATATAATAGGATGTCTCTTTTCTGCAGGGTTATGGGGGTTGTTGTTTTTTTTAATAGCATCACTGGCACTTTATGTTAGAACTGGAGACGAAGTTGGATCAGTAGTAATGAGTTTGGTAACAGGACTGATGATTATGATTGTGATATATGGATACCACACAATTTTTCCAAGTATGTACACAAAAAGAATTGGTGAGGAAATAGATGACCAGTTGATATTTGTTTTAAAGGATATGATGGTGCAGCTTAATTCTGGAATTCCAGTATATAATGTGATCAGAAATTTGAGTGAATCCAAATACAAGCATCTTAATAGATATTTTCAACACGTCATCCATAAAACAAACGAAGGATATACTTTGAACTCTGCCTTGTCAGGTTTGGCTACAAAAACGAAATCCTTCTATTTGAAAAAAGTAGTGTGGGGACTGATGATAGGGTTAACTTCCGGATCAGATATTGTTTCAATTATAAGAAGAATCCATGACCTTTTGGTTGCAAAAAGAATATCAACAATCAATGCTTATAGTGGAGAACTTCAATTTATTTCATTGGCATATTTGATATTGGGTGCAGTTTTACCCTCATTGGGAATAACTCTTTTGTTTTTGTTTTCGGTTTTTAAATTGGTAGATGTCACAGAATTTTTAGTCATGTCTTTTGTTATTGCATCATTTATCTGCCAGATTATAATAATAGGATATATATATATCAAAAGACCTAGGGGATTATAATGTTAAAAAATATTAAACGAAGAATAATGGATTTTTTCGGAAGTTTGTTCACTGTTAAAGTTCTTGATAAAATTGAGAGATATCTGGCGTATGCAGGAATATATGAAGAGCCAAAAGAATGGATCGCAACACATATACTTCTCGTGATTGAATGGGCCATGTTGGGATTTGTTCTTTTTCATTTTTATGGTTTTTTCGCAGTATCTAGACATAGTTTTGCAACATATGCAAACACAGTTCTGCTAGGGATTTTAGGAGGAATAATATTTGGGTTTTTATCTTTGGGAATTATGTTGTTTAACTTATATCATAAAATGAGTGACCGCACAGATAGGGTTGATAACTCATTGCCTGATTTTTTAATGGTTTTATCTGCAAATATAAAAGCAGGAATGACTCCTTTTGAAGCTCTTAAAAACTCATCTCTCAAAGAATTTGGTCCGCTCAAAGAAGATGTAGATTATATAATCACTAGGAGCATGGGGACGATTTCTTTATCAGAATCACTTGAAATGTTGACCCGAAGAACAATGAGTGACAATGTCAAAAATTTTGTAAATTTTTTTAATCACGCTATAAGGAGTGGGGGAAGAATTGCAAACACACTCGAAGTTGCGGCTGATGAAATGAGAGAAACAAAAGATTTAAGAATGAAATTATGGACTGCGTTGAGAGCCCATGTTATATTTTTAGTTTTTGTTGTCATATTTGCGCTTCCTTTTTTACTTTCTATATCAAGCCAATATATATTGATTTTTGAAAGTATACGGGGATCGGTTGATTCAAATGATAGCAATACTTTGTTAATAAATCCGCAAATCAATGTTAGTATAGAATTCATAAACTTCTTATCAACTATAACGATAATAGGAACATGCTTTTTGGCATCCATAACAATAGGAATATTAAAAGATGGAAAATTATTACAAGGACTTAAATTCGCCCCTATCTTGGCGATAATTTCTTATGGTTTATTTGTTTTATTCATTAATGTATGGGAAGTATTCTTTGGGGGGATAATGTGAGAAAAATAATTATAAGTTTAATTTTGATATTTTTGGTTTTTGGTTGTATTTCTGAACCAAAAACGATGGAACCCATTGGTGGAACTAGCGACACAGATCCAACAAGTTACAATTTTGAAAATGATTATGGCCAATATACATTAAGAAACGCGACTTATACTCGGACATCAGGGGGGGTTTCAGTTGAAAGTAGTAAAATGTTTGTAGAATTGAATCAAGATATTGAATTGCTCCAAGACATAAATGTTGTCCAAGCAGTTAAAGGGATAACCAATAAACATATTTTATCTGCTTTCAAAGCAGATGATGTCATTATAGCAGATATAGTGGAAACAACAGATCAAAATATTCCTTTGGAAATGATGGGTGGAACAGCAAAAAAACAAACTATTGAAATAACAAACAAAGGAGATGAAAAACAAGTTACATTTAAGATAAATCAAGAGGTTTATTCAAATACTTTTTATTATGGGAATGAAAAAATAATTCTTGAAACAGGAGATATCAAAACCTTTGAAAGCGATGATATAACCTATGGAGATTTGAATATACGAAAAATTGATAGGGGATATTTTAAAATACAATTATATGATGGAACTTATTTGACATACGATCCGATGGATATTGCAGGGGATATTGAAAAAGTTGAATTGTTCTATGATGGAATTAAAACAAAGATTAGCATTTATGTCAATGTTTTTATGCCTACACAATCAAAAATAATATACGACCCCACAATTGTTTTCTCAGACGAAAAATATGATGTTGTTTTTGAGGATTCTATACAGGGAAACCAATATATTTTTGATAGCTGTTATGATGGAAAATTACATATTGCAATATTTTCCCCAGGATCGGTTAATAGAAAAGACACTATAAAATGGATAACAAATCCGGGAAATATTAATCAAAATGAAAGAATTATCTATCCGTCTGAAAATGAGAATTTTCAAACAATAAAGTTTGGGAAAAATTGTGAGCTATACGTCGCAAAATTAAACCCTGCTGAAATCGTCAAATATAAAATGACTGGGGACGCTCAAACTGTTATTGAGAGAACAGGAATGAATTTGTTTTTGAGAAATATTGAAATTTTTGAGAATGATGAAAAAGAGTATTTGGGAATAGGGTCTTATTCCTATAAAACATTTTCAAATGTATACTTGGTCTATGAGTTAAACAAATCTAAAACAATGGATGAACCTGATAAGGTTTATTACACTAACGAATTTGTTGCTGGTGAAAAATTATCGGCTCCGCAATTGATTTATGGTGATGGTGATTATTTTGTAGTAGTTAATAGTAAGAATGCAGTATATAAATTAGAAAATATTGATTTCAATAAAAAAGAAGAAATTTTTACACGAAAAGTTATGGATGTCTTAAACCCTGCACAGATTATTGAAAAAGATGGAAAAATATATGTTGCAGGAAGCGAAGGAGTTTTTGATATAAACGGCATTAAGGTGTCAGAGACACAATATGCAAAACTATCTAAAAACAAAGATATGGTACTTTTTTCAACATACAATAAAAACGCTGATGCGATTTCTTTGGATGGAAAATTGAAAACTTTTGTTAGTAAGGGGGACATTTATTTTGTAGAGAAAGGTTATGTACAAATAACTCCAGTATCTGATATAAATGAAATAAAATATTATGCCGAGGCAGAGACACAAGAACTGAATTGTGACATCCCCGAACAAGGAACCTATACTATAGTTAAAAACAATGTTGTTTGTAAAGATAGAAACTTAGAAAATGTTGTTTTGGATGGAGCTTATTTCAAATGTATTGATTGTAAGATTAAAACTTTGAATGCAGATAACAGTTTTATTGAATTCCAACAAACCAAAGTCAACAATATATATTCAAAGAATACTGCTATTAGAGGAACGTTTGATAGATTTGAAAACGCTTTGTTGGGAAACACTGTTGTAGAATATCATTATTTTGTCTCGCCTGTTAAACAAGGGTGGTGGGAGGTTTTAGATCAACAAGGGAATAGAATCACGGAGGGAGTAATAACTCCAGAAACTGGTTTGATTTCTTTTGAAATGAATTATAAAAATGAATTTCCCTGGAAATTAGTTGTCCACAGTTCATATTTTGAAATGGAAGGTGGTGCGGAGAGCGGATCAGGGGGAGTATTAACAATAGATGGTATAGGGGTAGACAGCTGTGGGAACTTGGATATAGGGCCCTCCCCCTACATTCCAAAAACTTATATTTTAAATTCTGATTTGATAATAAATTCTGATGATTTGATTAGAAGTAGCTCAGACATACTAGTATGTTTTAATTTGGAAAGTGCATCTCCAGGCATTGCCACACTTGACTGTAACGGACACACCATAACATTCACTGATACAAACACCACATGCTCTCCAAAAAGCATATTCTCCAATTCTGAAAACACTAAATTGAATATAAAAAATTGCAACATTATTATTGAAGATTCAAAATATGTAAACGCAATCCAAACTTTAATGGGGGCACTTGATGTTTTCAACACAGATATTACATACCAAAAAGGAAGTGAAACATTATATGGCTATAATCAATATGCAATTTTCCTGGCTATGCCACAAGAATTTAGCATAAAAGAAACTGAAATAAATTTAGAAGGTTATGAATTTTTTGGTATTTACATTCAAAGTCCGACTATGCAAGCAGATAAAGATTATATTATACAAGACGTATCAATAAATATTGCTAATTCAATGAGTGGAAAAGGTATTTGGATTAAGGATTTTGAAGATGTTAATAATAATGTAGAAATTGAAAATGTGAACATTGAAGGACCACATGATACTGCTTCGAAAGGAGTAACGGGCATTCATATTGAAAATAATAATATGGTAGGTCCTTTTAGTAATTATGGTTCTGCAATAACGCTAGAAAATATTGATATTGAGTTACATGGACAGGGCATAACAGGAGTAGAATTTAATAATGCAGTAGCAAATTTAAATGATGTAAATTCATTGGTTAGATGGAAAAATTCCGTAGCTTTGGATATAGATTCATATCTCTCAACGGGGGGAGTAGCAGTAGGGGGTGCATGCCCTAGTTTTGTGGACATTCCAAAATATGACCACATACACGCAATTAAAATAAAAGAATCCTATGTTATAGATTCAGATTCAAAATATGATGCTTTGTGCAAGGAATGGAATGATTTCCCCTCCTCAGATACTTATTTACCAAATTCCAACGAACAGATAACTGGATTGATTGAAGGAGATAACAGAATCTATTTTGATAACAATACATATTTTGGCAATAGATGTGGAGGGTTGTTGCTAGGAACACCTTATAATTGCTTAACAGATATGCTACCTCGTAAAAATATTATAGTGGGTAGAATAAAAAACTCACATATTGAAAGAGGGGGAGCAGGTAATGATTTTTCAGAAATTGAAACAAGTAATGATTATGAGTTTAGAAGAAAAACAGTGCCATCAACCGCATTAACAATATGTAATGTACAAGGTTATTACAATCACATGTCCACATATGAATTATTAATTGAAAATAACACGCTGTATGGTTATGAATACCTTGGTCTTGGATACGCGAGCCACGCAGTTATATTATCGAAGGTAGATAATATTAAATTCAATGAAAATATTGGAAAAAATGCAGGCGGGTATGGTGCAATAATAAATGATTGGCAGAATACGCAGGGTATTGCCGAGTTTATAGACAATGACTTTTGTAATGCGAGATTGGATGACATATATGGAAAATTGAATCCGTTTATAATGGGCGATGTGTTTGTCGAAACAACGTGCGACCAAGCAAACAATGAAGGTGTTGTGTATAATTGTGAACACCCTTGCAATACAGATTGTGTTGGATTGGATGTGAGTTTTCAGGCTTGTGATGCGAGTAGTTGTTATGATTTGGATAGTTTTGAAACAGTAGAAGCAGATCTTTGGAATTGGGACGGAACAAGTAATCCTGAAATGATATCTGGAGAAGCAGTTGTTTTCAATTTACCAAATATAACCTACAATGGCATAAAATTCAGCTATTCGATTGATAATCCAACAAATCAGGAAATAACTTTTAGACCTGTCTGCTATATTCTTAATCCGATATGCCAAGAAGACTGTGTTGGTATTTATGATAATTGTTCAAATGTAAATAATAATTTCTTTGGTGGTGAGCCAATTCCATTTGGAAGCATGGGGTATTGTCCGGATTATCATCAAAAATTTGAAGGATTTGATATTGAAGTTTGGGCAGGATATTCCCGGTCCGATCAACAAAGAATAGATCTTGGAGAAATACAGCCTTGTGAATATATACAATGCTATTTCAGACCTATTTTGCAAACACAGGTTCCTGCTTGGTGTGATGCTTGTGATATAACTGATTCAGTATCTTTTTACAATAATAACACTGCACCTACTTTATGGGGAATTCCTGAATTGGTTGTTGACAGCACAGATGTTATGTGTTCAATAAACGGATTGGGAGTAAATGATTTGGAAACCCATATACCCCCTATTGATTGTAATACTGATAATTGCCCTAGAAACGCAAATATATCTATTCTATTGAATGATGAAATGTTTTATCTAGAGATACTTGGTGAAAGTGGAGATAGTGCAGCACCAGGCATATTAAATGTTGAAATAGAAGAACTTTCCGTGGGCGATGAAATTACTTGTTGTGTACAAGTTACAGATAATTCTGAATGCTGTCCTTTATGGTCCAACCAAATTTGTTTCACTCAAAGAATCAACATAAATGGATACGTGCACATAGAAGACTACACTGAAACAACAAACTGCTCTGGAGAAAATGAATATGTTTGTGAATTTGGATTGGATGTCCCTGTTGGGAGCAATGAAGTTAACTTGTCATGGGTTCGTTTAGATGAAGATGGAAACATTATTGAAAATATTGACACTAAGGAGAATGTTGGTTTCGTATCTTTAGATGACTTTATATCTAACACAAACTTAGGAGAGCAATACGTATTTGTGCCAAATAACCATAATGTTTGTAAATGCGACAGAATTGCCTGCTTGGTCAGTGTTAAAAATTCGCTTGGTACGCAGGTTGTAAATGCAATGTCATATGGCTCTCATGGTGGAGAAGTTGAGGGAGATAGCATAACACAAGATGACTACCCTCTTATAATTGAAAACACTGAACCAGTTATTTCATACATAAGTGTGAATGTTATCAATATGGCAACCACAGATAGTGAATTGCATATGCAGTATAAGTGCAGTTATGAAGCAAATGATGGCGATTCAGAGTGTGAGGAGTGTGTAGAGGAAATAGGAGGCACTTATACATGGAGTATTGACGGGACAATTATTGAAGATTGTGAAAATAGTGAAACGTGCTCCATCCCTGCATCAGTTGATGCATCTTCAATCCAATGTTGTATTGACATTGTAGATAGTGTTGCGAAGTATGAAGGTGAAATTTTTGGGAGCGGATGCCAAGGAAATGCAAATGCCTGTGCAACCCCTCCAAATATTGAGGGAAATATCCATCTCAATGATTATAGTGTAAATACAGTATGTGACTCGGATACAACATATGTTTGTGAATTTGATATAAATCTTCCGAGTGATTTAAACGGAGATGGTGAACCAGATGTAGGTGTAGATATAGGTTGGGCAAATGTTGATGAAGAAGGTGGTTTAGATTATATTTTCTGGAAAGAAAATATTCTTATAAGTGAAGCTAGAACAGATGGAATTTCAAACGAAAATTTGGATGAATATGAATATACAGAAGCAACTTTTGTTCCTGGTGAACAACAGGTTTGTAAATGTGATAAGATTTTGTGTGTAGTAAATATAACTGATCTTGAGGAAAACATTTTGCTTTCAATACCTTCTTATAGTGGTGCTGTTACTGACATTCCGATAAGTGGAATTGAACAAGATGAGGGATATTTAAACATATTAAATCAGCCTCCTATTTTCACTAGTTTTGGGATGCTTATTGAAGAAGAAGAAGACTATTTGAGTTATACTTGTGGCTACACTTATGAAGACAAAGATCTTGAATGTGAAGATTGTGAGGAAATTATAACTGAAACAATTCTTTGGAATGTTCTGATACCAGGAGATACATATGGGGAAGAAATGGAAACGCTAGAGGATTGTGAAAATGAAAACAATTGTAGAGTTAGCACAGAAATAAATGGTGTTGTTTGTTGTGTTGAGTTGACTGATTCTTTGCGCAGAGAAGGGTGCCAGGAAGCAGCATATAAATGCAGTACTCCTTGTTTTGTGGATATAACTGTAGGATTTGAACCTCCTTTGATTGAATCCAGACCTTCTCCTGATGATATTGAATCTTGTCCCGCAATATTGCCTGATGAACCAAGAAATGAGGGCTGTGCATATGAAGATTCAAATTTCACTTGTTTTATCTCTGTCGAAGATCTTGAAGGAGATGATGAAATTTTGAGAGTATGTTTTGATATTTTAGATCAAGACAATAATGTTATTGCAACTGAATGTGATGATAACACAGATAATGGTTATTGGGACATAACTTGGGGAGGAGAGGATTGTTTAGAAAACGAAAACTGTGTGAAAGGAAAAGAATTGCATTGTAAAGCAAAACTAGAAACTGGATTTGGGACTGGTGGGATTTGTATGAGCCCCATCATAGTCATACATAATTTTAAACCTGCTATTTCCCCACCTGCTTTGATTATGGTTAGCAATTCTGTTCCAACAGGAATTAGTATAGGAGATTATGAAATTAATGAAAGTTTTATAACAGATTATAATGACTCTTATGTTTGCGTACCCGTTGATGAATGGAAAAACTATGATCGAACCCCAGATTACAACAATGATGATTGGAAGGATATTGCGTATTATTGGGAGTGGTCGCCCGTAGATATTGGATTTGTTACTACAACATGTAATGAAGCAGGGGAAGTAGAAACATGTGAGTACACCACAGATTATACAATGTTCTGCACAATATCTCCTGAAGGTGAAAAACGATGTTTCGACGATGTTTATTTTGACTATTTATGCAAATTGTCTTGTGAGAGACAAACAGCATGCCTTGAATCTGAAAAAAGCATAACTTGTTGGGGTGCAGATATTTACAACCAATCCCATTGGTTGTTGCTCAATCCATTAGTTTACAATCTAACAGATTATGAGGCCTTTGGATTTATACCTTCAAAAAATGTAACCTATGGCCTATGCCCTTGGGTGGTTGAAGGTGCAATGTGTAATGAACCATTTGGAACTATAGATGATTGCATTGGTGGAATGTATATCGGAACTGATGAACTAGCTGAGGAGATTATATCTGACGAAGGTTTGGCTTTAAAACAATGCGGACAAAGTACAACTGAATGTTATAAATATATTGAATATTGTATATACGATCCGGAATGGCGTCCGGGCGACTCCCTACCCGAATTATCTGAAGAAAGAGAAGATTGTAGAGGCAATTATATCAGTGTAATAGGGTTGGATGTTGGACCAGAGGATTATTGTGAAGAAAGTTATGAAACAATTGAATGGGAATATGTTTGTGATGAAATCTGTGATGGAGAATATGGGGAAGGAGTTTATTATTTCTGGTTTACTTCATGGTACCGCAGATTTGGTTCTATTCTTTCAATTTTCCCACCTTATATGGATGAACTCTGCGCTTGCGATTCAAACCAATATTTTGGATTAAAAGAAAATCCTAACTTGCCTCATCTCGATCTTAAAAATATATACATGAATGATATAATGGGTTTGTTTTATTTGAATATTAAACCTCACGGCATGCCTATGCGCTGTTGTATTCAAATGAGTGATGAAGGATTTGAATCGGCTTATTCAGATATGCAATGCAGCAATGCATCAACATGCGGACTTTATTTGGGGTGTGGTTATCCCATATACGAAACAAGTGATGAGGGGGATGTTGAAACATGGGTTGATGACCCATATTGTTCTGCTTTATTCTCAGAAGCAGGGTGCTTCCTTTATTTGAAAGATTCTTGTGATGAAACTGTAGTATGGAATATAACAACAAACCATTGCGGTAATGTTTTAGAAGGAGAGTTTTGTGTTTACAGAACAGAAAATGGAACTGCGTTCACTGCAGAACAGCACATTAATGTTGAATCTGGCGAATCTGCTTATTCGATAACTGAAGACGTTACAGAATGTTATCCTTGTATGGAATACTGGCCCATGGGAGGAGATCCTGATTTTGAGGATGAAGATTTTGAAGATTTTTGGGGTTATTATTACAAACCATGGTGGCTTAGAGAAGTGTTATGGGACCGCTCGTATGAAGCGAAAGAAAGCGGACATCTTGGAGAATTGCCAATGCCCGATAAAGTTAACTTGTATTATGATTATGTGTCTTATGAGACTGTGAGCATGGAGGGAGGAGAGGATAGGATAGAGTATCCTTGTGATCCAAATGAGGACCCAGAATGCGAAATCTCGTTTGTAGAATGGAGTGCAGGTCCTTCAGGAGCATATCAAAATGATGTTATGTCCTGTGATCCAAGTGATGAGCAAATAGAATGGTTGGAAATTATGGGTAGTTTGAATAATGAGGAGATTTCAGAGTTAGATGAATTTACAGCTGTTGAGGAGGGAGGCGCAAATATTGTAGGCAGATTCTTTGCAACTAGATTCACATATTGCAACCAGTGGGATGAAGTCTATGTGTCAGACCTTTTAGACTACACAAAAGACCAAATTGATGAAAACTATGGTTACTGGTGGCCAGAATGGGAACGAACATTTGTGTATATGGAAGACTACAACTCTATTGATAAATATCCCTGGGCAGGCAGATTAGGAATGGAAGATTATGTTACAAGAGGTTTATTCAGACAGCCAAATGGAATAAAACACCCATATGGTTTGGAAACTGAATGGGTTTGGAACTATGAATCTGATTACAACAACTATGCATCTCTAGACTGCAGTGCTTTAGAAGAAGGCTCAGGATTATATGAGCAATGCAGAAAACACTCGCGTATTTCATGTGATTATGAATTTGGAGTTGTTTATAATTACACTGAAACCAGAATACATTGTAATTGTATAGAAGATGCGAACGAATATATGTGTGAAGAAAGATTTGGCCTAAGATACTTGGGACCAAATTGGATAGTTAGTTGGAATTTCAACTCAGATCAATGTAGATGTATTGAAAACAAGCAGTGTAATATGACATATTTAAATGAAATCAAACCTGAAGATGAATGTGAAACATCATGGTCATTATATAATTGTAATTGGATCTGTAGACCTGCTACGATTACTCCACCCATAGAACCTCCACCAGAACCAGGATGGCTCGGAACAATAATCTTCCTCATGGATGAAAATGAAAATATTTTAATCAATGATGAAAAAATTGAAAGTGTTATGCTTTCAGACAATCAAGAAATTGGAAAGATAATACACACAGATTATACCGGACGGGGAGATACAATATTGTTTTATCCAACATCAGATGAAGAAGGAGAAACTATATATTGTGAATGGAATGTTGAACAAAATGAATTAGAAAACTGTTTCTCTGAAGATGTTTATTTCAATTCATTTGTAGAATATGCGCAAACAGGAAATGAGGAGTTACTTACGGTTAATTTTGAAGAACATGAACCGATAAATATTGGAAGATCAAGAACTGAGCTACCTGAGGAATATGCATCGGCAGTGTTTGATTCAAATTATTATAGGGCTCTGACACTTTGGAATACAGAAGAATGCACACCCTATGTAACAGAAAAAATAGGATATGAAATGACAAACCGAAGAGTAGATGAAACAGAAAATCAAGGCTGTGCTTTTTGTACAGGACTCCTTGTAAATAACAGCGCACCCGTGTTGGAAGCACCTTGCAGAGATTATGAGTTGGTTTCAGAAACAATATATAGCTTCAACGCGTCAGTGTTCTGGGAAGATATTGACACGCATCCTGCCGACAGTGCAAGTGTTGTTTATTATAGATTCTGTTCAGAAGTTGAAGATACGAACGGCGATGGAGAAAATGATGACTGTATAATTGATGGAGAATTGAGTGATTGGATTGAAGTTGTGAACGAAGATGTTGCAAACATTAGAGTTCCAAACCTAACAAACCATGGAATAGATTTGGGTAGTTTAAACCCTGATGAGGTTTGGGTTTGTGCTTATGGAAACGACACAGGCTGGCAATCAAAACAAAGCAACAAAAAATGTTCTAGAAGAAGTTGCTTAGATGATTGTGTTGATGAATATCCTCCAACAATAAACAATTTAATTATGGGAATTGATTGTGAGGGTTTCATAAATTGTATTGCAAATGTTTCTGATGGCAATTTAGGAGATAATAATCTGACATTAAATTTTGTTTTAATAAATACTACTGTTGAAAGTTCTCCGAGAAGGTTGACAGAACAAGAAATAAAATGTACAACAGATGGAGAATATGGGATTTATTGTGAAAATACTTTATGGAACACAACTTTAATCCCTGTTTCTGGAAATATTTATACATGTGAAATGGAATTGGAACCAGATGAATGTGGGAAAATTGCTTATGCAAATACAAGTGATATGGCTGATTTATGTTCTGAGGAGTATCCTTGTGAGACAATTGTAAATTTAGAAGGTTGTTATGAAATTGGAGCAGAGGAGAATGCAATAGTAAATATTGATTTAAACCAAATAATAGATAGTTTGCCAGGATGTTTTGAAGCTTGTGATGAAACACCAATTGGAATAAGCTGTTCCTCATATACATATATTTTAAGAAATGTGGACACAGGAATTGAAATTGATGAGGGGTCATATTCTCCATTAACTAGTCCAATATCATTTGAACTGCCCATTGGAAATTATGAATTGGAAGTTGAAAGCAACTACACATCGATTTCAGGTTGCGAATCTCCAGTATTTGATTATGAATGTGCACCAAAAACTGTTGTATTTGAAGTAAAAGATTATTGCGAGTATATTCCTGTTTACAACTGTTCTGTTTTAACTAGAACAGACCTGCCATATAGAGTAATGGGAGATATAAATCTGCCTTCATCGTTTTTGTTTAAACATACTTTAGCTGGAATGGCGCATCTAACGCCCGCAATTTATTGTTGTTTGGTTTTGGATAATGATAATGTTGAACTTGATTTAAACGGACATTCTGTTATTGCGAGAAACTATAATGACCTTCCTAGAATCGGAGGACTTATGAGTGAAAGTGCAGGGATATGCTCATTTGGAAAAGAAAACTTGTTGATTAAAAACGGAACAATTGAAAGTAGAACGACAGGACATGACCATTGGAGTTATTCGATGATTTTGTTGTCTGTTAAAAATGCGACAATTAAAGACATTAACCGATCTAGAGATGGTGTCGGAGGAGGCATATGGTTGGATAAATATTCAACCGTATCTCCAACAGGTTACACACCTACAAATCCGAATTCTAGAAGCAATATGATTGTTGAAAATGTTTTGATAGATAATCATAAAGCAGAAAAAAGCAAATACTACTCAATTATTGCAAGAAATTTTGATGGTTTGGTTATTAATAATAGTTATTTCAATAATCATATACATGGAGCAGTCTGGATATCCCCAATAGGAGAGTATGGTACTCCAAATAGAAATTTAAAAATAATAAACAGCAGATTTGAAAACAGGTTATTAACATCTTTCTATACTGACGCATACGTTAGATTACATCAAACGCAAGGTGTTTTGATTGAAAACAATACATTTTT
This sequence comes from Microcaldota archaeon, assembly GCA_020854835.1. GTDB lineage: Archaea > Micrarchaeota > Micrarchaeia > Anstonellales > JAGGVH01 > JAGGVH01. The sequence continues at coordinate 104,986 of JAHKLX010000003.1, forward strand.
AGGGGGTCATGAAGGAATTGTGATTGGAGAAGATTCAAGAAATGTTTGGATTTTGAATAACACACTTACAAACAGTAGAGATAAATCAATAAGTATCAGAAACGATGTGGATATTACTATTATAAATAATAATATCACGGGAAGTGCATACGGCACATATGGTATAGATGCGTTGAGTTGGACAATTACAAATAACAATTACTGTTATAACCTGATTGACTTGGATATTCCTTCCACTGGAAGTAGCTATTTACGATGTAGAGATAACTATGCTTCAACATATGGGGATAGACTTAGAAGCAGCAGTATAATGTCCCAGAATATACAATGTGAAAATTGCAAAATAGATTTTGTTTCAGTAAATCCTTCTAATGTAGACATAGGAGATATAGTAACGCTTACATTTAAGGTTAATACGACATCTGATTATTTTGTTAATCCGATTAATTATGAAAGAACAAAAGTTGTTTGCGAAGGTGTTGAACGCAGTTATACTTTGAATGTTAATGGAGGGGGAATAATTACTATCGAATTTGTTGCTCCTGATGCAAACAGTTGCCAAGTTACAGTTTCAAATATAGGTTGTGAGAAAACCTATCCTGTGAATATTCAAACACCCCCCGGACCAATACCCTGTGCATTAACCCTAACTTCACTAAGACCTTTCTGTGTCGATACAAATGGAAATGTAACATTTAATGTGTCTATAAACCCCAGAGATAGCGAATATGATATAAGTGATGTTGACTTCACAATTAATAGTGAGGATTATGGTTTGACACCTTCAATGTCAGGATTAAGCGGTTCAACAGTATTGACTTTGGGAGTTGGAAGTTATGTTCTCAATGCAGTCGCACCGGGCGAGTTGGGATGTGCACAAACCTTATCAATATCTATTCCAGAATGTGAGGATCCTTCACCTACCCCGCCAGTTGGTCCGATATATAGGCCCAAAATTATGGAAAGCTCTAGTGGAGAGAGCGGGGAATACACAAAAACAGAATTAGAAGATATGGAAGTCATTTCATTTGATTGTGAATTATTTTATTGTAATAAAACAGCAGAATGTTGTTTCGGATATTGTGAAAACAACAGATGTAATTTCCCTTCAAGACCTGACTATCTGTTTGATTGGTTTGCCAAACCTGGTTGTGAAGGCCTTCCAATAGAACCTACAGATTTCTTTGGACATTTGATATGTGATTTGATGTGGGTGTGGGTTGGTTTGATAAGTGTACTTGCAGCATGGTATTCCAGAAAACACGCATTTAAACCAATGCCAGCAGTGGCATTCTTTATACCTATGACATTAGCTTTGCTTGTACTGCCATACCTGGGATTAGTCGCAAGTATTTTCGAAATATTTTTGTTTTCAAGGCATTATTCAAAAATTGAGAATATGAAAAATAAAGAAAAAAAGAAATAGGTGTTGAAAGTAGAAAAATTTTTATGTTTCACTATTTTGATTCTGCTTCAACATCAGTTGCTTTTTTAACAACTTTAACTAAATCTGCTTTTAAGGTTACAGGAATTGGAACTGCAGCATCTAAGAACTCAACAGTAACTTCTTCTTTAGCAGTATCTATTCTTAAAATTCTTGCCTGGTCTCCTTTGAAAGCTCCAGAGCCAACTTCTACAATATCTCCTTTAGTCAAAGACATAACAGGAGGTTTTGCAGATTCTATCAAATGTTTAATTTCATCTAAAACTAAAGGTTTTGCTAAAACCCTCCTAACATGCGGAACTTGATAAGTTAATTTTCTTACTGCATTTTCGTTTTCAGCTTCAAGAATTATGTATCCTCTCAAATCTTCAAAAACCGCAATTGAGAATATATCTAATCCTTCTTTTTCAGCTTTTTTTACAAGCATTTTAGCAACTATATTTTCTTGTCCAGTAGTAACAACTGTAGCAAATAACATTAAATCACCCTATAATATACACCATTATCATTCTAATTAAAGAAAAAATTCCTAGTATTACCAAACCAATCATTCCAATTAAAATAACTCCAGTAGACGTGACTCTTGCAGTCATCCAAAAATCTGAATTTTTTGGTTTTGTAATCTTGTACAAAATCATTTTACTTCTACTAAAAAATTTAGATAGATTAAACATAAAAATCACCCTACTAAATCCAAATCAATGTCATTATCATTTGACCCCATTATCTTTTCTAGATCATATTTTGGACATTTTGTTCCTGCAATAACTATCAAAACTCTTAAAGAATTTTTATCTAGATTTCTTTCAACCCTAGACCCCCAAATTATATGAGAGGAGGGAGAAATTCTTTTAGCAACCTCACTTACAATCATTTCGGCCTCGTTTAAAGTCATATCCTCTCCCCCAACAACATTGATAAGTGCTCTGTCAGCAGAAGATATATCCACATCAAGCAGAGGAGAATTTAAAGCTGTTTCAGTTGCTACTAAAGCCCTTTGGTTTGCTTTAACATCAACAGATGACTCGCCAACACCAATAACTGCACAACCTGCATCAGTTAAAATTGTTTTTAAATCTGCAAAATCCAGATTGACCATTCCCACTTTAGTTACCAATTCAGTTATTCCTTTAACAGAACTTGCTAAAACCTCATCACAAACCTTAAACGCAGTGTTCAAAGGAAGATCAGGAGCGATTGATAGAAGTTTATCATTTGGAATAACAATTACTGTATCAACTGACTTTCTTAATTTTTCTAAACCTTCTAAAGCATTTTTCATTCTTGTTCTTCCCTCTGATATAAATGGCAATGTGACAATTGCAACAGTTAAAGCATTATTTTTTTTCTTTGCTAATTCGGCCAGTATGGGAGAACATCCAGTGCCTGTCCCTCCCCCAAGTCCACAGGTTATAAACACCATGTTATATCCGCTCAAAATATTTTCAATATCATTCATTGATTCTTTTGCTGCGTTTTCCCCAATAGAGGGATTGCTTCCTGCACCCATTCCTTTGGTCAATTCTTTACCAATTAAAATTTTTCTATCTGCTTTAATTCTTAATAAGTGTTGAACATCTGTATTAACTGCTAGGACTGAAGCTCCTTCGATCCCCAACTCAAATAAGCGGTTTAATGTGTTGCATCCTGAACCCCCTGCACCAACAACAGCAATGTTTGGTCTTGCCTGTGCTAACATCTTTAAAAGTTCTGCATCATCTTTTGAGACTTGTGATTCGCCGCTCCCACCTTGAGAGGGATATTGAACATTCATACTATTGTTATTTGTTTTTTGATCAAATAAAACCAAATAATCATTGCCTTGTACAGGTATCTTCTCCATTTTACCACCCAGTTAACACTAAACATATAACACTAGATATATAATAACAAGTCTTTATAAATGTTTACCCATATATTCAAAATCTAAATATGATTACTTAGAGGTGTTTAATATGGGATTTAGACCTGCTAGAACTTGTCGCGATACTGATAAACCTGCATGGACCAGGTATTCAAGGAGAAAACCTAGAAAATCGTATGTTAAATCTCTTCCCCATAATGCTTTAAGACATTATAATATGGGGAGTAGAAAAAAAGACTACGATATGGTTGTTAAATTAGTTGCAAAAGAAGATGTTCAACTTAGAGCAAATTCTCTTGAATCTGCAAGAATGAGTGCCAACAGATACTTGGAAGCTAATACACTTAAAAATTATGCTTTTAAAATTCACAAATACCCTTTCCAAGTCATTAGAGAAACAAAAAGACAAACTGGTGCTGGTGCAGATAGAATTTCATCAGGAATGCAAAAAGCGTTTGGAAAACCTATGTATAGGGCTGCCAGATTGAGGAAAGGACATGTACTTTTTAGTGTTACAACATATAAAAAATACTTAAAACATGTGAAGGAAGCATATAGAAAAGCAACAAGTAAACTTTCAAAAGATTATAGAGTTGAAATTGAGGAAAAATAAACTTCAACATTAAAAATATCTAAAAGAAAGATTTTTAAATAAACACTCCTAAAGATATTTGGCAGAAGATAGGTGAAAAAATGGCAGTAATTAGCTCCGATGTTGATAGTATTATAGCAACTCTTAAAAAATATAAATATCTTTCTCTTGATGAATTATCAAAATATTCGAATCTTAAAAATGATGTTATACAGGAGTGGTTACCAGTATTAGAAGATAGTGGATATGTGAAAATTGTTTATCAGTTCACAAAAATTTATATCCAGTGGTTAGGCCAATCAGGAGGTTCAGGTTTGACCCCCACCGATATGGATGTAGGAGTTAGCGGTTTAGATTTGGATGCAAACGTTATGCCTGAGAGTGCAATACCGAAACGTAAAAAAGAAGTTGAAGCAGAAGATATTGAAGAACCTGTTTTTGAACAAGAAGAGGTTAAGGAACCTGAATTTGAAGAGGAAGTTGAAGAACCTGTTTTTGAACAAGAAGAGGTTAAGGAACCCATTGTTAAAAAAGAAATTTCAGAAAAATCTTATGTAAAAGAAATTCCTAAAATCGATTTTATTGACGAAGATGTTGAAAAGGCTTCTCTAACATCCATAAAAAAAAGACCAATGAAAACTCTTCCTATTCACACCCAAGAAATTAAAAAATCTGTTGAAGAAATGCTTGAGGATAAATCATCAGATACATTGAGCCCTTATGCACAACAGCTTAAAGAATATTTGGCAGATATCGATGCAGCTAAAAGAGAATTAGAAGAACTTAGAAAAGAAAAAAATAAACTATACACAGATATTTTTGAACCTATGGAAAAAGAATTTAGGGCAGGTTATACAACTATTGCAGAAAGAATTGCTGAAAAACAAAAGAATGTTCTTGAACTTCAAGAACAAGCTTTAAAACTCCCCGAAATGCTTGAAGAGGTTGATAGACAACAAATTAAATTACATGAAATCGGTGAAAAAATAAAGAAAATATCGAATGAATCAACAGGAGTTATAAATAACTCTCTCGAAAGCTTGCAAGATCTTTCAGAGCAATCTGCAGAACAAATGCAGCTTGCGAAAAAAGCGATAAATAAAAATATTCATGATTTGAGCGAAGCTCAAACCCTCCTTAAAAGAATAGAATCTGTTGAAACTGAAATATCTGAAAGCATGGTTGAAATTGAGGATAAAGTAAGAGAAGAACAAGATAAATTGGAAAGATTGGCAGATGTTTGGAGAGAAATACAAGAAACAAAAGACGATGTTGTTGAGAAAATTAAAGAATCCTCCGATATTGTTGATGAAGAAAAAGATAAACTTAGAACAATTGAAGAACAGGTTTCCCAAACATTAGAACTTCGTGAATGGATAAAAATGAGTCAAGAAATATATAAAAGAAAAGTTGATGATTTTGATGATTATTTGAAGAAAAATGAAAAAGATTACAATAAACTTAGAGAAAGCATTGAGGCCAATTATCTCAAAATGTATATGAAAGACCTCGCAGATTTGAGTAAAGAATATGAAAGTGCTTTGTCTTCTGCCAAAGACAAAGAAAAAACTATTGATGAAAGGATTGACGAATCAAAAAAGAGAATTTCAGATCTTGTAAGACAAAGTCAAGAATTAGTTGAAGCTCTTGAAAAAGGCGAATTCCAAGCTGAAGACTTTAACCAGCTCAAAAGAGAGATGGATAGAAAAAGAAGACAAACAGAAGAAGAAATGGAAATTTTAGTGAAAGAAAGAGAACAAATATCTGGGAAACTTAAATCTGCATCTAAGAAAAAACCTTCATCAAAATCAAAAAAGAATGGAAAAAATAATTAAATTTTAGATCTCCTTCAAAAAAATTATTTGTTATTGTTTTCAAAATTTTGGAGATTGGCGACTTGTTGAGTGGAAATATACCCTACAAATAATTATAAACTTCAGAATTCAGATAATTTTATGCTCCTTGATCTTAGAATTGAAAAATTAATTATTGATAGATTTGGTGGACAGTTGACAGAGATACAAAAAAAAACTTTTGTCCCGATTTCCGAAGGACGAGATGTGTTGATAACTGCCCCCACAGGAAAAGGAAAAACAGAAGCAGCCATTCTTCCTCTGTTGAGCAAAATATTGAGTTTGGATGATAAAAAAGGGATTCAACTAGTTTATATAACTCCTTTAAAAGCATTAAATAGAGACATGCTTGATAGGTTGGAATGGTGGTGCACTAAACTTAAAATATCAAAAGATTTGAGACATGGAGATACCTCTCAACACACCAGAATGAAACAATCTCAAAATCCTCCGCAAGTTTTAATAACAACCCCCGAAACACTAAACGGGATTTTGGTAAATAAGTATTTGGGAGATGCGTTAAAGAACACACGATTTGTAATTGTTGATGAAATACATGAATTAGTAACCTCAAAAAGAGGAGTTCAGTTGTCGATGGTTTTAGAACGTTTAAATAAACGGAGTCTGCACAAAGTTCAAAGAATAGGTGTTAGTGCAACAGTGGGAAATGCAATTAAAATGGCAGAATATTTGTCCCCCCAAAATAATGTTGAAATAATTGAAGATGTTGAAAACAAGGATTACTCTATACAAATTATTTATCCTAAAGTTGAGGATATAAAAACAAAATTAAATCATAATTTGGCAAAAAAAGTGGATCTGGGCGGAGATTCATTATCAAGAATTCTGAATATGAAAGAACTCATTAAAGAAAAAACATTAGTTTTTGTAAACACACGTTCTGCTGCCGAAGCCATAAGTTCTAGATTGAAAATACTAGGAGTCAGTGTGGGCATTCATCATGGTTCATTATCAAAAGAAGTTAGATTAAAAGCTGAAAAAGATTTTAAGAATTCTAAGATAAAAACACTTGTTTGTACTTCAAGTATGGAATTGGGGATAGATATCGGTGATGTTGAATTGGTAATTCAGTATATATCCCCTCGGCAAACAAAAAGATTGATTCAGCGAGTGGGAAGAGCAGGACATCATCATACAAAAATTTCAAATGGTGTGATAATCGCCATAGATATTGAGGATTACATTGAATCGTTAGCTATTGACAAACTTCTTAAACAGAAGTGGATAGAAGAGGAAAAAATATTGATTAATTCATATGATGTTATAGCTCAACAACTTATTGGCATTCTTTTGGAGGGAAAACAAGGATTTCATAAAAAATTGCTCCTGGGAGATGTGCATAAAATACTATCAAAGGCATATACTTACAAGATAACTTTAGAAACATTATCAGAGATAGCTGAACAACTGGCAGATACAAGAATGGTATATATTGAAAAAAGCGAACGGATTGAGAATTGGGAATTAAACATTAGAACACTTAAAGCAAGAATGTATTTTTATACTCACTTATCAACCATTCCTTCGAATATAAATTTTACAATAAGAGATATCCAACTTAATAGAATCATAGGCAGATTGGATGAAAAATTTGTTTCTGTTTTGTCTAAAGGAGATAAATTTATAACCAAAAGTATACCTTGGAAAGTTGTTGATATAACTGACCAAGAAGTTCTTGTTGAGGGAGTAGAAGATTACACACTTTCTATCCCAGATTGGATAGGTGAAGAATTACCCGTCCCCTATGAAATTGCTCAAACTGCAGGCAGATTAAGAGAAGAAATTAGAATGAAGAAAATTAAAACTATGTTTGGTGCACTTGCGGAAAGATTAGAGAAGGATATTGTTGAAACTCCAACAGATAAAAACCTCATTATTGAATCAACCCCCGAAACAATTGTTATTCATACTTGCGCAGGGAACAAGGTAAATGAAACCCTTTCTAAAATCCTTGCTCATCAATTATCTGTAAAATATGGAATAGCAAAAACGAACGCAGACCAATATAGGATATTTATTGAAAGCTCTTATAAAATACCTGCTAAAGAAATTGAAAAAAGTTTGATGAGTATTGAGAATGTTAATTTGTTTTTAGATAAGATAATACCTGAAACATATGGATTTATATACGAAATAAATCACGTTGGAAAATTGTTTGGGGCCATAAAAAATGATGACAGAATAAATAAAAAAGCAGTTTGGTACTTGAAAGATTCTCCGATTTTTAAAGAGAGTATAGAATCTATGAAATTCAAATATTATGATGTTGAAAAAACTTCTATTTTTTTGAAATCTTTGAAAAATAAAAGTATATTTATTTATGACAATGTAGAATTGAGTTTGTGGTCAAAGCTCGGGACTGTGGATTACCGATTTGGAGATATATTGGGCAAAGTTGAACCTCAAAAAGAGGTTATTGAAATATTTATTAAGAATATAATGGAAAGAAAAATAAAATTTAGATGTACATACTGTTCAAATGTTTGGTATTCTGAATTGAAGGATTTAGAAAACTTTATAAAGTGTCCAAAATGCAATAGCCCCATGGTGGGAGTTGCAGGAGTATTAAGAGAAGGAAATTTTTATGAGAATGCAGATCCAAAAGTTGAAAAATCGGCAGAATTGGTTAGAGGCTATGGCAAAAAAGCAGTTATCGCATTGAGTGTTTATGGAGTTGGTCCACAGACTGCTTCAAAAATATTGAGAATGATGAGACAGGATGAAAAACAATTTTTCATGGATTTGATTGACGCTCAAAAAAACTTTATAAAAAACAAACGTTTTTGGAGTATTTAATTCACTATTGTAGCTTTCCCCACTTCAGATAACCTCACTCTAATAACATTATCTGAATCAGACCATGTAACAAACCAATAATTTTCTTGTTTTTGTACATTCGGTTCTGCGTTTGGGTGGTTTTGTAAAAAATCTCTTATTGCTTCTGTTCCGCTTGCCTTGTGTGAAGCAATAATTGCCTGCTCCTCATATAATAAAACACAGCCAACTTGTTGGTCTAAACAAGTACTGCAATCTTTGACAACTTCTTTGTAAGGATCAGGTACAAAATTAGTTTCAGGGTATGTATAAACAAGGTGTATTCTTTTTGGGCACTGAGGATTTGCAGTGAATGAAACTTTTGCTTTGATATACCAATCACCCTTTGTTTCATTTATTTCAAGAATTTCATATTCAACAGGACCATATCTGGATTCGGGATATTTGTTTTCTAAATCTTCCATAACTGAATTGAGAACGCTTTCTTGAGTGTAAACAGGCTTTTCAGAGTGGAGTAAAAAAAATAAACCTAACCCTAAAACTAACAACAGCCCCAATATTATGATGGGATGTTTTAGTATGTAAAACACTCTTTTCATGATTTAAATTATGCAAAAAGGGTTTTTATACATTACTATTGTGTAGAAAATTGTAATGGAACTTTAGTACAGGAATAGCAAAATGGCTTTTTTTGATTGTTGAGGATTTGCTACGCCCTAATAACAAAACATTAAACAGTTTGATTTCGGCATTTTCCAACCTTAACATTATAAAAATATTACTAATGTAGGTAATCTGTTTATTGTGAATGAGGTGAAAAAATGATTGAAGTTAGATTTCATGGTAGAGGAGGCCAAGGAGCAGTAACTGCTGCAGAATTGTTGGCTGTCGCTGTGGGCCATTATGGAAAATATTCAAAAAGCTTTCCTTTTTTTGGTGTTGAAAGAAGAGGGGCACCAGTACAAGCGTTTTGTAGAATTGACGACAAACCTATACGAATACACCAAAATGTTGTATCTCCAAATATAGTTGTAGTATTGGATGCAACTTTAATGGACAATGTAGATGTCACCGAAGGATTAGAAAATAAAGGTTTGATAATAATTAACACCTCAAAAGAATCAAAAGAATTCCTTTTGGGAGATTACAAAATTGTTACAGTTGATGCAACCAATATCGCGTATAAAAATTTAAGCGTCCCAATTGTTAACACTGCCATTTTGGGAGTTTTTGAAAAACTTGTAGATTGGGTAAACGTAGATTCTCTCGAAAAGGCAATAAATGAGAGATTTGATGAAAAACTTGCATTGAAAAATATAAATGCGATGAAACAATGCGCAAATGAGGTGAGAATATGACTTTAACTCCATGTGCCAAACCAGGAACTGCTTCAAAAAATAAAACAGGATCCTGGAGAGATAAAAAACCAAATATTGATAAAGAAAAATGTATTGGTTGCGCACAATGTGCGATGCACTGCCCGGAGGGCGCAATAGATGTGAAGAATGGTAAAGCAGAGATTGATTATGATTACTGTAAAGGCTGCGGGATATGTGAAAAAGTTTGTCCTGTAAAAGCAATTTCGATGAAAAAAGAAGAAAAATAGGTGAGGATATGGCATTGGAGGAGGAATGTATATTTTGTAAGATTGTTACAGAAGATATTGGGTGTGCGAAAATTTGGGAAGATGAAAAACATATTGCATTCCTGGATATCAATCCCAACACAGAAGGTATGACTCTTGTAATACCTAAAGATCACTACAATTCGTATGCATTTGAAATGCCAGACACTGCCTATACAGAACTTATGATTGCATCAAAAAAAGTTGCTAAAATACTTGAAAAAGGTTTGGATGTAAAACGTGTTGCCATGGTCATGGAGGGTATGGGGGTCAATCACGTGCATATTAAATTATATCCCATACACGGAATCAAAGAAATTTTTGAAGTGAATATATCAAAAGAAATAAAATATTTTAAGGAATATGAAGGATATATCTCAACTCATCTTGGGCCAAAAAAGGACTTGGAAGAGCTTGAGAAATTTGCTGAAAAAATACGTGAAAAAAATAAATAAAGGTGAGAAAATGAAAACGATTGAAGGAAGTAAAGCAGTATGTGATGCAGTTGTTAATTGCGAGCCAGAAGTTGTGGCTTGTTATCCAATAACTCCATCAACTCATATTGCAGAAGATTTAAACAAAGCCTATATGGATGGAAAATTGAAAACTTATGTTGCAGTTGAATCAGAATTTGCCGCGATATCTACTATTGTTGGTGGAAGTGCAGCAGGAAGCAGGGTTTTTTCAACAACAAGCTCCCAAGGTTTAGCTCTGATGCACGAGATTATTTTTGCGTCTGCAGGAATGCGCGTCCCATTGGTTATGGTTGTGGCAAACCGTTCCTTGAGTGCACCATTGAATATTTGGAATGATCATCAAGATTCAATATCTGAAAGAGATGCGGGGTGGGTGCAATTATATTGTGAAACAAATCAAGAAGCAACAGATACAATTCCCTTGGCTTTTAGAATTGCAGAAGAATTAATGATACCTGTAATGGTTTGTATGGATGGTTTTTATTTGACACATGCTGTTGAACAATTAACAGTTCCAGAAAAAGAAATTATACAAAAATTTCTTCCTCCTTTCAACCCAGAAATAAAACTTGATCCAAAAAACCCGATGACAATGGGGGTTTACGCAAAACCAGATAATTATCAAGAATTTAGAAATAGTTTGGATTCAGACATGTTTAAAGCAATAGAAACAATTGAAAAAAGATCAAAAGAATGGGGCAAACTTATTTCGAGAGAATATGGAAATGGCATTATTGAAGAATACCAAACTGACGATGCTGAAAGAGTTTTAATTGCCTTAAGTTCTGTTTGTGGGAATATAAAAGAAGCAGTGGATGAGCTTAGAAGAAAAGGTGAAAAAGTTGGATTGTTAAGGATAAAATGTTTTAGGCCTTTCCCATATAAAGAAATAAAAAAAGTGCTTCAAGGAAAAAAACATGTTGGTGTTATTGAAAAGGCGATGAGCGCAGGCGCCTATCCCCCCATGTATGTTGATATTGTATCTGCCATGTACGGAGAAACAATTCCAATAAGCTATTTTATTGGAGGTTTGGGGGGCAGAGATATTACAGTTGAACACTGTAAAGAATTGTTTGAGAAATTGAAGGAAAAACCTGTAAAAAAATGGATTTTGGAAAACAGTAATTCCAAAGAATGAGGTGAGGATATGGAATACGATAGAAAAGACGACTTGTTTGTCTCGGGACATACTGCTTGTGCAGGTTGCGGGGCAACCATCATTATAAGAAATGTGATGAGGGCTCTAGGAGATGATGTTATAATTGTTAATGCAACAAGCTGTTCGGAAATATTCTCATCTTGTTATCCAACTAGTGCATGGAAAGTTCCTTATATACACGTAACTTTTGAAAATGCAGCAGCAGTTGCCGTTGGAGTTGCTAAATCACTGGAAGCAAAAGGAAACGACCATACAACTGTTGTTGTTATTGCAGGAGATGGAGGAACTTATGATATTGGTTTTGGAATTATGAGTGGTGCAATGGAAAGAAATGAGAATATTCTCTACGTTTGTTATGATAATGAGGCCTATATGAATACAGGTATACAGAGAAGTGGCGCAACTCCCTATAAAGCATGGACTACAACTTCACAGGTTGGAAAAATGAAACAGGGAAAACAAGAGTGGAAGAAAAATATAACTGAAATAGCAAAAGCACACGGGATTCCTTATGTAGCAACATCAACATCAGGACATCTATTTGATTTGAAAAAGAAAATTGAAAAAGCTAAAAAAATAAAAGGGTTTAGATTTGTTGACGTTCATTCTCCGTGCGTACCGGGATGGAAATATGATCCTGCTTTAACAGTTGAACTTTCAAAACTTGCAGTAGATACGGGCTTGTGGAAAGTTTTTGAATATGAAAATGGTAAAGAAACAATAACCATTCAGCCCAAATTTATTCCTGTTGAAGAATATTTCAAACATCAAAAAAGATTCAAACACCTTACAAAAGAAGATATTGAGTTCATTCAAAAAAAAGTTAATGAAGACTGGAATCGATAATTTATTTTCTCTTCTTTTTTCTCTTTTTTATAGTTTTTGTTTTTTTCTGAGAAACTTTTTTTTCTGGTAGCTTAGATGTTTTGTCCTTGTTTTTATAGTAGGAATACCCTACATAAATTATTATTGCTAAAAAAATAATAACTACACATTCCAACCCATTAGTCATTTGATAATTTGAGAGATATGTCAGCTCTCCATTACCAAATTTGTCAGAATTGCTTAGGGTCGGACCATAATATTCAAAGAAAAATACATAATAATCAAAAGATGAACCTGTATAATATATGTTTCTGGAATAAGCCCTGCTCTTTAAGGTTTCGTTGTTTTTAGCTTCAAGAACAAAATCTATTGATTCTTTAGAAGAACATATTTCGCAAAAATCGTCCTGGCATGTTGCATTAACATCCGAATAAATTGTGTAAATAAAAGTTTGATTTATGGATTCATTATTCATATAAACAGGTTGAATTGTTATTACTGCACATTGTGTTGAAGGAAAAAAACCTGAGTATACTATATAAGATAATAATAAAATAAAAAATAATTTTTTCAAATCAATCACCCAAGTACTTCTTTATTAATTTTTTTCCTTCTTCTGATTCCCCGTCAAATATTCCCCTCTCAACAATTGCAGTTGCTAAAGGAATAAACTTTTCTTTCTTCTTTCTGTGTTTAGAAATAAATTCGGTTAGTTTGGTTATAATTTGTTGTTTGCATTCACCACATAATAATTGGCCAGTTTTACATTTATTAATTCTTTGTTGGAGTTCTGCAATCGATTCTATGTGATAATTTGAAAGTTCGATAATAGTACATTTTTCAGGGTTTCCTCCTTTTTTCTTTTGTTCTTCAACAGTATCTCTTCCCCCAGTTAAAGCACGCGATATTTTGCGTTTTATGTCTTTATCTGAGTCTGCAAAGGTCAGCATGGAATCTGGATTTCTTTTACTCATTTTCTGACTTCCATCTAAAGATCTAATAAAATAATGATATGTTGATGAAGGAGATATAAAACCATTTTTTTCAGCAACATCTCTTGTTAATCTTATGTGCGGATCCTGATCAACCCCTACAGGAACTAAAACATTTTTTGGACCACCTTGGGAAGGGTGTTGAGGGAGTAGAATATCTCCTATTTGAATCAAAGCAGACATATATAATGATAAGGGCTTGTCCCCATACACTGCTTTGAAAGTTGCGTTGGTTATTTTTTTAGAAAAATAAAAAGCATATTCTTGAACTATTGGCTCCTTAGATTGAAGATATACATATGAATGCTTGGGATCCAGACCCAAAGCAAAAACATCTGCAATGTTTGAAACCGCTGTTTGTTTTGTTTTATCTATCCAGTCACCATTATCTGCATATGCCTCATAATCTGCAACACAATAATACACTTTACATTTTAAAAGTTTTTGAAACATTACAAGTTCTTCTACAACCTGTTTTGAACCAAAATGGAATTCTCCACTTGGTTTGATGCCAGATAAAACTGCTACAGGTTTGCCTTGTTTTTTTGCGTTGAAAATTTTATCTAGATCTCTGTGTGCAAAAATTATATTATTTTTAAACCATCTCATATCTATAGATTGTTCTGCATCAGGGAGAATTTCTTGAGAAATGGGATTGATTCCAAATTCTTTCATGATTTTTTTATAATCAACAGTTTCTGATGTCCAAGGATCAACAATCATAAAAACACCTATTTTCTAGGTTTTGCTCTTTTTAGAGAAACGTCGTCAACAACTATTCCTTGTTCCGTTATGAATATTTTGTGAACTTTTGTATCATCTTGGGCCCCCCTCATTTTTAAAATTTCTAGGCCCCTATTTCTTTCCATTTTTTCAATATTTAACAAATAGGACAAATGTATGTATCCATCTGTAAAACCCTCTATACCTGTGAGTGTTTGAGGTATTTCCAAAAGCTCGTACTTAGAATCATGGTCAATTATTAATGAAGTTACATTCCAGTTTTTTAAATTGTCAACTATTGAATATAAATACTCTCTCCTTTGGTGTACATCAGGTTGGATATAAACAAATGATGTTATAGGATCAATAACTACTCTAGTAACATTTGCGGTGTCAATCATTTCACGAATGGCCCCATGTCTTTTTAACAGTTCTTGGATTTCGCCAGGAGGATACTCAATAACTAACATCCTATTTTTGATCACATCCATATCCAAACCTAAATTAAGCTGATTAATGTGTTGGAAAATCTCTTTTTTCTTTAGATTAAAGGATATGTACATAACATTTTCATCCTCTTTAATTCCTTGTAATAAAAATTGCAAGGCAAATGTGGTTTTACCCGAACCAGGTCCTCCAGAAAGTGAAATTACAGAATTTTTAATATATCCCCCGCCAACCAAAGAATCTATTCCTTGAACTCCTGTTGTCACACGATCCTCATTTTTCATTTTTTTCACCCTTTTTTAAATTCTCGTCTAAATATTTTTTACCCAGTTCCTGTCTGATTTTCATTTTTTCTAGATGTTTTTTCTTGTCTTCGGGAGTTAATACTTTGTTTAAATAAGTATCTGTAAATACTTGGCTGAAATGAGATAATCTAGCACAAATTCTTTGGGCCTCAGGTATATCTAATACAAATTCTTTTTCAGGTTTTAAAATATCCAAAGTAACTGGGGCATAATTTAAGGATAAATATGCAAGAGTATAATAATCCTGTATCAAAGCATAAACTTCAACCATTGTTGAATAGATGGTTTCACTCTCTTCTTCAAATTTTAAGGGTTCTTTTATGTTTCCGAAAGCATAAACAACTCCCTCATCAACACTTATTTTAGCAACAAATTCGGTCATTAAATGTTTTAGTTTATCAGGATCTGGACCGTGCATATCGAAATACAATGACACCAGCATTCCTCCTTCTTTAATTGTCTTTTCAACAAGTTCTGCAAATTCTTCTTTATTCATAAAATCACCATACGGGCTGCTACAAACAATATCATAACATTTAAAGGTTTTACCTTTTTAAACTTATGTTGATAGAAAATAAATAGTATAAAGGTGATGAATGTGAACGATAGTATTAAATGGGTAGGTCTAGGCATAGTTGTATTATTAATTGTTTTTGGAATTTATGTTTTAGTATCTGGCGGATTAGAAAATCAAAGAGACACAAGAGGAAGCGATCTTGTTTTCAACAACATTAACAAACAAAAAAATATTATAGATTTTTATGTAGAAATTGATAAAATTCAAACCATTGAAACAAATTCTGTTCATTCTTCACATATTTTAAAAAGAAATAATGATGATTATTATTCTCATTATAAAATGAGTGGGGCGGAATTGGAAAATTGGTTGAAAAATGATAAATATTATATCTGCTATAACCGAATCGGTATGGAAAAAGAGTGTTTTGATGCCACAAACAATTCTGTTTTAACACGAGATATTTTAGAAGATTTTAACCAAATCCCTTCATCTTCAAATATTAAAAACAGTGAAGAATATTTTGGAGTTTTGTTCAATACTTCCGCATATAATATTGTAGATATAACTGAAGAAGAGTACAATGGCAGGATGAGTGAATGTCTCGAAATAAATATAGAATTTGAAGATATACGCCCTTCAGATCTAACTAAAATGGGAATTTCATCTTCAAACAAACTTGTTACAGCTGTGAAAAATTATTCGCAAAAAGTTTGTTATGATGATGAATTGGGATATCCCTTATACTCAAAAATTACATATGTGATGGATGAAAGAGGATATACTTTTGAAAGTGTTGTTAAAAATATTGGAACGACTACATCAGATATACTCGAACCTGAAACTAACACTACGCGAGAAAAAATGTTGTCGTACAAGAGTGAAATAAACAAAGTTCTTCAGTGTTCTTTTAGAGATGATAGATATAACTGTTTATGGATGGAAGCTCAGAAAACAAACAATCCATTATATTGTATGTACATAACTAATGAAAACAATATGAAAGGTTGCTTGTATTATTTGAAACAATATGTTTTGGATCCCAGAATATGTGAAGTGTTTGAGGGAGATCAAAAAAACAACTGCTATTATGAAATGGCAAAAGACCACTTAAAAGAAAGTGTGTGTGAGTATATATCCGATAATGAAACTAAAAAAGAATGTGTTGATTACATAAATCAAACAATTGAAGAAATAGAAAAAGATAAATTGGAAAATGCAGAATGTTTCACTGACGCAGATTGTCACATCACGGGGGGATTAAATCAATTCTGCAGACCGTTAGATGTAGATTTGGATTCAACTATTTACACTTATGTGTATGAATGTCTTCCCCCTCATCAAAATTTAACCTCCTGCAAATGTGTTGATTATAAATGTACTTGGGAACAAACTGAAGAATATTTGAAATGTTACGACGAATGGGATGAAAAAGCAACATACGATTACATTTCCCAAATACAAAATGAAAAAACATTACAGGAGGAATATTGCACAAAAGAAGGAACTAATTACTCACTGAGTTATTCTGAAGCTGTTGCGATAGCAGAATTAAGTGAATGTACAGTAAATGCGAGTCTGACAGATGAGTATATGTGCAACGCCATAACAGGAACATGGTGGATTGATTTAGACCTAGAACAAGATAAGTGCAATCCTGCGTGTGTTGTGGATGTTGAAAATGAAACTGCAACAATAAATTGGAGATGCACTGGACTGATAAATGAAGAGTAATTTTCTAATTTTTTTATTTTTACATACCCTTTAAATATGTGCCTGCTAAAGTAAAATAAAGGAGGTGAGAGGATATGAAAAAATGTTTGTTTTTGATATTTATTCTGTTGAGTGTGGTAGTTGCTGTTTCTGTTGTCGAACCTTTGAACACAAATACTGCTCAAAAAATAGATAAAATGCCTGAAGCCCCTACCAATATCAGAGGAGTTAAAGGTAGGGCAATGCCAGATTTGAATTGTAGTGCCCCTTTTGCCCCATACACTATAAATCTTGAAAGAGGTTTTAATTTGATATCTATTCCTGTTGAGGATTATAGAGGCATGGATGTTGCAACTCTTTTACCTGTCGGAACCTTGGGCGCAATTGGACATGAAGATTTCATGTATTATAACGTATACAGTTTTGAAACTTGTGAGGGATATTGGATTTATGCAACAACCAACACAAGCATGGAATTGTGTGGAATTCCAGTTGAAGAATGCTGTTATAATCTTTCACGAGGATGGACTCTTGTGGGCTCACCCCATGCAGAAGTTGATATTCCAGGGGGACTGTTATCAACATATTATTGGGATACTAGCTCTAATGCATATGCACCCCCGACTAATTTACAGCCAGGATTAGGATATTGGATGCTTTCAAGTACAGACAGATATGTTTGTACAGAAAATATTACTGAATATGATGAATGTTGCGAAATGGAATTTGGATATTATCAATCTTTAAATTTTTCTTCTGAGGATTTTTGTTATTTTCACCCCGGAGTTGATGGTGCCGAAGCAATATATTTTAAAACAAACGGACAAGTCTTTGAAATAAATGGAATTATTGATGGGACACAAAATTACTACTATAATTTAGAAAATTGGGAAATTTATTATTTTGATGAGATGGCAGGATGTTATAGACATAGACCCACATTTTCGGGAGGTATAAGTTTGGTCGATTCATCTGTTTTTTGCGGAGGAGAGAATTATAAGGTACATTACAAAAGCTTGACAAACTATTTGAATGTGCACATTAAAAAATCATATTTATCAACTTTTTTCGTTTATGACTGGACACATGAAACAGGTTTTGATGCTCATTATGATGCAATTGAAGAGAATTATCCTGCAAGAAACGATATTGATTTTGATATAATAAGATTCAACAATGAGATAGTTCAGTTTGAAACTGGTTGTGAAGAAAGAGTCCGAGGGAAGTATTCTGTTTTTAATAAAAGTGTTGACGTAGAGATAGATAATTCAGGACGTGAAGTAACTAGTACATTATACAAAAAAAAATTTTTTTTTGTTTGGGATTTGTTAAATAATTTTAGACGATACGATTACAGAAACTGAAGAAATATTCGATAATTGCACTGCTCTAATTGCACCTTTTTGATATGGGGGGCAGTATCAAATTATCAAGAGTTGATAAATATTGGAAAATAAACTGTGAATATTTTAGAATTCGGCGAACCAATCTGATGAATCAGGCAATATATCTACCACTAAAAAACACTTGGAGATTATGCTTACGGCATATTGAAAAAAATTGTGGGCTTTCCTAGTGTAAGAACATTTGTCATGCTAATAAAACACAAACTATTGAAATAATTTCTCAATTTTTATTTGGTTGTGGAAAACTTTGCAGCTGCTGCAGACCACTCAAAAGGGAAATATAGAAATTGTTCGTTTACTCCAATTTTATCTACAGCTTTTTCTTGGACAGCCATCCAGTCAATTTCATCTTTTTTTGTTTCTTCTATGATGAGTTTGATAATTGTGTTTGTATTGACACCAGTCCCTATACCTGAGTAACCTATCATATAATTATTTTCAGGGGCGTTTTCTAGATAACTGGGGATATCATGAGAACTTCCACAGCTACCTATTAAAACAAGCGTGTTGCATCGTTTGTTTATAAAAAGAGGTGCAGGGAAATTTTCTTCAACTTGATAAGAATGCCCTCTGAATGTAATCATTTTGTTTGAATCGTCTTTTAAAAGATTGTTTAGATAATTTACATTTGCAGATACGTTTTTACCGATGAATAAAGTCATTACAACACCTTCGGATTCTAAAACAACTCGATTATAAGAAGGCGTTTCATCAGTTGTTAAAACTTTCATTTTTTCATTATTTCTGAAATCATATAATGTTGAATTGAAAAAATCTGTTTCAGTGGGGGAGAAAATTTGAAAAACGTTTAAGCGATTGTTAGATGTAAGCTGGTTTGTGGGAGTGGTTTTATTAGATAGTAAAGCTTCTATTATTTTTCTATCGTTGGATGAAACAGAAGATGGATCGAAAACATAAGAAATAAATAAAAATAATTTTTTATTTTTTCTTTCGTTAACTTTTTCAGAAAACCTATTTGAAAATTCTTTGTTGAGTGTGTCAAAGAAAACTTTGGAATTCGGATTGTGTTCTTTGATATAACTTAATTTTCCTATAAAATCTATAAATGAATAAATGTAACTATCTGTACCATCAAAAAGAGAATCAACAATTAATGATACAAGAAGTTGTGTGTCTTCGGGCTCAATAAATTCATATATTCTCCCTTGTGAAATTAAACGCATGAATAAATTTGAGGTTCTCTCTGATGATAAATATTCGTTGCCCAATACTGAACCCAAATATCCTAAAAATGTGCCTTCAAAATTATTATAATCTTTTTTAAGTTTATTAATCAAAAGCTCGTTTGTGGATGTAAAAAAAAGCGTTGGTTCATCAGATAAAATGTATAAAATTTGCTCTGGAGACATACTTTCAACTTTTTTACGCCTGGATTCCGGATTAACATATAATCTATCTACCTCAGATCCTGAATCAACTGAATTTCCATCCCTAAAAAATAATTCAGCAGTTGCCGGGTTTTTTAGAACTCTGCTGAAAAAGAAGGGATCTTTATCCACCTGAGTTAATGCCTCCAAAACGATTTTTAGATTGTTTTTTTCAGACAAATCTAAAAACCACGTGGGATCGTTTATAAAATGTTGTCTTAAACTACTGCTGCTTATAAGTTTTTTGAATAATCTCCAAGAACCACCTTTATAGGATTTTTCTATGTTGATTAATAAATCCGTCATGGGACCGCTGTTTTCAGAGAAAAAGCTGAATACATCTTCTTGAGATAAAAAAACCAGCATTAAATTTACTTCATAGTACTTCCCAGGATTGGTCTCTAAAATTCTTTTGATTTCTTGACTATGTAATGTTAACAAACCAAGTAGATTATTGTTTACAGATTGACCCCATCCTGCACCATCAATTAAAAGAGATGCTAATTCCTCTTTTAATGGAGAAATATTAAAAAGATAATGTAAAGTATCAATAGATGAATCAATAAAAGATTTGGGATCTTCTGAAAACAGATTTGGAGAATTTATAATAAATCTCAATAGTATATCGTAATAAGAAACGTTTGTATCTGGAATTGTTGTTTTAAAATTACTAAACACTCTTTCTATTTCAATATAAACATTCTCTTTTTTTAATTGTGTTGCCCCTGGAATTTTGTTGAAGGGGTGGTTTTCAAAAAATAGATTGACAGGCAATTGTACTACAATATTTATGGGGATGGTAGAATTATTTAAAAATTCGAATAGTCTTTTTAAATCGGGATCTGTTAAAACATTAATATTTTGATAACTTTTAAAATCATTTATTTGATTAATCAATGTTTGATTATGAGGTAAAGAACGCAACCAATCTGATAATAAAAACATATTATCTTTTAAATCTCTTATAAAATCTGGATTTATTCTGCTGTTATCTTTATATTCAGAATATTGCAGATTTCTCGGAACCATAAATATAATAAAAAGGCGTAATTTAAATTGTTTTCGTTTGATGAATATGCATGGCAGAAGATTTGATGTTTGTTTTTCTTATTGGATTTCTTGAATTGTTAATAGGACTGTTTTTGTTGGCATTGTCTGCAGGACTATATTTTTTTGATATATTTAAATTTAAATTGGGAAAGAAAAGACAGTATACCGTCATTCTAATAATGTTTTTAGGTTGGGTATTTTTTATTGTTGGGGCAGTTCAGATTTTAAATAATTGTGGGGCTATAATTTAATTTGTTTGAGGGGATTGATGTATTTGTAGTTGTAGGACAATAAAACTGAATAATCAACTAATTGAGACGAAAATTTGTTTCTGAAATCCCTGAACAAGGTATGGAATTCTGTTAAATCTTTTGCGTCATAATCTATCTCTAAATCCCAAGAACCGGTTGTGGTAGTCACATGAGTTATGTTAGGGATACTTAAACAATAAGTTAAAACTTTATTTTTTACTTCTAATGAAAGATTATTGAAATACAATAAAGTTTTATATTTTCTATAACCTAATTGAGTTCTGTCCATAGAGGTCATATATCTTTTGATTACTTTGTTCTTTTCCAATTTTATAATTCTTTTTTTAATTAAACCCGGCGAAACGTTCATCTTTTGAGATATCTCTAGATATGAAATGCGCGCATTGTCATACAAATGAGCAATTATTTGTTTATCAAAATCATCTAAAATAACTATATCATCAGATTCTTCTTTAAAACTTTCAATCTGCTCGTTGGAATATTTTTCATATATGTGGTTATAATCTAGGAAAAAATCATTGACTTGGATACATATGGCTTTTTCAGATATATGTTGTCCAAATTTTTGCATTATTTTGCTCATGTGGCTATCAAATTCCAAAGGTCCTTTAACCAAAACCCCAAACATAATATCCCATTCGCCATACATGTAACCCACCCAAATTGAGGGCAATGTGTGTAAATATTCTCCAATTTCTGCTTCTAATTTTTCATCAATATTGTTTAATTTGAGGGCCACTCTGAAAATTGTCATTCTCATCCTATGGAAATTTAACTCTGGTACAAATTTAGATAAGATCCCTTTATCAACCATGGATTTAAGTCTGTAACTTGCAGATTCTTTGCTCAAACCAACTTTTTTTGCTAAGGTTGTAAGAGGTATTCTGGCATTAAATCTAACAAGATTAAGCATTTTTTTGCCTTTCTCATCTAATTTGATATCGGTCATTTAATCACTTTAATTTTGCTAAAAGTTTTGATATTTGCTCTTTATGGTTTTTAGGGATATTTTCATTTTTTGAAACTATATTATTTATTATTTTTGAAAACATTTGTTTTGTATGTTTTTTATCAACGTCTTTTGCCTTGTGATAATATTCTGCTGCTTTCTCAAAATCATCTGTTAGAAGGTAAGATATTGATATATAAACAAGTGAATTTATTCTGTCTTCATTTTTTTTCGCTAAAGAATACGATTTTTCATACATTTTTTGAGCGGTTTGGTATCTTCCTGCCAAAAGATTAGCTTCTCCCGATTTGAAAAATATATTATAAGAAGGCACGTATTCCCCCAATTTTGAATATAAATCTGAGAGCTTGTTATAATCTCCGTTCAATCTTGTTATGTTTATTAACATGACCAAAGCCATTAATTTTGTTGTTAAAGTGGGTTTAGATGAAATAATATCTTCTAGAAGAGTATTTGCTTTATCATACTCTCCATTAGAAATGTGTTCCGAAGCCTTCTTTAGTCGTTCCATATTTTGATTTCAACAATCACTTTTAAAAATGTTTGGAAATACAAATAACAAAGTCCTACGCACTTTATCGATCTTTATGCTCCGGTCGTCTAGTCCGGTCAAGGATGCTAGGCTTTCACCCTAGCGACCCGGGTTCGAATCCCGGCCGGAGCACATTATTATACCATTACCTGGTGAAAAATATGAAAACTGAATATGAGACTCAAATTTTGGGAATTGATAAACAGAAAATAATTGATAAATTGATAGGTTTGGGCGCTAAAGAAACACCTGAAATTCTTCAAAAAAGATGGGTTTTTGATATCGAATGCCTGAATCATGAGAATCCGGGAATGGGCGAATGGATCCGACTTAGGAAAGTAGGTGAGAAAACAACCATTACATATAAAAACAAAAGGGGAACTGCTGTTGATGAAACGCAAGAAATAGAAATTGAAGTAGAAGATTTTGAAAAGAGCGCAGAAATTCTTTCTAAGCTTTCGTGTTTCAGTGGAAAATATTATCAAGAAAATAAAAGGCACAGATTTGTTTTGGAAAATGTTGAATTTACAATAGATACCTGGCCCAAAATTCCTAGTTTTTTAGAAATTGAAGGTAAAACAGAAAAAGATGTGGAAAAAGGAATTGAAATGTTAGATTTGAAGGGTAAAGAATCCGGCCATTTAGGTTTGATAAATATCTACCAAAAATACGGAATTGATTTGCATTCTTATAAAGAAATAAAATTTGATTAGTCGGGTCAAAAATTAAAAAGGTCTGTTGTCCCTTCTTTGTATTTGATTAAACATATTGAACTCTCGTGATATGTTTTCGATTTCATGAGGTTTTAATTTAACTTTTAAATCGATATCGACCAAAGGGGGAGGGTATGCGTAATGTCGGTTTAAAGAACATAAAGAATTGACCATTTCATACGTTTCTTGATAATTCTCAAATAGATCAACTACCTCAACCCTCAATACAGAATCTAAATCTGAAGGCCTTAAATAAGAAACTACTATTTTTGCAGGAAATTTGATATCTTCAATAGTGGGGTGAAGGCCAGCACCATAATTTAAAAATTCTGTACGGGTTTGGGGTTTCATACATGTATTCAACAAGAAACTATCCGTAACTGAAAGAGTTTTATTTTCTTTAAGACTTTGGATCAATATTTTCCCATACGTGTCCTTAATAACTCCTGCCAAATGAATTTTATTGGTTTTACATAGAGAATATAATTTTTCATAAAGCTTTATTAATTCCAAATATTGCTGATAAAATTCACTGCTTTTTTGGGGTTTATTTATGGGCAGAGGAACTATAGAACCATCAAGAAGAAGGAGGTTTGGGGAATGGTCTGTTAATTTTATGGCATTTTCGATTTCTTTTTTTAATCTGTAAATGCTGTGGGGGGCACCAGTGTAAATCTCTTCATCAGAAAAAATTATTGTTTGCTCTGGTTTAAATGAATTGTTTAGATATGTAGTTTTGATTAGTTCATTGTTTTGGTAGTTGTATATCGCACCAGACGCCCGGCATATCACCACATCAAAACCCATCTGTTTTTTTACAACAAACCCACTATCAACTGCCCCTACTGAAAAGTTTATTGGATCATGTTTTATATCATAAAAAGTTAAACTTGAGCAGATATCCCTACATTTTGATTTTATAGTTTTTATGTGCTCAAGAGCGTTTGTCATGAACTCACATTTTTATGGCAAAATCGCCAGCACGACAACTATAACCCCATTCGTTATCATACCATGCACAAACTTTTATGATATTTCCATTGGCCCTTGTACATAATGAATCAATTATTGAAGAATTTTGATCGCCTATAATATCTGTCGAAACAATGGGATCTTCAGAATAACTCATTATATTTTTGAGTCGGGTTTTTGATGCAGTTTTTAAAACTTTATTAACTTCTTCGGTTGTGGTCTTCTTTTTCACGTTTAACGTTAAATCACTAAGAGAACCTGTTGGCACGGGAACGCGTAAAGCCATACCATCTAGTTTGCCCGTAAGTTTTGGCAACACAAGACCAACTGCTTTCGCAGCCCCTGTTGAAGTGGGTATGATGTTAATTGCTGCCGATCTAGCTCTCCTATAATCTTTAGTGTGTGCCCTATCCAAAAGCACCTGATCAGATGTGTAAGCATGAATTGTTGTTAAAAATCCTCCCGTTATTCCAAATTCTTCATCTAAAATCATGAGGGGAGGGGCAACACTATTTGTGGTGCACGATGCCAAGGATACAATTTTGTGAGATTTCTTATAATCTTTATCATTAACTCCAGGCACAATTGTTGAATCAGGATCTTTTGCTGGTGCAGTTATCAAAACTTTTTTAGCTCCTCCTGCCAAATATCTGCTCGCACCTTTTCTATCTTTGAAAACTCCTGTTGATTCAATTGCAATATCAACACCCAAATCGCCCCAAGGGATATTTTCGGGTTCTCGGCCGTTGACAAGTAGGATTTTATAATCGTCCAAGTAAAAATATTTTGAATCGGTTTTTACTTTTGCATCCATCGGACCATAGGTACTATCATGTTTGAATAGATAAGCATATTGTTCAGGATCAGGTAAATTGATTGCAGTTACATCTACTTTGCTACCCAATAAATCATTAACATAAAGATATTTTAAAATACACCTTCCAATTCTCCCAAATCCATTTATTGCAATGTTATTCATTAAATCACCTCAGAAATATTTATACTTTCGTTGTTTATTTTAACAGTTGTGTTTAAATCCTTTTCATTTAAAATGTAATTAGTTCTCTCGATTTCGTATCTTGGAAAATCAACAGCAAGTATTGATAAAAATAAGAAACAAATCAACAATATAGACAAAGATAAAAAAAATCCTTTCATTGGACCACCGAATTACAGTAAACTATTTCATAATTATTTATATTTTTAACATACACATCATTTTTGTTTGGGTCGCAGGCTTTGTTTATTGTTTGGCCGTTGAAGGAACCACCATATCCTTTATCAGAAAACATTTTATTAATAAGTGTTATATCACCTGTTGTGCTGTACACATTTGCAACATCATATGCAAATTGATCTTCAAAGAAAATTGTTTGATAAACATTTGTTGGAGAATGAGATATGATGTAAATAAATGATGAAACTATTAGTAATGCAAACATCAAATCCAACATAAAGAAAATTCCTTTTTTCATATGCTCACTCTGTCGAAGCCTCTAAAATTAATTTGTATACAGTATTGTTCAGTGGAAAATATCTAGAACTTATGAATTTGTTTTCTCCTTTTTCGCCATCCTCCCAACGGCCCAAAAGAACGTTATCCAGATTCCTGATCTCTAGCGAGTATCCAATAACTCTACCTTCTTTTAAACCTTCTCGATACACTCCTAAACAAACATTGTTAATAGATTTGTTGAAATTTATTTGATTGTTTTCGATTAGTGCACATTTTGAATCTTCTGATAAAAGTGATGACATTACAGAACGCTGGACAGATAAAATACTGTATTCAGGATAAAGTATATTTGAATTTATCAATTGTATTACTAAAAACATCAGCATAAAAAATAACAAAATGGCAAAGGAAGCATCTATAACTTGGACTTGGGCCTTTAAATTTCCTGCCATCCAACCACTTCCCCACTTATTCCTGGCCTAAATCCTCCTGGAATTGGACTAACAACAATTAAATTTTTTTCCCTTTGACAGACTAGGAAATTGTTGCTGTATTTGAATGTTGTTTCTTTAGGTATGAAAATCCTGACGGTGTTCCCCATAACTTCTTTTTCCACAATGAGATCAGCAATTGAATTGCATATATACCTTAATTCTGCTAAATCTTTTTCATAAATCATTTCTTTTTGAATTGTTCTCACTGCGGTTAAAATAGATAAAAATGTAATTAAAAGAAGTGTTAGAATGATTGTAAATTCCAATGTAACCTGACCCTTCAAAATATCACCTTATAACTACCCCCCTATCTGTTCTTTCTAAAATAAGCCTTGTTTTCCCATAGGATGAAGGAGGCTGACCATCAATAGGAATTTGAGAAACGCAATTTAAATCAGAATCTGCAACTCTCAAGTTTATCACATTATCTTTCAGAAACGATTTCTCAGGATTGTAGTTGGGGGGTAGGTACACTTCGATATGCTGAACTGTGCCTTTGTCGAAACGCGAGATATGATCAATAGATGCACATATTTTTTGAGCAGCAGTTTGACCTTCGAGTACATATATTTCGTTTTCTAGATTTTTATATTGTGAATAAGCAAATATTATCACTCCCAATAAAACAAAAAGAAACAAGCCTAAAAGAACTGTGTATTCAACAGAGACCTGTCCCTTTCTCATTTGTTAAACACCCCTTGAGTAGGATATACTGCAATTCCCTCTTTAACAATTTTCATTGGCACAAGACGGTGACTGTGTTTTGTTCCTCTCATTTTAACTATTTCAAGTGCTTTGTCTTTAACATCTCCTTTCCTAACAGTATGAACCGCAACAACCCCATCAACTAAATATTCTATATTGAATTTAGGAACTAAGCGATCTCCTTTTTGTGTTCCTTCAGATGTTAAAAGAACCGTACAACCCCATCCACTTATAATGCTCATTAGTTTTAAAAAAATCTGCCTCCTAGCATAAGCATCTTTTTGTAAAAGCATCAGCGATGTTGCAGAATCAATTACAACTCTTTTAATTTTGTGTTCTTTTATAAGATCCTTTAAATAGGGTGCATCTTCAATAAATTTTTCTATTTGCTGTGCAGGATAATGAACAAAAACAAACTTGTTTTTCTTCTCTAAATCTTCTAAATTCCAGCCGAATCTTTCTGTATGCACATAAACTCTTTCTTTTTTTTCTTCGAGAGAGATATAGATTCCGTTTTCTTTATATTTAGTTATACCATTATACAGAAAATTTAAAGCAAATATAGTTTTACCTGTTCCTGCACTGCCGACAATAATATTTGTACTGTTTTCATCGAATCCGCCTTCAATTAATTCATCAAAACCAGGTATACCGGTAGGTATTCTTGTCATATTTTTCACCTCTATTCCAATACATTGAGAATTTCTTTGCACGATATTTTCACTCTTTCAATAAAAGAATCCATTTCATCGTCATTCATCGAATCAATAAACAAAACTAATGTATGAGAAGCGTCCACAGGATAAAATATGTAATCGTGCTTATCCCCTTTAATAAAAACATATGTTTTTTCAGATGTGGCTTTAGAATCATTAGTCAACTCAGAATGGATGTATTTGCTAATGTTGTTTATGGACGCAATTGGTTGGACAGATTGCTGTGTGATTAGAACATCTTTTGATTTGAAAATATAAGGAATACCATCATCTCTGATTAAGCATACGGCAAGAACTTTTTCAAGCATTATGCCAGATACGATTCCATCTAGTAATTCACGTGTTTCAACCATAAAACCACCTAAGGTATTGTTAAACCATTATTGTTAAATTCAGCAGGAAGAGATACTGGATGGCCCGCCCATGAAGCATTTATGTGCCAAATTTTATTTTTTTCTAATTTTATCAACGCATCTGTTAGATGTTGAAGTGTTGACATTGTTTTTCCATCATGCATTTTATCCTCTAGAGTATAAATAATTGTTGCGTTTAAACTTTTTAATCTCGCACCTGTGATTTGTAAAAATTTGAAAACAGTGTCATTGTTGTTATACAATAAAAGAGTGGATACTGAATTGAATATAACACGGACTTTTTTGCCGGGTGAAGCTATTTGTTCCATTACTTTAGATAACGCGATAGATATATCATTTAATGCATTTGGACCAGGAATTTGGGTGGTTCCATATGCTTCATCATCTTTAATTTCTTTTCCCAATGTCCATGAATAACAATCAATTATGTGTAACTGTCCTTTTTTATGTGCTTCTTTTAATTTCCATTTGAATTTATCGGAATATTTAAATATTTGATCAGGACTTTTATCGGTTGTGATATATATCACATTTTCACCATTTTCTATACCTGCATTAGCAAACTGAATTAAAAATATATCTCTTTCGTTTGATGAAGGAGATACAAATAAAATGTTGCTCCTATCTGGGAGTCCACCGTATAAGGCTATATCTAACCTTTTATTGCCCATAGATGCAGATGAACCACTTATATCACCATATAGGCCTATTATTTTACTTTTTGAGGGAACACCTAGTGGAATTGGCATAGTTGAATAAAAGAGGGCTACTTTTATAAGGTTTTTGATACCAGTATAATAAGGTGGTCATATGAATTTAAATTCTGGTATAAAAGGTTTTGATAAAGTGTTGGGAGGAGGATTTCCTAAAAATTCGATTGTTTTAGTTATTGGAGGGCCAGGCGCTGGAAAATCTATTTTTGCAGAACATTATGTTTATGAAGGTTTGAAAAAAGGTAAAAAAGCTGTCTTTTTGACATTTGAATTAAATAAAAAAATATTATTGGAACAGGGGAAAATGTTTGGTATTGACTTACAGGAACATATAAATAAAGGAACTTTAATTTTGAAGGAATACGATATGACAAAAACAAACATAGTTGATATATTTAAAGATCTTAAAACCACTATCGAAACCAATAATCCTGAAAGAGTTGTCATAGACTCTCTCTCAATATTGAGCATGTATGCAGAAATAACTGCAGGTGTTGAAGTTTTGAGATCCTTGGATTTGGCACCGAGAGATATTCACTTATCTTCAGAGGTACTTAAAAGGGGTGCGGTTGTTGGTTTGATAAACATGCTTAGGAAATATGAAATCAATGCTTTGTTAATAGCAGAAATGGCCGAAGGGCATCATTATTTAACACGAGATTCTTTTTCAGAATTCTTGTGCGATGGTGTGGTTAAGTTAAGTGTGCTGGAAACCAGTGGCAAAAGATATATAACGGTTGTTAAAATGAGAAATGCAAAACATGATTTGATCCCCCATAAACTTGAATTAACTCAAAAAGGAATGGTGGTTAAAGAATAAATCTGAGAAAAGTCGGACCAATTATAACATTCATTAAATTTGTTTTCTTGGAGTTTAAAGTGTTTGAAAGCAACCCCAGACTAGTTGCACAGATTAAAATAATTAAACCGATCCATTCATGAAAAATAAATGTTAAAAAAAACAGATAAGCAATCAATATAGAACTTATGAGCTGAATTTTGTTTCTTTTTATTTGAATTTTTGTTATTTTGTTTAGGATAATATAAAGTATAAATGCACCTACAATAACTCCGAATAATAAAAAAAGCCAGCCAAATTCTGGTATTTCTATAAAATTATAGGCACCGATTCTTGGTTTTCCCAAATCAGTTTTCATAGAAAGTGCAAAAAAGTGTTTTGAAACGAGTATTGCTGTACTCAAAACAAGAAATGCCTCAGAAGATTGAATGAAGGGTGTCGCAACAACCGCAAGTTGAGCCGGGGAGGATACAGCAGGAAGAACTGCAGCAAAAATTCCTAAAACTATACCGATTAAAACAAAGACGATAGGGAATTGTGTTTTTTGTTTGATTTGTCTGGGAAATGTTGTTTCTTTATTGAAAGATGCTAGCAAAAAAGGAATTGCAAATAAACCTGCAAAGGTGGGTAGTAAAACATCTTCGGTAGGGAGATTGAATAAAATAAATCCAAAAACTGATGATAAAATTATTACTACTCTATCTCCCCAAGATCCCGTAAAGATATTATACCCTATAAAAAAAGCCAGTATGAAAGGAATGATACTTTGTATAAGAAAATATGAATCGACAACCATAGTTGGAAAAATGTTTATTAAAAGACTGGATAATAGTGCAGACAAAATAGAGGATAAGATAATTAAAAATATTCCTTTTCTGAGTCCTCCTTCTGCCATAAATCTTTGAATTGGGAAAAAAGAGCCGATTGTGTCTGCATCAGGAACGCCGATAAAAATTGAAGGGAGTATCCCCACAACAGAAAATAAGCCAATTCCTATTAATGTTGATTCAGATGTTAGAACGCTCGAAAATAAAAAAACAAAAGTATTTATGTGGACTCCGGGAAGAAATGCTGTTACCATACCAAACAAAATTCCAATTATTACATCTATCAAAAAAACAACCTCAACATCTTTTTACATTTTGATATTCTCTCCCGCACAAGACAACATGCTCGCCGGGAAAGAAAAACTCTTTTGTGACATAAGTTTTACAGCAATCATTGCAAACTTTTATAGAATAACCTTCTTGAGTTTTGAAAACAGAGTATACCCCTCCTGAAATTCTAAAATTTTTTTCTGGAGAACAGATAGAGGATACTGTGTATTCTTCTGAAAGAAAAACTAATATTGAAAATGACAATAGAAAGATAATTGCATAAAATACAAGTTTTTTGGTTTTTGTTTTTTCCACAAAAATATTTCGAAAAGCAACAATTATAAATGATTGTTTGGTTTTTTAATTATGGCTTCCCCGATATTGTTTGAACAAAATGACGATAGAGAATTTATTATTGGAAGCACCTTAAAATTTTTTAATACGCTGTCTTTGACCCCAACAAGAAAATATCACGGCCTTAGAAATGATTATGATTTGATTTTAACAACTTTGGACGACGCGGTTATAACAGAAAAAAAAGAATATTGTTTGAGTACTTGGTTTCATGATGATTACACATCTAAAAAACTTCCTTTTTTCGAAGGAAAGTTAGGAAAAAATTGGATTGAACATAATTTTAGTATAGACGATAAAAAAGTCGTAAGAAAAATAGAAATATCGAATAATGGTTTTGAAGTTGTGTATAAAATACCTGAAGATATGGTTTTGAAAATTAAACCTTTTTTTGTGTATAGAAACATTAATCATATCCAAAAAGATGGTTTGCATATCCCCCCTTATCTGAAGATTTCACAAACCAAATATAACAAAACAATCAAAACAGTTAGGGTCATAAGATATCCACGAGAAAACTTTAGGGGATATGATGATACAGAATTGATGACCTCTTTTAACGAATTTTATTTTGAAAAGAAAGCAATTTTTGAGATGAATTTTGAAAATAAATCTGAAGATAAATGGTATAGTAAATATATCCTAAGGGACAGTTTGTTAGCAGGACTACCATGGTTTGATGATTATGTTAGAGATGTCATGGTTGTTTTTGATTTATTAGATGCGAAAATGCAAAAAAAATACATTGAAAAAATACGAAAACAGATTGTGGGAGGTAGAGTCCCAAATATCCACAAAACAAGTTACAACACAGTTGACGCAGGTCTTTTATATGTGAATAATCTTTTGGATGTGGAAAAGGAAGAAGGATTACATACTGCAAAAAAAGTTTTAGATTCGTATGTCTGTGGAAACGAAGATTACAAAATGGATGGGGATTTTTTGATAAAAACTTTGAAACCGAGATTGACATGGATGGACACTTTAGATAGACGTGGAAAACCTATAGAGATAAACGCATATTGGCAAAGTGCGATTAAAAAATACAATGAATTGTCTGATGATAAATTTCCTTTTGAAAAAAATATTGAACACTCAATTGAAAAGTTTTTTGAAAACGGGAAGATTTGTGATATTTTAGAACCTGAAAACAAAGAGGATTTGGAGAACAATGAAAAAAGACCTAATTTTGTTATTGCCCTAGAATACTTGAATCCTCCTACAAATGTGAAAAAAAGAATTTTGGGACATATGGAAAAATTCTATACTCCTAGAGGATTGTATTCTTTATTGCCAAACAGTTTTGGTTACCAGGAGGAGTATATAGGAAATCAGGAAAAAAGAGATTTTTCATATCATAGAGGGATTATTTGGCCATGGTTAATGATTCCTTACATAAAAGTTTTGAAAAAATTTGATGAGAACAAAACTGATAGATTGGATGAAATTTTGGGCGAATTAGAAATTATGAAAAATGAGAGATGTGTTGGACACATTTCAGAACTTGTTGAACCAAAAACAATGCAACAATGTGGCTGCCCTGCACAGTTATGGTCTGATGCAATATTAGAATATTTGAAAAAATTGAAAAACTAGGAAATATACCTGTTTTATCCCTTATTTTAGATAAAAAAAATTAAAAAAGTTATAAATAAAGATTTTGCTAATATATTTAGGTGACCATGATGCATGCAAAAATAGAAAACAAACAAATCCCCCCAACAAAAAGAGAAAATATCAAGAGATTTGTCATACAAAGACAAAACGATATAAGCTTTAATTTTGGAGTTTTCCACAGAAATGTTGCAAACTTTAAAAGATTAATTAAAGAGGGATATCATCCATTCGAAGTGTTCCAAGCTGTGGAAAGTGCATTTACGAATAAAAGAAATGGGACAGTTAAAGCGATTTTAATTTGTAAAAATGCTTTGGGGGTTAATGAAACACTTGATCTTTTAGATAATTTCCAAAGAAAACCTGAAATAGCTCTGGCACAGGCATTTAGAAAAAATACTTCATTTTATGGAACTGCAAAAATATTTGCCTCCCAAAATAAGTTGTCCGAATCGGTTAAGGAAATGTTTGATACTGCAGAAGTATACTTGTGGATAAGTATAGTAGACAATCCCTCATTAATGAAATCAGAGCAATTTGAGATGGTTTGTCAATCTGTTTAAAACATCATCATACCAGGGTCCTATTCCAATACACGTTGCGGTTCCTGGAGCCACTTGAGTATGGCCTGCATCGCGTATTACTGCACAAGGTACTTCTTTTGAAACATCCTTGAAAACATTAAATAACTCTTTTTCAGAATTAACTTTGAGGACAACTTTTTTCTGGCCTTCTTCAAGCCAAGTTTTAACGACTTGGGGAGCAATTTTTTTGGTTTTGATCATTGCTTCTATTGCAGCATGACTAGATTGGGCTGCAATTTTACCCTTCTGCATTTTAAGATCATTTCTTACAATAATAACTTGGCGCATAATAATTAAAGGAAATGTTGAGAATATAAACCTAACTGAAAATTAACATTTTCCTTCATAGCATCCTTTTTCAATCGCACGTATGCCATCTTGCCATGACTGTTCTTCTACTATTTTTTGACAGTCTTCGCCACCACATGTTGCTTCCAGCTCTTCTAAACTAAATTTTTTACATCTTTTAGAACCATTTGAAGGAAAGTTAGCAGCATCATTCATTATCTCTTCAGTTGTTGGAGGAGAATGTAATAAAATCGAACGCGCTTCTTTACCCATATTAACTAATGCTACTAATTTTTCAACTGGTAATTCAAGATCATGTTTTGAACTGAATTCATTTTGATCTATTCCAGAATTTTCCTTTTGAGTATGAGAAGAACTGGAATCGGGTGATAGGTATACGTGTACTTTCGTTCTGGGTGTCATAAACAGTTAATATATGGAAATGTTTAAAATCATTTCTAGAATTCGGAAATGCTTATTTGGTGAAATGGAACATTGTTAAAAATAACGGTAATTGATCCTATGCCAACCTTTTAAAATTTATCTCGTGCATATAAAGGAAGGTGATTTGATGATTGAAATTGTTATAATTGGGGGAGTTTGTATTGTTGTAGGGGGCGGATTGGCTGTTGTTGGTGCTGCGGTTTATATGTACAACACTATTGTTGTTCTTAGAGAAAGATGTGAAAATGCATGGGCACAGATTGATGTTCAATTGAAAAGAAGATTTGATTTGATACCCAATCTTGTTGAAACTGTTAAGGGATATGCAAAGCATGAAAAAACAACATTTGAAAATGTTACCAAAGCAAGAACCTCTTTTATGAATGCTAAAGGTCCAAAAGAAATGGCTGAAGCAGAAAATATGTTATCTGGTGCTTTGAAATCTTTATTTGCTGTGGCAGAAAATTATCCAAATCTAAAAGCAAACGAAGGCTTTGTCAAGATGCAAGAGCAATTAGAAGAAACAGAAAACAAGATTTCTTATGCAAGACAATTTTACAATGATATCACAACACAATACAATATTTTAATTCAAAAAATACCTTATGTTCTTATTGCCCCCTTAGTAGGTGCAAAACAAAGAGAACTTTTTGAGATAAAAAGCCAAGAAAAAGAAAATGTGCAAGTCAAATTCTAATTTTTTCTTTTTTTGATTTGTGTGAAAGTTGCTTGTTTTTCTGCTACTTCAAAAATATATTCAACGGGATTTTCCAATGAGTTTTCACTTATTGGAAATCTCAACATGCAATCAACGATTTCAGAGGGATTGTAAACGCCAAGCATTTCTTTGAAAAAATTATCTATAAGTTCGGATGTGAAGTGAGAATTTGAAGGCGTTTGAGAAAATATGTACTCATTCACAAAAAAACTTGACACCAATCCCAAAACTGCACTGGTATTGGGAGAAATGAAATGTAAAAAATCGCCTTCGATATATGGGGGGTGGAGAGCATAATCTCGGATATAGATACTATCTAAAATCATGCATTTTACACATGCGGAAGTAAATAAAATTCTATCTAATTCTACAGAGTTGCAAATTGTGTGTGTTATTCTTTTAATTTTTTTATCATACTCGGGAGAGGGCTTTCCCCAACCAACTTTAACATTGAAACCATATGCAGAGTTATTGCATTTTTCTGCAATAATAGAGTAGGGATCAACTTGCAAACGTATTTTTGGAATGAAAATTCCTTTTGAATTCAATTTGCTTAAAAGAGCATAACGATCCCAAAAAAGAGTTTCAACATGTTTTTCTGCATCAACAACCATGGAAGAAATTTTAGGCGATATGCTATCAGTTTCACTGAAGAGGAGTGTATTTTTTGTTTGTGCATATTTGCGTGTTTGGTTTCTCATTAAAATCACTTAATCCTTTGGTGGAAAAGCTTCAACTAAAGCAGCTTCAAATTCGTTTAAGAATTCCTTGCCTCCTTCTCTGTAAGCCTTGATTTTTCTGACCCATTCTTTACCTTTTTCGCTTTTTATTGCCTCTTCAAAATATTTTGAGAAAGTTATATGATCCATGGTTGTAGAATTCTGAAGACAATTGGCCGCATCGGTTTCACTGATAACCCTATAAAACTCAGAAAGTTTGTTTTGAAAAGAAATTGAATTTAGAATAGCTTCCAAATCAAACTGGGAACGCCCTTCATCAGTTAGTCCATAATAAAAAACGGCCAATGAATAGTAACTAACTAAACTAAAAGCATCATTTGGAGTGTCTGACATAAAATCAACTTTGCCACCATATGACAATTTCCTATATTTTACTTCTAAATCAAAAAGTATTGTTTGGATTTTATCTGCATCGAATTTAGGAAAATTCATTTTTTCAATATCTTCAACTAAATTAACCAAATCACCAAATCTATAACCTAATTCAGCAACTAAATTAAAAAAAACTTCTTCTTCAACACTTGATTGTAATTTAGAAACAAATGGTTGCAGTTCTTTAGGATATGAACTTATTGGATTTCTGATGGCCCAGCGTATAAGTGTTTCACCCAGGAAAGCAAATGCTGAACTTTCCATTGCAGCATTGGGTCCAAAAACAGGATGGTTGTAAGCAACTAAATGTTTGAGATCCCCTTTCCAAAGTCTTTCGCCTGAAACAAAATAAGCTCTTCTTTCAGCAACTCTTGGACCCTTAGCTTCTGCTATTTTATCAGCAATAATAATTGCTTTTAAAACAACTTTTTGTTGTTTTGTACAGGTTATTTGAGAAAACTCAATTTCTGAAATGGGTTTTGACAACATTAAATTAATCACATCATCAATTGGAGTTATTTCATTTTTATCTGAAACCCGTATTTGCTCTGCTTGTTCATAGTTTATCTCGTGAAGTGCTACAACAAATTTAACTGTATCAAGTTCCTTACAGTGGCAAACATCAATAAAACCGCGGGAAGCCAAGCGACCGATTACTTTTGCGCCTTGCGGACCGTGAGGTTTATTTTCAACATTTCTCCTTTCAATATCATGCAACCAACCTGTCTTTTCAGCAACCTTTGATATTTGTTTAGCTTGGTCTTCAGTAAAACCTTCGTGTTTTGCTAAAACTTTAGCTGCAACTGATGCACAGTGTGCAACTGATTCAACATGGTCAATGTTATGAGCTTCAGATAGAACTCCTCTTTCGCTTCGTGTAGCAAAATACCTTGTAATTGAATCGGATACTGGTTCATCAGTATGTTTGTGACAATGACTTTCTTTCTCAAAACCATTCTCTGGTTTCGCAATTTCAATTTTAACAATTTTTCTGTGGCTCGTTTAATCACCTATTTCTTTTGCCTGCGACCATGACAGCAGCTAAATCACTTATTCCTTGAGGAGTTTCAATCATTCGGTGTACATTTCCCTTTTCAACATATTTACCTGTTCTTTTTAAATGTTGAAACATTTCTTGAACTTTTATAGAATCTGTTTCTATTCCAGAAACCGCCATAGTTCTCTTACGTTGAGGTATGGGCTCATGCGATTCCAAAGTATCAATAGTTGCTGTGACTTTTTCCCCTCTGTTTTCAGATTCTTTTTTAAATTCATTATTTACAGAAACCCAAAATTGTATTATTTGATCATCTGCAATTTTTTGAGCTTTTGTGTGAGGATAAAGTTCACAGAATTTTAAGGCGAATTCATAGAAACTCTTGTTAAGAGATGTTTGCATATACATATCCAAAAACATTGATGGTCTTGAACCTTCTGCAAATAATTCAAAATAACCTTTGAAAAATGAATCCAGATCATTTCCTTCCAAACTTAAAAGCTTTGGATATAGCTTAACAGCAAATTCAATTGGGTCATGCCAAACGTCATTATGCCAGTCGCCATTTACAAACATCGCACCTTCTTTCATGGTTTCAGCTATTCTTCTCAAAGATCTATCTAAAACTGCATTATGATGGATTGCAGCGTTGGAAATAACAATGTTAATTGAATTGGGATCGACATCTATATCTATATCCTTACAAAATTGGAATTCGATACTGTCTGCAACCCTCATAGGCATATGGAGATCATTTTCAATAGAATCAAGAATAGATAAAACTCTTTTTTCAGATGGTTCAACTAAAATAAATTTGGTTCGGTCTAAGAGGGTTTTCCATTTTTCAGGGATAGATATCATCGCTCTCAAAGTTGCCAATGTCGTAGCACCTGTTCCTGCACCAATATCCAAAACTCTTAATTCTTTATCTGAAGATATATCAGCTAAAAAACTGGCTGCTATTTTTCCAACCAAATTATTCATATCTGCATTAACATCTCCCAATCCTGCATTAACAGAAGCAACACCAACAAGTTTGTTTAGAGAAGCATCTGTTTCGCCCCATTCTTTTTCATACGCCTTTTGTGAAAGATAATAAAGTTCTTCAATGTTATCATCTGTTAATTCAATTCCCCAATCGCCCCACGCATAACTTGGAACTCTTAGAACAGAACCGGGATTTAAATAAACACCTTTGAAACTGGTTAAATATTCTGTCAATCTTTCATCAAACTCCAAAATCTCTTTTATTTTTTCCATATAAATCAACCAAATCTTATTTCCACGTTCTCATAATTTTCAATATAATCAATTGCTTCTTTGAAGGTATTAACTGCTAAAATACCTGCTTCTCCAAATTTTTCCCTGTGGGCTTGTGTAGGAGCATATGCAATTCCTATCCTATGCATCTGCATCATAGGTATATTGGCAGAAGAATCATCAATCATAATTGATCCATTAAATACTCCAAAAGAATTTTGCTGGATCCCCCACCCTCTATATACCTCTTGAGCAATTTCCATTTTATTTATTTGGATAAGTTCTCCCTCGTAAACGCCATTTACAAAAACAGGTGTGTTCCCTAAAGCAAAATCAACTGTTATTCCTTGATCTTTGAAAAAAGAAGCTATCTGTTGGACAATTGGATCCCAACCGTCACTCAAAAGAATGCTCTTTGAGGAAACAGAATTCACAAATCTCATCCATTCTATTGCTTCTGGATTCATATGACCCACAGCAGCTTTGGATGCAAAAACAACATCTCCTTCTGTTATACCAACTAAAAGTTCACTTTTTATGCCAACGAGATCTTTTTTCTCTAATTTAAAGTCACTGTCACATTGATATAAACCATATTCACCAACTTTTGCAATATTAACTAAATTATCTGTGGCAAATTCAATTGGTTTTTTCATTCCGAGCATAAAAAACTCAAATTGCAAAGGACTCATAAGACCTTTATCGAAAATTCTGGTCAATGCTTCCTTAGGATCTGCCTTGTTGGCGTTAATCAAAATTGTTGTTCCAAAATCGCTAATCAATGTTTTATCAACATCAGTATTGATAACTTTAATTATTCCTTTTCTCATTGTCATCACCGTGTTAATATATGGTAAGTAATGTTTATAAAGGTATTCACGGCAATATAGATGTTCCCACTTTTTTACCTTGGACTGCTTTGGCCAAGTTTTGAGGATTGGTTATAACAGAAGACACTTTACTCTTCATTATCTCCATCAGTTTCCCATACATGCCTCCTGTTACATCTACTTTTGCAGAGCCGCCTAGATGAGATTTGATAGAAGAAAGATTGGATTTTGTGATTTTTGGGAAAACTTTTCCATCAACATAAACTCCCTCAACATCAGATATAAAAACCATTTTGTCTGCTTTCATTTTCTTTGAAACTAGCTTCATTATTTGATCTCCAGATAAAACTGAACCGTTTAGTTTTTTATCTAAAACCATATCTCCATAAAGGATAGGGAGATACCCTGCATCAAGAAAGTCTTTCACAATTTTATCATTAAAAGAACATACTTTTTTGTTGTTTTGTTTAAACAAGAGGGTGGGAGTCAAAGAAACTGCAGAAACTCCGTGAAAGATCAATGCTTCAACAATCATATTGGATAATTGGGAAACAGATAAATGAGTATCTGCAAAACCAAGTTTGTGTTTTTTTGTTTTTATTCCGTTGTTTATTTTATACTTCACAACAGGTGCATGGCCAAAAGAACCTGCACCATGAACCAATATAATCTTGTATTTATTGTTTATTTTGGAAATTTCTCTTGCCAATTGAGAAATCATTTTCTTGTTTGCTTTTTTATAGTCCTTTTTCTCAGTTAAAACACTGCCCCCAAGTTTAATTACAATGGTTTTCATAATAAAACATAGAAATGAGAAATTTAAAAATATGTTGTTTGGGTTTAAACGAACCATAAGTTATATAAATTAAATTAAAGAATAATTTAATATGAAAATTCTAGTTGTTATTTCAGGAGCATCAGGAGTAATTTATGGAAAAAAACTAGTTGAAAAACTAAAGGAAAATAAAATTAATACAAAGGTGATTGTAACTGAAGCAGCAAAAAAAGTGGCGCATTATGAAAAGGTTGAATTGCCTGAAAGTGATTACGAAGAAAAAGACATTGCTGCGAGTCCTGCGTCCGGGACATCTGCACCAGATGTCATGATCGTTGCACCTTGCAGCGCTAAAACTTTGGGCCAAATAGCGAACGGAATCGGAGACACGTTGGTTACACGAGCTGCAGAAGTTGCTTTAAAAGAAAGAAAAAAATTAATTCTTGTAACAAGGGAAACTCCCTTATCTTATATAATGATAAAAAACATGGAAACTGTTACCTTGGCAGGAGGTATTATTTTACCTGCTTGCCCAGGCTTTTATCATAATCCGAAATCAATCGATGAACTTGTGGAGCATATAATAGTTAAAATTTTAAACTTGGTTAATGTTGAACATAAAATAGGAATTAAATGGGGTGAATAGAATGGTAAGTTTCAGAGATTTTGTTGAAAAACTAAAAAAAGAAACCAGAGTTATTGAATTGAAAAAACCAGTTGACAAAAAATTAGATATGGCGGGTGTTTTCAAAACATTAGAAAATGAAAAAATACCTATCTTAGGAGAAGACAAAGATTCAGGAATGAAAGTTGTATGTAATGTTTACGGAGACAAAAAACTAGTTGCTGAAGCAATTGGGTGCGAACAAGGAGAATTGGTAAAAAAATTAACAAAAGCAATTGCAAATCCAAGTGAACCTACTGTTATTGAAAAAACAGAGGCTCCAGTTTTGGAAAAAGAAGAGGAAGTTGATTTAACTAAATTGCCAATACCTCTGCACACAGATAAAGATGGCGGACCTTATTTTTCATCAGCAGTTATATTTGTTTATGATAAAGAACTTGGGAGAAACGCATCATTCCATAGGATGGCAGTTATTGATAAAGATAAATTAGTTATTAGAATGCTTCCGAGAAACTTAAATGCTTTCAGAGACAAGGCAGAAGAAAGAGGAGAAAATTTGAAGATTGCATTTGCTGTAGGAATACCAATAAATGCCTTGTTAGCAGCAGCAACATCTGTGGAATTGGGATTTGATGAAATGACTATTGCAAACTCCCTTTCTCCAATAAAAATGGTAGAAATTGAAAATGGAATCAGAGTTCCTGCTGAGGCAGAATATGTTTATGTTGGAGAAATCACAAAAGAAGAACATGACGAAGGCCCTTTTGTTGATTTGACAGAAACCTTTGACATTATCAGAAAACAAAGAGTAATTAAAATCAACAAAATTTATCATAGGAAAAATTCAATTCACCATGTTTTATTGCCTGGTGGTTTAGAGCATAAAGTTTTGATGGGCATGCCACGTGAACCAACAATTTGGAGAGAAGTTGAAAAAGCAGGCATCTCTGTTAAGGGTGTTAATGTAACACCAGGGGGATGTTCTTGGTTGCATGGTGTTGTTTCAATTGATAAAAAAACAGACGAAGATGGTAAAAACGCGATTGAAGCTGCCTTCCAAGGACATAAAAGTATGAAACACGTTGTGATTGTTGATGAAGATATTAACATCTTTGATCCGAATGAAGTTGAATGGGCAATTGCTACAAGATTCCAAGCAAACAGAGATGTAGTTATGAAAGAAGGCGCAAAAGGTTCATCTTTGGACCCATCATCCGACCCCGAAACAAGAGCAACAACTAAAGTAGGTTTGGACTGTACGAAACCCTTAGTAGGAAAAGAAAACTTTGAAAAAGCAGAATACAAAAAAGTAAATGTTGAGGAGTATAGGTGATTGAATGAAATTAGGTTACCTATGTGTAACTGGAAGTGTTGGTTGGGGGTATTACATCGCAGATAGTTCAGATGTAGATTTAAGGGGAGTTTTTTATAGGACAAAAAAGGAAGAATTGTTAGACTGTAAAAGTGATCAAATAGAAAAAGAAATAGAACCTATAGAATCTGTATTTTGGTCATTTGACAAATTTTATTCATTGCTTTTGAATTCTAACCCAACAGCGATAGAATGGTTGTTGTCACCTGTCCTATTTGAAGACGTACTATTCAAAAACTTAAGAAAACAAATCAGAGCCAAAAATTTTAACAAATACAGATTGGCCAAACACTATATCTCACTTTCTAGAGGCAACTATGAGAAATACACAAAAAAATTGACAGAGAAAAAAAGAATCTATATAACGAGAGGTTTGATTAGTTGCCAGAGAGTTTTGGATGATGAATTGCCCCTAATGGATACAAGAGAAATGAAAATAATGACAAGAAAAAATATCACGGAAGGAATCAAAAAATATGAAACTATGCTCAAAAAGGTTAAGTTTTCAGAATATGACTTAATAAAAGAAAAATATGATGATGTTTTAGCAAAATATTATGAAGGTGATTAAATGGAATTAACTGATGAAGAAATGAGAATGTTGAACGGCGAACAAGGAGAGGCTGTTCAACAAGCAATGGAAATTTTAGTTGCTTTGGGAAAAATATACAAAGCAGAAAAAATGATTCCTGTATCGAGCGTTCAGGTTGCTGGTGTGTCCTATAAAACAATGGGTGACGCAGGCATGGAATATGTTGAGGATTTGGCAAAACTTGGGGCAAAAGTTAGAGTTCCAACTTATATTAATCCTGCGGGCATGGATAGAAATAGATGGAAAGAATGTGGGGTGCCAGAGGATTTTGCCAAAAAACAAATTAGGATAATGGATGCTTATGAATCAATGGACATGAAACCAACCTATTCTTGTGCACCCTACCATATTGGAATACGTCCTTCAGTTGGGGAGCATATCGCATGGTCGGAATCAAATGCTGTGAGTTTTGCAAATTCAGTTCTAGGAGCAAGAACAAATAGGGAAGGAGGGCCTTCTGCATTGGCTGCTGCAATTACTGGTAAAACCCCTTGCTATGGACTTCACCTTGAAGAAAATAGAATATCAACAACCTTAGTTAAAGTTCATACGGACATAAGTACACGATTTAAATTTGGTGCTTTAGGCGCTTTGGTTGGAAAAATGGTTAAGGGAAAAATACCTAGTTTTGAAGGTTTGAAAAATGCAAACGATGTAACAATGAAATATTTGGGTGCTGCTATGGCTGCTTCAGGCAGTGTTGCTTTGTATTATGTTAAGGGTGGAACCCCTGAGTTTAAACTTGCAGATCATTATGAAACAATTGAAGTTGATGAAAAAATGATTGAAGATGCAATAAAAGAAATAAACACATCTGAAAATCCAGAACTTTTAACAATAGGATGTCCGCATGCCTCTTTAGAGGAAATTAAAGAAATTTCAGATATGATCCAACAAAGCAAAATAAAAAAGGTTTGGGTTTTTACTGCAAGAGAAATTTTAGAGCAGACAAAAGAAAAGGGATATTTTAAAATTATTGAAGATGCAGGGGG
This sequence comes from Microcaldota archaeon, assembly GCA_020854835.1. Lineage (GTDB taxonomy): Archaea > Micrarchaeota > Micrarchaeia > Anstonellales > JAGGVH01 > JAGGVH01. Next base: position 148,530 of record JAHKLX010000003.1, read on the forward strand.
CAAAGTTTTGGCTGACACTTGCATGGTTGTGAGTCCATTATATGAGATGGGTTATAGGTGTGTTGGTGTGAATTCTGGAAAAGCTGCCAAATACTTGCCTTCATTCAATAAACAAAAAATAAAATATAACTCCATGGAGAACTTGATGAAATGAGGTGTTTTTATGATTGTTAAAGGAAGAAGTATTGCAAAAGGAATTGGAAAAGGAAAAGTTTTGTTGACAAAAGATCCAATATCATTCTTGGGGGGTGTTGATCCAGAAACAGGAGAAATAATCGATCAAGAAAATGAAGCATATGGGAAATTTATTTCGGGAAAAATACTTGTTTTTCCAAGAGGAAAAGGTTCAACTGTGGGATCATATGTTATGCTACAATTAAAGAAAAACGGTGTTGCGCCAGCAGGAATAATAAATTTGGATTCAGAAACAATTGTTGCTGTTGGGGCGATAATATCGGAAATACCTTTTGTCGACAAACTTGAAAGAGATCCCTATGAAATTCTGAAAGAGGATATGGAAATTCTTATAGATGGGAATCAAGGATTAATTAGTTTGGAAGCATAGTTATTTTTGAGTTTTGAAAGGTTATCTTGCTCCAAATCCTCCGCCTCCAAATCCTCCCCCCGATCCAGAAAATCCACCAGACCAACCACCACTAAATCCGCTAGACGATGTTGAAGAGGGAGGGGAGTATCTGGTTGCAAAATATGTGCCCACATACATATAAGTAAATGTATTGAAATTGTTAGAGGTTTCAATAAATTCAGGATTTATTTGTTTCATATGTTTTATTGTTTCTTTTGCAACGCCAAACGCAACAGCATAAGCAAGATAGTGCTCCCACAATACAACGCTCTGAGGAGGATGTTCTTTTAATAAAGAATAGTCGCTTAAATATTTTTTGAAGTTGTTCCATTTAAGATTGAGAACTCTGCCCTCAGAATTCCATCTTCCAAGCCAAATTCTTTTTTTAGTTAATATGAAGGTGGAAAGTAAACATGATCCAAGACTTAACAGAGTTAGAACAAGAAATATGTCTCCGATTTCATAGGGTATTATGAGAAAAACTATTAAAAGAAGAAACAATGCCACTGCAAAAATAGTTGAAAATTTTTTGAATATTTGAAATCCCAAATCATCCATATATTGATTGATTTTCAACGAATTTTCAACCTTATTCATCCAAGATTGATACCAATAATAAAATTCACTTCTGTTTGCAATTGTGTTTTTGAATTTCTTTAGGTTTAAAGTCAATGGATCTTTGTCGTTTTTACAGTAGGATTTGAGTTTTTCATAAACATCATTTTCAAAATCTTTTAGTTTTTCTCCTTTTTCAGTGAATTTCAAAACAAATTCTTCTTTTTCTTTTTCAATTTTTATCCAATTCTTTGCCGCAAGAAAAACGATTGTTGCTTGCAGACTGTTTTCTTCAGCATATTTTCCCGTTATAAAAGATTGGACTTCAGCAGGCGTGTGTGCACTCGGAGGATCTCTTTCATATAATCCAAAATACCCCACCTTATCTTTAGATAATTCAGTACCGTACACAAAATAACAAACCAATCCTGCCAGCCAAGGGACAAAAAAGGAAATTGATATTAAAACGAGAAAAATTATTGACAAAATAAAAAAGATTCCCCCGCACGTTTCATCGTTTTTTTCTCCTTTGATTATTTCTTCTTTGTTGGATGTTCCTTCAACAAAAACGTTTTGTGGTGAATTTGAAAACCAATTTGGCGGCATTAGTAAGTTGATTTCAACAAAAGTTTCGCGAGGATAATTTTTTCCTGAAATTTTTATAGAATTCGTTTGATTTTTTACATCCAAATCGTGCGACCATGGATGAATAAAATAAGTTGTTTCCGAAAAAGAACCAGGCATATTAACAGAAATATCTAAATTTTTAATCTCTTGAGAAGTATCCCCCCACAATTTATAATAAAACTGGACAGTGTCAGGGTGTTTGATTAAGGTTCTAACTTCATACTCATAAACCGCATCAACTATTCCACAACCTTTTTCTAATATCAAAATCAATTCAGGAGTTCCTGAAACTGATTGCAGATGACTTTCTTGTTTGAATTGACAATTTTGATTTAAACACTCTCCTTTTGCATTATACAATTCTAACCCAATAGGAAAATCTTTATAAACCTCGGAAAAAGATTCTCCAGGGGCACATTTTAGGTTATACCTTACTTGTTCTGTAACTTTGACCACACCATTATCCTGAATGGTGTAATCAATGTTTGCAGATTCTAGGATAAAACTCTTTGAATAAACCAAAAGAGTCATTAATATTAAAAATATACTTATTTTTTTAAAGTTCATAATGATAACTACTAAAGAAAATATTTTAAATAAGTGCCTATCAAAAAAGTTATATGGGTAGCGGATTTAAACAAACAAAAAAAGGATATGGGTTATCAATTGATAAAATAAGTGATGACCTGACAAAAGTGTTATGGAAACGATTTATGAGTATGTATAAAGAAAACAAAGAAGTATACGATCCTATATTTAACACCTATAGTAATGGTCGAGAAGGTATTGTGGTTTTATCATATGATGAAAGAAAAAAAAGAAACTTTGCAGAATCAATGATAGAATATAATTTCTATAATTCGGTCGTGAGTATGAGTGAAAATATTAGGGTTTTAGATAAAAAAGGATTAAAACAATTTATCTCTCTTTGGTTGAATAATAACCTCCCTTTAAATAAAATAAATGATGATGAATTTGTTACTGGGAAAATAGATGAATTTTTGAAAAGAATGAGATATGATGAAAAAACAGATAAAATTCTGAGTAAAATTCCGAAAAGGATTGATAAAGCATATAGCAAAGCAGGGTATGAAAATCGATCAGGAGTCGGAGCAAATTATGATAGTATTGAAAGAAGACTCACTTTTGGAATTACACACGGCCCTTTTGGAATAAATTGGTCCAAAGGGGGAGGAACAAACATTATGTATGGCCCTTTAACATTGAATGTGGTTACAAAAAATAATTTTGGTTTGAGTTTTGGAACTCAAATTCTAGGAATGCAAAGTTCAGTGTGGGGGAGATATAATGAAGAAGTGTTTAAAGGTGCGGGGTACAGTATTGGAACTCCATTGATGAAAGCGCAAATGACATATGGGAATGGAGTTTTGAATTTTGATATTGGAACTATTTCTGATATAGGAAAAATGGGCCCTCAGATGGCTATGATGTTCATTAATAACTTTATTTCTACTCCTGAATTTTTAAGAAGACGGGATACGTGGTTTGGAAAAAATATAACAAATAGAATAGAAAATGCAGTATACTCCTCTTCCTTAGATATGATTGCACCATTATTTAGTTTTGGAGAATATTTATACAGAACAGGAGTGGCAGTTTCGAAAGTTTTTGGAATAAAACCACAATTTAAAGAAATGGGAGATATGATAGAAACCTTAAATAATATTGAAGAAACTTTGTCCACTCCAAGAGCACTTTATGCAGTAACTAGAAACCCATCTATTCTGGCGCCTTCTTTAGTTAAAATGAGTGAATCTGAGAATGGAGGGTATGTATCAGGATATGGACGGGCCTTGATGGAAATAACTAATTTTAGTAAAGCAAGAAATAAACGATGGAAAGTTTTTGCTTGGCCCCCTTTCCAGAACGCAGAATTTTATGAGATGAAAAAATTTAGGAAACGTATTGAGAAGGCTATGGATTATAATAAAAATATTTGTCAAAAAATTGACAATGGAGAAAAAATAACCGAGAAAGAAACGAGAGAATTTAAGGCAAATATAACCTATTTATCCCATATTCCCTCTATAGCCTCAAACTTTATTGGTGCAATTCCTCATGAAATGGAAAACATACTAACTGCTTTGAGCGATTCAGTATCCTCTTTGAAAAACTATGTTAAGAAACATGGGCTGGGACACGATAAAACTTCTATTGATTTATATAATGACGGCTTGTTTTTCCAAAATGTAGGATATATGTTTGACGACAAGGATATGGTGCAAACTGGAACTCTGCTTTTGGTAGAATCACATTTGTCTTCGAGTCCAAACGAAAAATATCATCCCGCTTCTGCACTTTTAGATATATACTCTGAAATGGCGTATAGTTGCAACTATGAGAATGAGTGTATTGAAAAAAATCTGGAGAAAACTAGTTTGATAACCCCCAGTCTCTCATCAAAAAACCTACATCAAAAAATTAGAAATGTTATATTGAATGCGCCCCTAGACGCTTTTGAAATAATGAACAGAAATAGAACAATGCAAAACGGAATTATGAGTAAAAAACCAGAAATGGAAGACAGGGCACATTATGAATATATTTATTTGAGTTCTTTGGATGAAATGGGATTGTTGGATCTGGAAACAAAAGGAAATGTTGGAATTGTGAAGCAATATTATGAAATACGGATGAATTCTTTTGAAACTGAAAGAACTTATGATTATGGATCTTCGAAAAAAACCAGTAAAGGTTCTGGTGCTTTTAAGACATTTTCTTTGGCAATTTTTGGAAACCCAAATTTTGATGAAGTCTTGAGTAATTTGCATAGGAAAAGAACTTTTAGAGAAGTGCTTGAATTGGTTGAAAATCAAGAGATTAGTGATAAAGATAAAATTGAACGTTTAATTTATTTGAAACAAGCAATAAATTATAATTTACAGATATACTCAGATATACTTAAAAATATGGAAAATGTTGAACCCCAAAACAAAAAAGAAAGGCGCTTTTTGAATAAAATTTATAAAAGAATTGAGAAGGATATGGAACAACTCCAAAAAAACAAAGACCAACTTGATAAAGAGATTAGTGAATTGCAGCATAAGGCATAACAGGAGATTGGATGGAGATTATTTTACTTTTTTTAGCTGTGGGAGTTGGAATAATTTTACTCACAAAATCATCAGATATAATCTTAGACAAAATAACCGCTTTGGGCATAAAAATTAAATTAAATGATGTTGTTATGGGGATGGTTTTTCTTGCTTTTGCAACAGCCCTGCCTGAAATAAGTATAACAGGGTATTCTATAAGTAACGGAACCGGAGAAATTGCTTTGGGAGGTGTTTTGGGATCAAATATTACAAATTTTGGATTGGCCCTGGGAATTGCATTTTTAATGCTCGGTAAAAAGGAAAAAATATTTATTGAAAAAAATAACGTCAAAAAACTTTTAATATATCTAACAATTGCAATTTTTGTAGTTTTGGTCGCCTTAACCGCACCAATTACGGGGTTTGTGATAGGCCCGATATTGATATTTATTTTTTTTAGTTATGTATTATACTGCGTAAAAACAGGAAAAGAATACGCTGTGGAAACGACCGGAAAAAAATTTGGCATAACCTCAACTATTGTTCTCCTCCTTGCAGTTCTTATTTTAATTTTATCATCTAAATTAGTTGTTGATAACGCAGTAGATATATGTGTATACTTCAATCTCCAAGAGAGTTTTGTTGGTGCAGCAATTATAGGTGTGGGAACTGCACTGCCAGAAATAATAATTCTAATGAATACGGCTAAAAGAAAAAAATACCTGCTGGTGATAGGCAATGCAATTGGTAGCAGCATAATAAATATAACTTTAGTGATAGGGATTTTGGCAGTTTTTTCAACAACAAGTATTGACCTTCCAATTTTATTTGTATTAGGTCTTTATAATCTGCTTTTGATAGGTATATTGGGGTATTTTGTGGCAATTAGAAAAGTGATTGATAGAGAGGCAGGTTTGATGTTGATAGGAGTATATGTACTCTATTTGATTATACTATCGAGCACTCAACTACTAACCCTATTAAATTAAATCTAAGGGAGTCAATTGTTTTACACCCTCTTTTTCAACAATAACGGTTATCTCTGCTTGGGTTACTAGTTCAGTATCTTGATCCCTTAAAACAGGATATTGAAATAAAATATCGTTTCTTGCAAGTTCTCTCAATGATGCATTCACAGTAACTGTTGAATTAAAACTTTTTTGAATCCATCTTCTAGCAAAAGGCAAAGTACTATACTCTTTTAAGATGTGTGTCATTAATTTTCTTGAAGAATTAAGTCTCACATTTTTTATCTGTTTTAATGAAAAAATTTCAACAATCTCGCTATCAACTACTCTGCCAGTTTTTCCAGAAGTAACAAAAGGTTCGATGGCAAAAACATCTCCTTCCCTCAATTCATAATTGCTGCTAGCATCTTTTGAATCTGCAACATTGGGAATAAATACTCCCGCGTGTAAAAGACCAGGTTTGATTAAATGCCCTCCCAAATTTGAAATGGGACGGAATCCATCTGAAATAACAGTGTTTTCTATTGCCTTAGATATGTCATAAACTTTTACACCTTCTTTCATAATGTTTACTGCGTTTGTTAGGGCTTTTTTGGCTGTTTCTACCTGTTTTGTGTGTTTTCCTGACAAATCTACAGTGGTAGCTTGATCAGATACACAACCATCAACACTGACACCAAAATCAATCTTAACTAAATCATCGTTCTGAAACACTTTTTCATCATTTAAAGAGGGAGTTGCATGTGCTGCCAAAGAATTAACGCTGATATTTGTTGGGAATGCTGGCGCAGCCCCAGCATCAATAATCATTTTTTCTATGGTTTCTGCCGTATCCAAATGGCCCTGACCCTCAAAAACAAGCCTTGAAATTTCTTTAAGGATTTTGTTAGATATCTCACCTGCACTTATAAATGCTTCTAAATCTTTACTCATAAATTCAACATTTAAACGAAAAGTATTTAAAACTAAATGGTCTCATATATTCAAAGTGTAGAGGTGATCATATGGCTAAATTGGTAATCGCAAAATCATTAGGCGGTAAAAGAGTGATAACAAACGACGGTGAAGAAATCGGAAAATTGATTGATGTATCAATTCAGGATACTACTGGCAAAATAGAGGATATAGTTATTGAACCGAATCCTGACAGCAGAGTTGCTCAATCCTTAACAGGGGACGATGGTTATGTATGTGTTCCTTTCTTGTCTGTTATCGCAGTTAGTGATTATGTTGTTGTTGAACGAAAAAGCATATCTGGGTCTAGTTCAGGAATTTTAGAGTATGGTGCTGGAACTGGTGGCGGTTACGGATATGCTGGTGGGAATAGATGAGGCAGGTAGGGGTTGTGTTTTTGGTCCCCTAGTAATTGCGGCTGTTGCGGATAGTAGCACCTCTAAACTTTTTTTATTGGGTTTGAAGGACTCGAAACTTCTTTCTCCTTCTAAAAGAAAATCTTTGTTTCAAGAAATTAAAAATACTTCGATTATTGAATATGTAATAATACCTGCAAAAAAACTTAATACTTTGATGAATAAAATGTCTTTAAATCAAATCGAATTCAATTATATGGTCCAAGTTTTGAAAAAGATAAACTATAACAATAAAATTGAACGCGTGTATATTGATTGTCCAGAAAACAATACAAAAAAATTTAGCTATGAGATTAGAAGAAAATCAGGAACAGAAGCAGAAATAATCGCAGAACACAAAGCAGATTCTATATACCCTATTGTTTCCGCTGCATCAATTATAGCAAAAGTAATACGTGATGAAGAAATAGAAAAAATAAAACAAGAATTGGGTTTTGATTTTAATTCAGGTTATTCATCTGACGAAATAACTCAGAAATTTTTAAAGGAAAATTATAAAGATCCAAAAGTTCTCCAATATGTTAGAACGAAATGGAGCACGTACACAAGGTTATTGGAAAAAACTAAACAAACAAAATTAGAATTTTAAAGTATTCCCAATTGTTTAAACATTGTTTCCTTTGTTAGAGGTAGTTCTAAGTTAAGAACTTTGTGGATAAAAATAAATATGTCCACCGCACGTTCTGGATTTATTCCACTCTTGGTTACGATTTCTTTGAAAGAAGATACGTTACCTATTAATTCGTATATCAAAACTCCTTCTCTCCCGTATTTTTTATATATTGAAAGTCCTTCCTCGCCGTATTTTTTAGATATGTCCTCTCTCGACATTGTTCTGAATAGTATTGCCCCTTCTTTAGACAGAAATTCCATATATTTATCCATATTAGGTAAAGACATGTTAGCTTGTAAACATAAATCAACCAATCCTTTTTGACCATCAATTAAATCGTAAACTTTTTTGATTTTCCCCCCTTCTGCAGATAAAAGTTTTGGTAAAAAAACAACTTTTTTCATTATTGGTAAAGCATTTTTAACAGGAATATCTACGGGAACTATATCTGAACCTATAATTTCTGTTGCTTGTTCTGAAGGTTTTGTCTCGGATAAAAGAGTTGCTTTTTGTTCAGCCATAGGTCTTAGTTCTGCTAGTTTCTTTCTTTGTTCGGGTTTTTCTAGTTTAATTATTCTTTCAGTATCCAAATATTCTAATATTTCAATTAATTTAACATCGCTTATTTTTGTTTCTTTGAGAATTTCTTCTGCTGTTTTTTCACCATCTATTAAAGAATAAACTTTTACTCCTGTTTCGCCAAATCTATCATAAACTTTTTTCTCAATGGGTGTTAAAGTTTTTGCAAAACTATCTTCTTTTTCTTCGGTTTCAACTGAAGGTTTTATCTCAAAAGGTTTTGAATCAGTTTGAGGTCGAACAGGAGGAGGAATATCCTGTTTAGGAGAATCTTTAGGTTTTGAGGGTGGGGGAGAGCTTGGAGGTTTTGGAGAAATAGTTCTAGAAGGGAGTGGTGGAGGAATATCCTGTTTAGGAGAATCTTTAGGTTTTGAGGGTGGGGGAGAGCTTGGAGGTTTTGGAGAAATAGTTCTAGAAGGAGCAAGCACAGGTTTTATTTCTTCATCCTCATTAACAAATTTATCTAATTCTTTTTCTTCAGAATCAATTGTTGGATCTGAAGCATATTCTGGTGAAATTAGGGATATATCTGCATCCTCTTCTTCATAAAGGGGAGTTCTGACAGTCTGCTTGGAATGTGGTGGACTTGGAGGAGTTTGTATTTCGGCTTCTAATTCTTTTTCTTCAGATTCTATATCATAATCACTTGATCTTGAAGATATTCTCGAATCCAGATCTTCAGCAGGAGATGAACCCACAATATCAATCATGTTGTGCTCAATCATAAAATCCAAAACTTCTGAAAAAACGTTCTCAGATATTCCAGTTTCATCCAATATTTGATTAACGGATTTTGTGTTATCAATTGATGAATAGATCAATAATCCCTCTTTTCCAAATTGGGTTATTAATAAATTATGATTTGTCAATCTATCTAAAGGTCCCTTATCTAACCTTTTTATTGTAGCTCCTTTATCCATTTCAATCCATAGAATTAAAGGTAATCACGTTTATAAATTTTTGCTGTGGCAATCGTTTAAAAAATAAAACAGGAGAATAACAAGAGAGTGTTATTTATGGATAAAAAAGCTGAAAAATTGATTGGACGAGGGAGTGAAATTTTAGAAGAAATTAAAAAAATGAAAAATCCCTTGATTGTTCATCATTATGACTGTGATGGGATAAGTAGTGGTTCGATAGTGGTTAAAGGTTTGATGGATAATGACATAAATTTCACAAAAAAAAGCTTGAAAAATCTTGATGAAGAAAATATAAAAAAGCTGAAAAATTATCAGAATATAATTTTTGTAGATTTGGGGAATACGCCCTATATAGATGAACTTAAGGAAAATATAATTATAATCGACCACCATCCACTAAAAACAAAAACCCATTTGCAGATAAATCCCTTGCAATTTGGTTTTGATGGAGGAATGGAATTGAGTGCATCAGGAACTGCATATTTTGTTTTTAATCATATGGAGGATATTGCGATAGTTGGTGCTGTAGGAGATATGCAAACTCCTTTAACAAGTCTTAATAGATATATATTAGAAAAAGGAATTAAAAAAGGGGTTTTGAAAAGAGAAAATGATATTTTATTATATGGGAAATCGTCCAGATCGCTACCACATATGTTGTCATATTCTGATGATCCTTTTATCCCTGGCATAAGTGGAAATGAAGAAGAGGCCGTTAGGTTTTTGATAGATAAGAATATACCTCTAAAAAAAGGGAGTAGGTGGAACACGTATTATGATTTAGGTGAAAAATCAAAAGAGGTTTTGAGAGGTTCACTTATTGAATACATGTCTATGTGGGGGGTTTCAAAACAAACACTTTTTGGAGAAGTATACCTTTTGCCCAAATGGCCTAAAAAAACACCATATTATGTGGCACAGGAATTTGCAACAATATTGAATGCATGTGGACGAAATGGAAAAGAAGATATTGGGGTAGATGTATGTTTAAAAAAATCAAATGCGTTCAAATCTGCCGAAGAATTGTTATTGTTACATAAAAAAAATCTTAAAGAAGGGTTAAACTACGCAAAACAAAATCTAGTTGAATTTTCAAATTTTTATTTTTTAGATGGGAGAAATATGATCTCTGATACAATAATAGGTGTGGTTATTGGAATGCTTTTTTCAATGAAAAGAAATAAACCCTATGTAGGGGTATCTGACTATTCTGAATCTGAATTTAAAATTTCTGCTAGAGCAATAGAAAAAAACGATGTTGATTTGGGGGGAGTAATTAGCAATATAATAAAAAAAATTGGCGGGGTTGGTGGAGGGCATAAGCTTGCAGCAGGCGCCGTTATTCAAAAAGATAAACTAGATGATTTTCTACTTTTGTTCAATGATGAACTCATATAAACCATCAGATTCATATTGGTATATTACAGTTGTATCTTTAGATGTTGAATCTTTTAAACTCATTTCAAATTCATCAAATACATTGTTTATTGCAACCCGCATCGAGTCCGTGAATTGTTTAATATAGAAGGAACGCACACTACTATAGAGAGAGGAATAAACATAAATAGAATCCATACACACTTTTTGTTCTTCTCCTTCTAAAAACATACACTCGACAGGAACCAAAGATAAGGCTTTTACACATTGATTACCCATTTTCTTATCTTCAGGATCTGTAGACCTTAATAATTGGCCTATTTTAAATGCCCCAAGACAATTACATTCATCTTTAAATTGTTGTTCGTAGAAAGTTGGTTTCCGAATGGAGGGCCTGTTAATTTGATCAGGGACGGGGAGGGATTGAGAAGCTGTAAAAGTTAATATTAATGTTGTTGCAAGAATTGTTGATCTCATTAAGCTTTTTGGTCCAGGTGGCATAATGTATTTATGTTAGAATATGTTTAAATATGTTTGTTTTTTATAGTTTGGGTTTTTTTCTAGGATTATTCTATTTCTTCTTCATAGATTATATCTGTATTAACTCTTGTTAATCTTAAGGTCATTTTTCTTCCTTTTGATGTTATAGTTTTATTGTTGATTTCAATGTTTTTTTTACCTTCCCATGTGGTGTACCATCTATGCCCGTGTTTTGTTAAACGAGGAGAAGGAGGTTCAAAATCTATTTTAGAAATCTCATTATTTTTTGCAAAATCCACCAATATTATTTTTCCTTGGGAATCAAAAGTAAGAATACCATGGTGATCAGAGTTTGTATATGGCGAACATTTTTCAAAACACATCCATTTGCCCACCAAACTATTGTGAGGTATCCCTCCCTCATAATAATAGCTTAGTTTAAATTCGTTCAGCGAATTTGGCAGTTGTTTTTCAGCTCTCCAGCTCCCCACGAGGTGATTTCCAGATTCTCCCCTAACTAAACGTTTGACTAGGAAGAAATTTTTTGTGATGTTGGTGTTCATTTTTGAAGGTGCTGGATCAAATTCGTTTAATTCAACTAATAATTTTGAATACTCGAAAGGATTAAGAGAAGTTTCGTCCGCACCTTTTATGTATGCATACATTGTAATTAATATTCTCTTGTTTTGATCATCCCAAGATTTTGAATTTATCGATCTTTTTAAAACCTGTTCAACAAGTTCTTTTTGATTGTTTAAGAAGGTTTGGGAGTTTTTTTGGGTGTTGCTGATTTTGGCAAATCTGTATCTGAATTCGGCCAAACCACCCCCTCGAGTGGAAATATAGATATAAAAAGCCTGCATTTCATCAAGACTATGAAAAACCAATCCTAAATCGGACATAGTAGTTACTGCCGATGCGAAATCATAACAATCATTGACTCCCCCAGACCTATATTCTCCTGGAGTAAATAATCCCCCATTCTGGTTTAAATAAAAAAGAGAGGAAGCTAGTAGTCCTCTCCTAGCCTCTATATATCCTTGAATTTTTTGTTCGGGTGTGTCAAGATCTATTATTGAACTTATTCTTTGGTGGATTATATGATTGTAAACTTTATCAATATCAATATAACTAAACAATAAATTGATTCTTTTGTCCGGATCGGATATATTTATCATTTCACGCAATATGCACAATTGAATATTTTGTGCTGCATCCTCAAAATCATTTCTCAAAACTTCTAATTGTTCGTCAAAAGAATTTATGGGAAAATTTGAAGTTGTTAAACTATCAGGATCAAGAGTGGCAGTTGCCAAATTTAGATTTGAACTTGGGAAGTTTTCTATATTTTCTTTTAGGGATATGAAAAAAGAAGCCAATTCTGTGTTTTTATTTTTTGACCATTTTATGAGAGAATCGAAATCTGATTTGTTTAAATAATAGATGATATCTTTTTTCTCTTTGTTAGAACTGAAAGAAATATTATATTTTTCAACCATTATTTCGTATAAAAGGGGATTGAAAATGATTTCATTAAAATTTTGTCTTAAAGAATCAAGTAATTCTTGGGGAGGGGTTGCTTGATTTGATACAAATTCAGAAAGTGTGTGAAAGAGGATAACATGATTTACTGAATCAGAAAAGCTTATGCTAGCCATATTACTGTAATTTTGCGCTATTTGATCTATTTTATCCTTCAATTCAAAATTTTGAGGGTAGAAATAAGAACGTGTTTTTTTGATATAGGAGGAATGAAATTGAATTAAAACATTTATGTCAGATGAAATATAGTTAGTAATGCTAGAAACAAATTCGGGTTGTGATGAAAAAGATATTAATATATCATTTAACGTATCTGAAATTTCTGATTGTGTAGTATTGATATAATCTTGAAAACGATCGATTAAAATTTGATTATGTACATTTTGATTTATTTCTTCTCTGATCATATCAGAGGGTGAGGGAGTGAAAGGCCTAGTAACAATAGAAGGGGGTGGAGTTTGTGTAACTGTGTCTGTGGGAGCTGGAGAAGTTTGTGTAACTGTGTCTGTGGGAGCTGGAGAAGTTTGTGTAACTGTGTCGTCTTGTGTGATTTGATCGCCCAAGGGAGGGGGTGGAGTTTCTGGAATTTGTTTCTCTCTAATCATCTCTTGTCTGGGAGCGGGGGGTTTTGTTTGTGTTTTTGCCTTCGCTTCCAAATCCTCAACTTTTTTTGAAAGTTCTTCTATTTCTTTTATTCTTTCAGTTCTAGATTGAGCAGCTAAATCATCTGAAATTAGATTATTTGTAAAAAATAATAAATTTCGGTTATATGACGAACCTAAATCGCCAAATAGATTAACATAGGGGATTTTATTTATATTTTCTTTGAATTGTGCAATTATGTCTGCAGCATTTAACAATTCATTGTTGAAAACAGAATCAAATGTTTCTTTTCCTATTTTTCCTCCCCCCATAATAAACCAATAATTGCATGCAAGCAAATAAATTATTTCTTTGTTAGTATCTGATATGTTTTTTCCTCCAAGATATTCATCTATAGATGTTATTGCCAAATCATAAGCGCCTTTTATTTTTTCGCTGATATCTTCTGAAGCTCCGAATCGTTTTATGGCAATTTCGTGGAATTTATTATATGCTCGATCTTTAATATTTGTTTCTTTTTCGAGAGAAGTTTCGGCAGGTGGTTTGGATAATGGTTCCCTCGAGGAGACTCTTGTAGAAATGGCCTCTGCAGCAACAGGATCTGGAATTAGTTCTTCTAAAGATATTCTCCCCGGGGAGGGCCCGATCTCTAAATCAGAATGAACTTGGGGAGGGGGAGTTTGTTTTTTAGGAGATGAAGTGGCAGGTGGAGACTTTGTGGAAACTGTTATTTTTTTAGGTTTGTAATCTTCTTCCAAACCCTTATTTCCAAAAGCATACCCCGTAATTAATATAGTGTCTTCCGCATAAGGAATTGGTTTGATTTTGTCCGTTTTCAAATAAGTAATTACTGAATTAAAGCGTGCAACAGGATCTTTTCCTTCTTCGATTCCTTTTATTACTTCATTGAATATAAAATCAATATGTGCATTGCCAATAGGGATACCATTAACAAAATAAAGTATTGCGCCCAATCTATGTAAAGTATTTATTTGTTCTTGATTTAAATTTTTACCAGATATAAAATTAGCTAGGTTACCAGTCCCTGAGAAAACAGAAAAAACAGAAGAGGATAATTGTTCTCTAAAATTTTCATCAGACATGTTGGAGTATCTTTTTTTTAAGTGTATTTCCAATTCCTTGTAGAACTCGTGTGCTCGATCATTATCCAAATTTTCCATTCTTTTTTCCCAAAAACCCTTTTCTTTAACTTCCACCATATTACCACCAAATAACAATATATCTATTAATATTAGTTAAACGAAAAAGTTATAAAAGAATCATAGTAAAGAAGACTGTATGCTAATGGTAGAAAGTGTATTAAACACAATGACTTATTTGTCAGCCTTTATTTTAACCTATTTTAGCGTGTTTTTAATACTTGTTTATTTTGATAAAAAAGAATATATTCAAACGTACAAAGGAAAGAAAGTGTGGGAGCCTACAGTTTCTGTTGTTATACCTTGCTATAATGAAGAAAAAGAGATTGGGAAATGCATTCAATCTGTTTTGAATTCAAATTATCCAAAAGAAAAACTGCAAATCATTGTTGTTGATGATTGTTCAAAAGACAACAGCTTCCAGGAAGCAAAAAAATATGAATCAAAGGGTGTTATTGTCTGCCAAACTCCAAAAAACACAGGGTGTGCTGCAGGCTCAAAAAATTACGGGGTTAAACTTGCAACGGGAGAGATTCTTGGATTTTTGGATTCAGATTCATTTGTTGAACCCGATACTTTAAGAAAAATGCTTCCTTTCTTTGAAGAGAGAGATGTTGGTTCAGTTACTCCTAGTGTTAGAATTTTGAATCCGAAAAACATCATGGAACAGTTCCAGTGTATTGAATACGAAGTGGTTATATTTTTAAGAAGGCTCCTAATGGCAATAGACGCGGTTTATGTTACCCCTGGACCTTTTAGTTTATTTACAAGAGAAGCTTTTGAAGAAACGGGGGGTTTTGATGAGAGTAGCATAACTGAGGACCATGAAATTGCTTTATCTATTCAATCGAAAGGATACAAAATTAAATCAACTTTTGATGCAAATGTTCATACAATACCTCCTAATACAATACCTTTATGGATAATGCAAAGAACGCGCTGGCTTAGAGGAGGGGTTTACAACCGGTGGAAGTATAAATACCTAATAAATCTTTCAAAATGGGGAGATTTTGGGTTTATGGCGCTGACATTAGACATGATTTTGATCATACCCATAATGATGTTGCTCATAACGCCAATTTTAAGATTTCTTTTGTATGATCATTGGATGGAGAGGATTGGCTTGCTTTCCGTATTTTATTCAGTTGACGCCCTTTGGTATATTGGATTCGCAATTTCAGTTATATCTATACTTTGGTTATATAATGTGTGGAGCACTATGAAAAACTACGCACCGAAATACAAAATAAGCTGGTACATATGGCCATCCTACCTTTTTGTTTATGGGATAAGCATGAGTTATGTTTGGCTATTTGTTATTTGGAAGGAAATAACTCGACAAAAAAAAGGATGGGACACAAGGTGAGATTATGAAAAGAAAACTTAGTGTTCATCTTTATGTTGGTGCATTTGTAATAACTTCTTTGATTTTTATTATAGGATTTGCACTTGGGAGCTGGAATCAAGAAAAAATTTACTCTGAAATTGGAAACGAAGTGGTATTTTTGCAAGAGAGAATGAGGGATATAGAACTTCTTTTAGTTACTGAAAATACAGATTATTTTTGCGATTTGTATGATGAAAAACTCCCAAATTTGAACAAAGATAGTTATTTTTTATGGGAAAAATTAGAGTATATGGAAAGTGAAAGGGGTTTTAGTGATCCTGAACTAAAAAAACAATATTTTGAATTGGAACTTAGAGATTTTATTTTAACAAAAAAAGCAAAAGAAAAATGTGATTTGGACATAAATATAATTTTGTATTTTTATAATAATGTTGAATGTAGAGATTGTAAAAAACAAGGTTTTGAAATAACTAAAGTTAGAAGTACTGCCGAAAGTGAAAATATTTCTCTTAGACTTTATACCTTCGATGGAGGAATGAATGATAGTGCAGTAGTTAAAACTCTTTTGAATGAATTTGAGATAGTTGAATATCCCTCAACTGTTTTGATCAAAGAAGATATAGAAATCATAAAAGGATATCATTCCAATAGTGAAATATACAAAAAAATAAAGGGGAATTAAATGTTAAAATTTTATAATACTCTCTCAAGAAAAATTGAAGAATTTAGACCCATCGAAGATAAGAAAGTGGGATTATACACTTGTGGACCCACAGTTTATAATTACGCACACATTGGAAATTTAAGATGTTATATTTTTGAAGATGTTTTGAAAAGATGGCTCGTTTATAGAGGATATAATGTGAAACATGTGATGAATATAACTGATGTGGATGATAAAACAATTCGTGATTCGCAAAAAGAAGGTGTTGCCCTTAAGGAATTTACAAATAAATACACACAATCTTTTTTTGAAGATATTAAAATATTGAATATTTTACCAGCTGACTACTATCCTGCAGCAACAGAAACAATTCCAGAGATGGTGGCCATAGTAAAAAAATTAATAGACAAAGGGTATGCTTATCAAGGAGAAGATAAAAGTTGGTATTTTTCTGTTTCTAAATTCAAAGACTATGGAAAACTCGCGCACATGAATATTTCTGAATTAAAATCTGGTGCGCGTGTTTGCCAAGATGAATACGAAAAACAAGAAGCTGCAGATTTCGCATTGTGGAAAGCTTGGGATGCTAAAGATGGAGAGGTATATTGGGAAACAGAACTTGGAAAAGGAAGACCGGGTTGGCATATTGAATGCACTGCCATGAGCACCAAATACCTGGGGAATCATTTTGACATTCATTGTGGGGGAGTTGACAACATGTTTCCCCATCATGAAAATGAAATTGCACAAACTGAAGCAGCAACTGGTGAAAAATTTGTGAACTACTGGCTACATTCAGAACATTTGATTGTTGAAGGAAAAAAAATGTCAAAAAGCTTGGGAAATTTTTACACTTTAAGAGATCTTCTTGATAAGGGTTATGACCCCCGTGCAATAAGATGGTTATTTCTTTCAACGCATTACCGCGAGCAATTAAATTTTTCTTTCGATGCATTGAAAAGCGCTACTGAAACAATTCAAAATATTGATTTGTTTATCCAAAGAGTCATGCTTAAAGAAAAGGAAACAGACACGGGGAGAACGCAGGAAATAGACAAATTTATTGAGGATGCAAGAAATGGTTTTTCAGAAGCAATGAATAATGACCTTCAAATTTCGCAGGCCCTCCCCAACTTGTTCGGGTTCATTAACAAAATAAACACTAAGATAGATTTAATGAAAAAAGATGATTTCAAAAACGTTCTTGGATTTTTAGATGAATTGGATTCTGTTTTAGGAGTTATGAAATTTGAACTTCCAGAAATACCTAAAGAAGTTGAAAATCTTCTTGAAAAAAGAAACAAAGCGCGAGCTGAAAAAAATTGGGAAGAATCTGATAGACTACGCGACGAAATAAAAAGTAAAGGTTTTGAAGTTCATGATGATAAAGGAAAAAGTTACATAGTAAAAAGGTGAGGAGATGTTGGAAAATTTTAATAAACAGAAACTTTTCTTGCATTTTGTGCTTGGGACCATCTTCTTTGGGTTGGTGGCAGTAAACTTTTTAGAAGCATTTTTTAGATTAGAGATTATTGCAGGAATATCAATTATTGCAGGTTTGGTCATTGCATACCTGACTTCAAAAAAAGAAAATATTGAAAGGTAATTGTTATGGAAAGTTTTGATCTTGGCATTTTATTTGGGATAATAGCTATGTTCGGGTATGGGCTAAGCAATGCTATGAGCCAACCACCTTCAAAAAAACTTGGAGCTGAAAAAACTATATTTTTCAGAAATGTATTCATATCTGCTTTTTTGCTGATACTTGTTTTATTTTTTATACGCGAATCTATTTTTTCAATTGAATATATAATTATTGCGCTGGGCATCTCCCTTATCGGATTCATCCCACTATTAACATTTTTGAAGGCTTTGAAAGTGGGGAAAGTAGGAATTATTTCTCCGATCTCCAACTCTTCAGTTATATTTACCATCATACTGTCCATTTTATTTTTTGGGGAAACGCTTTCAATTGAACAAGGTATTTCGATCGGAGTTATACTTCTCGGAATTGTTTTAGTTTCCTTGGATTTTAAAGACCTTAAACAATCAAAATTGTTTCAAATGTCAAGCGGTGTCCCATATGCGCTCATAACTTGTTTGTTATGGGGTGTTGTATTCTTTTTATTTAAAATTCCTGTGAATGTCTTGGGGCCTATTTTGACATCATTTATTATTGAATTTGGAATAATGTTACATGGGGGCCTATATATTTTAGTATCAAAAATAAAATTTGAAGTGCCAGATAAAAAAATGCTTGTGCATATTGGTTTGATTGGATTTTTTGGTATGCTAGGAACGTTGTTCTTTAATTTGGGCATAAGCACTGCAAATGTTAGTATTGTGGCTGCTTTGACTTTTGCCAATCCGTTGGTTGCATCTATATACGCAAAAATATTTTATAAAGAAGAATTAAGTTCACAGCAATATCTCGCGATATTATTAATTGTTTTAGGGGTTGTTGCTCTTTCGTATTTTTAAGAAACAGCAAATATTGAAAAATAAAAAGAAAAAATAATTACTTGTTTTTCAAAACAGCTTGGGCTGCTGCCAACCTAGCAATTGGCACTCTATAGGGGGAACAGCTGACATATGACAAACCAACCATATTACAAAACTCTATTGAATCTGGATCCCCACCATGTTCTCCACAAATCCCGAGTTTTATGTTGGGTCTCTTTTTTCTTCCAAGCTCACAAGCCATCTTAATTAATTTGCCAACACCTGTTTGATCTATAGTTTGGAAAGGATCTTTTTCGAGGATTCCTACTTTTTTGTATTCGTTGATGAATTTTCCTGCATCATCTCTTGAATAACCAAAAGTCATTTGAGTCAAATCATTGGTTCCAAAAGAAAAAAATTCTGCATGTTCTGCAATTTGATCAGCAGTTAAAGCAGCGCGAGGTATTTCAATCATTGTTCCAACTTTATATTGAAGAGACTGCGCGGATTCTTTTATTATTTCATCTGCTGTTTTTCTTATTATATCTTCCAAGAAAACTAATTCTTCGACTTTGCCAACTAAAGGAATCATTATTTCTGGAATGACTTTAATACCTTGTTTTTGGGCTTTTAAAGCAGCACCAATTATTGCTTGTGTTTGCATAACTGCGATTTCAGGATATGTGATTGCCAGCCTACACCCTCTGTGTCCCAACATTGGATTGAACTCGTGCAAGTCTTGTATTACTTCCTTTAATTGGGAAGTTGTAGTTTCCATTTCATTTGCGAGTTCTTGAATATCATTATCCTCCTTTGGTAAAAATTCATGTAGAGGAGGATCCAATAGCCTTATAGTAACAGGATATCCCTCCATCGCCTTGAAAATACCATAGAAATCTCCTTCCTGCATAGGTCTTATTTTTTGAAGAGCTTTTTCCCTGCCTTCTTTGTTTCCTGATAAAATCATTTCCCTTACAGTTTTTATTCTTTCCTCATCGAAGAACATGTGTTCTGTTCTACACAATCCGATTCCTTCTGCACCAAATTTTCTTGCAATATCGGAATCTTTTGGATTGTCGGCATTTGTTCGGACTTTTAATTTTCTTATTTCATCTGCCCATGTCATTAAAGTTTCAAAGTCTTCTCCCAACTCTGGATCAATAACCCTTACTTCACCTTTGATTACCTCTCCAGTTGTTCCATCGAGAGTTATGTAATCTCCTTCTTTTATTAATACTCCCTGTTTGGTTGTAAACTGTTTATTCTCTTCATCAACATTAATGTCTCCGCAACCAGCAATGCAACATTTTCCCATGCCCCTAGCAACAACCGCAGCATGAGAAGTCATTCCGCCAGTTGATGTTAGAATTCCTGATGCTGCATCCATACCCTCTATATCCTCAGGAGATGTTTCTTTCCTTATAAGTATTGCTCTGTTCCCATCTGATGCTGATTTTTGAGCTTCTAAAGCACTGAAAACTGCATTTCCAACCGCGGCTCCGGGAGATGCAGGCAATCCTCTTGCGATTACTTTAGAATTATTTTTTGCAATGGGATCAAGTTGTTTGTGTAATAATTGGTCTAATTGATTCGGTTCAATTCTCATCAATGCAGTTTCCTTATCTGTTAATCCTTCTTTAACCATATCAACTACGATCTTTACTGCAGCTGCTGTTGTTCTTTTTCCATTTCTTGTTTGGAGAAAATACAACACTCCTTCCTGGATTGTGAATTCTATATCCTGCATGTCCTTATAATGGGTTTCTAATTTTTTCATAGTTTCAGAGAATTGTTTATAAATTTCTGGATTCTCTTTTTCTAGTTCAGATATTGGGAGAGGAGTTCTGATCCCTGCAACCACATCTTCTCCTTGTGCATTCATTAAATATTCACCATATAATCTATTTTCCCCATTTGCAGGATTTCTTGTAAATGCAACACCCGTTCCAGATGTTTCACCCATATTGCCAAATACCATGACCTGTATATTTACTGCAGTCCCGATTAACCCCTTTATTTCATTTAAACGCCTATAAGAAATAGCCCGATCATTGTTCCAAGAACCAAATACCGCATCTATTGATTTCCATAATTGAGTTTTTGGATCAGAAGGAAAATCCGAACCAGTTTCATTTTTGATTAGTTGCTTGAATCTCACAACAATTTTTTTTAAGTCGCCCACAGATAAATCAGTATCAAAAATAACCCCTCTTTCATCTTTAACGGCTTGAAGATTTTTTTCAAAAAGAGAGTGTCTTACGCCTAATACAACATCTCCAAACATTTGCAAAAATCTTCTGTACGAATCCAAAGCAAACCTTTCGTTTCCGGTCTTTTTGGCTAGTCCTTCAACAGTTTCATCGTTTAAACCTAAGTTCAAAACAGTATCCATCATTCCAGGCATTGAAACTGCAGCACCAGATCTAACCGAAACAAGAAGGGGATTGCTTGCATCACCAAATTTTTTTCCTATTTTTTCTTCTAATTTTTTCAGATTTTCTTCAACTTGTTTTTTAACTTCATCAGAGTATGTTTTGTTATTTTCATAGAATTCTTTGCATGTTTGTGTGGTTATTGTAAATCCAGGCGGAACAGGAACTCCGATGTTGATCATTTCTGACAAATTGGCCCCTTTACCTCCTAACAATTGTTTCATTTCTGTTTTTCCTTCTCCAAAAAAATAAACGTATTTTTCAGTCATCAAATTCACCTCAAAATTAAAATAAACACTAATTCAACTCTAATACTTAAAAAAGTAGTTGTTGGTTAAAAAAAGAAAAGGGGGTTAACAGTTCCCCCAGCCCCATTTTTTAGAACACCCGTTTCCGTTATTTGGAAAGTTTGGAACTTGGTTCGGTTGTGATGGGGGCGAAGAGATAGGAGGTAAAACATCTGGTTGGATAACAGGTTCATCAACTATAACCTCTGGCGAGGAATAGAAAAACGAAAATATGATTGCTATTCCCACTGCCAAAATGATGAACGTTGCAAAAACCAACATTAAAGCAAACAATATTTCTGTTTTCATATCATCACCTAATTAGGTAATGTAGGAGGTTCCATACTCCCAAAACCATCTGATAGATAACAGCTTGATATTGTTTCGACTACTAATATCTCTCCAATATTGTCCCCACTGATCCTGAAACTATTTGGTGCAGGACCTTCCCATTCTTGGGTTTCAGCATTCCAACTAAACACTTTTTCCACATTGCAGTTTTTAGTTATGTCTTGGAAATCTTTTCCTCCCATCCAAGGCATCACCTGGACGAAATTCCAACCATTGGAAAGCCTTACAGAATCCAAATTATTTTTTCCGTTGGGTTGGGGCATGTTAGTATAGTCGTATTCCACCTTAAAATCACAGTTGTGTTCAGAATAAACCCAGGCTCCACTGTAGGGCACATAGAATCTTGGATTTGTTTCATCTCCGTATATACTAACAAAATCCTCTCCTTCCATCTCATTTAAGAACTCGAAATTGTTGTTTAATTGGATATATCTTTTTTCAATTGGGGAATAGACCCAGACTACTTCAAAATTTGGGCATCCATAAACACTTGCGCCATAGATATACGGAACCAAGTTCCATCCTTGTTTAACACTAACTGTATATCTTTCAGGATTTGTTTGTTCTTCAACCCTATATGTCAATCTTGCTTCATAGGAGTATGATGGTTCTGCTATATCATAAAACAGAAAATTGAATGTATAATCCCCTGCAGGCGTATCTGACTTTGGTGTCAAGGTTATATTGAATGTAGTACTCTCTCCTGGTTCTAACCTATAAGATTTTTGTCCTTCTATATCGAAATATTCTGTGTCAGAATCACTTGAAAACATTGCTTGAAAACTTCTTCTATCACAATAGTCTCCATCATTGTTTTTTGCTGTGACAGTATAGTCAATGTAATTGGAGTATGAGGTTGCCATTATATTTGCTGTAGGTTTTGTTTTAATGCATTCATTTTCTTCTCCTTTCACTGTATAGTAAACAGTTTCTCTTTCAATGTTTCCTGTTTCTTCATGTTCTACGTTGATATGTATATAATAAGTTCCAGGTTCTGCATTACTGGGCACATGAAATCGCATTGTTATTTCCGCACTCCTGCCACTTGAAATTGAAATTTCATCCCATGAATCATAATTGGTAGTATATGCAAGCCCGTTTATTGTGTATGTGCTTACAAAAGTCACCCTATTGCATGATTCATCATTGTTTTCTATTTCCAATTCATATTCAATACTTTCCCCGGGATAAACAGATTTTCTGCTAGGAGTAATTTCAATATTTTGGGGCCTATACCTGCACACAACTTCTTCAGAAACATCTGCAGTTATACTTGTAACTTCGATTGTATTTCCTCCGATTACAATTGATTCTCCTTCTCTCAAAGTAATTCTAGAATCACCCAAGATATCTCTTTCTATTATTCCTAGTTTTGCCCATCTCTGGTAAGTTTCATAACCATATGCTGTTTCCTCAACACAAACTTTTACTTCATCGCCCATTATTTTACATTCATTTGGAAATATTTTTTTACTTTCAACAATATATCCTGTAGATCTATCCATCAAATCTAATAGTGCCCCGTGGGCGTTGTAATCGTCACCATGTCTTTCAGCAACACCTATGTCCGATAATTTGACATAGTATCTATCTACAGTGAATTGGTCTCCTAATGCCAATATGCGATATGAACTAAAATCCATTTCATATATTTTTACTTCTGCCCATCTCTGGTAAGTTTCATAGCCATATGCTGTTTCCTCAACACAAACTTTTGCACGGTGTGAGAAAAACATTTTACATTCACCAGGGCTTATCTGAACATTTCTTCTAAGAGCAGGTATGGCAGGATTATGGTTTATGGTGAGCAAAGCATTATGCACACTTGATTCTCCAACTGCCACAGATATATCGTCTAATTTAACTTTTATTCTACCGCAAGAAATTTCATCTGTCAATGCTAAAATTGCAGATGCACAGGGAGATTCATCTGAATAACTATCTCCTCTACCTACTGCATGGAATGTTGCACTTTTGTCAACAACATCGCATGCAGAATTTGTTTCGATATCTATTTCCTCAACAGTTAAGTCAAGATTTCCATATCGAATATTACTCCCAATAGAACTTTCCCAAGTACCATAACCTGAGGGAGTTCTGATACTGTATGCAACTCTTTCATTTTCAACAATGCATGATGCATTTACAACTGCTGTAAATACTATCAGCATCAAAACCAAACTTATTTTTTTCATATTTCATCACCTTTTTCCTAAAGTTTTTTTGTTACACCCTCTTTATGTCTGGCCTTTTAATTATAGTTTTTGTGGGACGCTAACGTCGGGAACGCTTGGGAAAAACGTTCCAAAAACTATTTTTCTGTAAACCAAGCTGTTAATTCAACACTAACTCTGTTGCCATATTTTGACATATGAATTATATTTTTTCTTTCTAGTTTTTTCAAGTATCTGAAAAAAGAAGTTTTGGGTATGTTTGTTTCTCCCCTAACTTTATAGCTTTTTGTTTTTCCGTACTGAATTAGATACTCAATTATTTTTATTTCGTGCTCATCAAGAGTTTTCATTAGATCAGTTTGTCTTTTGGTTTGTAAAGCTTTTTTCTTCTGTGGAGATTTGGATATATTATAAAATATTAAGCCTAGTGCTATTAAAAAAATCAAAAAGACAATTGAAATATAAATTGGAAAAAAGTCTGTTGTTTTTTGTTTGATAGGTATATCTTGTGTTAAAATCTCTCCTTTTGAAATCTCAACATACACAAAACCAATATCATCTGAATGTGCGGCAGAAATTGTACATTGACCAGATGGAAGGTATTCAAAACTATAAACCCCATCGAACTCTGTTATAGTTTTTCCTTTTGAATTAATATGTTTTCCAGGACAGGAGTATTGGACTTCTGCACCAGATACTATGTTTCCAGAATTATCATACACTCTTCCAATCACATTTCCGACAGGCCACATATAAACAGATTTTTCGGATTTTGAAGTCAAATTTATCATTTCTTTTGATGACATATAATCCCCACATTCTGTAGAGGGATTATTTACTTTTATTATAAATATATATTCATTTTTTTCTAAATAGAGTTTGACCATTCCATCTTTTGAACTTCTTCTAAGAAAATCTTTTTGTGTCCCTGATGGCAAAGTTGTTAATTGTACAAAAACAGTGCTGTTACTTATGAAAGTATTTGATTCAATGTCTACCAACTGTAATGTTAATTCAATCTGATCTTCTTGAGGTATATCGGGAGGTAATAAATTTTGTGTAAAAATTAGATTGATAAATAAAATGAAAATAAACCAAGATACATATTTCATAATATAAACTACTGGTTAAATTATTTAAATGTTGCTGAACTGTGCTGTTGAATCATAGGAAAGATGAAACTTTATTAAATCTTTGTAGAGTAGCCTATATATGGGCATAGTAGATGAAATAAAAACTTTTGTTGAACAAGAATGCAACAAACCTACAAGCAAATATGGTTATGAGCCGTTTCCATATCATTTTACTCCTACAGTAAAATACGCCGGGCAGCTGGCTGACGTGCTCGGGGGAGATAAAGAAGTGATTCTGATTGCTGCGTGGATGCATGATATTGGTTCAATAGTTCATGGAAGAGATGACCACCACATTACCGGCGCAAGAATAGCTGAAGAAAAATTAAAAGAGTTAAAATATCCCGAAGAAAAAATTGAATTAGTTAAAAAATGTATTCTGAATCATAGGGGTTCGCAAAACAGAGAAAGAAAAAGCTTGGAAGAACAAATAATTGCTGAAGCAGACACAATGAGCACTTTTGATAATTTGAGCGGCTTGTTTAAGGCCGCCTTTGTTTATGAGCACCTGGACCAGAAAGAAGCCAATACTTCAGTGAAAGAAAAAATGAAAAGAAAATGGAATCAGCTTCATTTTGAAAAATCAAAAGAAATATTAAAACCAAAATATGAAGCTGCTATGTTGCTTTTAGAATGAAAAATTAAATGAAAAACTTGGAGGGGAGTTCTTCTAATGGGAAGTCATTAACTAAAACTACATCAATCTCTCCATTCACACAATTGAGTTGGGTTGTGCTCACGTTATCAATAGGTATTGAATAAGCTAAATTTTTATCAAAATGATAAATATTGGCTAACAAGCATTTGATCGCGACCCCATGTGTAAAAGCCACTACAATTCCCTCTGAATATTCCCCTGTGATAAAATTAAACCATTCTTTCATTCTTGTTGCAACCGCGCGCTGGCTTTCGCCTTTGATAATGTCCCCAGGGATAAAATTCCAACAATCTTCATCTAATGCAAATCGGACTTCAGGTATAGAATAAACTTTTTCTCTTTGTTTGCCCACCCAGTCTCCTTGATCCAATTCTATAATTCTACTTTCAAGTTGAATGTTTGGCGAAATTCCCATTGCTTCAAAACAGTATCTTGCAGTTTGTTGAGTTCTAATTGCTGGCGAACAAAAAACAGCTTTGAAAAAAACATTTTCCATCCTTAAGTTTTCACCTAACGCTTTAGCTTGTGAGATTCCTCTTGGAGTTAATTCGGCCCAGTTACTTCTCCCCCCAATAAATTTATTCATAGGTGAAGCGTTTGCTTCAGATTCAGCATGTCTAATCAAACGAACTTCTAAAACCATATTATCACTTCCTTTTTGAAAAAGTTCTCAGGTCCTTGAGCCTTTTTTCAGCAGGGATTCCTTTGTTGTAAATATCCCAGAAAATTGACTTTAGGAATTTAACCCACTCAGAATCTTTTATTTCATAAAAAACAAACCTTTTTTTGTTTTCAGAAAATTTAAATGTTTCAGTTAAACGGACAAAATCATCATCAATTATTGCTCCCCTCAAGGGTTGGTTTACATGCCGAATTGAAATTGCTTCTTTTCCAATTTTTTTGTTTATTGATAACAACTGTTCAACATTATCAATATTGTTGAATTCAACTCTGCCAATAATCTTAATTGAAACTCCTTTTAGAGCCATTTTTTCCAATGTTTTCAAAGCCAATAAAGGGCCCTTATCTTTTTGAAGAGTCCATGAAAAATCTCCTGAAAAAGAAAGGTATTCGTATTTTGCAGAAGTTAAAAATTTGTTTATGTTTTCTGTACCGTATTCATATATAGATGAGGAAGTTTTATCATCCCAAAACGCTTTGCGTTGTTCAGTAGCAGCATATTGGTAGATGTCAAAAGGAGAGAATTCTTCTTTGGTTTTTGCACTTAAAATTTGACCTTGTATAAGCCCTTGTTGTTTTGAAACTGGAGATGTGAAAATGTTTTTCCAATATATCACTTTTAATCCTCCACGAATGCCTGATTTGAAAAAATGGGTTTTTAGTTTTGGCGATAAATCTGTGATATTTTCTAGATAACGGTTGCAGGTCTTTCTTGAAACTTCTAAACAATGTGATAACTCAGATACACTGCGAGGACGTTCAAAAACAAGTTCTTCGATTTTTTTTATTTTATCATGTGTCAAAACCATTACAACACCCTTTTAAAGTAGATAAAAAAGAATAAAAAGGGGAATGTTAAACCATTGTTTCTTTGTTTAGGGGAAAGGTTGTTGTATCTCTAATATCCGATGCATTGGTAACAAATTGTGTTATCCTATTTAACCCAATCCCACATCCCGAATGAGGAATGTTTGATTTATCTTTTATTAAATTTAAATACCAGCTGAAATCGTCAATGCTGCCCCCCCTTTTCTCAAGTTGTTTAAGCATGAACGATTCTTTTAGTCTGCGCACCATATGGTCGTGTCTATGTTCTCTTTCAGCAGAACCCACTGCTTCACCACTTACTGGCAGAATGAGATCTGCGCTGTTAACAATAGAGGAGTCACTGTCATTTTCTTTCATGTTGAAAAATTTTATTGCTTTTGGAAAATGAGTTATGAAAACTGGGTTGTTGTTATTCAATTCTACAAGCTTTGCTTCGTGTTTTGATTTTAAATCGTCTCCCCAACCAATTTCAAAACCTTGTTCTTTCAGTTTTTCAATTGCAAATGTATAACTGATTCTTTGAAAATTGTTTTTGATTCCCTTAAGCTTCTCCGCTTGGACTCCTAAAAATTCTAATTCTTCTTTGCAATTTTCTGCAACTCCAAAAACCATTTGGGTTGTTAACTCTTCAATGTGATCCAATAATTCGTTGAATCCGCACGGCAGTTCAATTTCAACTAAAGTAAATTCGGTTAGATGTCTGTTGTCAACTCTCGGTTCTGCCCTAAAACTCGGGCCAATGCAAAAAACATTTTTCAAGTCAGGTATTAAAGATTCCAAATATAGCTGACCTGTTTGTGTTAGGTATCCTTGCTTTCCAAAATAATTTAATCCAAAAAGTGTATCGATGTTTTCGCATGCTCCTGTAGCGCGCGTCACATGAGGCACCACTACTTCTGTGTAGTCATGTTTGTCAAAAAACTCCCTTGCAGATTTTAAAAGTTGAGCTTCAACTTTTGCCACAGCAACTTTGGGTTTTGCAAATTGTTTCATTTTACCACCTCCAAAACTACAAGGATGGACAAATAAATATGCATTTGGGGATAAGAAATGCACGAGCGATAGGACAAAACGCTAATTTTATATAAGTTTACTTTGAAACCTTTTTTATGCTTAAACCTATGCTTACACTCAAACCCAAAGAATATTCTTTGGCTCACGCACAAACAGATAGTTATTTGTTTGAAAAACTTAATACTAGTAAAAAAGGTTTAGAAGAGAAGGTGGTTTTGGAAAAAAGGAAAGAGTATGGAGAAAATGTTTTGCCCGAAGCAAAAAAAGCAAGTCCATTGATCTTGTTTTTAAAGCAATTCAAAAGTCCGTTGGTTTATGTTCTGATTTTAGCTGCAATTATTTCTTTTTTGGCACATCCCGAAGATTTGGACCACTATATTATTTTAGTAGTTATTTTTATCAACGCATGTATTGGTTTTTATGAAGAAAACAAAGCTGAGAAAGCAATGCAAGCACTGAAAAAAATGGTTGTTGTAAAAACTAAAATTTATAGGGGAGGAGAAATTGTTGAAGTTGATTCGAAAGAATTGGTTCCAGGGGATATTATTATTTTAGAACAAGGAGATATGATTCCTGCGGATTGTAGATTGATTGAAACGTATAATTTTCGTACTGTTGAATCCTCATTGACTGGAGAGTCTTTTCCAATCGATAAAAACACAAAAATAATGGATAAGAAAACTCCGATGGCAGATAGAAAAAATATGGTTTGGATGGGAACATTTGCTGTGAATGGGGAAGCGAAGGCATTAGTAATTGGAACCGGTATAAGAACATTTATTGGACAACTTTCAGAACGTATTGGATCCGTACAATCGAAACCAAGTCATTTTGAACAGAAAACAAACCAACTAGTAAAAATTATGGGGGGAATCGCTTTTTTGGGAGCAATTGTTACTTTTTGTATAGGATATTTTTTAAGAGATCTTGCATTTAGTGAAATTTTTATTTTTTCTATATCTGTTTTGGTTTCGGGTGTCCCCGAAGGATTACCTGTTGTTATGGCAGTTGTTTTATCAATTGGTGCCAATCGTATGGCATTTAAAAATGCAATTGTGAGACATTTATCAGCAACAGAAAATGTTGGGATTACAACAGTTATTGCAACAGATAAAACTGGCACGCTGACACAAAACACGATGATGGTAAAAAAAATATATTTGCCAAACGGAGAAGAAATCTCAGTGGGAGGGGAAGGATGGGAACCTAAAGGAGAATTTTATTTAAATGAAAAGAAAATAAAACCTTTAGAGAATAAATCTTTAAAAAATCTTTTGAAGATTGCTTGTTTTGGAAACAATGCCCATCCAACAAAAAAAGATGGCATGTATCAAATAATAGGAGATCCTACAGAAGGGGCTCTTGCAGTTTTAACGACTAAGGCAGGAATGCTTAAAGAGATACTTGAGAAAGAAGAAAGAAAAATTGAAGATATGCCTTTTAATCCTGAATTGAAATATCGTGCTTCATTATCTGTTTTGGTCAGAGAAAAAAACAAGGCAAAGATTTATGTGGTTGGTGCCCCAGAAGCAGTGCTTTCAAGAAGTTCGAAGATAGATTATAACGGAAAATGTATTAAATTGGATGCGAACCATACTGACGAAATAAATCAAAAAATTTATGAATTTGGATCACAGGCAATGAGAGTTATTGGTTTTGGTTATTTGGAAGTTCCTAAAGATACAAAAGAATTAAAGGACGCAATGATAAAAAATTTGACATTCGCAGGGGTTGTTGGGATGTATGATCCTCCTCGCCATAATGTTAAAAAAGCAATTTCGCAGGCCCATAAAGCAGGAATTAGAGTTATTATGAAAACAGGGGATCATAAAGAAACTGCACTGGCGATTGCAAAAGAAATAGGTTTGATAAAGAAAAATCAGAAACCTGGTAAATACCCTTTAGGCATGAGTGAGAGCGAATTGAAAGAGCTATCTGAAAAAGAATTGAATGAGGTTGTTAAAGAGGTTAATGTTTATGCACGCCTTACTCCTGAAATGAAATATAGATTAGTAGAATTACTTCAAAAACAGGGAGAAGTTGTGGCTATGACAGGAGATGGAATAAATGATGCGCCAGCTTTGAAAAAAGCAGATGTGGGCATTAGTATGGGTTTAGTTGGAACTGATGTTGCAAGAGAAGCAAGTGAAATTGTTTTAGCAGATGATAATTTTGCCACCATAATTGATGCTATTGAAGAAGGCCGTATTATATTCACAAATATGCGACAAACTAGCATGCATTTGACCACCACATCTATTGCCGAAGTTGTGACTATAGTGGGAGCACTTGCCATGGGTTGCCCCCTCCCATTGTTACCAATCCATGTTTTATGGCTCAACTTAGTTACAGAAGGAACAGGAGATGCAGCATTAGCAACAGAACAAGGTCATGGAGATATGATGCAAGAGCCACCAAGAAATAAAAATGAGGATATTCTCTCATTTAAACAGGTACCCTTCATACTCATAATTGTGGGTGTGATGGCCTCATTGGGTTTATGGTTGTTTACACAATACTTGTCTTATGGCGAAGAAAAAGCTCGGACAGTTATTTTTTTGTTTTTGGTTTTTAGTCAATTATTTAATATTTGGAATTTTCGTTCGTTAAAACAATCTGTTTTCAAAATAGGTTTCTTTAGTAACAGGTGGATTGACTTGTCAATTTTGATATCGATAATTTTGGTGTTGATTGCTGTATATTTGGAACCAGTTCGTATGATTTTCAAATTCACGCCAGTTGGTTTGAATGAGTGGTTTTTGATTGTTTCTTTATCCTCTTTTATATGGATTACTGGAGAAATATATAAAAGCATAAAAAGAAAATATTTCAAAGATTTTTTTGGTTATTAAAATAGAAAGATTTATATAGTGGGAAAATTATAATAATAGTGGTGAAAACAATGAATTTAAAAAACAAAAAATTTAATTTTTCCGATTCGGATATTCAGAGGGGTTACCTTCATCCGTCTAGATAAAAAGAACCGGCTAGTTTTACCTGAGACAATTAGAAACGAATTAAAAGATTCAGCGATAGCGCTAGAAATTCTAAAAACTGAAAAAAATACGGTTATTGTGAGATTTAGATCAGCAAAAGAAAGTGATAAGCAGTTGAGGTATTCAAAAAATATTTGGGAGTTTTGATGGCAGTTATGGTGTTAAAGGTAGCATAAAAGCTTGTGGAGCTTTGGGAAGGGGTTCAAATCCCCTTAACTGCCCTAAAAAAGGAGGTGAATAAAATGAAAACAAAGGAAAGGGATTTGGTTCACAACTATAAATATAAAAGAAGTTAGAAAAAGAAGGGAGAAACTTAATGAGTTGTTTCAATTATACAAAGAAATCTTTGAAGGGCCACCATGGTTTGAGAAGTGGGACGTAAAAAATGTTGAAGAATTGTTTTGGAACGAATGTGAATACAAAGGATTTCAAGGCGTGTGTTTAGAGAAAGATGGAAAAATTTGCGGATTCTCTTGGGGATTTTTATTACCTAATGTGAATACAGAAGGGATATATTTCAGTGATATTAAAAAAATGTTCGAAAATAAAGGTCTTGATGCAGAAAAGATATTCTATGGGGCAGAAACAGGAATTGTCCCTATTTTACAGGGCGAAGGATTGGGAAAAATTATTGTTCAAGAAAGATTTAAACTAATAAAAAGATCAAATGTAAACTGGGTTTGTTTTAGAACGATAAATCCTGCTATGATTAAAATAAACCAAGAACTATTCCAAGAGGTGATAAAGGATTTCTGTGACCCAAAATATCCAGAAAGAATTTGGTGGAGAGTAAAAGTTTAAAGCAAACTTTTATAATTTAAAGGCATTTTATTAGAAGTGATTAATATGGAAATGCAAACACTCAAAGGTACAAAGGATTATCTGCCAGAAGAACAGGTTATTAGAAATTACATTAGTGACACACTTAGAAAAATTTTTGAAAAATATGGATATAAACCAATCGAAACAAGTGTTTTGGATTTTTGGGAGATTGGTTCTAGTAAATATGCTGCAGGCGAAGGAAGCGACGTGTTAAACGAAACATACAAACTAACTGATCAAGGAAAAAGAAAGCTTATGTTAAGATACGAATTAACTTTTAAACTTGCCAAACTTATTGGTATGAATCCAACAATGAGAATGCCTTTTAAAAGGTATGAAATCGGCCGCGTTTATAGAGACGGTCCGATCAAAACAGGAAGACTGAGGGAGTTTACACAGTGTGATGTGGATGTTGTTGGTCTAACAACACGAGCTGTAGATGCAGAACTAGTTAAAATGGCAATTGAAATTTTTCAAGAATTGAAATTGGATGCTTATGTCAAAGTAAATTCAAGAAAATTATTGTTTGGAATTTTTGAATGGGCAGGGATTGATAAAAAATATTTATCTGGTGTGGCAGTAAGTATTGATAAAATTGAAAAATACGGTGAAAAACAAGTTAGAAAAGAATTAAAAGAAAAAGGAATTGGAGATAAAATAATTGATAAACTATTTGAGATTTTGAATTTGTTAGAAGGAAAAAATAATGCACAAATAATTGAGATTTTGAATGAGAAACTACAAAATGAGAATGGAAAACAAGGATTAGAAGAAGTGAGTGCCTTTATGAGATATGTTGAGATGTATGAATTAAAAAACATAGTTCTAACTCCTACTTTGGCAAGAGGATTGGGGTATTATACTGGAATGATTTGGGAATGCTTCTTGAAAGATGGAAAAATTTCTAGCAGTATTGCAGCAGGAGGTAGATGGGACAATATGATCCAAGAATTTATTAATTCTGAAAGACAGTATCCTGCAACAGGAATAAGTTTTGGATTGGAAGCGTTGTATACTAGTGTGAATAAACAGAACATTCTTAATTTACCAAAAATTTTAATTATTTCTATTGATGAAAAACAGATGAGATACTGTTTAAAAGTTGCTGATATTTTAAGAAAAAGTGGAGTGAGTTGTGATATTGCTTATGAAAAAAAACTTATGAAAGCGATAAATTATGCAGATAAAGAAAAAATACCATTTATTATAATTATAGGTGAAGAAGAAGAAAAGTTAAAAAAATTGAAATTAAAAAACATGATCACGGGAGAAGAGAATTTACTTGGGTTTGAGGAAGTGGCAAGGAGATTGCAATGAAAAAAATTGAAAAGATTTTGTTGTTGGATGTGCCCGGATTAATTCTTGCAGTACTTTTAGGATTTTTTGTTTTGTTTTTTGGTGGGATTTATTATTTGCTTACGCTAATTTTATTTTTGGTTTTATCTGTTATTGCAACCAAATATGGATATAATATAAAAAAAAGTTTGGGGATATATGAGCATGAAAGAAGTTGGGAAAATGTAGTTGCTAATGGATTCGCACCGGCTGTTGCAATCGGACTTCAGTTCTTTGGAATTTTTCCCCTAGGGGCGTATATTGGAAGCATCGCAGCCATAACAAGTGATAAATTTGCTTCGGAATTAGGGGCGTTGGCAGGAAAACCGATTGATCTTTCAACAATGAAACCTGCAAAACAAGGTAAAAGTGGATGTGTTTCTGTTTTTGGTTTGTTGATGTCATTTACAGGCGCTTTGTTGATAGGTTTGATTGCAAGTCTGTTTTTTGGTTTCGGCCCAAGCAAAATTATTTTTATTGGTATAATAGGGTTTGTTGGTTCTTTGATTGATAGTTTGTTTGGGGTTTTAGAAGAAAAAGGGATTGGAAATAAAACAACAACAAATATTATATGTTCTTTGGTAGGATTGGTTTTAGGACATCTACTCCTATAAAAGATAGTTTAAAAACATCCCAGATATTATATAATATAAAATATCTCCCATAAATATTTGAATTAGTAAAGCTATAAAAATAAATGGAAGAAAAGGGGGTAGTTTTGTCATTACAATTAATTTTACTTTCTCTCTCTTGAGTCTTTCAATTTCGGTTTTTGTTAAAAGTTTAGGGATACTATGTTTTACGATATGCACTCTATCCATTAGTTCCAACGCAACCACGTCTTCTGGCTCAATTTTGGAAGCATCTGATTTTTTTGAAAGGTCTATTTCTTCAGACATTATTAATGTTAAATCCTCTCTATATAAAGTATGGAAAAGAGTGACTAAAACTATAAATCCTAAAAGTAAGATAAAGGGCAGAGGATTGCCCATGCTTATATCTGACAAAATAAAAACAACCACTGCAAACATAAAAATCAATGCTATCGCATAAAAAAGTTTATCTGCCCTCATTTTTATTTCTCCTTTTATTGTTTTAAGTATTAACTTCGGACCATATTTCAGAATGATAAACATCATTAAAAAAAGTCCTGAAAGAATAACTAATGAGAGTATAAGAGGCATGAAGAAACTTTCATTAACAAATAATACGGGAGTTGTTGGGAGTAATAAAGTTAGAGCTACAAAAATTATAACATCTGCTCCACCCAGCTGTCCTGCGCGATATAAGAGATAAGTAGTTATTCCGACCAATCCGGCCCAAAATAAAGAAGGAAGCAGGACTGCAGAATCTATAATTAAAAACACGCATGAAATTAATAAAAAACCATAAAGGAATTTTTCAGGGATGTTTTTATTGTTGAATAAATCAAAATAAGTTGCTATTCCAGTTCCTAAAACTGCTACTATCACTCTAAATATCTCAAAATTCATTCCTGAAGGAAGAACTGATAAAATAAACGATAACATACTTTGATAAAGAATGCAATACTTAAAAAACTTATGTTGGGCCAGATCTTTTTATAAAAAAAAGAGTTGTTTTAAAATATGATAAAAATTGTAAGAAAAAGCTTTATAAACTTTCTTATTTTAAGAAGAGTGTTATATTGTTTGTGTGAAAAAGGGGAAATAAAAGAAAAGTATATAAAGGTTTACATACATAATAATAAATTGTTATAAAAGAGGGATGTGCATGGGAAGAAAAAAAGCGTTCGAATTGAAATCAAAATCCGATCCTGTTATAGGTAAAATTAAAAAAATTGATATTGAAGATATGGCTACAAGTAGAATGAGTGAAGAAAAAGAAGTTCATGATGCCGTATACCAGATAGTATCCACCGCTCAAAATTTAGTTGATCAAGGTAGAATAGAAAAATCATCACTAAAAGATTATGGTTTGTTTACTATTGAAGAAGCGTATCAAGAGATTAAGAAAAATAAAATCCCAATCTCGTTTAGAGCTTTTGGTGGGAGGGTTGAGAGGAATAGCATTTATTCTACAAAAATTGGTAGAAAAAGATATATTCCAGAACCCGTTTTGAAGGATTGGGTAGGTTTGTATAAAGATTATTACACTGTTAGAGAAGCTTATAATAAAATCAAAAAACATCTTGATTTGAATATGAGAGCATTTATTGGAAGGGTTGAAAAAAATTCTGTTCCGTCTATTAAAATAGGGACACAAAGATGGGTTCCTAGAGAATATGTGGATGGACTTACCTATGTTGCACAAAATTATTATGATGTTTCTTCTGCCATCAAATCAATGAAAAAAAGCAATGTTAAAATAAAAAGAAACGCTTTTGAAAGACGTTTAGATAGAAAAAGAATCCCTCATGTTAAAATAGGTGGGAGACGTTTTATACATCAAGAAGTTTTGGAACAATTGATTAAAGTTGAAAAAACTAAAAAATAATTTCTTTTTTTATATTTTTTGTTTTTTAATTTAGTAAATTTTCGAAGATGTTTATTATTCTTTCAATTATTTCTGTTGCTTTTCTTATATTTTCGTCAGAATAAATTCTTCTTAAAAAAGAGCTGCGGTACTTGGATTTCCCACCATAAATATTTGTTTTGAAGTCCCATTCCTTCGGAGGTATCCAAATTCCCCCCACATCTAACCTAACAATATCTAGTTTAGATAATATCTCAATTATTTCAAAAAACCTTTTTTGAGAAAAACCAGCATTAATAATTAAATAACCAGGTTCTGTAGGAAATAAATTTATGCAATCTAAATCAATTGTTAATTGAATTCTCTTGTCTGACAGTGTTTCAATTATTTTGGAAGGGGGAAGTAATTTGATGTCCAAAGAAGGATCATAAAGTTCGGGAGGATAGGCATAACATTTTTTTGGGATGATTAAACGAACAGAATGCCCTTTTCTTTGTGCAGAATATCGCATATGATTTGCATAATTGAGTCTTGAATCCTCACATAAACTATTAACATCTAAATGCTGATCAAGACCAACTTTAACGATTTTTTTTCTGTTTCCTTTGTTTAAATAATCAAAAAAATACGACCAATCATGTTCAGAGCCTGATCCCCATATCATGATTCCCCTACTATGGAAGTTAGTTAGAACAGATGATTCTTTGAGAGATAAAGGATGGAAAGTATGTTTTGACCCTAATTTTCCTTTTTTTAGAATGTCGGCAGTGTGCCATGCTGAATTTTGATTATGGTTGCTGTAAAAAATGGTGCCCATAATAATATATATATTACAAACAAATTAAAAATACTCACATGCCTAATCCTCCAAAACCTCCCCCCATATTGCCCATTTGTCCGGATTTCATCATTTTTTCAACTTTTTTCCGCATGCCTCTGTTTTTCTTGAAAACATTAACCATTTTTGTGATTTTTTCAAATTCTCTTATGAGTTGTCGAACTTCTGTTGATTCAGTTCCAGAACCCTTAGCTATACGCTCTAAACGACTTTTGTTTTTTTTGATCAATTCAGGTTTTTCTTTTTCTTCTGGGGTCATAGAATTAATTATGGCCTCAAATTTGGCCAATTTGTGCTCACCCTGCTGCGTTAATTCTTTGGGAAGATCTGGGGCACCGAACATTCCAAAAACTTTATCTAGAGGGCCCATTTTCTTTGCTGCTTTGATTTGTTCTTTAAAATCCTCAAGTGTGAATTTTTCAATGGCTTTTTCCTTTATACCCTGTTCTTCGCTAACTGTTTTAATTTTTTCAATTAATGCTTCAAAATCAGGAAATCCTAATAATCTGCCCACAAATTTTTCTGAGTTGTAGATTTCGAGATCATCAATTTTTTCACCATGACCTAAATATGAAACTTTTGCTTGATTGGAAGCTGCAACAGCACTTAATGTTCCTCCTCCTTTAGCAGAACCATCCATTTTTGTTACTATAACTCCTGTGATACCTACTGAATTATCAAATTCCTCAGCTTGTTTTCCTGCAACTTGTCCAATATCTGCAGACAACACAAGAAACTTTTGGTCTGGAATGAAAGCTTCGTCTATTTGTTTGAGTTCTATTGTTAATTCGCTATCAAAAGCACTTCTGCCTGCCGAATCAAGAATTAAAACATCCTCTTTGGAAGTTTTTAAAGCCAAATTTATAATTTTTTTTACATCAGTTTCTCCAGAAATGCCATAAAAAGCGCATTTAACTTTTTCAGATAATTGTTTTAATTGATCGTATGCTGCAGGTCTTTCAACATCACATGCGATCAAAGCAGGTTTTAGACCTTTGTTTTTATAGAAATGTGCTAATTTTGCAGCTGCTGTTGTTTTTCCACTACCAAATAAACCCAAAAGCATGATTTTTTGAGGTTTTAAGATGGGAGAATAGGTTTCGCCCAGCAACTCAACTAGTTCTTCATAAACTACATTCATAACATGTTCTCTAACTGTTAAATCTTTCATCAACTCTTTATCTAATGCTTTTTTTTCTATTCTTTTACTCATTTCTAAAACAATTTTAACATTTACGTCACTAGATATGAGAACTCTCTGAAGTTCTTTAACAATGCTTTTGACTGTTGATTCATCAACAATGGTTGAACCTGTGAGTGTTTTTATAACATTTCTAAGTCCTCTACCCAAATCCATAATATAAATTTTATAAGAAAAGTTTATAAAACACTACATACATAGATATACATATGACACCAAATAAAAAAATCACTACTGATCCTAAGTTAGTTAATAAAAAAATTAAAGAAAAATTAACTGTTTTGGAAGAAAAAATTGGGCCCCTTACATTAGAGATAATAGTAAAGAAAGGTTTGCCAAAAGGTTTTCAGTCAAATGAACAGTTTATAGGGGCAGTGATTCATTCTTATTTATTGTGTGGAGGCATGGATGAAGAGGAATTAAATCTATTTCTTGAAAAAAGAAAGAATGGAGGATGTGATGAAGCTTTTGATATAGTTTTTTCTAAATTTTTAAAACTTGTTGAAACGGAAATGTTGGATTTTTTGAGGGAGTTGGTGTTGATAGATGTGGAAAATAGATACTATGATTCAAAAAAAATTAGTGAATTGTTGAAAGATGAAAATTTAGATTTGTTTAGGGGGGAAAATTTTTATGAATCTCCTCAAGAAACAGATCATATTTTCCAGTTGCTTAGGGTAACGCAAGTTCTATTAAAAGAAGAAATAGAAAAACGAAAAGGATTCAATGGAGAAACTTATGATCAAAATGTTTTAACACTTTTATCTAAAGAATTAGATATAAAAGCAGAAGATATTAGAGAAATTTTAAAACCTTCAATCTACAACCAAATTCCTTCAAATTCTGATTCTGTATTGTTTGATAATTTGCCCCTTTCTTTAATGGAATTTAGATTGCAAAATATTAACAGTCATCTACAAGTTATGAGAAATAGATAGTCCCGCGGGGGAGATTTGAGCTCCCAACCTATCGGTTTCAAAGCGACTTAGTGCACTAATCATCAGATTAGTGTAAACAAACTACAGCCGATCGCTCTACCATTGAGCTACCGCGGGGCAGATTATAATATTAATTATTTTAAGAAGGTTTTTTAAAGTTCTCGTTGATATATCCTACTGTATATAAAGGGGGATATGTGTGAATAAGGAATATAAAGACAGACTTTTAAGTAATGTGTTAGACATAAATATGAGCTTGATGGAAGCCTCGCATGATTTTATGCGCACTATACTAGATAGGGGGGTTGTAGATAGCCATTTTGAATTTAAAATAGAATTATTATCTATGAATATGCATCTGAATTTGCACATGTTAGGATATGGGGATAAAGAAATCGCCGAGAATATTTTGTTTTATAAACAAATGGGATTTTCTCTTGCTTTTGGTTCTGTTATGGAAACGAAAGGTTTTGAGAGTGTAAGAAAAAATTATATGGAAGTTTTGGGGAACCCTAGTGATGAAAGTTTAAAGCACATAAAACGCATAACAGATCCAATTATGGATAGATATATTGGGATTTTTGGAATACGTTCTCTTAAAATGCATTAATCTAAATAACTTTTTTCGAAATCATTTAGAATATTCATATAATTAATGAATGCTTCAAAAGGACTGTTGTATGGAGAAAAATAATTGTGGACATCTTGATCAGACAAACTTTTTGTAGAAATATAATAAAGATGATCACTTGACTGTAATTTTCGCCACATTGTGTAAACTTCTTTGTCTTTGTGAGGATTGATTTTTTCTTTTAATGAATATAATTTTCTAAATGCTGCTTGCTGCATTTCATTTCCCAACCATGCACTTTCATCACGCTCTAAATCTGCCCAAGACACAGTTCTGTTAATAGTTATATTTTTAGCAGGAAATTTGGTGGCCGTTTCTTTAACTGTTGAAAAATTTATTTTTTTGTTTTTTAATAATTGTTTAGGTAACGTGTTTAAAAAATTAAATATTCCAGTATCTGTCCAATGATGTTCCCCAAATGTTTCGTAATCCATCGCTATTAAACTAAATTGACCATTTAAAGAAGACAACCAGTTTGTATATTTTGTTGATGTTAGAGGATATTCTGACCATACTTTTGAAGAAAAGCGATAACCAATATCATCACTTAATTTGTAGTTTCTTAATAACAAATTTAAATTTCCGTCATTATATAAAAAATTACAATCTGTATTTATATCATCTGCCCCTTCAGTTAGTATTGATTGAAATCCCAGTTCTGCTGCTGTTTTTGAAATTTTTTTATTATAAATTAATTCTGTATTTCTAAAACTGGAGGGTGAATAATTAAATGTTTTTTTTATTAGTTTTGTGTGGTCTGTTATTTGTGATTTGAATTCATCATAATTTGGAAATAAAGATGATAAACTGTGAAAGTATGTTTCGCCTAAAATTTCAACTTGTTGAGTTTTTATATATTTTTTTAAAGCTGTAAAAGTGTCAAAAACATCTTCACGAAAAATTTTTGCTTGATCTAAAACCACTCCAGTAAACGAAAAAACGATTTTGAAATCAGGATATTCCTCCAGTAAATCCAAAAGAATATTTGTAGCGGGTAAATAACATTTATCTGATACTTTATTGAATATTTCTTCAGTTAGTTGGTAATTTAAATATCTTTCTTCTAAAGATTTGGAATTTTGTAAATGCAACCATTTTAATCGATAGGGTTGGTGTATTTGAAAATAAAATATTGTTTCCATATTATTCACCTAATGCTTTTTTATAAACTTTAATTGTTTCTAACGCAACCTCATCCCATGTTAATTTTTCGACTTCTTTTTTTGCTTCCTTTTTTAGAAAATTGTGGAGTTGTTTGTAATTTAGGACACCATTTATCAAAAATGCCATTTTTTCTATATCCCAAAAATCTGTAATCAAAGCAGATTTTAAAACTTCACTAACACCTGAAGTTTTAGTTAATACGACAGGTGTATTAAAAGCTGCGGCTTCTAAAACAGTTATACCAAAAGGTTCTGATGTTGAAGATAAAACATAAACATCTGCAATATTATATAAAAAATCCCTTTCTTCTTGTGTAATAAAACCTGTGAATGTGAAATTATCTAACATATTTAAACTAATTACTTTGGAAATGGTGGAGGGCAGTGAATCACCTGTGCCTGCCATCACAAAATGAACATCTTTATTATTTTTCAAAACCTTTTTTGCTGCTTTAATAAAATAAAAAGGTCCTTTTTGTTCTGTAATTCTACCAAAAAATAAAACAATTCTTTTGTTTTTTAGGTGTGAGAAATAAGTTTTTTGATGTTGTTGTTTTTTTTCATAAAAAAGTCCATTGTATACAACTTGAATTTTGTCTTTTGTTATAGAGTATTTTTCAGATATTGTGTTTTTTGTCATTTTGCTTACTGCAATTATTAAATCTGCTTGTTCGACTGCGTTTTTTTCAATTTGAACTATAAAATCCCAGGGTGAAGAAGTCCTATCAAATTCTGTAGCATGTATTGTTTGGACATATGGAATTTTGAAATGTTTTTTTAGTTTGATTGCTGAGGGTGCTGTTAACCAATCATGGGCATGAATAAGATCATATTTTTTAATGTTTTTTGAGAGCATAGTGAAAAGAGAATTGTTGTAATTTATAACGTTTGATGAAAAGGGAGAGGATTGGGAATGTTTTTGTGGGTAGGGGGAGAATTTGTTTAATAAAGTTATGGGAATAAGTGTTAAATTGTTGTTTATTTTTTTAGGTTTTAGAAGATTTTTGTTTGAAGGTAAATAAAAATCGATCTTTATATTTAATTTTGATAATGTATGGGTTAAGAAAAAGCAATGTGTTCCTAGTCCTCCAGAAAAAAAAGGGGGAAACTCCCACCCTAACATTGCTATATACATATGCCCACCAAAAATCTTAGAAAGTGCTTATAAAAAAGACAGAACATTAAGATTTATAAATATATCTTTTATATTAGGATTAGGTGATCATATGGTTGTAAAAATTTCAAAAGTTTATGGGTTGGATATATATACAGATTCGGGAAAATATCTTGGAAGGGTTCATGATTTAATTGTTGATTTGGAAAAAGGTGAAGTTGTAAGATTAACTTTAGAGCCATTAAATTTTTTAGTTTCAAAAGATGAAGCTATGAGAATATTGAGGGAAAAAAGTTTATTATATAAAAATGTGAAATCTGTTAGTGATGTAGTGATTGTCAC
Organism: Microcaldota archaeon; assembly: GCA_020854835.1. Lineage (GTDB taxonomy): Archaea > Micrarchaeota > Micrarchaeia > Anstonellales > JAGGVH01 > JAGGVH01. The sequence continues at coordinate 190,812 of JAHKLX010000003.1, forward strand.
TGAATCAGCTATTTAAGTGGGGGAGAGACACCTCACTTCCACTATTTTTAAAATTGATTTAATTAAGTTCATATATTTCTTCTGTTATTATTTTAAAAACAACTACCCATTTTTTAAAATTTTTGAAAAAATGATCAAAGGTATCAATATATTCTATTGGAACAATAAGCATTGATTTGGAGTTGGTTTGATAAAAGATTGTTTTTTCTTTTAATTTATTTAATTTTTTATAAAATATTGTTTTTATGGTGTTATAATTTTTTTTATCATTATAAATTAATTCTTTTTTTATATCATAAACATATACTATAAAAATTTTTTTCATATAATCTATAGATTATATATATATTTATATATATATCTATTATATTAACCATTATATTATAAGATAAAATATTACTGGAAGCATGGCCCCCCCCTCTACCAAAACATTTATAAATAAAAAAGAATATAATATAATAATGGGTATTTTTATAAAAAAAAATATTATAAAAAGTATATCCCACATAGCTCAACAATCACACCCAAAAGAATTTATCGGTCTTTTATCAGGTAAAAAAGAAAAACAAGATATTTTTATAGAAAAATTAATTATTCCCTCAGGAGGAATATCTGGTAAGGGTTTTGCATCCTACCCTATTTATCGAAGTCCTTACAACACATTGGGCACAGTTCATTCTCACCCCTCTATACCCCTTCCTTCTAAAGCAGATCTAAATTTATTTTCAACAAATGGTATAGTACATATAATCATAGGATTTCCATATTTGTTAAAAAACATAAAAATTTACTCTAATGACGGAACTGAAATAAAAGAATTTACTATAATTGGTGAAAAAAATGAAAGAAGCTAAAAATTATAAAAAACTAAAAAACAAAAACGTTCAATGCCAATTATGTAAACGTTATTGTATAATACCCCCAAACCAAACAGGGGTTTGTAAAGTTAGAAAAAACATAAATGGAATTTTATACTCTTTAATTTATGAAAAAGCAATTGCACAAAACATTGATCCCATTGAAAAAAAACCATTTTATAATTTTTTACCTGGGAGCAAAGTATTTTCCTTTGCAACTGTTGGTTGTAATTTTAAGTGTCTTCATTGTCAGAATTGGGATATAAGCCAACCTCAAGAGATTATAGGAAAAAAGCTAACAACCTCAGAAATTTTAAATTTTTCATTAAAAAACAAAGTTGAAGGTATTGCTTACACATACACTGAACCCACCATTTTTTTTGAATATGCTTATGATACTGCAAAAAAAACCTACAAAAAAAATTTATTTAATGTTTTTGTTACCAATGGTTATATGAGTAATGAAACAATTAAAAAAATGAATTTTATTGATGCTTCAAGAATCGATTTAAAATTTTTTAATTCAGAATCTTATAATCGAATATCAGGTGGAATCAAATTAACAAATGTGTTAGATACTATTCAACAAATTAACAAAATTCAACACATTGAACTAATCACTTTATTAATACCTTCAGTAAATGACAGCGAAGAAGAAATAACCGCCTTGTCAAAATGGGTTAAAAAAACAAACAAAAATATACCTCTTCATTTTACTGCGTATTATCCTGCTCACAAAATGTTTCATCCCCCAACCCCTCTATCAACCTTACAAAAAGCTAGAAAAATAGCTCTCGAAGAAGGTTTAAATTATGTTTATATAGGCAATATTCAAGGAGATGAGGGAGAAAACACATATTGTCCAAATTGTGGTGAATGTGTTATTAAAAGATATGGGACAGAATTACTCAAAAAATCTTATCAAATTCTTGATAACGGGTATGCTTCATGTTTGAAGTGTGGGGCAGATCTAAATATCATAACTAATTTAGAAAGATATAGGAGGGGAAAAAAAGATGGAAAAAGATCCGGAAGTTTATTACTATAAATTAATAACAAAGAGATATTCACAATATATTAATCAAAAAGAACAGAAATCTATAACTAGTTTGAAGCAGATGATAAATCCTAAAGATGAGACAGTACTCAAATTAATTTCTAAATTTTCCGAAGACGAGGGAACACCAATCGCACAACAAATATGTGATTATTTATCCAGTTTAAAAACACTCAATACAGATATAACTTTTTGGCCAACTTTTGAGGAAATAAATTTCATCAAAATTGGAGATCCTACGGATAAAGCTTTATTTGGTTGTTCACTATTTATAGCAGCAGGAATGAACTCTAAGATATGTATAACTGAAAATGAAGAAAAATATTTAGTGTATGATATCGAACAAACAAGATATTTTTATTCAATAAAAACAAAGGAAATATATCAAGGAACTGAATTGGATTTTTTATTAAGCAAAGGAGTTAAATTTAAATACTGTTTTAACCATCAACAATACAAAACATATGATTAGGTGTTAAAATATGGGAGACAAATACAAGGTTGATAAAAAAGTTAAAATATTATGGATGATACCTTATACTGGAGGAATTCTTATATTATGGTTAATCTCAATTTTTTTATTATTTTTCGTTCAAGACATATTTCCTGCTTTTTTATCTGACATACCTTTCATTTTAAGTGTGATATTACTGTTGGTTGCGTTTATAATTTTTTTAGGAGGCCCTCCATATATATGGATGAGTTTGAGATATGATAATTTAACCTATGAATTAGAAGAAAATCACCTAATTATATCTGAAGGAGTGATATCAAAAAAACAAGTAACACTTCCCTACAATACTATTGAAAACATGAACGTTAAACATTCTTTAACAGAACAATTATTGGGCATACACACTCTGGAACTCGCAACTTCGGGAACGAGTGGAATAGAAGGAACAATACAAGGTCTTTCAGATCCAAAATATATCATGTCTATCATAAAATCAAGAATTCATAACTTCGAAAATAAAGAAAAAGGCAACGAAAAAAACAGTAATCAAGAAAGAGAAGTTCTTCAAAATGAAGTCTTAGTAAACATATTAAACGAATTAAAAGATATCAAAACTATTTTAAACAATGCTCCTCCTATAACAAACAAAACAGATTTCCAAACAAAAAAAATAGTTGATGATGAATCTTATAATGAAAGAATTCAAAAACTAGAAGACCTAATAAAAAAAAGAATGAAGGACAAAAAATGAGGTGAATTTACAATGTATTCAAAATTTGAACGCGCAAGATTAATAGGTGCAAGAGCATTACAAATAGAATGTGGCGCACCACCTTTGATATCAGTTTCTCCAACCATGAACCCCATATCTGTTGCAGAAGAAGAGTTTGGGAGAGGAGTACTTCCTTTAGTTGTTTATAAATAATTATTTTTTCTTTTTCTTCTTTTTTGTTTTTGGCATATAATCAGTGTATTCAAAACTTTCAACTAATTTTTTCTGCACTTCTTTAATCCCACCATATCTAATAATTCCTATTTCCAAAACTGCCAACAATATTCCCAAAGTCGCAACACTTAATATCCCCACAATAATTGGCACAACAAAATAAATAAAAGGAATCAATTTATTTTCATATCCTTTTGAACTGTATCCTGCAGTTATTCCCATAACTACCAAAATCAACCACAACATATTACAACCTATAAAACAAAATATATCATCGTGAGGACACCTAAAAAGTCCAGAACAACCACTTTTAAGCCATAACAATCCTGCTAAGTCTTCACTTACAGGGAGCACACAAATTCCTTGTTCACAATACCCTTCTCTACAATCAGAGGTAAATTCACAAGGTTCTTTGCTATATTTCTCAACTTCAGGAAGCATACATATATTTTCTTCACAATACCCTTCTCTACAATCAGAGGTTTGTCCACACTTTTGTATCGCTAAATTTAAAGAAATCAACATAAAAATAATAAAAATACAAACAATAGTAAATTTTCCAAAATTCATATACTTAACAACTAACATAGAAAGGTTTATAAACAATTCTCTTTAAATAAAAAATACACTTTTTTCTTACAATTCACAAACGTTCAGTTTAAAGGAATTGGGGATTTAGTGGAGGTGTTTGATATGGCAGAAAAACCACATTTAAATTTAGTATTCGTTGGTCACATTGACCATGGAAAATCCACGACAGTGGGTAGGGTGCTCTTTGACACAGGTGCTGTTACTGAACAGCAAATGAGGAAACTCAAAGAAGAAGCATCAAGATTTGGAAAAGAAACATTTGAATTTGCTTACGTTATGGATAATCTCAAAGATGAAAGAGAAAGAGGTATCACTATTGACGTATCTCATAAAGATTTCCAAACAAATAAATATTATTTTACTATTATCGATGCTCCAGGACACAGAGATTTTGTTAAAAACATGATTACTGGTGCATCACAAGCAGATGCAGGAGTACTTGTTGTTTCAGCTAAAGAAGGAATTCAAGCACAAACAAGAGAACATGCATTCTTAGCAAAAGTATTAGGTATCACACAGCTTTTAGTTGCAGTAAATAAAATGGACACTGTAAACTACAGCCAAGACAGATATAACGAAGTTGTGGGGGAACTCAAAGAATTTATGAAAAAGATTGGTTATGATGTATCAAAAATTCCATATATTCCCATCTCTTCATTAAAAGGAGATAATGTAACTAAAAAATCTGAAAATACTTCTTGGTGGGATGGAAAACCCTTGGTAGAGTATTTTGATGATTTCACAGTACCTAATAAACTTACTGATAAACCTTTAAGATTACCAGTACAGGATGTTTATACAATTACTGGTCACGGAACTGTTCCTGTTGGCAGAGTTGAAACAGGTGTTTTAAAACCAGGAATGTCAGTTGTAATAAACCCTGGCAATGTTAAGACAGATGTTAAAAAAATTGAAATGCACCATCAAGAACTCAAAGAAGCGAATCCTGGTGACAATGTTGGTTTCAATGTAAAAGGTGTTGATAAAAAAGCAATAAAAAGAGGAAGTGTTATCGGTTCTGCTGATAGTCCTCCAACAGTTGCTAAAGAATTTACAGCCCAGATTATTGTACTTCAACACCCAACTGCATTTGGTGCAGGCTATACTCCTGTTTTCCATATCCACACAACACAGTTCCCTGGAACTATAACAGAAATTGTTGAGAAAAAGGGAGGAGATATGGAACATAAAGATCTTTTGAAAACAGGAGATTCTGCAATTGTTAAAATCAGACCTTTAAAACCTATATCATGTGAAAAATACCAAGAATTCCCTCCATTGGGAAGATTTGCTATTAGAGATATGGGTATGACAATTGCAGCAGGAGTCATTGTAGATATTACAGAAAAAGTGTAAGGTTTTAATATGGTATCAAAAGCACGTATATGTATAATTGGTAAGGACATAAGCGTCCTTAATTCTATCTGTGATGAGATCACATCTCTTGCCAAAACAAAAGGCATCGCAGTTAAAGGTCCCGTTCCCTTTCCCACTAAAAAAATTAAAGTAAGGGCAAGAAAATCTCCTTGTGGAGATGGTTCGGAAACTTATGAACATTGGGAAATGAGAATCCATAAAAGGATTATCGAAATCCCTGGAGATGAGGCTGTTTTAAGACAATTAATGCGTGTTCGTGTTCCTGATACCGTTAAAGTAAGAATTATTCTTATAGAACCTAACTAATTTTTCTTCTTTTTATTTTTTCTATACCAATTTTTTGTTTTTTTAATCTATAATAAAAAGTTCTTCTCGGAATCCCTGCTTTTTCACAAGCCTGTGATACGGGCATACCATTTTTAATCAATAAAATTATTTGTTTGATCCTTTCAGATGTAGTTTTATAAGGCGGTCCTCGTTTAACTGTGTAAATCTGAAAATGTATATTCAACCTTCTAATTGCTTCAAGTACTTTGGGATTTACAGTTTTAAGAATACCTGGTGTGAAATATATTTTTTTAACTTTAGTTTCAGAAAATAGATAGGCAAGTAGTGAAATACTGGGTTTAACTTTGATAAATGCAACTGATTCTTCAGGATTTTTCCGTATCAAATCAAATATTTCTTTTCTACTACCTTTAATTATTAGCATTATCTCCCTCTCAGCATCTTAATAAATTCTCCTCCCCTATTTGTAGTTATTGATTCCACTTGCCCTATAATTTGGTTTATTTCAGATTTAGGTATATCAAAAAATTTTTCACACCATTCAATATCTTTTCCGGTTTCCTTAATAAAATATGCAACACCCCACAAACTATCAAAGCCTTTTGGCATATTTTTTTCCAATTCAAATTTTTTAGATAAAATCCCGCCTGCGTTTTCAATATTATGTGTAGTTTTTAACTCATCAAAAATCCCAACAACTTCTTCTTCTGGTTCGATAGATAAACTAGGACAAAAATTCATTTGAATCCTCTGTGGTTTTGTATTTTTTATGTAGAAATTATACATCAATCTAAGAAATTCAGATAATGCCTTTCTTGAAGCCATGGCATTCCTCTTTCTTCTTCTAGAAGCAATTTTTTGTTTCAACTCTTTTTTTGTAACAAACTCTTCACCAATTTTTTCAACAAAACCTTTTTTTATCAACTCGTTTTTAATTTCCTCTCTCCCCTCAACAGAATCAAATATAATATCTCTAACAAAACCCAATTCAGCAAGAACAGTGTTATACTGATTAACTTCATCATCATCACTAATTTCAAAAGTTGTTTTTATTTTGTCAGCAGCCCAATGCGAAAATATAACTCCAATCGCGATCCTAGAAGAAGTGTTTTTTATTATACCCTTTTTTTTAACAATTTGTGTTTTTACAATTTCAGCGTCTTTCCCATATATCTCTTTTATTGTTTTTTTATTAACCACATCAAGTCTAACAGTTGTTTTTTCTTTTTTACCATTTTCATAATATGCAATTGTTGCGACAACCCATTTATCTGTTTCTCTTGGACACAATAATTCATTTATTTTTTGAAAGGCAGAATACCCCTCAATTCCTGCTTTTGATAGTGAGTTCACATAATTTCCATCAAAAACTAAATAATTATACAACTCTTTTTTTTCTATAAACGACAAACCAATTAAATGAGAAGCCAAGCTAACTTTAGTACGATTCAAAGTTATTTTTTTAAGTCTCGCAACATATTTCATGATTTTTATTTGTTTTGATATCTCATTGAGTTGACTTTCATTATCCTCATGTAAAACGTTTTTAGGAACTGAAAGTGATTCTTTATAAGGATTTTCAAACCCATAGTTTTTCATTTGTGTGGTATATCCTCTAAGCAAATCAATATTTTCCAATATTTCTTCCGTACTCTGAGGGGTTCTAATATTATCAAGAAAATCATTAATTTCTGCTATCAAGTTTAATCCTTGCAACATAACACTCCCTCAAGGTAAAAAATCGTTATTTGCTATTTTTTTAGCCAAATATTCTCCTACAAAAGTAAGTCTGGGTCCCTGCAATGCATCTTGCTCTAATTTTTGTTTTGTTCTCAATACAGTTTTCAATTCATTAACCCATTCTTTGTGTCTATTAATCCAAGGGTAATCTATCATCTCCGAAGCGCGTTTAATATCTACAGGTTTTGCTTTTATTGTTAATTTTGAGAGAAAATCGAAATCACTAATGTCTTTCATAGTAACTCCTATGAATCTGGCTTCTGGAACTGCAATTTCTGTACCCAAATATGCTAAATTCATCGATCCCGTTTTTATTGCCCAATATATATACCATCCCCATGCATCACAATCAGTAAAAACGTAAATCGGCAATTTTTTATCTGCCAATTTCCTAAGTAATCTCCTCGTTCCTCTTGATGCCTGTCCCTTTGGAGTTATCAAAAGACAGTTTTGTTTTTTCCAATATTTATCTTCATTTAATCTTTGCCACATCGCGTCTTTTTCCACTACTAAAACATAATCTGCATTCAATTCTTTTATTTTCATACCATTATCCACATCACTTGGGATTGACCAACCTGACCTTCCCTGTTTTCCACAGTCAATTACAGTTTTTTCTCCCCCAAACGTGTCTTCAATTAACATATCACCTGCAACAAAACCTTTTCTATCTGTGCTCAAATTAAAATCTTCTCTTTTAACATCCAAGGCCACTTCCAAATCTTCAATCAAAGGATTTGATTCAGACTGCTCACTAAAAAGATCTTCTTCAAGATTCTCACCTAAAGAAAATTTTAATTGATAATACAAACCCCTAATAGAAGTATGTAGTTCTTCTTCAACAAATTTTTTACATTTAGCAGCAATGGCCATAGTTTGCATGAATTTTCTAGCTTGTCCAACATTTGCAAACGTTCTTTTTTCATCTTTCTTTCCAAGTTTTAAAACTCCTTCTTCTTTATCAAATTTTATATTTCCTCGTGATCTCAAAGGTGTTGTGAAGTATGGAGAATGACCTTTTTTTATCTGTCCAACCATATCTTTTCCCATATTATTTAATTTTTCTAGTGTATTAATTTTCTCCATTTGTAATCCCCCCATTTTGCATAGCTTCTTCAAGTTCTTTCTCATCTTTTTTTGTATCATATTTTTCTTCTATTAGCTTAGATAAGAGATTTTCAATTTCAAAAGAAGCAATATTTGATAAATATGATAGGTCTTCAGATACTTGGTGTATATACCTAAGGATCGCTTTTTTCTTATGTATTCTCTCTTTCGTTTTTACAACACTTTGAATATGTGCCTGCATTTTTCTTGCAGCTTCCATAATACCAAACCTAACTTCATCAACTATCTCTTGTTCCATGGCTATTGCTTGTTTTCCTGCACCCGTATAAGGTATATGGACTGACGAAATATTTATCATCAAGGTTATTGGTGCGTCTTTCATACTTTTCAAACCATATCTTTTCCAATCCACTGATTTTACACTTTCATTAATAGCACACCCTCCTGCATCAAACAACAAAGGTGCGCGATTTCCAAATCTCATAACATCGCTTGATGACACATCACCTGAAGAATTTCTCCCTGAATTCCCTCCATACCCCAATCCTACTTCTACAATAAACGGTATCCCTCCTCGGTATATTTTTGGTTTTCTCTCAATCACTGCAAGAAATTCAGGTTCGAGTATATTTATCATAGATGTTCTAATCTGTTCTTCTCCAATTGGGTAAATACCATCCACAGAAGGAGCAATCCATTTTATCTTCTGAAAAGCCCTAATTATATCATCTGCTTCACTCCACTCTAATTTTTTTGGATCTTTTTTGAAATTAATATGGGGGAGCAATTCTCTGAGTTCTTTTACTTTACTATTTGACATTCTTGAAAACGTTTCAAAGAAAAATTGATTCAGTGTTTTATTAACATCTCTATGTGCAAAATCCATCAAATCATTAGTTGCCATTCCTAAGGGATGGGGTTTGACTTCTTCAGGTTTCGGAGGTATTTTTTCAATTGATCTTGGAAAAATATGAACCTCATTATTAGGGTCTATAAATGTAATTTGGGTGTGAGGATTTGCGATTGCAGTCCTTTTCAAATATTCATAAACTCCAGAAACACTTTTATCATATTTAACATCTTTGACTTCAGTTTCAATAATCAACCCGTGCCAATCCCCTTCTTCTTTTGATAAAATTTCCACATTTGCTTTATTTGTTTTAAAGTCAATATTAAGTTTGGCTTCTATAATTTTCCCCCGATATCCTGAAGTAACTTTAGTTGTTTTTCCAGTTGTTATTTGCGAATACATTGTTACCCCTGCTGCGCCAATACCTTGTTGTCCTCTTTGTTGGATATACCGATGAAATTTTGTTCCTGCTAACATTTGTCCCAATGCTTTTCCCATCAAATTTTCAGGTATCCCGCTGCCATTATCTTCTGCGGTTATTTTATAGTGTCCGGTTTCTTTATCTAATTCTTCTAATTTTATTGTCACATCACAAAGAATTTTTGCTTCTTCAGCAGCATCCAGGGAATTTGTGACATATTCATGAACTATTGTTGTCAAAGATCTTACTTTTCCAGAAAAACCCAACATCTGTCTATTCTTTTTAAAAAATTCTGCAACCGAATGCTCTTTAAAGTCGCTAAACTGATCATCATTTTTCATATTCACACCTTTTCTTTCATACTTCTAATTCTTCTTTGAATTGATTGATATACTGCACTATGGGTTGATCCCGAGACTATTTTCATAATGGCATCAAACGCCAAATTAACATTTTCAATATCGCCTATAACTCCTATTGTATTCTCATAAATACAAATTTTAACTTCGGTCATTTCTTCAATATTTTTTTTAGCTTTTCCATTTTTTCCAATAATTCTACTTTTTATTCTTTTCAGAGATTTACTTTCAACATAATCCTCCAAATTTACCATTTTAAAGAGTTTTGTTTCATCAATCAATCCAAAACTTTCAAAAGATTCAAATCCTAGGCTTAATGCAGTTATTACATCTTTACCTATCCACTCCTCAAAAGGTTTTCCATCTATGATTAATTCATTACCTTCAAACTTGACTTTCATATCTAACCTTTTAGTTATTTCGGAAGCGTGTCCTTTAATTCTTTTGATTTGTTTATCGTCAAAACTAAATTTCATCATGTGTAATATCTTTACTAAAAATATTTTTAAACCTTTACAATATTTGCCTTATCTTCTCTTATTACTGGCGCAAATAAGAAATTTGAAACTCAATTCCTTGGCTGGTTTGAACAAGTTTAACATTTTCTGCACCACTATTATTGAAAAAACAGAGCATTTGGGATATTGCTCTATTCTCATTTTCTGTTTTTTTAACCGTAGAATTCATCATGCTCAAAACATGCTCTGATATGACCGCACCCTCAAAAACAAAATTGAGATTAACACTGTCCTCACAAAGTTCCATATGGGCATTCATATTTTTAACACTATTTCCCATTCTATCAAATCCTTTTCTAACTGCCATTGCAATAGAATTGGATAAACACTCAGGGTTTGCACAAACCAATATATTTTGTGTGGGTTCATCTAGAACTAATGTAACATTTTCATAATTTGCTTCATCTAATTTATACATTATATGGAAGAAAAAATCTTTTAGATTTATACTCCCCATATTGTCATCGTATCTTGTCATGCCTTTCATATACATATATTTATGTAAAAGATTGTTTATTTGTTCTACTTCTCCTCTTATTTTTGCCAGTTTTTCTTTTTCAGATTGTGTCAAATGAGAATTTTTTTCTATTGTTTTAGCAAAATTTGATATAACAACTGTTTTATTCACGACACGGTCGATCAATTCCCTAGGCATCCGTCTGTTTTCCACAACATTAGCCAAAATCCCAAGAAATGCTTGCAATGTTTCATCAGTTTCCATCCACTCTTCAACAGATTCATAACCGTCTTCATTATTTTTATTGTCCATTATCAGAACACCTACTTCTCCATAGGAATCCCATAATGGAACAACCAAAAAACTTTTTACTCTAAAGGAATTATAAACAGAGATAGGATTTGCCAAATGTGAAGGATCATGTATATCTTTAACGTTAGATGGGTGATTATAAAAAAGGCTATGCCAAACTGGTCTTTGTTCCAAGTTCTGAGGTTTTGATACCCTCTGTGGGAAATCTGTTGAAGCATCTTGTGTCACATAACCTCCAAAAAATTCTAAACATTCATCCTCTCTATTGTATTCTAAAACCCATGCTCTTCTAATTGGAAAAACATCAACAATTCTTTTCAAAACCATCAAGATTTGGTGTTGGAAAGGTTCTCCTTTTATAACTGATTCTTGCACTGAATTCAAGAGTTTAAGAGAATTATATCTTCTTTTTATATCAATCCCCGCATCAATAGTTTGTATTAAAGATCTTCCTAAGAATTCGGTGGTTTCAGACCCTTCGAAATGAGGAAGTATCTGTTCTTGAATTGCATCCATGCCATTCTTTCTATGCATGTTTTCTATCACACTTCTTATAACTAATTTTGACATATTATATTGTTATCACAATAAATATTTAAATCAATAGTTCTTTACCATAAAACATGTCAAAATTAAAAAAATATCAAATAAAAAAAATATTAAAATTTGGACAGAATATCCGCTCATTTATCCTAGAACCTCTTGAATTTCCCATTGTGAAACATTATCCTGGTCAGTTCATAACTTTTCATTTATATGAAAATCTTGAAAAAGAAGAATTGTGGGAGGTGGCAAGAGCGTATTCTATAGTTTCATCCCCTCACGAGTACCCAAATTTAGAACTTTGCATAAAACTTCAAGGCACGTTTACTAATAAGTTATGGGAACTAAAAGAAGGAGATATAACCGCAGTTGGGGGGCCTTTCGGTGCACACAATCTTTCAAAAGGAAGTTCTCCGTTAGTATTTTTTGCTGGTGGAGTGGGAATAACACCAATAATGAGCTTACTCCGCTTTGAAAACACAAAAAACAAAAGAAAAATCAAACTGTTTTATTCAAATAGAACATTAGAATCAACACCTTATTTAAACGAACTTAAAAAGTATTCCCTAAAGTCTAAATTTGAAATCATATTTTTATTTACGGGAGATAAAACTAACTTTGGGGAGCACTGTAGAATTTCCAAGGAAATAATTGAAAAATACATTTCTAAAAAACAAGATTTTGATTATTTTATATGTGGTCCAAAGAGTTTTGCTGGTGCTGTCGAATCTATTTTAAAAGAAATGGATATACCACAAGAAAAAATTTATTCTGAAAGCTGGTAATCTGCTTCCGAATTTACTGTGACCAACCCATCAATTTCTTTTGATTTATCTAGACAACTTCTTGCGAGGGGGGTTATTTCAACAGGTTTTCTAAAATTGCTTTCTTCTCTTTTTTCCTTGTCCAACAATGTTCTTCTACTTTTTTCAATATATCTATACAAAGGATCTTTTTTCTTTTCATTCAAAGCACAAATAACCTCGTCAGGATCCAGACCCTCAACAAATACATTTTTTAATTCGTCCCAATAATTATTCAAATTTTCATCAGCAAAGTCAACGAGTTTTTTAATGTAATTCACTTTGAACATAGCAATTTTGTTGTCAATTTTTTTCTCTAACCATTTTTCAATTTCTTTACAAGCTTTTAGAAATTTATCTTCTGCTTTAAAAGTTTTTTTCCATCCCCATCTTCTGATAATTCCTTTAACAAGGTACCAAGATGCCATAAAAGTTCCTATGGCTGCCACATAAATGAAATTTCCCATGTTCTCAAACACTTGCGAAAATTTTTCAATAATTTCAGTTCTTGCTGCAGTCCATATGGCCGTTGTTAAAAAAACAGATGCAGCTAACTTTCTCCCAAAACTTTCAAAAGACCTAAAATCGCCCAATAAATCTAAAGTTTTATCTCCTACTTTATGCATAAAACTTTTTTCACTGATATCTGCAGTTTCAATAATCTGTGCCTCCTCGGCAGGAGTGGGTTTTTCCATAACCATTCTGTGGGGGTTATAATAATCTGTTAATTCATTTCTTCTGGTTTCATGATATGCCCTCATTTTATTTGCTGCATGCATAACTCCACTTATTCCATTCATCATTGCTATGGCTTCAGAGTATAACGATCTAAGCAATTCATATTTTATCTGTACTATTCTATAAACCTGGCAATCTGGATGAACACCCCTTTCACGCAAAAATTTAATTGCTTTTTCATGTAAATACATATCCTCATTCCATTCTCTTAGGATTCCCATCGCTCTTTTTCTTTTTGGTTCTCTTTTTGATTGTCTGTCTAAAATAGAACTGAATTCTTGAACGCAAGTTGAAAGGGGAATGGGAGGAGATTTTTCTAAATTTACTCCAAAACTATAAAGTTCAGATAATATTTTTTGTTTTTCCGTTTCTGTAGAAGGACATATTGTTTCAATTAAAATTCCTTCAGAGTTTTTCCCCAAATAGGGCGATTTCTCGATTTTTTGTGGGTTCATACGTTATAATTAATGTGGGTTCATGCTTTTAAATCTATTGGATACCCTAAATCAGTTAATCTTTTAAACTCTTATCGTAAATAGAACATTATGTCTAGTCTGAAAGATTATGAGCTTACTGAAAAAGATTGTGCGTATATTGTAAAATTGGCCAGAGAAGCAGTAAAGCACTATTTAAAAAATGAAAAAAAGATTAAACCAGATTATGAAGCATATCCTGGGTTAATGAAACCGTTGGGTGTTTTTGTAACATTGAAAACAGAAGAAGATGGAGATTTAAGAGGTTGTATAGGATATCCTTCTCCCATAATGTCTTTAGGTGATGCTATTGTTGATAATGCAATAAACGCTGCCTTTAGCGATCCAAGATTTCCTCCTCTCACAGAAAGCGAATTGAATCACGTAATTTTTGAGGTTTCAATTTTATCTCCTGCAGAAAAAATAAATAAAGATGCGAAAGAATATTCAAAAGAGATAAAAATAGGAAAGCACGGCTTAATTGTCAAATATGGTTCGGTTTCAGGACTTCTCTTGCCCCAAGTTCCGGTTGAGTATAATTGGAACGTGTCCCAATTTTTAGAAGCATTATGTCAAAAAGCAGGGCTCCCAAAAACAATGTGGGCAAATCCAACAGTTCAAATATTTAAATTCAGTGCGTTTGTGTATGGGGAAGAAAAACCAAAAGGAAAAATCAAACGATTCAAACTTTTGTCATGAGGTTTAATTATGAAAGAAATAAAATTAAACATCAAAAAAATTAAAGATCAAGTCTTTTTTTCCATACCTGTTGAGGAATGGGATCCTGCCGAAAACACAGAAATCAAGGCATATTTACATTCAGGAGTTTTAACGATCCCTTTACATTCCTTTGTGATTGGTTTTTCCGAAGACGAAATCAATATTTTACAAAAAATAGCATCAATACGGTTTGACCAAAGAAAAGTAAATGAAATAGATAAACAACTCAGTTTAGATGAGAAGAAAACTCTAAAAAATCTTCTCAAAATAAAAGCAGTTAACATATACTCTAAGGGCCAGCACAAAGAGGGAGTTTACACTATACCTGAAGTAATATATCCAATATTAAAAATTAAAAAACCTTCTTCTTATAAAAAGCTTTCAATTCCTGATTATCTTGTTGTTTCATCAGAGCAAGAAGCAACAGAACTTAGTAAAAAATATGCAAAAGAAATCAAAACAGGTTTGCTTATGGGAGTTAGGGATATGAAAGACAGAAATTATTACATTGTTTCAAACTCATTATATTCTGAATATTCTCCTAAAATCTCATCTCTCCTGGAAAAAAAACCTCTATCTTATGATGAAATTATCCAAATTCTAAAAATAAATCCTACTGCAGGCAAAGCAATATTGTGTTTAATGAATGAAAGCGGGGAAATATATTTAAAAGATAAAAAATATCATTTAGCTTAAAAGTTTTTTAATGTGTTTATTCTCATAACATGAATCTGGTCTTTCATTTTCATTTAGATATATACAAATATTGAATTCAATATCTTCAAAAGTGGAATACCCATTCATTGATGTGGTCATATTCGGCATTTCTAAAACATACGCAGGAGTTGTCAATAAAAGATTTTGTTCTACATAATAGATTTTCAAAGCTTCATTTTCATCTAAATTTATATATTTTATTTTTATCCCTGGGAAAACTTTTGTTAGGTTAGTTTTTTCAAGATCACTTTTCCCCAGATCACAATACTCACAAGATTCATCATATAAATAAATAAGAGTTATATTAAAATTATCACTAATTTCTGTTTCAATATAATCTGAATCATTTTCTATATTATTTTTCTCACTTTCATTTGAAATCGGAGGGTTTTCAACAAATAAAATATCTTCATCTACACTTATATTTCCACTATCTCGGTTTCCTACGGGATTCATGCCAACCATTAAAATAAGCACGACAGCAACAATTACCAATCCTATGAACGTGTATCCAAACCATTTATCATTCATATTTTTATAGTTTTTAGTTAGATATAAAAAGGTATCGGCTGTATAGTTATTGCGACTAGGTACAACAAAAAAGGTGTAAAAAAATGGGAAAATATTGGTTATTTGTTTTGATAATCCTTTTGGGTTATGTGGCAGCATTAGATATATCAGGGTATCTATATCCTAACGAAACTATTGATTCCGTAACTCAAGAAAAATTCATTTATAACAATGAAGAATACAATATTTATTTTTATGATGATGAGATATGGTTAATTGAGGCAAATGAAATATTATTATCTGATGAGTCTATAATAAAAAATATATTGACCCACTATTATAGTGCAGAACATTTTCCAGATGGGATAGATTTATCATCCATAGAAGAGAAATTAGATCAATTTGAAGAAAGCCGAAATCAAGATTATATATACTCTACAGTTTCATTCACCGGACACGAGCCTGAAAGATTCTGTTCCCACTCGCTAGGGTTTGTTAATAACCAAGGGCAAGTAGATATGGATGTTTGTTATGATGAAGAGACTTGTCGCAGCGTTGCCTTGCGTCTTGCAATGAGATTCGATGGAAAAAAAATATCATTTGAAGATGTTCCTTGGCTTGGAATAATCATGCTTGATTATAGAACGGGCATTACAAGTATAAACACCAATCTAGAATCTGCAAGAAATTTAACAAAAACAAAATCTATAGACAATTTATACCCAAATCTTTTAACCTTAAAAACAAACATTCAAAACATAAAGGCCTCGGCACAGGACATCAAAGAATCTCCCGCACGATACCCTGATCAAAATCGTGCACCTTGCTTATGGGACAGAGATTATATAGCAGAAAATGGAAAATGTTTAGGTCTATGTTCCGAAATACCTTATAATTTAAATATTCTTGATTCTGCGATTACTGACATAAATACTCTGCTTACAGTTGCAGAACCTTTAAGCAATATAGAGAGCATATCAGGTAAAATTTCATCACAAGCAGACAGCAGGGAGAATTATGTACAAACAAAAGCTTCAATGACAAGCACTGTTTTAGCATTTATTGGTTTAGAAAGAACACAAAACAAATCTTTAGAAGAAGCACAAGAAGTAATGAAAGTGGTTGACGATCCAGAATTAAAAAAACTTCTTTCATCAATAAACACTTTAAGAACAAAAATCCAAAATGAGATTGATACGGTAACTGTATCTGACACAACAACAAGAGATATTGACGAATTGGGGGATAAATACATTGAACTGAGAGATTTGCTCGCATCAAACCTAACTTATGAATATTACGAGATTTCATCTATCAAAAAAAGAATTGTTTCTAGATTTGTTGAAACAAAAATACTAATGCCTCCTACCGAGGAGTATATTATTAGATACAATGAATTAGGAGAAAGATATGTATCGCTTGAAAATTCATATAAACCTCCTATGTCTTTGGCAAATTATAAAGATTATTATGGAAATTACTCAGAGTTAAGTAAAGATCTAGCTATTTTACAAAACGATATTATTGTTTCTCAAAGCGGGACAGTTACTGAAACAGCGAACAGTGCAAAAAGTTCTTCTATTGAGGGAGTTTTCAGTTTAACCGCAGGTTTGTATACTCTAGACACAACAACCAAAAAAATTATCGAACCCCTAATCCCTTTAATTTTATTGGCCGTAACAGACATTTCTTTGATTGCAGTATTGGCTTTGGGATTCATTGCTTTAATATATACAAATAGGCCGTATCTTATTAGGAAAAGAGTTGTTCTAACATGGGGATTCACATTTTTAGTAGGAGTTTTGTTAATAGGGATGGTTTCAGCAAGTAGTTGGTACCTAATGACTAGGGGAACATCCCCAACTGATGTGGGGAATGTAATAAACACATTAAAACTTTCAAACGAAAAAGCAATAGTTATTGATAATAGAAATTCCCCCACAACTACAATAACTTCTATGAGGAACTGTGCTCAAAAACTCATGACTACAAAAACTTTTACAAACACTAAATTTTATATCATTGAGCCTGATTCTTGTAACGCAGATGGAGTAATAACAACGCCTGAAAAATGTGAAGAAGAACTTGTTAAATACCCCAACATTTATATGTTTTATAACCGGGATGAGCTAACAAAAGGATACACTTTTGATAAAAGTGCTAGTTCAATGGTTTTAAGCGGCGAAGACAGTGTTTTTGATGAATGCGAAATATTTTTCATATTTAATAATTAGGTGAGGAAATGATAGACAAAAAATTCGGTGCAGTAATTCTTATAGTGTTGCTTTCATTAATTCTAACCATTTACCTATTATTATTCAACAATACCCAAACCGATCCAAGTGTTTTTTTTAAAAATTGGGAAACAGCAGATGAAGTGGGACTTGTTTTAGATATTACAAACACCAATATTGGAACTGAAGTTCAAACAAATATTCTACAATGTGGGACAGACTATATCTCTTCAGCAGGTCATTTGATACAGCAAGGCAAACTTTCATATTATGTTATAGACCAACATGAGTGTTATATGGAAAGGCATATCAACATGGAAACGTCAAGCAATACTCCTGTGTCAACATCATCGTGCAAAAAAGAATATTCTCAACACCCTTATATTTTGGTAGTTCCAGGAAATTCTGCGCCTGAATTTTATGAAAACTACGCAGTTGTGTATATTAATCAAGATTATATACAAGGACAGTGTAGTTTATATGGTTAAATATTCCCAAACCATATTTTTATTTCTCTTTCAGCATCTTTTTTGTTTTCTGAAGCATGAATAAGATTCTCAACACTTCTTCTTTGGTATGCTGACAAGAAAGCAGTATCAATGCCATAATCTCCTCTTATTGTTCCTGGTGCAGCGAACAAAGGATAAGTATCCCCTACAATTTTTCTTACAATATCTATTGCATGAGGACCTTCAATAACCATTGCAACAATTTTTCCCCGGGTTAAATAATTTATCAATCTTTCCAAGATATCTTTCCCAATTTCTTCAGGATCTGTTGTTCCCAATTTAGTTTTATGACAAATCCCTTTTTCAGTGAATTCTTCTATTGTTTTTTTACCAACTTTCAAACACCATTTGGCATTTTTATTATAATGTCTTTCAGCTTGTTTAACTGTCGGTTTAATCATTCTCATTCGGGTTATATCTAATCCAATTCTCTCAAATCTATTTATTATCACTCCCATCAGTTCTCTTTCAACTGCATCGGGTTTTATCAAAACCAATGTTCTTTCTCTCATATAATCACCTGTAAATCTTCAAATATTTTTTAATTATTTTAGCTATCTATTGAAGCGTTTCATTCAAAAACCTTTCTTTTCAACATTTTCCATATTTTCCAAATTGTTTTTTATTATTTAACTAAAGCGGGCCTGGAGGGATTTGAACCCTCGACCTACTGCTTTCCCAAACAAACCTATTTCAAAGAGATTTTTAGGAGGCAGCCACTCTATCCAAGCTGAGCTACAGGCCCACCATTTCATCTATAATATCAACAGTTTTTAAACTTAGTTACCTACGAAACATATTTAAACATATTTTAACATAAATAGATCATGTTAAAAGCATCCGAACCACCAAAAATTAATTACTCTTCAAAAAGAAAAGCTACAATTTATTTTTCAGCACTTTTATTGACCGTTCCTCCATTGTTTCCCAGTTCTTCCCTTTCCACATTATCTACAATCCCTTCAGATTTAGTTTGGGAACAGGACAGTACTAAATATAATCTATCTTTGGATTTGCTTACTGGCGATCTCCTCATATCCAACTCAACTTTCAACGAATTAAGCGATTATGTTTTTGGAAAAACTAACTGCAAATTCGAAGATGGATCAGGATATGAAAATTACCAAAAAATATTGAAAAAACACAAAAAATTAATTTTATTTTACTGTGCTTTATGCGAGCAAAAGAGTCAAGACACAACTTTAGCATTTTTAGAAAGAAAAGATATACTTCATTCAGCCGCAGTTTTTTACAAGGATTTGGGAATACTTGAAAATTCTTCGGAATATTCAAAAAAAGCAGATGAATGTTTCAAGAAAGCAAGAAAAGTATTAGAAGATTTGATGCAGTAAATTATATAAATATCTATTAGATATACTTACTAGGTGTGAATATGGTTCATAATTCAGAAGAATATAATTATTCCAAACATATCTTAGAGGATTGGAAAGATGTGGCAAGAAATCCTGGCGCTTTAAAAGCTTATTTTAAAACAGGAATTTTTAATGTCTCTTGGAGTGTAAGCAAAGTTTCAGACGAGCTCAATAAAAGTTTACAAAAAGCAGCAAAAAACGGCAAAGATATGGGAGAAGCAATAGATATTTATAAAAATGCGATAATCAAATTTCCATCAGAAACTGATCGGTTTAATCAAATTTTAATCGATAACATTCCTGATTTTAAAAAAATCATAAATGAAAAAACATTCTTCGGAAAAAACCAAAAAACAGATATTCTTTTCGATACTGCCTTAACATTTCTTTTTATGGAAGCTTATGAATCTACAAACAACTCACATATGAAAGATGATTTTATAGATTTTCTTAGGTTTGCGGGAGAAAAAATTTATTCCACTTCTTCAAACCATCCAGAAGGATATTACCAAAAAGGCAAACTCATTAACAGCATGTATCTTTTTTCAATTAAACACAATTTACCTCATAAGGCCCTATATATAGACCAAATAGATGCATCTGTTGCTTTTCAAATGGCTGCAAACCGTTCCGGTTCCAATGAAGAAAAGTTATTTTATTTAGCAGAAGCAGCATGGGTTTATGCCCAATTTGGAGAATTTAGATTCCGTTACGTTGCAGATCTTCTCGATTCAAATGAAATCCGTAAAATACCCCGAATTAATGTATGGGAAAATTTGGCTTTAAAAGCTTTAGAAGTCAACAACCCAAAATTGGCAGTTGATTGTTATAACGAAGCATTAAAAATAACTGAAACTGTTTATTCTCTAGATTACAGAAAAATGAAAATAAATGAAATAGAGGCCAAAAAAAGAAAAATTAGCGCTTAATATTTTTTTTAAGTTCTTGAGAGGCTACTTCAGGTAAAACAGAATTAAAAGCGCAGTTTGTCCCATATTCAAATCCTGCCCAATTTGATATTCTCGGATATATTTGTATATGTGTTTGTAGGTTCTCTCCTTTTTCAGAAGGAAATAGCACTATATTATAACTGGGGAAATTCAGCATTTTATCAATTGCCCCAATAGCTTTGTGCGTTGCCATAGCAAAATCCTTAATTTCTTCTTTTGTCATTTTTTCAAAATCGATTGAAAGTTTTTTTGGAACAACCCACACTTCAAAATTAAACTTTGAAACATAAGGGCAAAACACAACAACATTTTTGTTTTTATAAAAAAACCTTTCTTTTTCCGAATCAAGCCATCTTTTCAACTGCTCTTCAGGATAGTTCTTAAAATATTCAACGTATTTATCATTTTCAGGGTATAAGATATCGCTTGAAACTAATTGCCAATGAGTATGTTCTAATGAAGCTCCCCCTAAAGGACCTTCATTTTTAAAAATCATAACACTTTTTACTTTTTTATCTGCCATGTGTGCAGCGTATCTTTCTTGAAAAATTTCAAATAACTTAACTGTTTGTTTTGGAGTTATTTCCGAAAAAGTTTTGAAATGTTCGGGGGTTTCGATAATGACCTCATGCCTGCCGTATGCTTTTTCATATGCTGGGTGCACACCATAAAATTTATTAGGTATGACTCTTATTTGCCATTTTCCTCTTTCTTCATATCTGCAAATTTCTTTTGGAGTTTTTGATTCATTTCCTTGACAAAAAACACAGTCTGCAGGTTTTGTTGATTTAACTACTTTTGGTTGTGAAAACTGCTGTGGTCGTTTACTCCTATTAACTGTATATATAACACACCTATTAAAACAGTCAATTCTAAATTCATTCTCGGGCATTTTTTTATGTTCTGGGAAAATATAATCAGATAAAGGCTTCGATTTTATTTGTTTTTTCTTTTTCAACGCCATCACCCCATTCTTTTAACATTTCATCCATTGTTTTATCTTCTTTCACAGTTCTTAATTTTCTTCTTCTAACTTTAAACAAAAGTGGTTTATTAACTGCCTCTCCTGTCAAAAAAACTTCGCCCACACACAAGCCAGGCAGATCTTTTGCGATTTGATTCGTAAAACCCTCAGAACTTTCTTGTATATGTTTTATATCATTCGGATTTGTCACCCTTAAGATTGCATGTGTATTGCACTGAGATAAGATTGTTGTGTCTAATTGGACAGGCCTTTGGGAAATAACAGTTAAAGAAGCCCCAAATTTCCTCCCCTCTCTCGCAATTGTTTCAAGTACGTGTTTACTAATATTTTTATCTTTTGAAGATTGATTTGCAAAATTATGGGCTTCTTCCACAATCAAAACAAAAGGAGGTATCTTATTGTTTTTTCGTTTATTAAACATTAAATTCGCAAAATGTGAAACAATAATTTGTTTTATTGTATTGTTGTCAATTTCTTTTAAATTGATTATGGATAATTGGTTTGGTCTAACCAACTCATCAACAGTTATGCTATCCACCTTTCCAAAAATACCATAATGCTTCAAGTATGAAAGCCATTTGGTTAGGCTGTTTTTTGTGGCTGTTCTTGCATCGCTTTTTTCAACTCTTTCAATCACATCATCAATGTCATAAGCACCCTTTACTTCTTTTTCTATTTTATACAACTCAGTCGTTATATCTCTCGTTTGTGTCCTTGATAAAGGAAGCCATTGAACAAGAGTGGAAGGACCCACATTTTTAAAACCGATTTTAACATCTGATATTATATTTATTTTTTTTTGTATTCCATCTGGAAGTTCTTCAAATAATGAAACATATTCCCCATGAACATCTACCAGAACAATAGGCAGCATCAGGTTTTTTTTCATAAGTTCTTCTAAAATTACTGATACAAAATAAGACTTTCCTGCACCTGAAATTGCCAAAATGGCCAAATGTTTTTTCAACAATTTATTGGAATCTATCTCTATCTCCATATCATGTGCTTCCAAGTCTCCCAACCACAATCCATTTTCTTTTAATCCCAATACTTTTGAAATAGATTTTGGATCTGCCAGTTCAACATTTTGACCGGGTTTTGGGGGCTGCGAAATCCTTTGAAGTCTCCCCCCCTCCAGTTCCCCGAAGATTTGACAGCTAGCAACCAAAAATTCTGATTGTTCAGTGGGGTAAATTTTTGAAAGAGGTTGTTCTTTTTCATAATAAGCCACGGAATCTGCAGATTGATAATAAGGATTGGAGGATTCAAGTTCATCTACAAACCCAATAATATTATTTATTTTAACATATGAATTTTTTTTAACTTCTTTTTTTACAACAAACTTAAATCTATTCGTATTTGGAGAATCCTCTGTAGAAATAATAGTCCCTATCACAGAAAATATCTCTCCGTAAATATTTATAATCGTTGGTGTTAATATTATAATTTGGTGATTCATATGGAACTTAGTATAGAAAATTTAAAGAAAAACTGGATTTTGGTTTTAGTTGGGGTGTTTGTATTACTTGCCTTGCTGTCCGTGGCTGTTTTTGTCGGGCTCCCTATCTTTATAGCTCTTTTAATGAACACACAAGCCCCTGAAATGTGCGACCCCAGCTCACAAGGTTTTATTTGCAATGATCCTATACCCGTTATTAATGGAAATAAGCTGGAGGGGAGAATTGGCAATGGAATGCAACAACCAGTAATGGTTTATCAAATCGGGTGCACAGATGATCTTTCTGCAGACCCAATGGTGTCATGCAATGGGGAATCTACTACACTTTCGGATTCTGAATACGGCACATTTGAAAGCCTGAGCAATTCCGAAGTTGTTTGCCCGAACTCTGATAACACCCCCATTGGCGGGAATTACAAGGGCAAGATGGTCATGGCCTACAAATTCCCTGAAGATGAGATTATAGCTGTTAATTGCCGCTACATGCATGCTACAATAAATATAAAGAAAGTGAGCTAGTCTCCGGTTTCTTTTCCTTTTTTCTTGCCGCCCCGACAGGCTGTGCGCCCTCCGTCGTAGCAACCTTTATAAACTTTATCTAGGTTATAAATTCAAACGTAATGATTATGAGGTGATAAATGTGGCAAGAAAAGGTCAGGCAGCCATGGAATATTTAATGACATACGGTTGGGCTTTGTTAATTATAATCGTGGTCATGGCAATATTCATTGGCTTGATATTAAATATTCAAACGCCAAGAGCGTGTGATTTCAGTACGGCAGGTTTTATTTGCCATGATCCAATGCCTGCAATAATGGGTTCTGATTTAAAAGGCAGACTTGGGAATGGCCCTCATCAGCAAGTAACAATACATGCTATTGCATGCACAGATGATAGAGGTTCGGATTCAAGTATATTAGGTGTAGATCCTTGTAGTGCAGCACCGTTAATAACTATGTCCCAAGGACAATACAAATCTTTTGATGAAATTTCCGGCGGCAGCTTAACGTGTCCAAATGCGGATACTGTGACTGTGGGTGGAACCTACACAGGAAAAGTTTGGATTGCATACACTTTGCAGGGCGATGACCAAGTAGGTATCGATTGCAGGTATGCAAATGCAGTAATAGCTGTTGAAAAGAGTGGTTAATTCTCTCTTTTTTTTATTTTTTTATATTTTTTAATTATCAAGTGATTGATTTTAATATTTTTTTGAATAATTTATCAATATTCATGACCTGGAAAGAGTTTTTCTATTTTTAATTTTTTAAGAAGACTTAGACTTTGTTTCATTTGGATTGGGTTTCCTCCCAAATCTGTTCTGCCGACTCCTCCACCATTAAAAATTGTGTCCCCGGAAAATAAGACTTTCTTGTTTTTATCATACAAGCAGATGCTTCCAGGAGTATGGCCTGGAGTGTGCAAAATATCCAAATTCCAGTTCCCCCATTTTATGTTTTCGAAATCCAATTTCTTAATTTTTTTTGGGATAAAAGAATACTCGTTTTTTTTGAAATCATTTGGATGAAGATAAACGTTTTCCCAGTTATCTTTCACTCCTTTTGTATGGTCAGAGTGGTTATGTGTTAAAATGGCCAAAGCAGGCTCAAAATCAAACTTTACAGACCCGTCTCCCGTGTCTATTAACAGAATGCCCTTTTCGCTTTCCAATGCGTAGCAAACTGATGAATATGGGCCTCCTTTAAGAATTTTCATAGTTTTCTTTTACCCCATAAGTTATTAAACTTTATTTGAACCATATATCTAATGAGTGGCGAAACTGAACAAAACAATAGCCCAATTCTTTTTGTTTTCTTAATGGCAATCGCTTTGTGGCTGTATCTAAAATCACTTAGATTATACCAACTCTCAGATAAAATTAAATACACGCCAACAACCAAAGTAATAGCTGCGACCCCAGGGGTGGTAGAAATCTCGGGTAAGGCAGAATCTGCTGGATTGACAGTATCCCCCATCTCCCACAAAAAATGTGCGTATTATTTTCTTTTAGTTGAAAGATATATCCGAGCAGGCAAATCTTCGCGTTGGGCGTTTACCCTTTCAGAGTACGCAGATTGTTTTTACGTAAATGATAGAACTGGCAGGATTTTGGTGTTTCCGTTGCCGGGTAACACAAGGCTTCTTCCAGAATTTGTCGGGATATCAAAAGATCTTGACAAATCGTTTCAGAGGGTCAGTTTTTCAAATATTTTCTTTTCTGAAGAAAAGAAAAAATTTCCAAAACATATAGATAAATTTATTGACCAAAATCCAGTTCTTCGTAATTATGCAAACAAAGGGTATAAGTTACGTTTTACTGAATATGTAATTGATATAAATCAGGATGTTTATGTTATCGGTAAAGCAATAGAAAACCCTGATAACGATGCCAGACTAATGATTACAAACAACAAAAAAGATACTTTTTATTTAGCTGAATCAAATGAGAAAAAAGTTTTGAGCCATGTTACTTCATCAACTACTTTTGGGGTATTTTGTGGGGTATTTGGAGTTCCTTTTTTTGTATTTTTAGTTTTACATGGTCTAAAAATCAACCCACTAATTTCAATACTGCTTGCAATGTTTATATATTTCATTTTTATAGGTTGGCTTTCTTGGGTTAGGTCAATTGCACTTTACAATGGTATTGTACTTTTAAGAAGAAATGTTGATCGCGCAAGAGCCAATATTGATGTTTTATTGGAAAAACGTTCAGTTCTTATCCCAAATCTTGTAAAAGTTGTTAAAAAATCAACCAAATACGAAAGTTCTCTTTTAACAGAAATAACAAAATTGAGAACTTTTATAAGCTCAGATGATTTTATTCATAAACTTGAATCTGAATCATCCAAAAACAAAGTTAAAACTTTACTGGCTGTTTTGGAAAAATATCCAGAACTAAAAGCCAATAAAAACTACTTATTGCTGCAGGAACAATTGGATAGAATTGAAACGGAAATAGCTGAAAGTCGTTCTTTTTACAATGACAGTGTTACCATTTATAACACTTGGATTAAGAAATTCCCATTTCTTTTCATTGCCCGTTTTATTGGTTTCAAACCCATAAAGTATATTAAAATTCAGTGAGTGTTTTCTGCGGGTGTTTTATTTTTTCTTCTTTTAAAACATTTTCAACATCCACCTTAACAACCCCATAAACTCCATCATAACCAGGCTTAACTGAAACATCTCCTTTCCGCACTTTCAAAACTGCAGCCCCGATCAAAGGAGGCATTTTGCTTATGTCTTTTGTATGCAATGCACCCCATTCAGTTTCATAGTTTCTCACGATTCTCATATATTCTTCTGCCACTTTTTTTGATGTTGCTGGACTGTTCAAAACCTTTGCAATTATTTCTTTTAAGGGAATCAAATGCTCTGTTTTTTGAGCATCTTTTGGAACAAATCCTTCAGGCCTATCGGCCAGTTCTTCAACCCTATGCTCAACACCTAATGTCAATGGTTTTTTGCAAACAGGACAGATATTTTTCATTTTCTTACTTTCACTAGGCGATAAAGAAACATTACAATTTCTATGGCCATCCCAATGATATTTTCCTTCTTGGGGATAAAATTCAACTGTGCCAACTTTTTTATTTATTATACCTGATAACATTTTTTCGTAGCCAAATTTTTCCAATTCCCCCTCAAAAACCGTCAATTCTCTCCCCAAGTTTTCAGGAGAATGTGCATCGCTACAGGAAATAAAAGTGTATTTATCCAACGCACTCAATCTCCAATTCATTTCCAAATCACTAGACAAACCTGTTTCCAAAGCATGGATTTTATGAACTTGCTCCTGATATGCTTCTTCAAGCGAATCGAACCCTGATTTTGACCCAAACACCCCAAACCAAGGTGTCCAGATATGAGCAGGTATAACTTCAACATTTTTTGAAAAATATGTAACAATTTCCACTAGTTCTGGTGAAGGCAACCCTAAAATTGGTCTGCCATCGTAAGAAATGTTAAATCTTTTTCCTAAAGCATCATTAATTTGTTCAACTACTTCCAAATCCGGAGCAATAATAACATTATGCACTTTTCTTGTTTTGTTATCTTGTTTATATATTGTAGAAAGTTCACTTGTTAAAACATACTTAATTCCATTATAATCATATATAGCTCCTTTATTGTCTTTTTCCCAAGGGTTTAGTTTTTGTTTCAATTCACTGAACCATTTTGGGTGAGTAAAATCAGTTGTTCCTAAAAGATGAATTCCTTTATATTTTGCCCACTTTGATAAAATTTCGATTTCATTTCTAGGTGAAGTTGCTCTAGAATACTTTGAATGAAAATGCAAATCACCAAGAATCATTTTTTTCTACCTTTTTTTCTTACAACAACTTTAGGTCCTGTTATACATTCATCTAATTTGTCTCTGTCTTTTCTATATTCTTCAAAAAACCTATTTAGTTCAATTTTCATTTGATATATCTGTTCACTCAACATTATTACAACCTTCCCAATTTCCGTTAATTCATCAATTTTTTCATCCTCTTCTTCTTTCAGTTCTTTGTTTTTATATTGGAGAATCTGTTCTTCAAGTTTTGAGGAAGAATCTATGCCAGGGATTGAAAAATTTGTGGCAACATTCCCCCCTGCTGTTTCAACTGTTATAGTACAGGTTCCACAAACAATATCTAAAAAATCTTTTTCTTTTTTAATATCTTGAACGTTTATGTAGGGAATAGTAATTTTATGTTTATGAATTACTCCTTTGGAAACAAGAAAATATTTATCTGTGATTTCATAACTATAACCCGTGTATCTTATTACAACTGCAGCAACAATACTCACAATACTTATTACATACAACCAAAAAACTGGGGCAATCATGTCTTGATTTATAATGGTCAAACTTCCTGTGCTGCCTGCGTAATATATTGCACTAATCAAAACACTGAAGAAAGCGGTCGCAAATATAAAAGGGAGAATTCCCCATTTTACTAATATTTTTGGAGAAAGTTTTTTCATATTAATTATAACATTGCGATATTTTTATAAATAAACCTTACTTACTAAAAAGCATACAAGAGGGCGATTATATGAAGTTAAAAAACTCAATTTTTTTATTATTGTTTTTGTCAACAGTTATTATTGGCGTAGAACCGAGCGAAACGTTTTATGAGGAGTGTTCTGATAGATATATCGGGATAGATACTTCTAGTTCAAATTCAAGATGTTGGGATTCCATGTGGCTTGTGAAGGGTCCAGCAAATAGGTACCTTATTCTAAAAATGAGCGGACTAAGTTTAGATAAAATAAAATATTCTGATGAATTATTATATTCTCACTCTCATTACGAAGAAACCAATTTTCAAAATGTTTTAGAAAATATACGTGATAGTTCTAAAGAGTATGATAATGCTTATGAAAATTATGCAAAATTCAAAAATGATTACAAATCAATCTTTCCTAATTTATGTGCTGCCAGTCCCTATTATGATTCTTGTCTCGAAGCAAACAAATTTTATTATTTTATAGATACTCAAGAGTTAGAAGGTTGTATGGAAGCGTTCGAGTCAAACAATTTGAATGCATTCAGCATATCTTCGGATACTTCTTCTGGAAGAGTGAAAGCTTCTTTTGATTGTCTGGGCGGTCTAGAATATGGTACAATAATATCTTCAGATTTATCCTCTGAAATTTTTACCAGTCTTTTTTTAGATAAAATGAACGGTTATTATGATGAAGCCTATACTTCTAATGCAGACACAATCTCCAAACTAGTTTCATCATACAATTCCCTACATCTTTTAAATTCCAGAAAAGCAAGTGATTTAGCAGATAAAGGAATACTGGATGGGGAATATAACTCAACATTGCAAGAAAAATATAAACAAAATGTCAGAGAGCTTTATTCAATGTCCACGTCCCCTGAATGCAACTCACATTCTCTTTCAAACATACAATACAATAACGTTTATTATTCCTCCCAATATTTTTATGCCTCATCAATGTGCACACCCGCTACTTTAACAGAGCGTCCTGCTGTCGGGCATATTATTTATGATTATTATTTCAATGTTTTAGATTTTATGGGGGATGTAAAAAAAAGCGATGTTGCAAAAATGTATCCTTTAGTTTTTTCTAGAGTAATCCTATATAATCTAGTTTCAGACAACGGTCTTTTGGTTAGAGAAATAAAAATTTACAAGGAATTGGCAGATACTGAAAATGAAATGTTTTTATTGGACAAACATCTAGAAACAAATTATCAAACCTGCGAATCCACAACAAAAACTAAAAAAGAGCAACTGGAAAAACAAAATTTAGATAAAATAAATATATTTTATTACGTTAACAGTGGCATATTAAAATATCCTGATAATGAAATTTATGATTATAACGGCGAAATTGAAGAAGTTAATGAAGCTTATTCAAATATGACTGATAAAGCAGCCATTGCCTCTTCAACTTCAATGGCACAACCGAGTTATTATTCTTTAAGATATAAAAATTATAATTCTGCAATTTTAAACTGTAGAGATATCCAAAACCAAATAAACAAACTAAACACTCGGGCACAAGCTGATTTAAATCTTTTTGATACTTTTGTTTCAAATAAAATAAAAGAATGCCAGAACAAAAAATCAAATGCAGATTTTTATTATATGTCTCGGAGAGGAAATGAAAAATGCCAGGAAGCAAGTGATGTTTATGACTCTATAACTCCCTCAGATTCTTATGGGGATAAATTTGTAAAACTAGAGAGCGCATATAATCTTGCAGTAGTTGCAAGCAATTATTATGATAATTCTCTTTCGGATGATGATGTCATTGAGATAAATTATCTTTTAGGTTTGTACAAAACCAAAATTGATTGCGCCAAAACAGATGGAGTTTTAACAAATATAACGAGCATCCATACGGGTTATTATAACATATATGCAGAGTGTGTTGATCCTGATAAGGATATTACATTTTTAGATTGTTTTAATATTCAAGATAAAATAGCCCTGAAAATAAACGAACTAGATATCGCAGAGGGCGAGGCAAATTTGCATCTTATAGAAAGATATACAATGTTTCAAACAAATTTCACAAATCCCCGAATTTTAAATCATTTACCTCTATCGTTTCAAAATTCAAAAAATAATTTAGACAAATATTTTAATGGAAATGATTTTGATTATAATGTAGTGTATTGTAACATGAAAAATATTGAATCTGAAATGAATTCAATTGAATTGGAATGGGAAACTGCCAAAAAACAAGCTTTGTCCGAATCTATGGGGGAGACCTCAACTGTTTATGTGTTTGGGGAATCACCTGTTTTAGATAAAAAAACATGTACAAGTGTCGAACTAAAAATCAACAACCCTACAAATATTGAGGGCAGGAATGTTATTTTTTTCATTGACAGAGATCTTGATATTTTAAGTTATGATTTTGATAATATTTCTTCTTCTATAGAATATATCAGAAAGAACCAGAATAGACTCGAAATCAAAATGAAATACGTTAACGCTTTCGACAGTTTCACGTTGACTGCAAACCGTTGTGAACTTATGGTTTGGACAATATCAAAAACTATTGATTTTGATTATATCTCTGCTTCCTCGGGCAAAGGAAATATCAATCTAAAAATTGAATCTTCTGAAGCTCCTCTTGACGGAGCAAAAATATATATTTCTATACCTGAAACATCATTAATCAACAGCGCACGTTTCAATTCAGTTGAAACACTCAGCGAATTAATTGGTTCTGGGAGCGAGTCAGAGGCTTTATTTCAGCTAAACCTAATCAAAAAAACTCCCAACCAATTGAGTTTTAATATTGAGTTCGCCTCCCCTATTGAGACAGATATAAGAAACAAAGTCATAAGCGATAGTGTAGTAAATCCCTCTATAAAATATGATTTAATTGTTTCGGATGCAACATTTGTTTTTTCTAAAACCAAGATTGTTGTTACAGATGCAGAAGCGGGATCAATTTCAAATTTTGCAGTTACTGACAACCTAGGAAAATCTTTAACAACAACAACTTCACAAACAACAGAGGGAACAATGTATTCCTTTAATGTGGATTCTATAAATCCTAGCTCAACTTACACCTATCACGTCAGCTACACCATAAATAATTTAGTTGAATATGTTTTATCTTTAAGAGAAAGTGTAGGTTATATAGTTAATGCATACGGCACAACCACTCACAAACAAACATTGTCTAATATAGATTCTCTAATTAATCAAAACAAACACAAAGAAGCCCTTCCTTTGTTATTGGATCTGAAATATGAGATTGAAGAACATGCATCCAAACAAAAACAATCCAAACAGATTTATGATGATGAAATTGAAGAAACTGCCCAAAAATTAAAAGATTTTGAAGAATTTAATGAAGAAATTGTGGAGCACGGTTTTGAGGATTTGGATCAAATACAAAAAGTTAAGGATTTATTGGAACAAGCAAAACAAGCGTATGAGTCAGGGGATTATAAAACCGCGGCAGATCTTTTAAGACAGGCAAAAAGTTTGATGGATATTGATTATAACCAATATTTATCAGATATAATGAAAGAGTTATTGCTGGAATTTGAGACACTTAAAACAGATTATTATAGTATGGAAATCTATGATCCAAATGTTGAAGAATTAATTGAACAGATACACCTTTTAGAAAGAGAATTAAGAGGTCATTTTTCAATGGAAAATTTATCTAATCTAAAAGAAAAAATAAATGATCTTAATTTACTTTTAAATCAAATAAAATCTTCTCAATCTGAAGATTTTTTAACAGAAATAGCCCAATTCAAGCAAGATGTTTTAGATACTACAGTTTTGATGGGTAAATATAAACAGTGGCATAATGATATACACACAAAAAAGACTGTTGGAGGCAGTCCTTTATATTCATTTCCAATAACACCCTCCAAATTAGAACCGTATATCACCAAATCCCAAACACTTGTAACTAAACTAGATAAGTATGAAAATGACATAGCCAAACTTAAAACAGAGTGGGCGACAGGTCAAAATACAAAAAATCTCTTTTATCAACAAAAAGATACTTTAAATAAAACAATCCAGAATATGGAATCACAAGCTGAAGTATATCTGACTTCGGGTACGCAGCGATTGAAAATCTGTGAAGAGTTTGTTGCTGAAAAAGGTTTGGAAGCCCAATATTCCTCTGATTTAACAAAAATACAAAATGTTTTAGACCAGGGCAGTGATTATTTATCTAAGGGAGATTATGGTAATGCTTTGCTTTATACATACACTGGCATGGCTGCAGCCGAAGCATTATCTGATGAATTGTCAAGAGAAAAATCAAACGAATTAGATATAACTTTAGTTGCTGTTGGTTTGACGACATTAATTATAGTAGGGTTGATTGTTTATTTCGTGTTTGGAAAATCTGGGGGGGAGGTTTCTCTTTTCAATAGAAAACAAGAAAAAGAACCAGCAAAAAAAACTCTTAAAAAAAATAATTAGAATAATGCACTGTCAGACATGAAATTTTCATCTTCCAGTATTTCATCCATCTGGTTGTTGTATGCACATTCATATATTTTTTTAAGCCGCTTTCCAATGTTGCTCAAATCATGTTTTTCAGCCAAAACCTTGCCGTTATCTATAATTTTCTTTCTTAAGTTTTTATCTTCATTGACTCGGTTAAGCAAACTTATAAACTCTTTATTGTTTTTTCCTTTAAGACAGTTTTCTTCGTGAAACAACCAGTCGCTATATACGGGAATATCTCTAACAACTATGGGTATGCCCATACTGGCAGCTTCTAGAATAACAATTCCTTGGTTTTCTTCGTATGAAGGAAAGAAAAAAGTATCGCCTGCAGAATATGCTGCTATTATATCTGGAACAAAACCCGAAAATCTAAGATTGAAAGGCGGATTCATTAAGTATTGTCTGAATTCTTTATTGTCAACTAAGAATTGATCATACACTCTGCCAAACCATCTAAAGTCAAAATGGGGCATACTCTCTGCCACATTACAAAAATCAAAAACACCTTTTCTTTTGAAAACTTGGCCTACTGAAAAAATAAGCTCTCTTTCAATTCCCTCTTCTTCTTTATACAATTGGCCTTTAACACTGTTTTTTATGAATTTTTCTGTTTCTACCCCATTGCTTACAGGTATTATGGGAGGTTTTAATCTATATTTCAACAATATTCTTTTTGTATAATTTGACGGACAAAAAACAAGATCTCCCTGAGAATAAAACATTCTGAGGGTCCCCTTCAAAACAGGTCCAATTTTATTACTCATAACAAAACTATTGGCAAAATCCTCTGCAGTTGTATGCGCATGTATTATAACTTTTTTACCCTTTCTCCTATAATAATTTGCAAAGGTTAATGAGGCAGGGCCTATCCCAAAATTAATATGCAATATATCGAAATCATCATTAATATTTGTTGTATGTTCTATGTTTGCTTTATTCAACGCCTTTTTCAAATGATTAAAAGCACTTGTTATGCCACTTTGAGTTATCATCTTCATACTTTCTAATCCTTCTTGATATAAGCAGACTTTCATATTTTTATTATAGAGGCGTTTCATTTTAAATTTATCGGCTCCAAATTTATATTATGAATTTAGATCTTCACATTCATACTGAATATTCAATAGATTCTCAAATATCTCTAAAATCACTTGTTTCAGAATGCAAGAAGAAGAAAATAACACCAGGGATTTGCGACCATGGGAACAGCAGGGCACATGAGGTCTTACATAAAATGAAAGTGCAGTTTATACCCGGAATTGAGATCTATACCCAACAGGGTCATTTAATTGCGTATTATACTAATGATCCAGTTCCAAATCATCTTTCTTTTGCTGAAGCCTTAGATAAAATACAAGAACAAGGTGCAATTGCCTGCGCACCACATCCTTTTGACACTAAAACATATCCTTTCATAAAAAAGAAATTTAGAAAAAGTATAGGGACAGAAGATGAAACAACAATGAAAAAATGCGATTTAATAGAGGTTTTCAACTCTAGAGCAGATAAAAAAGCAAACCAACGTGCTTCAGAATTCTCAAAAAAACATAAGATATCTGCAACTGCAGGAAGTGATGCACATTTTCCATTTGAGATAGGTGCGGCTTTTATCCAAACTGCAGAAGATTTTGATATCGAAGACCCAAAACAATTTATCAAGACCATAAAATCCAAAAATTCAAATATCTATGGGAAGCAAACAACTTTTTTTGTGCACGGAACAACATCTGTTTTTAGAAAAATAAGGAAATGGTTCGGAGGAAAACCTTTGATGTAAAGGTTAGGGGTAGATGGTTATGGCAATAATGGGGGCAGGCCCTGCAGGGATTATAACTGGTTTAAATCTACTTAAAGAAGGTCATAATGCAGTAGTTTATGATAGGTTTGGAGAAAACGCATGGAAACACGCAAAATGTTCCGGGATACTTTCTGAAAAAGCACTCAAAGAATTTCAGAAGATAGTTCCTTTAAAACATATAAAAACCCAAACTCGTTTGAACGTTTGGTTTGGAAACAAAAAAGTTGAAATAACCCCCAAACAACATGCTTATGTTATAGACAGACACGAACTGGATCGTCTGCTTGTTGAAAAATTTATATCCTCAGGAGGTAAATTGATTCATAAAAACATAACTCCCCAAGATGTGATCCATTTTTCAAAGCAAGCTAATCCCTATATAATAGGTGCTGATGGACCTGTTTCAACTGTAGCCCAAACTTTTAATTTTCCTAGATTTACTCACATATTCAAAACTGGTCAGATTTTTTTAGACATGCCCGAGGATTATGACGATTCCGTAAATTTATTTTTGGATTGTAAAGGTCTTTTTGGTTGGTCCTTTCCAAAAAAAGATAAACTTGAAGTTGGGATAGCGACAGAAAAAAACCCTTCTAAAGAACTCAAAAAACTTTTAAAAAGACTAAATCTCAAATATACCAATTCCCCTACTTACCATATAATTCCTTTGGGCCCAAGAAAAAAATTTGCTAAAACAGATAACAATACACAAATATTTCTAGTAGGTGACGCCGCAGGTCATGTTAAACCTACAACAGGGGGAGGACTTTTTCATTCACTGATTGCATCAAATATTCTAACCCATACTATCCTAAATAATAACACGCCGGAATATTATGAGGATATGTGGAGAAAAAAACAAGGATTAAATTTTAGTACGATGCGACTTATAAACAGAACAATTAATTTTATTCCAGATTCTCTGTATCCTTTGGCAGGCAGTGTTTTTGAAACTTTCAAGATGAACAAATTTCTCGCAGAAAAAGGCGACATGGAGGACACGAGGTTTTTAAATATACACAATTTAATAGATTTTATATTGTAGTTGGGGGATATGGTGATAAAATGAAACCTTTTCATGTAGCAATTATACCTGACGGGAATAGAAGATGGGCAAAACAAAAAAATTTACCTCCCTTAAAAGGTCATTCAGTCGGGATAAAAAAACTAAAAGATGCTTTGAAATGGGCGAAAAAAGCAAATGTTGATATTCTCAGTCTTTGGATACTCTCTACTGAAAATTTAAATCGTTCAGAAGATGAAATAAAAGGATTGTTCAAATATTTTGAAACAGAAATCATTAAACACCTAAAAGATAAATATGTTGATAAACACAAAGTCAAAGTTAATTTTATAGGCGAAATACAAACTCTGCCCCCAAAACTGCAAAAACTTATTTATGACGTTGAAAAGAAATCTTCAAAATATGATGAAGGTAAAATACTTAATTTATTTACTGCTTATGGAGGCAGGAAAGAAATGTTACATGCAGTAAACTCAATTTTAGAAAAAGGGTTGAAGAATATAGATGAAAAAACTTTTGGAAATTATCTATACACCAAAAACTTGCCCGATCCCGATTTAATAATACGCACTTCCGGAGAAATACGTATAAGTGGTTTAATGCCTTGGCAAACTGTTTACAGTGAACTTTATTTCTCAGAAAAATTATGGCCCGATTTCAATGAAAAAGATTTTTTGGATGCCATAGAAGAGTATCATAAAAGAAAAAGAAGGTTTGGGAAATGACAATAAAAATTTTTAATGATATTTTTGAAGTCGCCGATAATATGTTTTCAAGGGCCAGGGGGTTGATGTTCAGAAAAAAAATTATTCACATTTTTTTCATTTTTGAAAATGAAGGAAAAACTCCCATACATTCTTTTTTTGTTTTCAAAGAATTTGAAGCAGTTTATTTAAATTCTAAATCCAAAGTCGTTGATATTTTTAGTGTAAAACCTTTTACTTTTTGGGTAGAGAACACCGCTCCTGCCAAGTATTTGATTGAAGCCCCAATAGGGTGGTGCAAGAAAAACAAAATAAAAAAAGGGAGCTTTATAAAAGTGAATTAATCGAAATGCCCAAAAGAATTATAGAACTAAGAATTATGACTACACAGATTAAAGTTATAAAAAGTTTTAAATTTCCAAAAACTGATTTTATACTGTTTGTTGTATCATCTATATTATTTTTTAAAGGTGTGATCCCGTTTTTAATATCTCTAATTTTCAATTGTGTATTTCTTATGTTATCT
The DNA here is from genome assembly GCA_020854835.1 of Microcaldota archaeon. Taxonomy (GTDB): domain Archaea; phylum Micrarchaeota; class Micrarchaeia; order Anstonellales; family JAGGVH01; genus JAGGVH01. Next base: position 227,646 of record JAHKLX010000003.1, read on the forward strand.
GTACTAGCGGGCGAAATGTTAATGCCGAGTGTTTGTCCTATATTCGCGAGTGCATTCACATTATCAATCACATCTGCCAAATCTCCTGCACTGTTTGCTGCAGAATCACATCCTTCTTCAACACCAACAAGCTCTTGAGATACAGAATTAAAAGAATCTACAATATCTGTTTCCAAAGCTGTTAAACTTGGAGGCAGAGTAAAAAAGATAACTAATGCCAAAACAATGTTTATCAAAGATAACAATATGCCCACACTTCCAAAACCCATTTTCACAATTTTTTTGATTTGGTAAAGATCAAAAGAAATATCATCAATTCTAGCTTCTGTTTCTGCGTATTTTTCTCTTATGAGATCCTCGCCTTCTTCTTCCCCTTCCAAATTTTCTTCAGCTTTACTCATACCTGCTCACCAACAAAACACATCCAAATAATATTACCAAGGGCAATCCACAAAAACAGGGAGTTTTTGTTTTTTGTTCAGCAGATTCATATGCTTCTGTAGACATGTTGGCAGCCATCTCAGGATATGTTTTCACTAAACCGTATGCTTCCTGGAACATCAACTCTTCATCATCAAAATCAATATCATGAGAATTTTTCAAAACTTCAAATTTATTGTAGTTGTCATCAATAACATAGGTGGAATCATTAACTTTTTCCGTATATTCTTCTATAGTTATTTTTTTAACATCCAGCAATTCATTTATTTGATCAAGTGTTTTTTCAGCCAACTCATCATCATTTGAAAGATAATACTCATATGCAATATCCAAATAATTCTTTTCCGATGTAAAAATCAAACCCAAGGAATATTCATTGTTTTTATTTTCATATAACTGTATTGTTTGGTTTGTTTTTTCAATTTTTTCCAAAATCTCGGAATTTGTTTGATTCATATCTGAATATTTTTTTATTGTTATATTAAGTTCATCAAAATATTCATAACATATTCTAAGATTCTCCATTGCATTTATTAAAGCGCCATCCGTATAAGATATATTTGCATCTGTGTGCGCTTCCAACAAAAGTTCGAGAGTATCTTCTTTATCTTGCGTCACTCTTAAATTTGCAATATTTGTGCTAATATCTTCGATGCTTTCAACAATAAGAAGATCAATTTTTTCTATTTCAAAAGGATAGCTATTCTCAATCCATTCCTCAACACTTTTTAGATATATTTCAACTTCATTATATTTTTTTTGAGAATACGAATCGCTTGCAGAATCGACCCTATTTTTTAAATTAACAAGCGAATAACTGTAATCAAATGTTTTTTCTGCTTCCCCAAATAATTTTTCTGCTTCATCTAAAGTTCTTTCTGCTTCCGAAATCCTATCATATAGGTCATCTCGGGTCCTATCGTCTTTAAATTTAAATACATCAATATATTCTACGCCCATGACAAAAATATAATAATAATCTCCTTCTTTTATCACTTCCATACCTAAAGAATCTTCAATTTTACAGTTTTTTGATTGCTGTCTATTCCCTAATTTATCGTATCTATCACATCCAAAATCCGTAAAGCTTTCAATGGGATATCCTGTTTTATCAAAGACCACAATTCTTTCTCTAAATGCGGTTGGCGGGCTGTCCAAAACAAACACGTAGTCATTAACATTTACGAATTTTGGTCTCTGAACGTTCAATCCTCCAAGTCCTCTGCCGTAATATTTTATAAAATTACAATCTATATCAACAACTTGAATTCGGTTATTTTTTCTGTCAGCTATATAAATTTCTTCTCCCTCAACATAAAAACTAAAAGGTTCATCTATATATCCATCCCATTCTCCTTTTTTGCATACAATGTTTTCATACTTATAGTTAAGAGTATTGTATTTCCAAATAACCGCACGTTCCCTATCCAAAACCAATAATTTACTCCCCATTATATCTATATCAACAAACCATCCTGATCCCGGTCCCCAAGAATCATCAAAACTTTTACTGCCAGGTCTGCCTTTTTGGAAAAATGTTAAATCACTATACTCCGAATCTAAAATATAGTGGCCAGTATCTGTTCTAATAACCTTGTTTAAGTTATTCAAACTTCCCCAACTTTCCTCTCTAGTTAAAATATCTTTATTCCAATCTAGACTATACAGCCTTCTTTCATAATTATCACATACATATAATACACCATCTTTTTCCAAAATACAACTGAATTCGTAGGTATGGCCCTCCCTATCTCTATTGCTTGGAAGACCATTCAATGTGTTTACATAACTTATTGTTGGAAATACAAGTGTTCCAAAAATCAAAATACAAAAAAATATTTTTTTATTCATCTAATCCACCTCTAAACTTTTTTTCCGTACAAATATGTGTTGTAAATATGAGTTATTTCAATTTTACAATGGCCTATCTCTGCCCCTGGGACAAACACCAAAAACTGTTTCCCAAACTTCTCTATTTTTGCAATACCCTCGCCATGACCGTTAACATTTTCAATATCAACGTTGAATTTTTGTCCTATTTTGAAAACATCTCTTATTTTTTCCATACTCGTAATCATAGAAAAGAAATTATATAAACATTTCTCACAAGTTTTTAACTTTGTTTTTTCCCATAAACTATTTTTTTTCGTTTTTTTGAATATGTTTTTATGAATTTTTTAGGGCCAAATCCCAAATTTATTTTATTATATAAATTCATTTTTTCATGTGCACTATCAAACCCTGTCATCATATGGTGCCCTGTTTCTATGTCATAAGCTATAAACATCTCTGGTTTATTGTCAAAATGTGAAAAAGAATTAATTATTTGTGGTATTGGCAGACCCCTACTTTTTGAGCTTGTTATATATACCCCAATAAGTGCTTCTGCCTGCGATAATATATTAATAGATCTATAAGAATCCTTTTTTGAACCAAACTGTATTTCAAAACATGCGATCGGAGTTTCTCCTTTATAAACTTTAAAAAGTTCGAATTTTTTATATTCATTTATTTCAAATTCTTGTTTTTCAGCAAGATCATTTATTTGCGAGTATATAGATTCAACAAAATTTTTTCCAGGTTTTGGCTTTTCTATAGAGTTAACAATATCATATATTTTTCTAACAAATATTTTTTTTTCAAAATCATCCATACACTAATAATAATCTTAATCCTTATAAATTTAAGTTAATTTATTTTATGCATGGGGTTTGAAATAGAAAAAGCAGAAGATGTCCAAAATATGATAAACGAGATAGTAGATATTTTGGGTAATCCTCATATTATAGGGGGAAGAATAATCTGTGTTAGGTCATGGGGGTCAAAAGCATATGCGTATGCCAGGATATGGAGTATGCCCAAAGTTTGGCAGGTGGCTTTAGATATACACACTTTTTATGTCATCGAAGTTTTGTCTGAACATTTTGACAAATTGGATTATGAAGAAAAAATAAAAGTCTTAATACACGAACTCATGCACATACCAAAAACTTTTTCAGGTGCCCTTTTACCCCATAAAAACCCTGGAAAAAAAATAAATGATAAAAATGTAAATGAGCTTTATAAGATATATAAACAAAGAACAGAGAAATATGGTGTTTAAATGATCTACCTTGTGCACGCAACAAAGAATATTGTCAGCGATTTAGTTTGCCAAAGTTTATCAAATATTTCAAACAACATCAAAATTCTTGAATCAGATACCAATGTACTGGATTTCCCAAAACCCCCCTCTGATGCAGAGCGAATCATCGTTCCAAGTACTCACTGTTCCGAATCTGGAAAACCCTGTTTCACTGTACATACTCCTGGGAACTGGACATCGGCAGATTTGGGAGGGAATCCTGAAACTTTGCCTTATGCTGACAATCCACTACAAAAAACGTTATTAAACAATTTAATAAAAAACAATACTTTAGGGTGGGAAGTAACAATGGAAGTCAACCACCATGGTCCGACCTATGATGTGCCAATAACATTTATTGAGATAGGGAGTTCAGAAAATCAATGGAAAAATGAGCAAGCCTTACAAATTTTATCTAAAACAATTATCGATACTTCAAAAACTTCACTGCCCAAAGGGGTAGGTTGTTTTGGTGTCGGGGGCCCGCATTATTCCCCAAAATTTACTCGTTTTGAAATAGGAGAACCAGATTTTTTTGTTGGTCACATCCTACCTTCTTATAAAATTGATACTTTAAAGTATGAAACCTTTGTGCAAGGAATCGAAAAAACAGTCTTCAAAACAGAAAAAGTTGTTTTTGACTGGAAGGGATTAAAAAGTAAACAAAGGAAAACAGTTATAAATTTTTGTGAAGAATATGGAATAAATTATGAAAAAAGGTGAGAATATGGATATTGTTTTTCAATGTATCGAACAAGGTTTTCAATTAACAAAAAAACACTGGAAAGTGTTTGCAATTCCTTTAATTATAACTATTTTGTTTTCATTAGTGGGAAGCTTTGGTGGAAATTATGGAGGTTCAGGATCCTCTAGTTCAAATCAACAAAATGATTCTTCTTATGGCAGTTTTTCAAACAATATTTTAAACGCACAAATAAGTGATTTGTCAAGTATCGTGTCGCCAATATTTGCCTTATCTGCGGGCGTATTGATAATAATATTTGTGGCAATTCTCATTATTTCCTTAATATTGTCTTGGGTTGAAGGGGGGGCAAAGTTTTCTATGTTTCGGACCCAGAATGAACTTATTGATAAAGGTACTGAATTAATTGATTTTAGCTGGTTTAGTGAAATATTTTTTGGGATCAAGAAATTTATTCCCATATGGTTTGCAAGACTTTTAGTAATTTTACCAACTTTAATTTTAGTGCTTTTAGTATTGGTTGCATTTATTACTTCTATTTTGCCTGCAAAATACATACCTCAGCAAATCGCTCAGTACAATAATCTTTTAGGCCCGTTTGCTTTTATCTTATTACTATTGGCTTTTGTTTTTTTCATAATTCATTCTCTCATATTAATCTTGATAATGTTTGCACCGTATGAGTATGTAATAAATGGAAGGGGGTTAGTTGATTCGCTAATACAAAGCAAACAATTAGTTTTTTCTAATTTTGGGATAGTATTTATTTATGTTATGTTCTGGTATTTTATAAGTTTGGCATCAGCTTTTGCATCACTTATTTTATCTGTTGGATTATTCTGTTGTTTATGCTGTTTTGGTCCTATTGTTGCAAGTATTTTGGTTTCAATTTGGTCTGGAGGAGTAGTTGTATTATGGAGTTCATTCTCTGATATACTGCTTTGGAAAAAACTCAAACAGAAATATACTTCATAACTTTTTCTTTTTTCTTTAATTCCCATACTATCAAAATAAAGATTACTCTTTTTCAACAGTTTTTTAGAAATGTTTATAAACTTTTCTCTTTTTAAAGATAAACACAACTTTTATAAATTTAACTCCCAGTTTAATGTATTTTTCTGGGTTGGAGGGATCAATATGTCAGTTAAAAAATGTCCAAGATGTGGAAGTACAAGTCTCGCGCGCGATTATGAACGTGGAGAGGTAGTTTGTACTGAATGCGGTTATGTCGTTACTGAAAACATAGAGGATTTGGGTCCTGAGTGGAGAGCATTTGATTCAGATCAAATGGCATCCAGAGCAAGGGGAGGTGCTCCAACTAAATATACTAGACCAAACAAAGGTCTTGTCACTGAAATTGATCAATATGATAGAGATATTAGGGGGGCAAGAATTTCTCAAAAGAAAATCGCTCAATTGAGCAGAATGAGAAAGTGGCATAAAAGAGCCTCAATTGCAACTTCAATGGAAAGAAATTTGGCAATTGCGTTGACAGAATTGGATAGAATTTCGTCATATTTAGGTTTATCTAATGAAACCAAGGAAGCAGCTGCTCTTTTGTACAGAAAATGTGTGCAAAAAGAATTGGGCAGAGGCAGATTAATTGAATCATTGGTTGCAGCAGTTATTTATGCAGTTTGCAGAATGCAGCACATTCCAAGAACGTTAGATGAAATTGCAAGAGTTGCAGGGATTGAGAAAAAAGAAATTGGAAGAGCTTACAGATTTGTTAGAAGAGAATTGAAATTGAAAGTTCCTTTAACAGATCCAAAAAGCTATGTTCCCAAATTCTGTGCAGCTTTAAAACTTTCAGGAAAAGTTCAAGAAAAAGCAGTTCAAATTTTGAAAAAGGCTATGAAAAAAGGTCTTGTATCTGGGAGAGGGCCTACTGGTGTCGCAGCCGCAGCAGTTTATATCGCAGCAGCACTTGAAGGCGAAAGAAAAACTCAGAAAGAAGTTGCTGATGTCGCAAATGTGACAGAAGTAACAATAAGAAACAGATACAGGGAGCTTAAGAAAGAACTGAAATTGAAAGTTGAATTGTAGGAGAGGCTATGTTAATAGTTCTTCTTTTTTCTCTTTTTTTTGCTACTGGTGCCCTAGCTGTTTCAATTGCTTTTGTTTTGCTTTTTTTAACATCTAAAACCAAAAGAAAATACACTATCAGATCATTTTTTTTCCCCTTCAAAAAAGAAAATAGTTTGGTAGAAAATCTTGGTGCAGTAATAGTCAGTCCATTTGCATGGATTGTTATTTCAATATGCATTGTAATCTTGTTTTTATTTACCCTTCTAAACTCAATTATTACAGATACCTCATTCGGATTTATAAGTTACATATTCTCAGGAATAGCCGCATATTTTTTCTCATCTTTTTATTTGTTGATATTATATTATACTGATTTTCATGAAAGAGAACCTCCTCAATTTATTATATCTTTGTTTTTATGGGGAATTGCATCAGCTTTGTTTTCTTTAATTTTTTCTTTAATTCTTCAAAGCATTTTCAGTGTTGTTTTACCCTTTGAAATATGTTTGATGTTGATTGGATCTGTGGGTATTGCACCACTGGTTGAAGAAATATTCAAATCATTGGGAGTTGTTTTAGTTATTTTAACTCCTGAAGTTGATAATGCGTTGGATGGTGCATTATACGGGGGAACTGTTGGGCTAGGTTTTGCGTTTATTGAAAATTGGATATATTTTACTTCTCAGCCCATAACAGATTCAGCATCATGGATCTTTCTAGTTTTGCTAAGAGGTATGCTTTCCACATTGGGCCATTTAGTATTTACTGGAACAACAGGAGCGGTTCTTGCTTGGTTGAAATTTAAATACAAATATTGGTGGGTTTTCGCATTCCCTCTTTTTATCATAGGTATAGTGCTTCATGCAATATTTAATTTCATAGCAACTTTAGTTGAAGCAGTTTCCTTGCATTTGACAGGATGTCCCATCCCAATATTTTTGATTTTGTTTTTATTTACAATTTTAATCTCTTTTGCTGTTTTTTATGTTGCTTCTGTTATTGGCGAGGGGTATAAAAATGAAAGAAAAAACTAAACACTTCTTGGAAAAAAACATTATATTTTTTGTTTTGTTTTTGGGAATTGGCCTTGGTTTTTTAATAGCAAACACATTTGTTTTTTCTGATTGTAGGGCAGATTTTAGGATGTATCCAGAAAATGACGATGAAATAATCTATTTAATTGATTCTGCAAATGAGAAAATTTATGTTGAGATGTATGTTTTTTCTAATGAGGAAATAAGGGATGCAATAATAAGAGCTTCTGATAGGGGCATTGATGTCAGAATTATTTTAGAAAAATCCATTGCCCAAAACACTGAAACCTACAATAATCTGAAATCAAACGGGGTTGATGTGCGCTGGTCGGGGGGGTATTCTCTTAATCATGCAAAACTTGTAATTATAGATAAATTAGTTATTCTTGGAAGTCCTAATTTTTCGTGGAGCGCCTTTCATAAAAATCGGGAGCATGCTGTTTTATTGAAATGTGATACTCATCCTTTGGAAAAAGAATTTTTAAAAGATTGGCTTTTATCAGGTTAATTTAAAACAGCCATTTCATAAGCTTTAACGTAGTGCCGTATTAACTTTCCCCAATTTGTATGGTCATGGACTAATTGATTTGCCTCTTCTTTCCAAATCTTAAGCGTGTGCTTATCAGTTTTATATATTTCTTCAAAAATATTTGCCAGTTGAATCACAGATTCTTGTACTGGCGTGTTATACATATTTATTACACGCAATCCTTTTCCCACTGCATTTTTTTCAACCATATATCTTCCAAACCCTGACATATCAGAAGTTACTGCAATATTCAATTTTAATGCGGCTTCAACAGGGGTGTACCCATAGGGTTCATATCTTGAAACAAAAATTCCTGCATCAAATCCGCTGACTATATCATAGTATGGAAGTTCCAACAAGCCATCTGAAGGCCCTAGATATGTCGGATAAAAAATAACTTTAACAACATCCTCCTCTCTATTCATCAGGCCCTTTTTAGCTAATTCTCTTAAAATTTTATCTCTATCATATCTCAAATCATAAGCAGATAGTGGAGGAGTTGATCCTTCTTTTATATAATTGTTTATAAGTGAGAAAAAAAGTTTTTTCTTGTCTTCAGGCAATGTTCTAAATGCTTCATGCATATTCGAATATTGATCTTGTTCTATTCCTTGTTTGTGCAGAAGTTCGTATATCTTATCGGTTGTTAAATAATTTTTTATAACTGAAAGTTTTGCACCTGTGGACTCACTCGGAACAAACAAAAATGCAAAAACATTTCTTTTATTGTCTTTTCCTTTTATTCTATTATTTAATTCTGCTAAAGAATCAATAAAGATATCATATCCTTTATTATCGTATTCATATCTTCCAGATGTAAAAACAAAAACAGAATCTGAATAATCGAGTTCATAGTATGGTGCAAAATACGATTCAATAAATTCTTTCAATTCATTTTTAACATATTCTGCAATTTCAGGTTTAAATTCAATACTACTCCCTCTGAAATCCATTCCGTTAACAGTTATTATGTCTGGATATCTCCCCAAAATATATTCAACTTCCATTGCAACAGTTTCGCTAACTGTTGTAAAAACATCGGCAGTACTGGCTGTCGATGCTTCCAATTGGTGTTTTGCTTCAACTTTATATCTATATGCCTCGCTAACATTTATTTTTTTAATTTTACCTGAGCATTCCCCTAACACATCCCTGCCTGTCGAAGAAATAGTTCTGCCCAAAACTGTTGCATGGGTTGTAAACACTGTGCCTATTTCTGGAGTATTTTTTTTGCAGTATAACAATCCTGCTCCAGAAATCCATTCATGAAAATGTGCGACTGTTTTTTTCTGTGTTTGTTGATAAAACTGCTCTAAGAATATACCTACGCACCAGGACCAAGCAATATTTTCATCAAAATCCCAGTGTGAGTTCAAAGAGTCAATTTGATACCATTCCCACAATTTGAATTTTGCATAATTAAGATAACTATCTCTTTTTTCAATACCTTTATCATAATAGGAAGTTGTTTGCATCATATAATCTTTTGGGCCTATCAAAACAACATTTACATTATCTCCTCCTACCCATTTTCCATAAGCAGTTTTAATTCCCATTTTATTTAAAACTTCAAATGCTTTCATTATATCCTCTGGAGGAGAAATTTCAGATATTTCTGCAAGCGATTTCTGATCTAATTTCCCAACCATAACATACTTATCTCCTAAAATTTCATGAATATAAGTAGTTTTTGTTTTTAACACAGTATAAATGCCCCCCACCTTGTTGGCAACCTCTGAAGAAACCTCAAAAACATAATCAACATTATCGCAAACCATAATCCCACCCCTAAACCAAATGAATGAAAAATATATAAACCTCACCCTTTAAATAAAGGATAATGAAAGCATACATGTTCTCGTTTGATGCATTATTGGGATTTCTTGTATCACTTGCAATAGTTTATACTTTATTAATTGTTATACTTGTTCCGTATGGATATTATTATGAATTTGAACAGGCATATGTTGTTGCAAGAGATACAGGTTTGATGATGTATAATGCAAATTGGGATTCTGATACAACTTATTCTCAGAAATTAGCTTCTTTAACTCATGAATCAAATCCTCACCTAAGTTCATTTTGTGGCGGATTCATAGCAAATGATAAAAGCATTAGAAATATTGTTCCTTCCCAGTATGCTTATGTAATTGAATATTATAACACTACTGAAGGAGAGTGGGAAGAAATATGCAATGTAAATGCAACTTACGATACTACTGTGTCTTGCGACAGCTTTAGAAAATTCAAAGTTTATGCTCCTCTCTTAATCGCAGATTATGCGGGCGTCGGGTTTAATGAGGGCGATTTGCCTTATTGTTATGTTTCTTGTAAAGGTTATAAGGGCGATGATGATTATGCAGATCCTGGAATGTGTTTTTATACTCCTTGTGATGCGACAACTGATATGGCAACCAGACCTCCTGTTTTTACAGGTGTGGTGCGAATAGGTGTGTGTATATGAAAAAAGGAGTTTTTTTTACAGTTATAATGGTTTTATTTTTGTTTGTACTTAGTATGTCTCTTACAAAATGGTCGCAAGGAGTTAAAATGAATGAATATCGTGTTTCAAGACATGTTTATTTGGATTCTGTAGTAACAGCTTCTCAAATCTTAAGTGATGATAATATTGAAAAAATAACTATTATTTCGGCCAGGCACGCGCTATTCAAGTTGGCAAACCACACTTCAGAAGATGAATTTACTAAGATTAACCCTTCTTCATCTGAAACTTTTGTGGATTATTGTCATGGGGTTGAAAATAGAGATACTTGCAGTGTTTCAGATGCACTGGGCCTTTTGATGTACAACGGCTCTGTTCCAAGTTCTTATTTCAATGGTGGTCCAGAGTACAAATATTCTGATGAGGATATTATGTACACTCTCAACTATTTTAATAAAAGTGCCATAGAAGTTTGCAATGCTATAGGGTGGGTTTGTTATCTTTCAGAACCATATGATATTTCTATTCAACAGATCAACCCATTTGATGTGGAATTCAATTATACTATAAACAAAACAATTCAGGATTCAACAAGTGATTTTCAAGTGAATCAATTTCCTATTAACATATCTGTGGTTATTCCCGTAGATGGAATGCCCGATCCACTAACAACCCATCTGATGAGGCAGAATGCTTTTTCTGCAACAGGGGATCATATGAGATTGATATATCGGGATCCGGGAACAATAACAACAAACTGGTTTAAAACTGTAGAAGTAGTGGATAATCCTGGAAAAGGATTTGTTTATGGTGCAATAACAAGTGATTGGAATTTAGACTCAACATCTTCCCATAGGTATATATTCGTGGGCAAAAACGATGGTTTAAAAAATATAATATTGTCAGGTTCAACATTAGATAAATTTGGCGGGTATATTATTGAAAAGGTAGAAAGAAAAGATATTGATACCTATGCTGGAAATGAAATCGTTCATGTATCTCATACTTGTGCAGACCCGGTAACTATCGAATGTTCTATAGATTACTATGATACTATCTCTTATGAAGAAAATTGCGTTATTGATTGTATAAACATAACAGAAACTTATGGGAGGTTGGATATTAACATAAATTATCCAATTCCTCTTGCTTGTGCAGGTCTTCAAAATGAGATTTCTTCACTATGTAGAACCCAATTTTTTAATACTCACACCTCTAGAAAAGAATATGTTGTGGAAAACGTTTATGATGTTCCTTACATCAAATTAGATTCTGCATTTGACCCCGCCACATTGGATCTGAATTATCCCTCCAATCATTTATATGATGCGGACGATTATTATCCTGGTACTCCTAATCATGGAATTTTAATAAATACACAAAACTCTGCAAATTCCTCAGAATGGGATTTAGAAGATGGAACTTATGACTACCTTTCTTCATTTGAAGATGTTTATGATCTTTTGAATGCCCATCCTAATGCCCACAGGCTCCACAACATTGAACCTTTAAGAGATATGGCAATTTGTGGATTCTTCACAGTCGATACGCGTGCGCCTTCTTTCTTCCAAAGAATGGTTTCTGAAGGGGATAGAAAAGCAAGCGATGATTACGGAATATATTCCTTTGCTGTAGGAAAATGGGCAATAGATGATACAGATCCTACTGAAGTGTGGTCAAGCGTTGATTTTGAATATCATAAGTGTTATAGGGGGAGTTCATGTGAATATGCACGTGTTATAAAAGGTATGCCGGGGTGCAAAGATTATAAAATGTGTGCGATAACAGATATAACCTTCAATCCAAACGTTGATGGTGTGGGCCAAGTTGCCGTTGACACAGAATTTGGAAAAAATGTTTTTGGAATATGGGATCAGTTTGTATGCGAAAAGGATCATATGACTGATTGTTATTAGGTGAATATATGAAAGGACAAGCATCTATGGAAACTATTATCTTGCTCGGATTTATCATACTTATGACAATTCCAATCCTTATGATTTTTTTTAGTATTGATAGAACAACTCCTGCTTTAGGACAAGCAAGAGCTTCTGTTCAAATCATTGCAGATCATTCAAATAGAGTTTATGCACAAGGTAGTGATACACAAATCATAACAACAATCGCAGTTCCACAATACTGTAAAAAAATAACCATCCAAGATGTTCCAGGACATGGGGGACAAATAATTTTTCATATGTGGACAGCAGATGGGGATATAGAGGTTTATCAAAAAACCTATGCCCCTTTGGAATATTCTGAAGAACTAACAAACTATCGAAAACCATCTCCAGATTCATTTCTTACCCCTGGATTGCAAAGAATAAAAATCTCTTTAGTTGATGGAGCAACATCGGGAGAAAAGGTGATAAAAATTGAACCCTATTAAAGGACAAGCAGCTATGGAATTTTATATGTATATTTCAATGTTTTTATTATTTTTAGCTGTAATAATGATAGTTTTGTTGAATCTTTCATCAACTGAAGTTGGTAAATATGATTCATACACTATAGAAGAAACAGCAGGTATGTTTGCAGACATTATACATTCTTCTTATGTGGCAGGTAACGGGTTTAACGGGTCCTTCAAAGTGCCAACAGATATCGACGGATTAAATTACACTACTTATTTTACCAATGGGTATGTTATAGTAACACAACACGGAACAAAAAACTTAACTGCGGTAAGACCTCTTGTCACTGAAGATATTATAAACGCAACAGGCCATACTGCATTCAGCTATACCTCACGAGAAATGTCTGGAAGAATCTACGTATTAAACAATCTGGGCCAATTAAATATAACATCGTAATTAACGCAAACAATATAAATTATTCTATATTAATCTATAATATGCGAGGCCAATATTTCTCATTTGATATTATTATAGCATTGGCATTATTTGTAATGACTTTTATTTTTGTCATGTCTTATTGGTTTAGTATTAACGCGGTTATGGAAAGTCAGTATTCATCTGCACAAGATGTTTCTCAAAGAATAGGAAATGCTTTTTTTACTCCTGGGATTCCTGAAGATTGGGAAACAGGGATTTTCGATGATGCGCGCGAAATAGGTTTAACACAAGGATATAATAATTCAGTATTATCTAGCCAAAAATGGATAAAAATGCAAAATGTTGCAAATCTGCCAGGTCCTTTGGGTTATGAAAATTTCAAAGACAAAATAAATTCTGCAGGTTGGGAAGTTTGTTTGAATTTAACCATTGTTGAAATATCTGGCACAGGTGGAACAGCAGGGAATTGTACACTTCCAGATTCTGCACATTCTAATGCTTATTATAGGATTGGGGCCGTCAATGTAACAACAGGCCCCTCAAGTTGGGAAGTTAAACCTGCTATTTTAAAGGTTACAGTTTGGCGTGATGCAAATACGTCAATGATAAGATAAGGTGATTATATGGAAGATCAAAAATATTGGTATCCTGCTTTTTTCTTTGCAGTATTATTAGTTATTATTGCCGCGGTTGCAATATTTACTTTGTTTATTATAAACTATCCTCCTGAAGCCCCAAGAGATTTAAACATAGAGCAAGTTTCAACAGGTGCAAATCTTGAGTGGGCAGATTCCTTTTCACAAGATGTTGTTCAATACAATATATATCGTTCCCGCACCATCGGAGATGTGGGAAATTTAATTGCTGAAACTGACCAAACAGAATATTTAGATTTTTTAACTGAAGATGGGGTATACTATTATATCGTCAAATCTTTTGATGGTGAATTCGAAAGTGAGAACAACGAACAAAAAGAGTTTTATTATGATTTAACTGGGCCAGAAATTCATGATATCACTCTTCATACAGGCACGAGAAAAACCAACACCGAGGATATAATGTTTTATTTTTCTGTAGATTCTGATGCAACCGAATGTCAAATAATAAATATAACTGAGTGGTTTCCAAATACTGGCATTTATTCTTATACTTTGAACACATCCAACAATTCACATTCATTTGATTTTATATGTAAAGACAAGTGGGGAAATACTGGCCCTCAAAAAAATATTGAAATTATCTTTGACAACACTCCCCCTACAATCACCAAAATTCAACCAGATTTCTTTGTTGCTGAAGGGGATGTAGTATTTATTTTCACTGTGGACAAAGTATCTCAATGTACACTTAGTTTTGGTGAAGAGAAGATCTGGGAGGGAGAGGTTTATGGTAATATTTCAATCCCTGCAACAATTGAAAAAACAAATTATGTTTTTAGCTGTATTGATGAAGCGGGAAACACAGAATATCTAACAGGTTCAGTTGAAGTTAAACTAACAGATATATTCTCTTTGATAATAAATAATGGAGAATCTGTTACAAACTCTCGAAATGTCGATTTAGATTTCATATTCACACCCTTTTTAGAAGGCATAACTTGTGAGGTTTATAATGTTAAATTTGTAAGTTCTGCAGTATCTCAAGAAGGTGAGATGTATTCTTTCGCTCCAGAGGGGGATACCACATTAGATTGGGAAATAACCTCTGGCTATGGGAGAAAATATGTTTTTGCAGCGTGTCAATTAGATAATCGAGTAGTCGGAACATCCATCGTTTCAGTTGATTACAAAAAAGAAAGTGAAGATTCAACTCCTCCATCAAATACAGATGATTCTTATAGCGGAGCTCCCAAAAACCTAAATATTAAAATAAACAATGGGGAAGCATACACAAATTCTTTAACAGTTTATTTAACATTAAACGCGAATTATGCAACAGATTGCGCATATAAAACTAAACCTGGGGATGATTGGTCTTCATGGTCCAGATATGCCACAAGTAAAACTTTATTCCTACCATATTCTGAAAATACTGACACTTACACAGTTTATTATAAATGCAAAAACAGACATGGCGAAAGCAATTCTGTAAGTGATAGCATAATTTTTGATGATGTTCCTCCAGGAATAGCAACATATTTAACAGCAGATTATAATGGCAGAGGAATTTACCTAAGTTGGAAACATGCAAATGATGCAGTTAGATATGATATTTATCGGATGGCGGCAGGCTCTTCAAGACCAAGTCCTGGCACTTCAACATTATCACTATACCGCAAGGTGGGTTCAACTTCTGGCAGCAACTATGAAGACACTGCTTTATCCTCATCAGGTTACTACTATTATTATATCGTTGCGATTGACAGAGCAGAAAACAGAGGTGAAGCTTCTGAAACAATTTCTGCATTTGCAGATGTCGATGCACCAGAAGTACGCATAACATCCCCAAGCAGTGGCTCTCAAACTACCGCGTCCTCAATTTTATTTTCTTTCGTAGCAACTGACAATCATGCATCTTCTTTATCTTGTTCAGCTATTCAAAGTGGGGCAGAAATATGGTCTGGTTCATCTGTTTCTGGAAATAAAGTTTCATTTACAGTTAGTCTTTCAACTGGACAAAACACAATAAAAGTTGGATGTTCAGATGAATACCATACTGGGCAGGCATCAATTTCAATATTGAGGACATCAGGCTCTGAAACACAAGATCCTGATCTTCCACCACCTGCATCATAAATCTCTAGTCAAGAAAAAATCAGCTATTTCAAGTAACTTATCTCTGGCTTCTCCTTTTTCAATTTTTCTTTCCATTTTTTTCTTTGCTTTATCAACAATCGAATATGCTTTCTTTTTTGCGTAATCTATTGTTTTATATTTTTTCATCAAAGCAATTATTTTTTCTATTTCCTGCTGGTTTGTTGTGTGTTTATCAAGCGCATCAATAATAAATTGTTTTTCTTCGGGAGTTGCTTTTTGTAAGAGTTTTATTATCATTAAAGTTCGTTTTCCTTCTGTTATATCTCCACCAATTTCTTTTTTATATTTATCAAAATCGCCAACAACATTCAAAACATCATCTTGAATTTGGAAAGCCAAACCAATGGCTTCGCCATATTCTCTAAATACTTTTCTTTTGCTTTTTGTTGCTCCTCCACAATAAGCTCCCACTTCGCAGGAGGCACCGATCAAAGCACCTGTTTTGCCACCAATCATTTGGAGATATTTCTCTTCATCAATATTCCATTCTTTTTTATGATGCCACCCTATCTCTGTAGCTTGTCCTTTTAAAACTTCAGAGAATGCTTTAACAATTATTTTTTGAGATTCAACTTTTTTGTTTGTTGGCATGGGTGCGTTAATTATGGTTTCCCAAACAAAATTATAAAGTCCGTCTCCTGCATTGATTGCCAAAGGAATTCCGTTTCTTATGTGTAAACAAGGCTTCCCTCTTCTCATCTGGGAATTATCTTCTATATCATCATGGATTAAAGTAAAATTATGAAACAATTCAATTGCAACAGCAGGATATATTGTTTTTTTTGAGTCCTCACCTAATGTTTCACAACACAACAAAGACATAACAGGTCTAAATCTTTTTCCGCCCAAATCTAAAAACTCCCAAATGAGTTTATTGACTTCTTCAGGTTTTCCATCTCTAGGAATCATTTCTTCCATAACTGGTTCTATCTCTGTTTTAGCCCTGTTTTGTATATAATCAAAAATATCCATATTCTCACCTTTGAATTAGTTATATAAAAGGTATTATTGCCGAATGATTTTTAAACCTTATAACCGTTTTACTTCTCATGGTAAAAAAGAAAACTAATAAAAAAAGTGTCAAAAAAACAAAAACTACAAAAAAATCCAAACCTTCTGTTAGAAAAAAAATTAAAAAACCTTCAAAAGCAAAGCTTCTTCCAGAAGTTTCAAGAATTTGCCAGGATATAAAAAATTTAGAAATACAAGGTGCCCGAAATGTGGCTATAATGGGTTTGAGCGCATACGTTATTGAAGGTCTGGGTATGCAAGAAAAAAACACCAAAACATTTTTAAAACATTTAAAAAACACTTCAAATTACATAAAATCTCTAAGGCCGACAGAACCCATGCTATTTAATTTTTTAGATTCTGTGGAAAATAAGATAACCAAACAAAAAAAGGTCTCAGATATAAAACAAACATTATATGACTCTCATCGAAGATTTGAAGAATTGATGAGACAAAACAAAATAAAAATATCAGATCATACTTTGAAGTACATCAAAAATGGAGATATTATTTTAACACATTGCCATTCTTCAACTGTTGTGGAAGCGTTGATTCATGCAAAAACCAAAGGCAGGAAATTCAAAGTTTTTGCGACTGAAACAAGACCTAGATGGCAAGGTCACAAGACAGTTAGAAACCTCGCAAACGCAGGCGTGGATGTAACATTAATTCCTGATGGAGCATTTGCTTCTGTAATGAGTTTATACAATATAAAAAAAGTTATGGTAGGCTCTGATGCAATTGATAAAAATGGAAATTTTGCAAACAAAGTTGGTTCTTTTGCAATAGCTTTAGTTGCCAACCATATGAAAATACCATTTTATGTTTTGGGTGAATCATACAAACACGACAAAAGACCCAAAATTATAATAGAACTTAGGGATCCTTCTGAAGTTGTGGATCCAAAATTTTTCAAGGGAGTCAAAATATTAAATTTAGCATTTGATATGGTACCTGCAAAATACGTTACGACATACATAACAGAAAAAGGTCCCATTTCCCCAAAAAAATATACTCCTATGGCGATAAAACAAATAAAACATTTATTGGATTAGTGATACTATGAGTGTGGATAAAGCAGAAGTATTTAACCTAAAAGAATGGACGACAAAAGTAAAAGCTTTTGATATAATTGCAGGGGGGCACATTATATTATTAAATGAAGAAGAAGCTATGCAAAACGGCGTTTATCCAAACTATAGAGTCGAACTTCATAAAGGAAAAGAAAGAGGAGTTGCTGTTGTTGATTTAACATCAGAACTTGTTAAACCTGGAGAAATCGGAATTTTCAAAGAAGTTGCAGCCGATTTAAAACTAAAAAATGGGGATAAAATACACATTCATCACATAACCCGTCCACCTTCTTTAGATCATATAAAAAAGAAAATGGATGGAAATTCTTTAAAGAGAGATGAAGTTCATAGAATAATAAAAGATTTAATGGATAATTATTTAAGCCAAGCAGAGCTCTCTGCATTTATAACTTCAGTGTATATACGTGGATTAACAGACGATGAAGTCATTTATTTAACCGAAGCAATTTCACAATCTGGTGATATTTTAGACATAGGAAAAAAACCTGTTGTTGATAAACATTCTATAGGGGGAGTAACTGGTAGGGTTACAATGGTTATGGTTCCGATTCTTGCTGCAGCGGGTTTATGGGTTCCAAAAACTTCGTCACGTTCAATTACAAGTGCAGCAGGAACAGCCGATGCGATGGAAGTTTTAGCACCAGTGGATATAGGAATAGAGGAATTAAAAGAAGTTGTTTTGAAAACAAATGGTGCGATTGTTTGGGGAGGGGGCATGAATCTAGCTGCTGCAGATGATAAGCTTATTCAAATAAGACATCCGTTCAGTTTAGATCCAAAAGGAATTCTGCTTGCAAGCATTCTTTCAAAGAAAAAAGCAGTAGGTGCTGATAATGTAGTAGTTGATTTGCCAATTGGCAGAGGTGCAAAAATTCAAGATGCCAAAGTGGCAAAAGCTCTTGCCCGAGATTTTATTGATATAAGTAAAAGATTGGATATGAGGACCGAAGTTTTGATAACCGATGGTTCGGATCCTATTGGAACAGGTATAGGGCCTGCGTTAGAGTGTGTTGATGTTTTTAAAGTTTTAGAAGGAGAAGGTCCTAGGGACTTAAGAGATAAAAGCTGTGTTTTAACAGCTAAACTTTTTGAAATGACTGGGAAAGCCAAACCGGGTGCAGGTTTTGCTATGGCAGAAAAACTTATTGATTCTGGAAAAGCTTTAAGCAAATTTAGAGAAATAATAGAATCACAAGGTGGCAACGGAAAAATTAGGATAGATGATCTTCCTATAGGGAGTTATAAGCATGAAATTATAGCAGACAAATCTGGTAGAGTTCACCACGTCGATAATAAAATATTGTCACATCTGGCTCGCGCAGCAGGTGCGCCAATTGAAAAAGGCGCAGGATTAAGACTTCATTGTGAAAGAGGAGATAAAGTGTATAAAGGCAGTGTTTTATTTGAAATTTATGCTGAAAGCGAATCAAAACTTGATTTTGCAATAAAAGCTTATGAAGGAGGATGGAATCCCATTGAACTTCAGAAAATAGTTTTGGATTCTGTTAAATGAAGGGTGTTGAAAATGTTTTTAGAGGCCATAGCTGCGATGTTATTTTTTTCTATTTCTACCATCTTGCTAAAACAAATAAGCTCTCTAAACATCACACAAATATTTTCCCCTCCCAATTTATACTATGCTTTGGGCATTTGCTTTTTTTCATTGCTGGGTTTTGCCTTTTCTTTTTTTGCGATGAAAGAAGGGAAATCTGCAATTGTGGCAGCCATAATAAGCAGTGCTCCTGCAGTTGTTTTAATTCTTTCAATTTTTCTTTTAGGTCAGACATATAACTACAAACAAATAATTGGGATAATTATTATTATTTTTGGACTAATTTTCTTGGTTATTTAGGTGATTTTATGAATCAGGGACCGTTAGTATTAACAGAAAAAGATAAAACACAACTTGATGCAGCACAAAAAAGAATACAAAATATCCAAAGTGAAATTCTACAAAGGGCACAACAAAGAGCTTCGGAAACCACGCAGTTTTCAAATAGGGAGATTCAAACCGGTCCTGGAAAATACGCAACACCTAAAGGGAGAATATCCACGGAAGATGCATTAAAAAGTATTAAGGATGTTTTTTCAGATTTGGGTATGACTGAAAAACAATTTAATCAATTAAGAGATGATTTGAATCTAATGTCAAAATATTTGGGAGACAAAAACGAATCTTTAAATAATATGATAAAAGGAATGATTGATCCATCTGTCAATTATCAAAGTTCCATGCTCGAAATCGATTTAGATATTAGATTGGCAGCAGATTTAGGCAGGGTGCTAGAAGATTCCCATGTTATTTTTCAAACTCCTAATATAACCCTAGAAGAACTTTTTTCAAGGGAATCTTTGGAAACACCTATCAATCCTTTGCCTGATGGTATAAATCCCAATATTTTCAATCCTCAAAGTGCTGAATCTTCTTCTATTCCTGAACACACAACAGATACTGTACTAGTTGGAAGTGTCCAAGCTTCATTAGATGTATTAACAGGTTCTAATTTTTCAAGACTTATCGATGAAACCCTCCCTTCTAATTTAGAGAGAATTTATCAAACTAAACAGGTAGTTCAAAATTCACACAAAAGAAATCCAGAAGATGTTGACTTTATTCTTAAAGCGATTTCCGAAGCACATGAATCTTTTGATGGTTTTCAAAAAAACCGTTCAAAAATATTAAATTTATTAAAGGAATCTTGTAGTCACTCATTAGACCTGGATATACGCGAAGCTGCAAATCTATCCGAGGCAGAATTCATCGTTTTTTTTCAGAATGAAGTCATTCCACGAACCACAGACCCAGATATAAAAGATTTTTATGAAAGATCCTTATCTTGGTTGAACAAAAATGGATATGAAAATTATATGGACATGCGAGAACAAGTTTTATCAACTTCCTTAAGTGTATTAAACAATTTAGTCACTGATTTTAATACTGCGTTACAATCTGGCGCAGATCAAAAAGAACTAAGATCATTGGCAGGAGATATCGTCAAAACTTATCGCCAAACTGGTTTTTTTGTGCTCAATGAGGGGAGATATTCTGATAATCACATTTTAGATAAAATTCTGGGTACTGAAGTACTCGATCCTGCTGTTCGTGACCCCAGATATGTTTCTTGGATCAACGATCCCAAAATTTCATCTGATGAAAATTCACAACTTCTACAAAATAAAGATTTATTAGAAGCAATAAATAAATCTTGGACAGATTTAAAGATATACGAAAAAGTAAATGGAAAAAATACTGGATCTTTCTCAGAATTTTTCCAAAAAGATGTTTCTAACTTAGGAGTTATAGAGGATTTAAACTCACTCTCCTCCTCAGTAGGAATCCTAGTGGACCCTTCTTCTGAAATATTTTCTATTGATCCTTCCTTTCTGGAAGGAATGCCGGTCCCAATCCAAACGACTTTAATCAACATAACAAAAGAGTTTGATATCAAAACCGAAAATCTAACTGATACAGAATACTTGGCACTTCAAAATTTTTATTCAGGCGTTTCAAACATTGTTATTGTTGGTTACGAATTACATCCAGAAATGGATTCTACAGAATTTACAAGGAATTTTTTAACATCTTCCGAATTCCGACAAAATATTAAAAAAGAAATTGATTCTGTTTTTAATTTGGCTAGAAACCCTGCAACTGGGCAAATAGATACAAATTGTTTCGAATATGAATTGGCTATAACTTTGGGCATAGTTAACATGGCGGCAATCGAAATGGTTACCGCATCTCAGTCACTTTCTGAAAATTTTTCAAATTTCAGCATTTCCCTTGAAGATGCCATGACTTCTCCAATCAAAGATTATATATCACGTTTCAGCGGAAAACAATACCAATCTTCAGTTATTGAATCTTTTTCACTTTCAAATAACAGTTTACTAAAATTTGTTGAAAACAAATATGGTTTGGATAAAGTTGAGGCTACTAAATATGTAGCTAATCATCCACAAGAAGCAATCAAAATGTTGGAAGAAGAATACGCTCAAAGAATAGAGACTGTTTCAAAAATAGAAAATTCCACATTCCATATGTCGGGGGAGCATGAATTTGCTTCGGATGAAACTTTAAAAAATCAAATTGAAAGAACAATGAAAAACTTTGAAAATTTTGAAAGAGATATTGAAGTAATTAGGAAATTGGGAATAACCCATTCGTTAGCAGGAAACATTGATGCAGTTTTATATAATTATAACCAAACGGGAGTAATCAATTTCACTGAATTTTCACAACTTTCTTTCTCCCCAGTTGTTCACAGATTCAATCAAGGAAATTACAAAGAAGGCTCAGCAAATTTTGCAAGAATGGCTATCGAATATGAAAAGAATGCTGCAATCACGGCTGCTGCAGCAACAGTTGCGATAACCGTAGTTAGCATGGGTGCGGGTGCCGCCGTAGCACCTTCAGCTTTTGGAACGTTTGCAGCAACAGCAGGAGGAAAATCTTTAATTGCCGCTGGTTTTTCAGCTTATTGTGCTGCAGCCGAAATGACCGTAAATTCTATGGATGGAAATTTAACTAAAGAAGAGATTTTTGTAAGCGTTTTAGGTGGGGCGTCAGGAGGGAGTTCGAAATGGGTTAAACTACTTTCTGATTCATCAGATTGGATAAACATAGGATTATCATTAGGAATGACATCACAACAAGTTTTTGAATCAAATGACCGTTTAATGCTTATAGATTCAACAAGAAATACAATCTATGAGCAACCCCACCATTCCTATTTCAGTACTAGTCCGCTAAGTTTTTATTCTGACTTCGGTCAGAGTTTAAATCAATAAAAAAATTAAGCGTTAATTCTTTTTTTTGTTTGTTCTTCACGCGTTTGAAGGTTATTTATAATTTTTTCCATTTCTTCCATAAACAAATGGTATTCCAAAGCGTTTGGAAACTGTGTATTTAACAGTTGTTTAGCAGCAGTTTTTGTTAAAGGTTTTCCATTTTTGTATTTTTCAATAAAATCTTGGCATTTTGGTGAATTATAACCTATAGGTTCTTTGTAATGTTTTTGGATAATTAATCTCATGAATTCTTTAACTGATTTTACACGTACTTCTTTAGTTTCATCTGTATCTCTGACTCCAATACCCTCTATCCATATCTGATCTGTCCAAACTGTTATTTCACGATCTTTTAAGAGCGGAACAACTTTTTTCCACATTTCCAAATCATTTTTTAAACTTGTTTTATATAATACTGCACCAACACCTTCTTTTTTAAAACCTAATGTCCCCCAATTTGTTAAAGTATATTTGTCACTGTCTGCCTCTTTTACACCATGGTCTATAAAAAAAATAGTGTCACAGCCATTTATTACATCTGCAATCACATTAGGGGTGTCTTGATGATTAACAACACTATGTCCTCCTGGCCCAAGTTTTTGGCTGTAAATTTCATCAAAACCCATGGAAATACCTTCATCAATATCAGATTTTATATGGATACATAACTGCGTCTGTTTTGTATTTCTTCTGCTTTTGCATTCATTATGCCCAAGACGTTATCTTTTGGAGCACTTTTTATTGAATCTCTGATCTCTTTCACTACACTCAAATAATTTTGCAACTCCGTGTTGCTTTTTCCATCTTCTATCAATTTGTTAAACCTATCCATGATTGTTTGTCTAAGATCCCCCATATAGTTGTATGTTGAGTTGGGAAAAAGTGAATTATATCTTTTTTCTATATCGTCCAAATATGAAAACAAGGTTCTCCTATGCTCTGTAACAGTATTCTCTTGTTGTTTCTGCGCTTTCTTATTCCTTGCATCTGCAATTTCTTGTGATGTTAACAGTTTATTATCTTCTAAAAGCAAAGCAAGTTGGTTATCAGCCACATAAAGTTCTTCACCTGTCACTCCTCGTGAAAGATTTATTCCTATTATAAAACCTTGGTTAGCTGCTTGTTTTAATTTATCATTTCCCAGCCTATTAAAAAAATTTGCATAATGTTTTTCAACAAATTCTTTAGAGGAATATTCTCGCTTCTTTTCTTTATTATTATTACTAGTTTTCCTATACATGCGACTTCGCATATATGTGGTTGCCCCAACAAATGAGGTTAAACTTTCTTCTTCATTCAATCTTGCCATTGTTCCTGGCAAATTCATTTTCGTTCCCCAGATATTTATCATTAGAAAATTATATACCTGTTCTTCGTTGTGGTGTTGGGTATTTCTTACAGCTCTCTCAAAAGCAGTATAATTCCCCAAGTCAAAATACATATCCATAGCTTTAATTCTATTCTCTCTTTCCATATTGAGCCACACGTCTCGCTGTCCGTACCCTTTCAAAAACCCCTCTTTTGCATCATCAGCTGCTTTTTCATACATTGCAGCAACCTGGGTGTATCTGTCTGGTTTCCATTCCTCATGCAAAGTGTTATCTGCTCTTATATGGAGAAAATCTGCCGCAGCAGCGTATCCTCCTTTAGTTTCTAACCACATAGCAGTTTCATTACAAACTGTTAATAATTGGGCCACGCGGTGAGTATCTCCTCCCTCTTGCGCTTTCTTAATCTCACTCTTCATTATTTCGATTGCACCACTATAGTTGTCTTTTTTTCCATTTTTGAGTGCATCATCAAATCGTTTTCCAAAATCAGACGACACCCCATATTTAAGATTAAATGAATTTATCATAACCGTATCAATCCTTTCATCCCTTTTTTCTTCTTGTTTATGTGTCATTTCTCCCACCCCATCATTTCATAATTTATATCATTTATTCTCTTTTCATTTTCAAATATTTGAACATCACATAAATTTTCTGTCACTTCGTCTCCTTTGAATTTCTTTTTGTGTTTTTCCCAACTTTTATTTGCCATAATCAAATTTGTCTTGATCAAAAATAAATTTCCTCGAAAATCTTTTTTTTCATAGTAATTAGCTATTGCCTCATAAAGCGAAGCCACGTTTGCAAAATTAATTGTTTTTTCAGAAGTATACGCAATATCTGCAAAACCTTTTGCACGTCCAACATCTCCATTTTTTAAAGCATAAAAACCTGCTTCAACATTCAGACTCAAATCTGAATATTCTTTTAAAATTGCATGATAATTTGGATTTTTTTCAAAATCGCGGCCTGAGCCAATTTGTTGCGAACTTGATTTAACCATAGTCGACATAATATTTTAATGCCAGGTTTAATTTATAAATATATCTCCATTGCCTCTGTGTTTTTAAAGTTTCCTTTGGGATAAATAATAATGGAAAAGTTTTCATTCAAATCAACTGCAGAAATTGAGATTCCTAAAAATCCTATTGATAGAGTTATTGGTCAAGAGATTGCAGTTAAATTTGCAAAAATATCTGCTATTCAAAAAAGGCACCTTCTTTTAGTTGGTCCGCCCGGAACAGGAAAGTCTATGATTGCGAGGGCAATGGCATTTCTTTTACCAAAACCTGAATATGAAATATCAGTTATTGAAAACCCAGAAAAAGCCGAGAGGCCCATCATACATATCTGTTCAAGAAAAGATGCGGGAATAAATGAAGAAGTTGAAAAAACAGTGGGAAAAATAATTCCTAAAGAAGAAATACCCTCTTTTGTATCGGAAAGATTGGGATTTAGATGTAGAAGATGCGGTGCTTTATCATCAGCAGATATACCTATATGTCCTCACTGTGGGGCAGACAAATTTAAGATGAGGACAACTCCATTTGATGATATGCTTGCAGTAAGATCAATGAAAAAACAAGATAGAGTTCCTGCTTTATGGAAATTACCAAATGGTAAAGAGCAAACAGTCATATTTGAAAGATATGGGGATAAAATAAGAATGCTTACGACTAAAGACGTACAAATGTTAGAATCTTTGGAAGCACAGAAAAAAAGAAGAGTCATTGTTTCTTTAGATAGGTCGACCTTTGTCCAAGCAACTGGTGCGAGCGAAACAGAATTGTTAGGCGATGTCAGACACGATCCTTACGGTTCGCATCCCGAAATAGGAATACCCACTTACAAAAGGGTAATCGCAGGTGCAGTTCATGATGCTCACGAAGGTATTTTATTTGTTGATGAAATTGCAACATTATCAGAATTACAAAGGCATATATTAACAGCAATGCAGGATAAACATTTTCCAATAACTGGTAGAAATCCAACAAGTGCAGGAGCTTCAGTAAGGGTTGATAATGTACCTTGCGATTTTATTTTTGTTGCAGCTTCAAACATTCAACAAATGGAAGAAATAATTCCTCCTTTAAGATCAAGAATCCGTGGAAACGGATATGAAATTTTAGTTAATACTACTATGCCAATTACACCGCAAAACACATTAAAAATGTATCAATTTATCGCACAGGAGATTATTAATGATGGGAAAATTCCTCACGCTAACAAATCCGCAGTTGACGAATTAATCAAATTTTCCATAAAAGCTGCAAAAGAGGTTGATAATACAACAGGTTATTCTTTAAGATTTAGACCTCTTGCAGGCATAATCAAGCTGTCAGGAGATTTTTCAATTTTTGATGATTCTTCTGAAATTAAAAAAGAACATGTAGTTGATGCAGAGAAATATGCTAAATCAATTGAAGAACAATTAACAGAAAGACACGGTTCATTATATAAAGCACAATTTAGTGATTATGGTAGAAAACAAAAAAGATCAGATGTTGGATCTATTTAATTAAAAATTTTAAAATTATTTTTGCTTAACACTAACAACTTTTTTTCCAACTAATTTATTTAATTGATATGCTACAAGTTCTCTTTCTTCAGGTCTCAATGCTTTTTTGAAGAATTCTTGGACTGCCGAAGGTCGCATAATTTTATCACTACAATTTGCTTTTACACCATTATGACAAGTAGTTTTTATAGCTTCATTTAATTTATCTACTTCAACAGGTTCTCTAGCTCTAACAAGTATTCTGGGGGTATCATTTTTTTCACCGTGTAAATATTATGGCCCCAAACAGGATATTTAAGATAGGTAATGTGCATTAGCACTTTACGTATTGGAGGTGATCTATCCGCAGGTTCCCCTACGGATACCTTGTTACGACTTAGCCCCCCTCACAAAACCCAGGCTCGACACAGGCCTAGACCTGCGCCTCACCAAAGCCTCACTCGGGTGACTTGACGGGCGGTGTGTGCAAGGAGCGTGGACGTATTCACCGCGGGTTGTTCACGCGCGATTACTAGGGATTCCAGCTTCACGAGGGCGAGTTTCAACCCTCGATCTGAACTAAGACTGGGTTTCGAGATTGGCGTCTCCTTTCGGAGTAGCTACCCATTATCCCAGCCATTGTATGTCGCGTGTAGCCCAGAGCATTCAGGCCATACTGACCTACCGTCGCCCGCACCTTCCTCCCACTTAACGCGGGTAGTCCTCTTATAGTGCATCTTCCCCGGAGGAAAAATTAGCAAATAAGAGCACGGGTCTCGCTCGTTACCGGACTTAACCGGACACCTCACGGCACGAGCTGACGATGGCCATGCAGCACTTCTCAGCTTGTCTGGCAAAGTCTTCAACCTGGCCTTCATCCTGCTGTCTACTCTGGTGATATTCCAGGCGTTGTATCCAATTAAACCGCAACATCCACCCCTTGTGGCGCTCCCCCGCCAATTGGTTTAAGTTTAAGCCTTGCGGCCGTACTCCCCAGGTGGCGCACTTAACACCTTCGCTACGACACCACAGAACCCCGTAGGTTCTGTGACATCTAGTGCGCATAATTTACAGCCAGGACTACCGGGGTATCTAATCCCGTTCGCTCCCCTGGCCTTCGTTCCTCACCGTCAGATGCGTTTTGGTTAGGCGCCTTCGCCACCGTTGGTCCTCCTAATATCATTGGATTTTACCCCTACTTTAGGAGTACCCCTAACCTCCCCCGCTCTCAAGCTCTACAGTATCCGCTGCACGCCCCCAAGTTAGGCCTGAGGATTTCACAGCGGACTTATAAAACCGGCTACGAACGCTTTAGACCCAGTATTCGTGGGCACCACTCGGGCCGCCTGTGTTACCGCGGCGGCTGGCACAGGTCTTACCCGGTCCCTTATTCGCCAAGCTTTCTACACTTGACAAAAGGCAACGACTCTCGCCGTTACCACTCGGATTCCCCCCGTCACGCTTTCGCGCATTGCGGAGGTTTCGCGCCTGCTGCACCCCGTAGGGCTAGGATCCTTATTCCAGTATCCTTCTGGGGGCTCCATCTTCCAATGCCCCTAGAGATTATCGGTATGGTGGGCCGTTACCCCGCCATCAGCCTAATCCCCCGCAGTCCTATCCTATAGCGGCAACATTCCAATTCATGCACCTTTGGATGAAAAAACATCCCAGTATTTATCATCTATCCGAAATTCCCCTCAGTTTCCCAAGGATGTGTCAGACTATAGGGTAAGTTGACTACGTGTTACTCAGCCGGTCGCCGTCTTCAGAAGTCTGAAGGCAAACTTGCATGGCTTAGTCGAAATCCGAAAGCAGTGCCCTCCAGCACCATCAACTGGAGTTCAGTTGAGGTATGAAGTTTTATTTTTTTGCACACGAAGTACGTTCCATTTACGTAATTGGCAGTTCTATTCTTGCACATATACCACGTTCTTTATCCTGTTTGGAGCCCAAGTGAACGTGAAAATATCACGCCCATAACTATCTATGAATTAATCTAAACATAGAAAATTTTATTCCCCGTTTGCATTAAGCACGTTGGAATGGAGCTATATATAGGCGAGAAATGTTTATAAAGCTATCGTGATGAACGTCGTTAACCCTATTCATATTTACTTATTCTTTTTTTAATACTTTTTGGAAACAACAAACATTCCTACTCCCAAAATCCCTAAAACGAAAACAATGCCGCAACACATTTTATCTTGGCATTCGTTGTTTTCATTACAGAATTGATTTTCACTACAATCTCCATCAGAACAGCATTCAAAATCAACCCAAGCATGGTCAACTATTTCCCCACATGTTCCTTGCTGTATTTTAATACAATCATGTGCACTACATTTTTCATCTGCTGCGCAGTCACTGTTTTTTGTACATTCGTAATATACCCATGTATGATTCTCTGCATACCCATCAACACCCGTTATAGATTCGCAAACGTTATTCACACATTTTTCAGTACCTAAACAATCTGCATTTTCACAGCATTCATATTCTACCCATGTATGATTTTCCACATGCCCACAATCACCTGTTATTTTAACACACCCATTGTCTTCACATTTTTCATCAACAGCACACTCATCGTCATCACAGCATTCAAAATCAACCCAAGCATGGTCAACTATTTCTCCACAATCGCCGGTTGGAACATTAACACATTTATTATTCAAACAATATTTGGTTTCTGCACAATGTGCATTTTCAATACATTCATAATTTGGGCATTGTGCTGAAGAAGCTCTGCATGTTCCGGAATAAACTCCTTGTTTACAACAGAATCCAGATTCACATTCAAAATCTGTTGTACACGTACCACCTATTTCTTTTTTATCATATTGAGATATATCTTCCATTTTTATTATATACGTGCCTGATTTTGTGATTTCAAAATCCATTTCATAAGAGCTTCCTCCAAAATCCACTGTAATCTCATGTTCACTATAATCTTCATAATAAGCATTTCCTCTTTCAAATTCATAAACTCCTCTGGTTGTTATCTCCTCATCTAATTCTCCGTTTGAATCGGTTGCTTTATTGGAAAAGATAATTTCACCATCTCCGTTTTCCAAACGCAATCTTGCATTTGCAATAGGATCTTCATTCGAGTCAATTAATTTAATAATTATTCTTTCTTGAATTGATAAAAATGAATCATCAACACTTGGTTCGCAATCAACGTCGGTTTCATCAAAAGCAGAGTCTAGTAGAACGTTAGTTAACAAAACATTTTCTGTCCATACATAAACATCTGCAGTTCCAGTTCTGCTTATGGCAATCTGATCAACAACACATTTTTCCAAGTTATTACCGTCAAAATCAGCAAAGCAGATACCGTAATTCATGCCTCTAATTTTATCATTTGTAGAGGTTACACTATCCATCCCAAATGTTATTCCGCAAATTCCATCTCCTGACATATCATTGTTTGAAACAGTGTTTCTTTTTTTGTTTGTGTTGCTTATGAGCGCAATACCGCTTGTTCCCACGTCTGAAATCTCATTATTTTTTATTTCACAATCAAAAGAATTCAAAAGACCTATTCCATCGCCGTATCCTCCTGTGCCAGTTCTACTTATTTTATTATCTTCAATTGTTATAGTATCGCTTTCCCTTATTCCTATACCAACAAACTCACATAAATCAATTGTATTGTCTATAACTTCATTGTCTTTTCCTGCCATCATATAAATAGGCAGAAATCCTTGTTCTATTTTATTTTTACTGATCAAGGATCCTTGAGATTTATACATTATAATTCCAAAGCCATCCCTTAGAACATTATTCTTAAAGTTTTTTATAGTATTTTTTGTTGCAGTGTTGCCTTGAACTTTTGTTTGGCTATCTGCTCCAAAAAATATGCCAATTCTAACTGTATCTATTGAGTTATCTTGAGCTTTGCTGTTATCTGAATCATGAAATATAATAGCGTTTTCAATTTCTTCTATTTTACAATTTTTTATAATTACTTTATCTGCCCCTGCCACATAGATTCCCACTTTGCCGTCACCAACTCCATCACCTTTTATTGTGTATCCGTCGCAGTCAAAAACAAATTCTCCACTTCCACTACCAGGGATAATTTTAAAACAATACCCGTCGATACTCCCATTCAGTACAAAGTTTCCATAATCAGGATCAATTTCAATAATTCCATCACAGTTTGCAGCCATAGAATCTTCAACAGCACTACTGTCATGTATGCCTTCCACCCCTTCATTCGGAGCACCATCAATATATTCAACTTCTGCTAAAAAATCGCTGAAAACCGTTGCTGACAAAAACAAAACAACAGTCAAAAATAAAATTTTATTAATTTTCATTTCTCATCATCTCCTTACAGGCACTTTTTTTTACCCTTTTTACTCACACCAAACCTTTTTAAATTAAACTAAATATCAACAATATATAATTCTATGACCCTATGATTAGAAATTAGGAGGTGAGAATATGGGTTACGTGAATTTTGAAACACCACAGGAATTAATTCCGACAGTTAAAGAAGTTTTAATAATGTCTTCTGATACTGGTAAAGTTAAGAAAGGTGCAAATGAGGCTACAAAAGCAATTGAAAGAGGAACAGCAAAACTTATTGTTATTGCAAAAGACGTTTCTCCTGAAGAAATTGTAGTTCATTTGCCGGTTTTATGTGATGAAAAAGATGTGGCTTATGTATTTTTTCCAACAAAAGAAGAATTAGGGCAAGCAATCGGCCTCAAAGTCGGCACAACAGCAGTTGCAGTAATTGAACCCGGAAATGCAGATACTCTATTGAGGGACGTTGTTGAAAAAGTCAAAGCACTGAAGAAATAGGTGATTTAAATGACAGCAACACCGGTTGAGATAGTTAAAGTGCTTGGCAAAACAGGAGTTTATGGAGAAGCAAACATGGTTCTGGTCAAAGTTTTAGACGGGAAAGATAAAGGCCAAGTCAGAAAAAGAGTAGTCAAAGGTCCTCTGAAAAAAGGAGATGTTTTGATGCTTTTAGAAACTGAAAGAGATCATAAAGGAATTTCAAGCAAGAGAAGGTGAGACAAATGAAATGTGATTTTTGTGGAAAAGAAGTTGCTAAAGGAAAAGGCATGGTGTTTGTCTTCAAAAATGGAAAAATCTTGAATTTCTGCAATTCCAAATGTCAGAAAAACTTTATGAAACTCAAGAGGTCTCCTTCAAAAACAAACTGGACAATATATGCTCATAAAGAAAAAGAAAGATTGATAAAAGCAAGAATGAAAAAAGAGCAAAAAGTTCAGACTGAAAAGGGAAGCGAATGATTACTTTGCCTGATTTAAATGTTCCAGAGTTGCAAAAACAACAAGCAGGAGTTGATTTGACTCTGGATAAAATTTTTTCTTTTTCTTCTTTAGGTTCAGTTGATTATGATAATTCCGAAAGAAAAATTTCTGAAACCAAAGAAATTGAATTTGAAAATGATTGGGTTGAGCTTAAACCTGGCACATATAAAGTTGTTTTAAGAGAAACAGTGAAAATACCCAAAGATTGTTTGGGTATTGGTTTGCCACGTTCTACTTTGCTTAGATGTGGTGCAACAATTCACACTGCTTTTTGGGATCCAGGTTACGAAGGAAAAAGTGAAGTCATGCTTGTTGTGCATAATGAAAAAGGAATCAAATTGAAAAAACAAGCAAGAATAATGCAAATGACCTTTGCAAAAGTTGAAAATGCCCAAGGAACTTATTCTGGGCAGTATCAGAAAGAAAACTTATAATTTTGTTTTATTTTCTGTTTAAACGTACATTTAAATATTTTTTGGTTAATAGTAGATATTTATGATTAATCTCCAATTAAATGCTAAGATGGCCAATTTCATGACGTTAGCTGATTTGGTTTCAAGTATGTTGCAACCACTAGATATTGAAACGGAAACTTTGATCACTTTAATTTCAAGGCCGGTTATAATTGCACCCAAAATTTCTCCATCTGAACCGTATATTTTAATCAGGGGTTTATAATATTTTAGTTTAATAAAAATAATGGTGATATTATGGCTTTAAAACAAATTCCCAAAACTGACGGTTCTGAAAAAGGCAGTTTTAAAACTGAAACATTGAATTCATATTCTTTATTTGCAAAAGATAATTTTCAAATTCTCAAATCTGCAACTAGGGAAGAGTTAATCTCCTTTTTTGCATCGAAAGAATTTTACAATGCAATTCATGATATTGCGAAAAACAGTGTTCTTAAAACTGCGATTGAAAATGAAAGAGAAATAATCTCTGTTATTTCAAAAATGTTTAAAGATAAAGCTGTTTGGGATGTTTTCCAAGAAGCATATGATAACAACCAATCTACGCGTTATGCTTTTGCAGAATTATATAACTCTCCTATTGGGATGAAAATTGTAGGCAGAATGGTTTTAGATCCCATAAATGGTTGGCCCACTATAAAAAAACTTATAACTTTACAACTCAAACCCAAAAATACTGAGGATGAATTTCTTCACATGGCCTACCCTGAAGAAAAACTACATATCACAGAAAATAATAAAGAAGTTTTTTCTGTTATTGAAATATTTTTGTCAACAGGAAATCCAGAGAGTTTAAACACTTTCAAAGGTTTTGATTCCGAAATTGTTAAAGAAGTCATACGTACAGGGGAATTTAGAGAATTATGTAAGTTTGCATTAAAGGATGAAAAATCACGTAAAAGACTTTTAGACATTATGTTTAATGGTAAAGAAGCCTTATACTCTGCAATGTTAACTCCTGAAGGTATGAACACAGTAGGTTATCTGCTTGCGTTGGAAGAAGGAAAAAAGTTTGTTGTTGAACTTTTGAAAACAGGATTAAAAGGCCTTGGTTTGGTAGTAGGCATTGTTAAAACTCAAATGCAGTTTAATTCTACTATAAAAGAAACAGGCCAGTATCCTGTTTGGGTAAACGAATAATTTTTCTAAACCTTTTTATTCTTTTTTGTTTTCTATTAGTTATGGAATTCAATAAAATAAATTTTAAAGACAAATTAGTTTTTGTTAGAGTAGATTTTAATGTTCCTCTTCAATTCAAGGGTAAAGGGTTTCAATTAACTTTATCTGCCAGAATGGAAGAACATGCAAAAACAATCAAAACCTTAATTAAAAAGAAAGCTAAAATTGTTTTATTGGCTCACCAAAGCAAACCTGGAAAAAAGGATTTTGTTGATTTGCACAAACATGCTTTGCTTTTATCAGAACTGATTAAAAAACCCGTATTGTTTGTTCCCGATGTTATTGGAAAAGAAGCACAAACGGCCGTCTCAAATTTAAAAGCAGGAGAAGTTTTGCTTTTAGATAATGTTAGAAAAATTAAAGATGAAATGGAATGCCCGAATGGAAAATGTGATAAAGCATCTTTGATAAAAACCTATCAAAAAGTTTGCGATTATTTTGTTTTGGATGCATTCTCTGTTGCCCATAGATCACAGGCCTCAGTTGTAGGATTCAAAAATAAAACTGTGTATGGGCCCGTACTTTCAAATGAACTCAAACATTTAGAAAAATTAAGAAAATCTAAAAACGTTGTTTTGATTTTCGGAGGAGGAAAACCAGAAGACACTTTAAAAATATTGAAAAAATGGCTACAACAAAATCGAGCTAAGAAAATAATTCTATGTGGGATTCCCGGAATGCTTTTAGTTTCAAATTTTTATACAAATAAACAAATAACCAATTTCATTGAATCAAAGGGTTATAAGCAATTAGCAAAAGAATTTTTTGAAATTTCTAAAAAACACGAAATATTTATTCCCCGGGATGTCAGTCTTGAAGGAAAAATTGTGCCCATCGAGGAAATCCCAAAAAATAAAGGTGAGATAGTTGATATAGGTCCAAAGACTATCAACTATTTTTCAAAAGCAATAAAAGGAGAAATTGTTTTGTATAATGGGACTGCAGGACTGACAGATGTAAAAGAATATTCTGTCGGTACAACAAAATTACTCAAAGCAATAACCCGAGCCAAAAAATCTTATATAGGTGGGGGGGATACGTTGATGATACTAAAAACAAATAAAATATCTCAAAACAAATTTACTTTTGTTAGCTTGTCTGGAAAAGCATTTATTCAATATGTATCAGGAGATGAATTAGTTGCTTTGAAATCAACAAAATAAAAAAAGAAAAAAAGGTGTTGTATTAATTGTTAAACATATACGCAACACCAACATTAAATTCCCAATCTGGAACATTTGATTCAAACGAAACATTGCTTTTTGTCAAGCCAACACTATAACCAAATCTGCTGCTTCCCAAATTTGTAAGGGATACACTATAGCTAGCAGTTTCATTCAAAGTGCCAACATTTCCTGTTTCAGTTAAACCTCCTGCTTTTATTTTAGCGGTTGCGGTTATGTCCCATCCTGGACAGTTATCTATCCATGCGGAGCTAGAATATGCAAAAGTTAAATAAATATTAGAATATCTACTTTTTTCTCCAAACTCATCTGTAATTTCTCCGTATTTATAATTCCCCCCAACTTGTGGAAAATAAGCTCCTGCTCCTTTGTTATGCATCCAGGTTCCTCCTACTTCAAAAGTTTTTAGATAAAATTTATTTCCATCTTCATTTTCGAAAGGCAAATCCCACACAATCTTGGCAGATACTCCTTTATTTCCGTTCGCCATAGTCAAAACCATACCTGTGGCTAAAGGTCCAATAGTTATATCTGCAGATCTAGATTCTGATGAAAAATCAAAACCCAAAGCATTTGTCAATCCAAGTCTGCCAATCATTGGATTTTCACGTCTATCAAAATAATCTTCTAAGGGTCTGTTTTGAAGTTCGCCTGTCCTTTCATAAGTCCTAGTTT
Organism: Microcaldota archaeon; assembly: GCA_020854835.1. Taxonomy (GTDB): domain Archaea; phylum Micrarchaeota; class Micrarchaeia; order Anstonellales; family JAGGVH01; genus JAGGVH01. The sequence continues at coordinate 263,031 of JAHKLX010000003.1, forward strand.
TGGGAGGTCCTTCAAGTCCTGCGGCAAAAACATTTGCTCCGGCCGCCAAAGCAGCGATTTTAACAACATTTCTGTTTACCAAATTATCACCTCATTTGAGGTAGTTTAATAAATCGCGAAATACTTTTAAATGTATCTTTTATGTTTTTCATGGTTTTCTACTATTAGGAACTTATATTTTAAAAATTATTTAATTTATCTCGCAGGGGCCCCAATCTCCGCATCTATCACATGTTTTCATACCATAACTACAACTATCATAATGGCATCCTATCCTCATGCCAGGTGTACATTTTTTTTCATAAATACGTGGGGTCCATTTGCCCCCTCGGCAAGTTTTATATCCCTCACAACCATCAACAGTACATATTTGCGTTAAATTTTCTTTACATTCTGGAACAAAGGTTATAGAGTCATCTTTTTTTTCATAAGTTGGATTATAAATATCAGTTCTGTTTATATTATTGAAAATAAAAACTGAAATGACGATGATTGAAATTACAACAACAAAAATTGCAGTATCATTCATTCAATCACTCATATGATAATTTAACAGATTTAACTTTATTTTCCTGCAGGCCTCTGGAAAACCCATAACCAATCCCTTCCGCAAATCTCATAACAAACTCCATAAAAAGCCCTCCTTCTCCCATACTAGAAGTCAAACTAATTTTACAAATTTTTGGATCTTCGCCAAGACCTGAAAGCTCGCCTGCTTTGGCAATTGCCTTTTGTCTGTTTCCTATTTCATCGACCAATCCATATTCATATGCTTGTCTACCACTCATTATTCTCCCATCAAAGATCTCATCAGTGTTTCTTAATTTTGTACCTCGGTCTCTAATAACACTCATTTTAAAATCTTCAAAAGACTCATTCACTATACTCTCTAAAATTATTTTTTCTTCATCAGTCAAATCTCTAAAAGCACTTCCCATATCTTTATTCTCACCACTTTTGAATGTTGTTGTGTTGATGCCTAGCATATCCATCAATCCCACAACCTGTATTAATTCCATTCTTGCACCAACATTGCCTGTCAGTGCACCAGGTTCTGAAACAATCCAATCAGTGGGTGTTGCAATATGATATCCCCCCGAAGCAGCAACTTCTCTGAAATATGCCACTTTTGGTTTTTCTAGGTCTTCAACTGCTTCATAGATTTCTTTTGAGGCTACCACTCCCCCTCCTGGAGAATTAATCACAAAAATTACTCCTTTAACATCAGGTCTATCGTCCAAACTCCTAATAGTTTTTGCTATTGTTTTGGATCCTGCAATCCCCTCAGAAAAAATTGAAGCAGGCAGTTCATCTGTTGTTATTTCTCCTGTTATTTCTACTTCGGCAACACATCCTTCAGACATTGAATTTGCAACACCTAACAGAAATAATACAGGAACCAAAAATATAATCGCAAGAAGTGTTATCGCACCAAACCCTACCAAAAACGAAACAATATTTTTTCTTATATTCATTTTTTACCACCCTCAAATCATCAAAAATTTTTATAATTTTTCAGAACTCAAGATCATCATCATCCCAAAGTCAGATCATCTAGCGTTCATCACATACTAATATAACAAAGTTTAATTTTTAAATTTGGTGGTTAACTTTTTTTATAAATTTTCTTTTTATGATCTAATGATATCACATATACCTCATTTTTATTGCGAAATAGTTTTACCAAACCCTGATAATCACCAACTCTTAGTTTGTAATCTTGTCTCCCAACTAAACGTTTGAAATAATGATTTGGTTTTTCACTAGTTTTTTCCATTATCCAATATTCTCTTTACAGTTTTATTATTTAAGAAACTGAGTTTAGAAAAAGCTTCTTTGGAATATTTTACTCCGTATTTCATTTTTCAATCCCTAGCTTTTTTCTTACTTCATCAGCTGAATAAGTTTCTTTGGATTCAATATCAATTAATCCACATCGGGAGGATAAATAAAATCCATCAGAATATTCTTCTTCTCCACCCACTAAAGGATTAAATCAAGAGGGGCATTTAAAATTGATCATAAGTTTTCCTATCAGTTTTCAAACAGTTTAACCTTTTTCGTGTTCTAATGTCAATTTGTATTGTGGTATATATCATATAATCACCTATATATCAATTATATATGAACTATATAATCATTAACGATTATACTTTTTGACTATAATACTCGCACTTATCATATTTAGAAAGTACCACCTTGGACACTTTATATTGCTAGTATGCGGGTCCAATACATACCCTGCGGTTAGGATTGAAAAAGCGCCATTTGGCGCGTAAACAACACTTCCGGGCACCCGCAGAGATATCTTTTCAGCTATATTGTCAAAGAATAATAAATTCTTCCTTCCTGTGCTGCACGAAGATAATACGATAGAAGGATGACGATTCGAAATATCCCCAACGACTGTTCCCATATCCTCATCACCCGTATCTAATCTTTCTTGTTTTGAGTGTTTTTCTTTATTTTCAAACTCCCACTGCATAACAATGATTTTTTCAACATCCCAAACATACAAAAAATTTTCGCAGATTTATAAAATATTCTAAGGAATCACAACTTCAGCATCAAACTTTTTTTCTAATTTCTTTTTGAATTGCTGCATTTTTTGCTCTTCACCATGAACCAAATAAATTTTTTTGATAGTTTTGTTTTTATTTAAAGTTTCTATAAATCTAAGCAAATCATTTCTATCTGCGTGTGCAGAAAAATGAACCTGTGACACATTAATTTTAACATCATAATCCACATTATCAATGTTGATTTTTTTTCCACCATCTAATAACATTCTTCCTCGAGTTCCCTCAACTTGGTACCCTACCAAACACAAAGTTGATTTGTCATCACCAACCAAATGTTTTAAATATGTCAAAACAGGCCCGCCAGAAATCATGCCCGATGTTGTCACTATTATGGAGGGCGTTTCTAAAACGTCAGTCTTATCTTTTTTTCTTGGAATTTTAAACACAGGATTAATGAATGGGTCATCCATCGATGTTAAAATTCTCATTTGCAATTCTCTTTTTGCATAAATAACATTATGCCTATAAATTTTATTTGCTTTTTTTATCATCCCGTCTACATAAATAGGAATGTTTGGGAGCGCGCCAGAACGTATGTAATCTGCTAACACTAAAAGAATGTTTTGCCCTCTCCCCACTGCAAAAGTTGGTATAATCACATGCCCTTTTTTTTCAATTGTTTTTTTAACTATTTCTAAAAGTTCTTTTGAAGCATTTTTTATAGAAGGAATTGAATCCTCGTCTCCAGAATATGTCGTTTCAATAACTAATTCGTCCGCCCCTATATTTGTTTCCGCACCTGTCAAAATTTTCGTTTCCCTCACACTCAAATCTCCCGTATATAAATAACTTTTTCCAGCAGTTTCAATTTTAACCATGCAACTTCCAAGTATATGCCCTGCATCATAAAGCGTTATTTTATTTTTACCAATCATAAAAGATTCATTAAATTCATGAATCTGTATTTTTTGCATCACATCGTAAACTTCTTTCGTTGTGAATTTTTTTTCTTTTTGAATTCTTTGATAATCAGAAAGCAAAAGTTGTATCAAATCTCGTGTCGGTTTGCTCGCATGAATTCTTTTAATTTTATATGCAATATGTGGCAAATAACCACAGTGATCTAAATGTGCGTGTGTTATTATCACATCATCTATTTCTTTATCATAATCTGGAAGTTCAATTGGATCACTGAGTTTGACGCCTGCATCCAAAAAAACATCATTTATTTTAATCATTGACCTTCCTACTTCTTTTTTTGCTCCATAAAATTCAATCATTTTTTCACCTATCTAGAATATCCTGTATGTGTTACAATCGTAACCAAATCATCGTCTTCTAGTATATGGTCCAGACCAACTTTTTGTCCAGGGTGTTTTGCACTTTTACCCCACACTTGAGCATATCTAAAATTTTCAAGCATTGCCCTATGTAATTTTTGGCAAACCATTCTTACAGTGACACCTCTTTGAAGCATCATTGGCAAATCATCATCACTGCCTTTTTTAACTCCTCTTGATCTAGTGAAAATTCTAATAAAGTCTAGCTTCTGATATATCTCTTCTCTAAATAAATCAAAATTCATGCCTGTTTTTGCAGAAATTGGTATTAATTCCATCCCTAGTTTTTTTTGTAATTCTTTGACATATTCCTCACTAACTAAATCTGCTTTGTTTAGTGCGGCAACGCCCGGCAGATAAACTCTGTTTCCAGTCATAACATCAATTAATTGGTCTACAGTTATGTCTTCTCTAAAAACAACATCTGCGCTGTGCACACCATATTCGTTCATGATACTTTCAACTGTTTTTTGATTTATTTTAGTTAACTGAATCGTTGTATTTATGTTTATTCCTCCCCTATATTTTTTCTTAATAGTAATATTGGGAGGTTTTTGATTCACTCGAATTCCAATATTTTGCAGTTCATTCAAAATTACGTCTATTCTAGGATTAAAAACATCAACCACAATCAAAACCATATCTGCCCCTCGTGCAACAGCAAGTACTTCTTTTCCTCTCCCTAGTCCTGCATAAGCGCCTTCCAATATTCCAGGTAAATCAAGTATTTGAATTTTAGCACCCTTATATTCCATCACTCCAGGTATACAATCAAGAGTTGTAAACGCATAAGCGGCGACTATTGATTTGGCGTCAGTTAAAACATTTAATATCGATGATTTTCCAACACTTGGAAATCCAACAAGTGCAATTGATGCGTCGCCTGTTTTTTTAACATCAAATTGAATTCCCCCTGCTTTAGATTTTGATTTCTCAATAACATTCCCTCTAAGCTTTGCAATTTTGGCTTTAAGTTTTCCAATATGGTGTTCAGTAGCTTTATTCTTTTGAGTTTTGGCAATTTCTGCCTCTAGTTCTCTAATCTGTTCTAAAACTGAAGCCATATAATCCCTTTTATATTTTATAGATGAGTTTTAAACATTATCTACAAATCATTTTCATAAAAAATAAAAAAATTTAACTTGTATGTTCTTTAATTTCTTTTTCAACCAGCTTTTCAAATTCTTTTTTCCATTGTTTTGCCACTTTGGCGTAATCTACAACTCCTTTTTCATTTTCTTTTACAAGCCTGGAACTAAGAGAATTACATTTCATAACAAACTCAATTTCCATTAATAATGGATCATTTCTTTGTTCTGCAGTTCTTCTTATATCATCATAAACTTTTCCTCTAAAGAATGCTTCCATAATATAGTCTTTGGCATTAATTCCATTTTGTTTTGAGTATTTATCTAAGAGAGGGGGAACAAACCTAAATTTAATTTTTTCCCGGAGACCTTCAAAATTTAAATTTTCAAAAGAATTCATGCTTGCTTCTGGAGTATCTAAAAATGAGCATAAATACTTTGTTGTATCAATATCAACTCCCCTATTCATCTCAAAAACTTTAACAAATTTCTTCTGTGCAAAATCTGATTCAAACTGCGAACCCAAAACTCTATATGTTCTTTCTTTTCTGCCAAATCTAAGTTTAACCAAAAAACTATACCTATCTGTTGAATACATACTTGCAGAAGGAATTCCAAAAACAAGTTCAAGCCTATCCTGAACATCTTGCAATGATTCTGCGTGAAGGTTGTATAAAATAAATACGCCTGGTTGCGTATTCAAGATGTTGATAACTCCCTGAATCGCCACTCTTGATCTGATTTCATTAATAATCAAACAGGCTTCACCCATACGGAGGGATGCGTTTGCAATAGTTACTAAATCCAACTCTGCTCCCCTAACACCTGTCTGCGATATACCTTCTGTTTCAGAACTTTGAACTCTAAGAGTTCCAACATGAAATCCTAATTTTCTATATGCACTTATAGGCATTTCTTCAATATCCTGAATCGGAAGAATTCTTTTTTTCTGTCCTATTGCAGATATTTTTGCGGATGTAAATGCAGTTTTACCAACGCCTTTAACTCCTAAAACTGCTTCTGATGTCCCTAACCAAACCAATAGTGCATCATATCCTGAGAAAAATGGGGACATTGATTTGTATTTCAAATACAAAGGGTAGGTAAAGGGTTTTGTCCTCATTATTCTTAATGCTGCTTGAAGTTCGTTGAATGTTGCGGGAGGTCTTTGAAGATGGCATCTCATATTAATTCTTTTAACAACCACATCAACAACTGGATTGCTTTCATCAAATTTTCTTTCTTGCCCGCTTAAATAAATAGCATTTGCAAACATTGTTTCAATCATATCCTCATTATATCTCCACAATGTATGTATTATACCGTATTTTGAATGATCAATATATATAGGTGCATTCTGTGCATCAATATACGCGTCAGTTATATATTCATCAAGCGTCATATTTTCAATCGGCGAGCCCATTCCTGCCAACCAAGAAACTGCTTCTCTTGCCATTATTTCTGCTTCAAGATTTGTTATGGTAATACCTCTCAAAGTGGCAGTATCCAAAAATTGTATTTTAAGCTCTCTCCAAACTTCATCAAAAACTGTTCTTATGTCTCCGCTCTGAACTGATTTGTCTTTTATTCCTTTTATGATCGTTTCCCTAAGCATTTCTTTTAATTTCGGGTCCAAATTCTCAAGAGTTTTATTTCTTTGTACATATATTATCATATCTTTATCTGGAATCTCATAAAAATTAACAACAATACCATATTCCAATACATATTCTTCTTCTAATTTAATTGCATCTTTTGGCAGGAACAACATTGATGTTGAGAAATATTCTGCTCCTTTCATACCTATTAATTCTCCAAAAGCAGATTGGATGCCGCCATGTGTTTTACACAATTGGAAAAATCTTGTTTTCTTTATGGCGCGTGTGATCCCATTTACCCATGCTTTAAAAACTTGCCATCCTTCTATATATGCGTTTTTTTCAGGTGTAGGTTCATTAAACCCTTCTAACAGTTCGTTCGCATGCAATGGGTCAGTAGTTAAATATGAATAAACTTTTCTCAAAAGTTGTTTTCTTTTTGAATAGTTGTCATCATTAACATCTCCATAGATGTCAGGTTTAATCATAATCCCCTCAAATTGTCTAAGCAGATCAATATATTCATTTAATATTTGTGTTTTATCTTCATCTAAATTTATTACAATTTCTTCTTCGTACCGTATTGTTTTCGGTTTTTTTCCCAAGGCAGACAATAATTTTAAATGATGTGAAACAAACTCGGGAGATCCAAGCTCCATTCCCAATAATGAGCAATCAATTACTGCTCTATCGCCCTCTAATTTCAATATATCACTCATTTTTTCACCTTTCTTTTTCTTTTAGGTTTTTTCTTTTTAATCGTTTGTGGTTTATCTTCATGAAACCATTTTTCAGTTTGTTTTTCTTTTGGTTCTAATTCAGTTTTGTTTTTTATTTTAATGTACTGCGAATCTATAATCGCTGTTAAATATATCAACATTATTACTGCAACAATTATTCCGATTATAACAAAGGTAAAGAACCCAACTAAAACCTGAGCAAGCCATATCGCAAATGGCAGGTATTTTTCATAGATTGTAAGAGCATATTTTTTGGATTTTCTTTTATTACGTTTGTAAATTCTCCAAGAATCATATGTTGCAAGTGCCAACAAAATCAACCACCAGATGTCGCACAAAACCCAATCACCTATTCTTATAACCATCCATCCTGCGCATCCGCTGCGCAATTTCATATCCCAATTAACAAACTCGAGATCAGGTTCGTTTCCTTTTAAAATATCATCACAACCTTCGCCAAAGCATCCAAAGTATTTACTTAATTCTGTTTGGTTTTGGGGGGGTTTATTTCCATTGTCATCTATAACATCACCATTTGGTTTTTCTTCACAACCTGGCCCTATACATTCAGGACAATCTTCCCCTATACAGCCCCCACATATGCATCCAATACATTCTTCTTCATCACAATCAGCATCACTTTCGCAATTTTCCCATCCTGTTATTATTCCGTCACCACAAATTGGGTATTCTGGTTCTGAACAAACAACTGATGTTGCTGCAGATCCCCAAGAGCTTTCATAAGTTGCTAAAACTACAAATGTAATTATGTCTACGTCATCATCTGAAGGTTCAAAAGTTATATCTGCACAACCCTCTATATCCGTTATATCTGCCCAACCGTATTCTGGACTGGGATCGGGAGTACCTGTATAAATCCCTTCTAATATTTCAAAAACCAAAAATGCGCCACCAATAGGATTTCTTGAAATTTCATCATAAACACAAACAGTTGCATTATAACAGGTTAAATCTATTGTCACATCTATTTCATTATTACACACCAAATCTAAAAATCCATAATTATTATTGCAATAAACACTTTCGCCAACGCCACGTGCAATTATTTTGCTGTCTTCATTAATGTCAGAATTCAAAACAATAACTTTTTTTGAATAGGTTGAACCTTCTATTTCTTCAACAATTGGTTCTCCTAAATTATCAAAATCAAAAACAATATCTGTTGCACTGCAAAAATCTGTATCAAGTCCAAATTTATATGTGGTGTGTGTTGTGTTGCAGGTTGTCGCAACATTTGTTATACTGCACATCTCACACGCTCCAAAGTCACAAACTATTTCTTCGTTTGTTAGGGTTAGGGGCTCATATCCTGTTTTTTCCATTGTTCCAGAGACCAAAACACAAAAATCAACAATTTCTCCTGTCCCGCAAAAATCCGTTGCAAAGCTTGGTGAAAATACATGCTGGTGGCGAGTGGTGCCGACAACATTTTCATTTTCATCCAAACCATAAAAAGTTAAATCAAAATTTACATTATTTATTCTTACACCTTCTTCAAATGCGTCAACAACAACCCATGTTCCACCAATTCCATGTACACACGAAATTTCCGCTCCAATAAATCTCTCATCTTTTTCACAATCAACACGCCCAGTTCTAAATCTCTCTGCATTTTCAGAGCCAAATATATAATGCCCTTCAGCTCTCCAACCAAAACTTTCATCATTTGAATAAGTTAAAGTTTGAGAATTTGAACTTCCAGTTCTTTTTAATTCACCATCAATATACAGTTTGCTATCCAAACTTCCTCCGATTGGCAAACCAGAATAAACACAACTTAAACTACATGAATCATCATCTGGTTCACACGTTATGATTGCTTTTGGACCTTCGCATCGTGCATATCCACTCTTGTGTTGTGTTAAAGTCCCCTCACTATGCACAAATGTTGCAGTGGCATTCCAGTGTTCCTCATTATAAAAATCCGAATAAATTTTTGTTAGGCTAGGATTTACAATCGTTTCTTCATATACACAGTAATCTGCGTCTTCATTACAGATTTCTATATTCAATGTTCCGCTTTCTCCAGAAATGATTGCAGTACATTCAACTATACAGTCATCTTCATCACAAACAAATGTTAGTTCTGGTGTTGAAGAAACACAATTACCTATTGTTCCAAATGCAGAACTACTTTTTGATTCTTCATCGTATGAATAGGTGGCAATTGCTGTCCAGCTTTCAAAACTTGACAATTCATAACTCAATATTAAAGTATCACTTATTTCTGAATTAGAAACTATGCCTTCACTTCCCTCAATTTCAATTTCAAGCGTTCCTTCTTCTTCGCTTCCAATTGCTGTTGCAGTACAATTAACACTGCAGGTTGAAACAAACTCTATACAATCAATTTCAACAGTTGTTTCATCAAGGTCTCCTCTTATCCCAATAGGGCTTGAGAAACTTAAACATATATTAGAAAAAAATAATATAATTAACAATATAATATGTTTTTTCAATAACATCACCCTATCTACAAGAATAAAACTCAAGGAGGGTTTATAAAACTTATCATCAAAAGAACTTTTCATATGTCAAACAAAAAAACTATTTATAAAAGAGGTAATAAATATGAAATTTAGATTAGTTATGATGTTGGCCTTAGCAGTTGGAATTATTTTCTTTTCAGGTTGTATTTCTCTTCCAGGTGAAGGATTAGGATATAACATTTTTGTAGATCCGGATGGAAATGCAGGAGTTTATGGGGAACCTCCTCAAATCTGCGACAGTCTGACTTATGTTAGGAACGTCCGTATTGATGATTTTGGAGAGTTGATTTTACAAAATGGTTGTACAATGATTGTTGAACCAGGAGGCGTTATAGAAATCAGAAGTGGAGTTTTGGTTATGGAACCAGGATCTCAAATAATCAGTGACAATGGAAATTATTATATTTATGTACATGATCAAGGAAATCTGATTGTCAACGGTGGAACAATAGTAAACTGTGGGGACAAAAATTCAGTATATGAACATCTAAGAGGAATTTACAACACTGGCACCTTTTCTGCAAATAATGCACATTTTATAAATTCTCCATTAATTCTTGAAAAATCAAATGTTGATATTAGCGATTCTTTTTTTTCAGGTTCTCATATCCCTATTAAAGTTATAAACTCAAATTTTATTTTTTCTAGAAATAACATTGAAGGTCTCGGTCCAAACAGTTTTGGTGTTTATGCAGTATACAACGATGGAGCAGAATATACATTTGATGTTTTAGAAAACAATATACTTAATGTTTTAGAAGGTATCACTATAATTTCTGAAAGAACCGAACTAAGTTGTGATAATGGGGTTGATGATGATGGCGACGGATTACTGGATTGTAACGATCCAGATTGTTTCAATGATCCTCTGTGCGCAGGACAAAGTTGTGGACTAGATCCAACAGTTTGTTCAGATCCAAATTGTCCGTATGCAGATATGATGGGTGTATGTTATTCAGATATTATTTGCAGCATGCCTTGTAATCCTCCTCCTCAAGAGTGTACAGATACTGATGGGGGAATCAATCCACTTATGTATGGAGAGGTTTTTTATCAGACCCAAATGCACTCAGATCATTGTATAGATCCTTACGTTCTTGGTGAATTTTACTGCGATATAAACAACACCCCTGCAATTGCCATTGTTGATTGTGGGGCAGTGATGAATAATGGAATTTGTGAAAATGGTGTTTGTGTTGAACAACAACCAAACTGTGTGTATACTCCCCAAGTATGTTCTAATCAAGGATGCGAGTATCATAACCCTGTTGATAATGGATGTTATGCAGATGAAAACTGTAATCCTTGCCAGCCCCAACAACAGTGTCAGCAAACTCAACAATGTACAGACCTCTGTGCCCAACAAGGACACACAGCTGGCTTTTCTGACGGTTCAGAAGATCAAAATGGCAATTTAATCTGTTTCTCGTCAGATAAATGCACACCTGCTTCTATCTGCCAAGAGCAACATTCCCCAGTGGATTGTGAAGGTCAACAAGTCCAATCGTGTTTTATGCCTGCTGCAGAATGCGATCAATACACAGCAATGGCTGCTACAGGTTTGGCGTTTCATTCAGCAGAAGGTTATCAATGTATATTTGCTGCAACTGGATGTACAAATGGACAACAATGCACTCCCCCTCAACAATCAGTTTGTGGAAATGGAGTGTTTGAAGAAGGAGAAGAATGTGAATCAAACAATCACTGTGCCGATAATCACGAGTGTATAAATTGTCAATGCGTTTCTTTGCCTGCAGGTTGTTATGGTTCTGCCACATCATGTTCAAAAATGGTGGATTTAGCCAATTGTCAAGAACAACAAGGTTGCAGTTTAAGTGAAAGTTTTGACTATTCTTGCTGTTTGAACGAATGTCCAACAGATCCTTCTTCAGATGAAAAATGTTGGATATCTTCCTCTAATGGAGAATGCACACACAACACCCTTAATTGCGAAGGTCCTGCATATAACGTTTGTGAAGGAGTAGCAACAAGGTGTGATAATATAAGTGATGTAAATATCTGTGATATGCAAAGCGGGTGTTACTATTGGTACGATGAACCAAAAGTTTCAAAATATTCAACAATTTATTTAAGCGGAAATGATATATTTGCCTATGACTTTTATGGAATCCAATTAGCACCTTCATGTATTCATGATGCTGTGTCTTGCCCAGAAGAAGGGTGTAATTATTTTAATCCGAATGATGGAATGTGTTATGCGGATGAAAGTTGTAATGAATGTGCTCCACCCCTTCCATCCTGTGAATCAAATTCCCAGGCATGTCCGGATCCAAGTTGCAATTTTTATAATCCGACTGATGGAAAATGTTATGCAGATGATTTTTGTAATCTTTGTCAACAACAATGTGTTGAAGTTGCCAATTGTAAACCTTGGTGCGGACCTTGCTATACTAACGATAATGGGGAATCCTTATATGGTGATGCTAACTGTGAATCACTATGTTCAACTCCTGAAAGTTGTGCAAACAAAATGGAGACCGCATCCTGTGAAGAAATTCAAGATCCTGAATTGTGTTCAAATTCATTTATTCCAAGTTCTCAATTTCCTGCTATAACTTGTACATGGGATAAAGCCAACGACTTATGTACTATATTTGGTGCTTGTGTTCCGGTTGAGGACTGTGCGGATAACATTGATAATGATGCCGATGGATTAATTGATTGTAACGATCCAGATTGTTCAACTCATCCAGTTTGCACCAAACCAGTTTGCGGAAACGCAATATTAGAAGGGGGAGAACAATGCGAAGATGGGTTTGAGTGTGCAGGTGGCATGGTATGTGAAAATTGTCAATGTATCGAACAACAACAATGCCAGCAAACTCAACAATGCACAGATTATTGTGCCCAATGGGCACACACGGCTGGTTTTTCTGACGGTTCAGTTGATCAAAATGGTGATTTAATCTGTTTCTCGTCAGATAAATGCACACCTGATTCCATTTGTCAAGAGCAACATTTCCCAGTGGCTTGTGAAGGAGACCAAATACAATCATGTTTTATGCCTGCTGCAGAATGCGATCAATACACAGCAATGGCTGCTGCAGGTTCGGTATTTTATTCGAGTGCAGGTTATCAATGTATATTTGATGCGAATGGATGTAGGAATGGAGAACAATGCACTCCCCCTCAACAATCAGTTTGTGGAAACGGAATGTTAGAAGAAGGAGAGGAATGTGAAACTGCTGCAGAATGTCATATGCTTTATGGATATCCTGAAAGCTATATCTGTCAGAATTGTGTATGTGTTGAACAACAATGCCAGGATTCTGACGGTGGATCGGAGGCTTTCACAAAAGGCATTGTAACTGTGGGGCTAAACACATGGACTGACTATTGCGAAAATGATAACATACTAAAGGAATACTACTGTAAAGCCACAGGGGATTCTGTTGCTGATACAACTTTCAACTGTTCTTTATATGGTATGATATGTTTGGATGGTGCGTGTACTGCAGCTCCAAAGTGCTCTGAATTAGGAAGTCCTTGCGATCCTACAAACGATAATTGTTGTGAAGGTTCAGAATGTATCGTTGGAATTTGCCAGGAAAAATCTCAAAACGAAATATGTGGCGACGGCGTAGACAATGATGGCAATGGTTTCACTGATTGTGCAGACAGAACATGTGTAGATAATGGAGAGTGCAATTATCCAACCCCTGGGAACAACAATTTAAATTTAAGAGTCCGCGTAAATATTATAGAATCACTATCTGTAGGCATTTCTCTTGACGTTAACAATGCTCGAATTTTAGGAAATAGAATAGCGGGAAAGGGGAATACGATAGGAATTACAGTAAGAGGCACAAAACACATAATAAGCAATAACATTATGTGTGAAGGAATTGCAGATCCAATACAAACAATATCTAATGTACAAAACGAATATACTGGTAACACTTGTACTGGGCCCTACTGTGATATTCCTTGCCAAGGCCAAGAAGAAATTTGTGATAATAATATAGATGATAATGGAAATGGTTTGATAGATTGTAATGATCCTGAATGTGAGAATAGGTCTTGTGGGAATAATATGGTTTGCCAAAATGGGAAGTGCATACCAGAATCTGTTTGTGAACCAAATGCTGATTGTGAAGGAGTTTGTGGATATAATTCTGTTGAAGCATATGTTACTTCTCCATCACCTGTTCAAATAGGAAATGTAGTTTGTGATAATGGTCCAGATAGTACTAAAGGAGTATTCTTTATACATGCTCTAGAAGGCACTGGCAATGTTGAATTTGTTTCAGAAGAAGAATATTTGCTTGGGAAGGATTGGAAAGAAGGAAAAGTAGATGGTACTGCAGATTATTATGTGTTTTGTATAGATATGCCCTTAGATGCCAACCAAATTATCCCAAGAGCAACTATGTATGCGTCTTCCAAGACAAATCTACGTACTTGCAATGATGTAAAAGAAGCAGGTGTGAAGAATTGCTATGCTGCAGGCAATGTCCCAGTTCTATTGGGTAGAGAAAAAGACAATTTCGAATTCAATAATGTTTTCAATGACACATTTAAAGTTGCTGCAGGGTATTCTCAACCATATATCAACTATACTACTGTGGATGTTCCTATGGTAGGATTTTCAAATAACAACGGCATATCTTGTTATGCAGATCCAGGATGTTCTCAAATTTGTGTTCCAGAAGTCGAATGTGATCCAAACCGAATCTGTGCACTCGGAGAAGAACTTCGAGGAGCATGCGGAAAAGGGACCTGTGAAGTACCTTATGAATTTTCAGAGGTATGTGTTATAAAATCAGAAATATCTCTAGACCAATGTAAAAACTATAATGAGATTTATTTCTATATGCCAGGAGAAAATATGTGTGCTTTAATTGTTAATCAAGAAAAGTGTGGAGAAATTAAAGGAGAATATGAATCTGCTCCTGCTGGTGAACCTGCAGAAGCTTATTTATGTGGCTGTACTGTCTGTGGTGATGGCATAATTGAAGAAGGAGAAGAATGTGGGGAGCCAGGATTAATATGTGGCGGGGATCTTGAATGCAAAAATTGTAAATGCGTTCCTCCTTTAGATTCTGATGGTGACGGGATACCTGATAGTGTTGACAATTGTATTCTTGAACCAAACTCTGACCAACTAGACACTGATGGTGATGGAATTGGGGATGCATGTGACAACTGTCCATTTGTTCACAATTTAGACCAGATGGATTCAGATGGTGATGGAATTGGAGATGCTTGTGATTCATGTCCGGATGAAATAGACTGTGATGGCGACGGAATTTGTGATGGTCCGGGGATATCTGACTGTGAAGGATATGTTACGAGGGAAGATGGGACAAAGGTTTATGTTTACATACCAAACTATTGTTATGATGAACCTGTTAAACAAGGTGAAACTATATATAAGGACTAATATTTATGGGGTAGATTAATATGGAAAAAAGAAAATATTTTACATTTGCGTTGTTGATAATCTTTGGATTATTAGTTTTTGGAAACACTATTTATGCACAAAATTGTGTAGGAGAAAACGGCTTCTGTGATCCAAACCACCCTTGTTGTGAGGGTTTAGAATGCTCTGCTGCAACTGGGACATGTGCAAAAGCTGCACCAAAAGTCAATTGTCAAATTACTACATCTATTGATTCGGGACTACCGGAACAAAAATTCACTATATCTGGCCAGGGTTATTTGACAGGTGATACAAATGAACCCATTAATATATCTAGCTCTGATATTCAAGGCAACGTTTGTATAGAGCCATTAGACATTTTTCCGTGTTCAAACGAGGGCACATTTACCAAAGAAGTAAAGATTCTTCCATCTGCAATGGGTTATTGCAACATCAATTCTAAAGGTCTTCAATCTACATGTGAGGCATCGAAACAAATAACAATTTTACAACAATCAGTTTGCGGAAACGCAATATTAGAAGGGGGAGAAGAATGTGAATCAAATGAGGACTGTGGTGATGCCACCCTAAAATGTGAAAACTGCCAATGCGTGCCCATCGGGCCCGTCCCTACTGCAATCTGCCAAGGACAGGAAATACAATCATGTTTTGTAACTGCTGCAGAATGCGATCCATACACAGCAATGGCTGCTACAGGTTTGGCGTTTTATTCAGCAGAAGGTTATCAATGTATATTTGATGCAAACGGATGTACAAATGGGGAACAATGCATTCAACCACTCCCTCTGCCAAAAAATCCTTGTCAAGGAGACCAAGTCCAGTCATGTAGTTTTACTGCAGCAGAATGCGCAGAATTAAACGCAAAATTTACAAGTGGCGAAATCAGTGGTGTTTATTCTACAAACGGAATTCAATGTGATTTAATTTCCTGTAGCGACGGAACTGCCTGCACTCTGCCCCAACAAGCAGTTTGCGGAAACGGAGTGTTAGAAGCAGGAGAAGAATGCGAATCACAAAATGATTGTTTTTTGAATGGTTTGGGTCCAGAATATGAGTGCGTAAACTGCCAATGCGTTTTAAGCACTAATCCTCCTCTCCCTACAGGAAATGGTAGCATTGAATTTAAAATTATAGAAGCGTGTACGAATTCATTAGTTTTTGTTAATAATAATATAAAGTTTAGTAGAGTTGTAAATACCAACGAACTTTTAATTTCACAAAGGGATAGCGGATCTTATAAGAAATACGTGGATTTGGGTCAAGGCGAATATGTAGCTGAAATAACACAACCCGGTTATATGCCCACAAGACTTGTTAAATCACTTGCTCCCGGACAATCATTATCTGAAGTTATAATTTTAACACCTATTAATGGCTGTCCCCCTCAACAAAAAATATGTTTGGAGAATATAGCATGTAATTATGATACTGATTGTGGTTCTGGAAGATGTGTTTTTGAAAACAGCGATTCATCCCTTCCATCGCCAACAATAGTTATCAAAAGTCAAACCAACATCAATTCATACGAAGATTGTAAAGATCCCAGGTTGAGTATTTTATTTGAGGGAAATCTTCCTTTGGAGGATATAAGATATGATACTCATGGATGTTTATATTATTATCAAAAAGATCCCACAATTTATCCCGTAATCGCAGCAAAAACTCAAGAAACACTTTCATTTTTACAAAATAATTATCCCAATGAATATTTAGGATATTATACTGAGGGCCGTAAAATTGGTCAGTGTAAATGTAATAATGTTTGTTATGATGCTGATGGGGGCAACAAGCCTTATATGTTTGGAAGTGTTCTTCAAGGGGGCAACCGTATCACAGATTTTTGTATTGATAATGCTTTAGTTGAATATTATTGTGAAGAAAACAATGTGGCTAAAAAATTATGGAATTGTGCTTCAATGAAAGATGAAAACGGAAACAGCTATATCTGCTCTGGTGGTGCTTGTGTTTTACAACAAACATGTTATCCTATTGGTTCAACAGTTTCATCTTCAAAATCTTGCGAGGATGCCAAATCAAGGTGTTGTGCAGAACAGCCAATTAATGCAGAATGCAAATCTTATTACAAACCTCTTACAACTTCAGCAACTCAAATTTATAACTCAAACATATTTACCTATACTTGTGAAGAAAAGAAAACCGGATGTTATGTTTACAACAATCAGAATAACTGTGAAGCAAACAATTGTTTGTGGCTTGCAGCGCAGCCCGCAACTGAAATTTGTTCAATTAATTATGCAGCATTAGAAACTGCCCACAAAAACTGTTTACAACTTTCTAAAGATATGTGCAATTCAGAAGATTTGTGCTGGTTTGATTCGCACAAGTGTGTAGCTGATAAAGATAAATTTTATAACATTTGTTCTCAACTTTCTGCCGATAACTGTAAGAATGAACTATGTAAATTAACATATCAACCTAGTGTAGGATATTGTGTTGAAAGAGGTATTGGTTTCCCTGCCTCTTGTATGATCTCTTCTGTATTGTATGATAAATGTCCTTTAACTGGATCGCCAGGTTATGTTAACAGTGAAGGATGTCCTACCTGTGCCCATGACGGATTTTGCGATCCTGATTGTCCAAACGGAACTGATGCAGATTGCTGTAACGATATATCATCATGTTCTGAAAGCAAGATATGTCAACCACGTATTTATGGGAATGTTATAGGTTGCAATGCCTTGCCTCTTGCTTCAGAAGTACATGTTTATAACTCAAAAGGAAGACTTGTTGAAACTTTTTACACTGACAACAAGGGTAAGTTCGTGTTCAATTCTCCGGTTTGTGGAAATATGTCATTAAATATTATTCCTATTGATAGCGAGGAGTATTCTCCTGCTTCAATTACTTTATCCCTTCTACCAAAAGCTGAACATAATCTAGAAGCAATTCAATTATACCTTAAAAATGGGGATGAATGCCCTGTTTGTGAGCTCACTTCAAGATGCTCTGGAGTGGAGGAGTTATGTGTGAAATCTCCAACTCTTCCAGATTGCTCAATGTTTAAAACAGAACAGCAATGCAAGGGAGGATGTATCTGGAACAAAGTTTCAAACACCTGTACATTCCCCTCATGTGACATATCTAATAGTGTGGAAGAATGTAAAGGAAGACCGGGTTGCGATTGGTTGCAGTCAGGATATTCACTATCTAATGGAGAAGAAGACTGTTTTATTGATGATTTATGTACACAACCATATGTCTCCCCAATTTGTGTTGATTTAGATGATCCAAAAACTTGGGGCAAAAATTTGATTAAGGATGATGAAGGAGTTTTTCATATATTGAATAATACAATAACATTGTGTCCTGGAGAATATTTGGTCGAATCAAAAAATGGTTTGCCTGCGTTTGTTTTTGGACCTGCTTCTCCAGATTCTGAATTAATTTTAGATTGTTCGTTTGCATCAATAATTGGACATGATGGAGAAGGTAATAGGGGAGATATAGGAATTATGATGCCCCCTCTCCCTACGCACAAAGTTTCTATTAAAAGGTGCTTTATCAAAAATTTTAGTGTTGGTGTTGTTTCTGGAACAAGCGTTCCACCAGATATCACTATTGCACAGCCCAACCTAATATCTACTCAAATCACTAATTGTGATATTGGCTTGGCATTTCTATCTGCGAGGGGAGGTTTTGGAATTGCACCAGATGGGAACTTTTATGTTATTGCACCTGTAGGATCTAATTTGGGCATTGATATGGAGTTTGCAAATCCTCCTGTGGGAACGAATCCTATTGACGATCCTGCTTATGCGAGCATATCGTTGATAACTATAGAGGGTGGAAAAATAGAAGGAGATGCATTTTCTGTTTTAGGATTTGGCAAGAATTCTATTTTAACAGCTAAAAAAACCTCTTTCTCTGGTTTATTGAATGTACCAAACACCTATCTATCGTTGTGTACTGTTGAAGGAAAACAGATTTCCGATACATTAGATTCAAATTTTGGTATGTTTAACATAGGCGATAAAAAAACCCCCCAAATAATTGGTCAAGATTCAAAAGATAAAGGAGTAGATGGGATAATGCATGATTTATCTCCTGATAAAACTATTTCTGGAAAAAGTGGAGTTTTTGAAAATATAATAGTAACTAATATAGACAAAACTCAAAAAATCCACACGCATGATGAAGATAATTCTGTCACATACACAGATTTTGAATTTAAAGAAGGCAGGAATTCATTACAAATAAGTGAGTTTACACCCGGACAAGACATTCCTTCATCAGCAGTTTTCATAGGTGATGTTGCAGGTGTTGATTCTCAATATTTCAAAAATGCGGTTCCAGGGCCCATAACCATCAAGAACTTTATCAAGGCATGCGACAATTCCTTAAAGATTTACAGAACACCAAATCTAGTAAAAACCTATAATGAGGTTATGCAAGGTGAAGAATGTAGAATATGTGGTAATACAGAGGTTCCAGCTACTGATAACTGTTGTCAAATAATTTCCTGCAACGAAAGGGAAGTTACTTTCATACCGCCTACCTATTCAACTTATGGTGCTGGAAATCCTTATGCACCCATGATTAACAATGTTTCCATTTCCCCCTCTTCTCCCAATAGTGATAGCACTTTAATATGTACTGCATCTGCTTTCGATTTAAATAATGAAAAAGTTACTTTGGAATTCAATTGGTATTTAAATGACATTCCTGTTCCTGCATTTGAATCATCTGTAGTTTGTGATGCAGATTCAGAATGTCAGTCCCTCACTATTCCATCGACAGATATAACCTCAGGAGATCTATGGACTTGTTCTGTTAGAGCAGATGATGGGGAATATTATTCAGATTGGGAAAGTACTTCAGTGTCCATTACTCCATCTCCGCAAAGACCTGGAAGAGACAGAGGTTCTTCAGATGGCAGTACAAGAACGCAGGAAGAACAAGAACAAAGTTTCAATGTAGTTCTATCCTCAACGTGTGCAAACCAACAAATAACTGTAACTGTTTCTGATGGTTCAGCTAGAATTGCTGGGGCACTTATAAATTTTGATAATACCTTATCACAATTATCAAATGCAAATGGCCAAGCCACTTTCACACTCAACTCTGGTCAACACTCAATAAATGTTGTTAAGTCTGGATACACTGCATATTCTGCAATAATCACATTTGCAGATTGTACTGTACCAACAACATTATGCGAATGTGCCACACATCATTATTGTGCTTCTGATGAATATTGTGATGGATGTTCTTGCAGAATGTTAGTATGTCCTGAAGGACAAATTCCTATTAATCATGTATGCACTTTACCCTCTGAATGTACCCAAAATACAGATTGTGCAGAACATGAAATCTGTGATGAGGATATTTGTGTTGTATTAGAATGTGCATGCGGGACAGTCAAAAATCATGAATGTATACCCTATGAATGTTGTGAAGATATAGACTGTTTATCTAATCAATTTTGCTATGATTTTGAGTGTTATGAGGTTCAATCTGGTGAAACTGTTGAAGCAACAAAAGAAAATATAAAATATGTATTATTCGCTATTAATGAACTTGAGTGGGAATTAAATGATTACATATCCAAAAACAGAGTGAACGAAGAGACTGCAGAAGAGATAAAAAATCTTTTGAATCAAGCCAAAGAAAAATTAAAACAAGGCGAATATCAAGAAGCTTTGAGTTTAATAAACCAAGCAAAAGTTAAACTTCCTCCAAGGAGTGAAGATTATTTAGGAGTTTTTGTTTTACTGGCTTTGATATTGGTTTTAGTTTTTATATCTACAAAGATTTCAGAAGCAAGGGCATCTCCCTCTCCAAAAGAAGAAAAACCGATTAAACAAAAGATTTCAAAACCGAAAACTTCAAAAAAAGTAAAACCCAAACCCAAAAGAAAACCAGTTCAAAAAAAGAGAAAGAAAAAATAAATTTTCTTTTTTTATTTTTTACTTAAAAAATCTTGCAAACTTTTAAGCAAAGAAGGAGGAACTATGTAAATTTTCTTTTTTGATTGTTTGTCTGCAGATATATCTGTTAATGTTGACAACGTCCTCAAGTACATCGATCCTACTGTTTTATCAAAGTTTTTTGCAGCGTTACTGAAATTCTTAGAAGCTTCCAATTCCCCTTGGGATTTAATTATCAATCCTCTTTTTTCTCTTTCTGCTTCTGCCTGTCTCGCCATTGCTCGTTTCATTGACTCGGGCAATACAATATCTTGTATTTTAATTGATTCAATATCTATTCCCCAGTCATGCGCCATTTTATCAACAATTTTTTCAATACGTTCTGCAATTTCTATTCTTTCACTCAAAACTTGATCTAAGGTCATTGTACCTATTACATCTCTCAAGGCTGTCTGTGTATATGTTGAGACAGCGTGTCCAGGATCTTTGACATGCATTATAACTCTCCCAGGTTCTTTAACTTTGATGTATGCAACTCCATTTACATAGACAGAAACATTGTCTGCAGTTATAATTTCTTGTTTTGAGATGTTGATTGGTAAAGTTCTAGTATTCGCAACAAAAACTTCATCTATAAATGGGATTGCAAAAAACAATCCGGGACCAACATCGCCTGCATATCTTCCCAAACGCAACCTCACTCCTCTTTCCCATTGAACATTCATTCCAATGCCTAGGAAAGCAAATTTTTTTGATTTTATATTGGGGCCCATTGTTCTTCTAAACATATCACTCACCTTTTCTTTTTTATGTCAGTCATCTTCAAGATGTCCATATTGTCCAAAGGTATAATGAAATCAAATTCTGTGTTTGTATCTGAGGATATTTCCGATAGGAACGACAAAGTTCTCAGGTTTATTGCAGAGAAATCTGACACCAAAATCTCAGCAGCCTTTTGCAAATTCTTAGAAGCTTCCAATTCCCCCTGCGATGTTATAATCACAGCTCTTTTTTCTCTTTCTGCTTCTGCCTGTCTCGCCATTGCTCGTTTCATTTCTTCAGGCATTTCAACATGCTGAATATTTATTGCAACAATCTCTATTCCCCATTTTAACATATCTTCATCAACAATACTTTTTATATTCTCAGCAATGCCATCTCTATCTTCTAATATTTTGTCTAAATTCACTCCCCCAACAACATCTCTTATTGCTGTTTGACCGAATAACGCAATTGCTGAAAAATATTCTTCAACATTTAAAATTGCTTTAGATGAATCATTTACTGTGAAGTAGATAACTCCATCGATTTTAATAGGTATGTTGTCTGCAGTCATCACTTCTTGTTTTGGGATATCAATTGTTTCCACTCTTTTATCAACTAGGATAACTCTATCAATAAAAGGAATAACAAAATTTAGTCCTTTGCCAAGTGATTTTTGGAATTTTCCAAGTCTTAAAACTATCCCTCCTTCCCATTCTCTAACTATAACGATTGGTAGAAGTGCCCATACTATTGGCAACACAAATATTCCCACCAATACTGCTAGAAATAAGAAGGGCAACAATCCGATAAACATCAAACATATATCTGCCATATTTCTCCCTGTGTTAGATTGAATAATAACATTTAAAAATCCAATTCCCCCCTATCAAAAAAATATTAAACTAATCTTACAAATGCAGATATAAATATATTTATAAACCTTTTCCAATAATAACCTTTCAAAACATTAGGGCTTATTTTGCCCCGTTCGACTGCTCTAAGCAGGAGGGAGATTAAATGATTGATCATAATGGCATAACCAACGCA
>JAHKLX010000015.1 GCA_020854835.1 Microcaldota archaeon
AACACAATCAAGATACAATGGACATTTATACATATGGTATAATTTTGCAGATGATCTTCCAGAAATGGCGCCAAGAGTTATGCATGCAAAACTAAGTCTTGGAATTGTTGAAGGTTTATTTATTGAAGAAGGAGTGATATGTGAGGACGGAGAGGTGGGCCCAGGAGAAGAATGTGATGGCAGCATTACTTCTTGTGTAGATTCTTATGGAGGATCTCCTTCTGATTGGTTGTGTATGGGGTGCATGTGTATTTTTAGAGGGGCAATTTGTGGAAACGCAATTTTAGAAAGTGGAGAAGAATGTGATTGGGGAGATCCAAGCAATCCAGATTTTTGTATGGGCCCAGGAGAAGAATGCAATTCAGATACGGTACCTAATGCATGCAGAACAGACTGCCGTTTGGCACATTGTGGGGATGGTGTTGTTGATGCAGGAGAAGAATGTGATAGAGGAGCAAATAATGGAGTTGTTTGTGATTCAGGTTATGGCAATCCTCCTTGTTTTTATTGCAACTCATCTTGCGAACAAACAGAATTCATAGGTCCTAATTGTGGGGACGGCATCGTTCAAGAAGAACATGGTGAAGAATGCGAAACTGATGATGATTGCGAAGATGGAGAGATATGTATAAATTGTAATTGTATTGATAGTACAATAACGCACAGTGTAACAATTACTAAAAGGGGAGAGGGTTTTGGAGCTGTTGTCAGCACACCTGAGGGAATAGAGTGCGGAACAGAATGTACAAGTTACTCATTTGATTTTCCAATTGGAACTGTTGTGCATTTAGATTATGCTTTGCCAGAATGCTCTGCATTCGTGGGTTGGGAAGGATGCGATGAAATATCAGGAGATACCTGTATAGTGACTGTTGCAGCAGATACAGAAGTTATTGCAACATTTGATTCGATTGTCGTTGTTAGAAATATGTTAACTGTCGCGCGAACATGGGGCGGAGTAGTAGTCAGCACACCTGGAGGAATAGATTGCGGAAACGATAGAATCCTATGCAGAACAGGAATTCCGAGTTCGCACCCTATGGTTACTTTAACAGCAACTCCCAACATAGGCAGGGCATTCAGTCACTGGGTAACTTCTGATGGAAGTTGTTCTACTGCCGAACCCATTTGTATTATAAGAGTTGATTCTGATAAAGAAGTTACACCTGTGTTTAGGGGATTGTCATCACTTAATTTATCGGTTGTTAAAACAGGATATAGTGATTTTGCAACCATATATGGTGGTGGAATATATTGCGGCCCTAGTTGTACGAGACAAGTTTCTGCAGGAAGTGAGGTTTTATTAAGTACTGGTATTTCCCCCGGATATACGGTTTCTTGGGAGGATGGGTGCGATGAAATTTTAGACGATGAGTGTTATATTGGACCTATGTTCACAGATAAAATTATCACAGCAAACGTTGCCCAAAATCCAAAACTCCAGGTTGTTAAAACCGGATCAGGTTCGCTTTCATTTTCCCCATTAGGAACTTCTTGTGGGACTTATTGTTACATATATACTAGAAATACAAATGTGCGTTTAACAACAACACCTGTTTTAGGTTATAGGATAGAATGGATTGGGTGCGACTCGGTTTCAGAAGATAGGCTGCGTTGTGATGTCAATATGGATTCAGATAAGACAGTATATTTAAATCACATATTTGATTCAACAACTTTAACAGTTGTTAAAACCGGACCTGGTAGAGATTCTGCTGTTGTAACTGGGGGCGGAATAAACTGCGGTACAACATGTACAAATTCAGGTTCAGCAGGCAGAACTGTGGCACTAAGCGCTTCAGCATTGGGTTACACTGTTTCTTGGTCAGGGTGCGACTCACTTTCAACAGATCATTGTTTCGTTACAATGAATTCAGACAAAGTTGTCACAGCGAATTTCGAACCTACTGATACAAAAACATTAACTGTTCAAAAATCAGGTACCTGCGAAGCAAATGCACGATTGTCTGCTTCTCCTTTTATAAACTGCGGTTCAGTTTGTTCTTGGACATATAATCTAAACACAGGGGTTAATGTTTTTGCGTCGTATTTAGACAATGCAAACGAACCTCCAACATGTTGTCAAGTATCAAGTTGGACTGGATGTAGAACAGCTTCGGGAGATAGCTGTGCAGTTATAATGGATGGGGATAAAACAGTCAAAGCAAACTTTGAAACCGTTTCTTATCACAATCTAAAACTAACTGTTAATGGTCCAGGATCAGTTCGTTATTCAAGCGTTCCAACGCTGTGGTGCGATTCATACTGCACAAAAAATTATTGTCATGGTACTACCACTACATTATCTGCTTCTCCAAATTCAGGTTATAAGGTTATATGGAGTGGGTGTGATTCATATTCGGGGAACCAGTGTTATTTAACTTTCAATTCCGATAAAGCTGTTACAGCAACTTTTGTTTCTTTGCGCCCGATTTTAACAGTTGTTAAAACGGGTCCTGGAGCAGACATTGCTTTAATCACAAGCTCTCCATCTGGGATCAACTGTGGTTCAACCTGTGTTTATTCTTATGACAGTGGGAATATCTATCTAACTCCCTCACAATTTACAGGTTATAATGTGGTTTGGACTGGGTGCGATTCAGTGCTGTATGATAACAGGTGCGTTGTTGCATTGGTTTCTGATAGAACTGTTACAGCAAATTTCCAAGATTCAGGTTTACCAACCTATACTTTGACATATACTCGAGATGGAGTTGGTTCATTATGGGTTTCTCCAGCAGGAACATCTTGCGGTTCTGGTTGTGCTAAATATAATTCTGGCCAGGATGTGAGAATCACAGCTTCCTCTGCTACAGGATATTCAGTTTCTTGGTCAGGGTGCGATTCATATTCTGAAAATTCCTGTTATGTTACAATGGATTCAGATAAAATTGTCACAGCAAAAAACATTCCTCTCCCTAAATCCACTCTTTCAGTTTCAAAAACAGGTTCAGGTCTTGTATTGAGTTCTCCATCTGGAATCAACTGTGGTTCAACCTGCTCGTTCCAATACAATACGGGAATATCTGTAACTTTAACTGCTTCCCCTTCAGTAGGTTATAAGTTCGATAAATGGGAAAATGCTTGCTCGGGTTCAGGAGGATGCACGGTTTTAATGAATACAAATAAATATGTGAGAGCAGTGTTTGTGCCGGTTGAAAAATACACTTTGTCAGTATCCAAACCCACACGAGGATATGGGACAATAACAGGTTCAGGAATTGTCTGTGGCGATAGCGGTTCAATCTGCTCGTCCCAATACAACGATGGAACACATGTAACGTTGACTGCGAATTTAGCACCTGGTGCAACAATACTGGGTTGGTCAGGGTGTGATTCATATTCAGGAACTAGTTGCACAGTAACAATGAATTCTGCCAAATCAGTTAGTGCAAATATTGTTTGTTCAAGCTGCGGATAGATAAAATAAATTCCAAAAGTCTTTACACCAATGTTTTTAAACCTTTATGATATTTAATAATAAACTAATAATTTTGTTTTAGTTTTAACTAATCTTATTGTTGATAACTATGGGTGAAACTATGGATGATATGGAAAAATTAAGAACCGGAACAACCACTTTGGGTTTAGTATGCCAGGAAGGAGTTGTTTTAGCTTCTGATAAAAGAGCCACAATGGGTTATTTAATTTCAAGTAAAACTGCATTAAAAGTTGCAAGATTAGATGACCATATAGGTATGACAATTGCAGGAGGCGTAGGAGACGCACAAAAACTTATAAGATGGATGACAGGCGAGCTTGAAATTCACAGAATGCAAGAAAATAAACCTATGAAAATCAGTGCAGCTGCAACACTATTATCCAACGTTTTATCAAACTATAAATTTTACCCATTTTTCGTTCAATTGGTTTTAGGAGGGTATGATTCAAAACCTAGATTGTTCAATTTGGATATGGCAGGTGGAATCACAGAAGACAAATACACTGCTACAGGAAGCGGTTCAACCTTTGTTTATGGGATATTAGAATCTGAATTTGATGAAAACATGAGTATGAAAGATTGTTTACATCTCGCGGCAAAATGTATTGTTGCAGCAAGCAAAAGAGATATTGCTTCTGGTAATGGAATTACAATTGCAACCATAACAAAAAACGGTTTCAATTATTTAACAGAAAGTGATATCGAAAAACTAGGAAAATCAGTATAAAAATAATTAATTAACAATAATTTGTATTAATTTCCAGGAATAATTACAGAGAGTGATATAAATGTTAAAAGAATTTGAAAAAGCAGTTAAAGATATACTGCCCGAAGAGTGCGGTTTTTCAAAAATTGAAGCAGAAGGCTTAACGATAGTGATATATGTTGACAATATAAGAGAATTCTATAATAATGATCAACTAATTAAAAAACTAGCTTATGCATTAAAGAAAAAAATTACCATCAGATGTTCTCCAGAACATCGCCAAGAACCAGAATATGCTAAAAAATTTATTGAAGAAACAATACCTGAAGAAGCAGGAGTTAAATCAATAACTTTTAATCCTGTTTTTGGACAGGTTATGGTTGAGGCTATGAAACCAGGTCTCGTTATTGGAAAAGGAGGAGAAACTCTCAAAAGAATTATAACCGAAACAGGATGGATAATTGTTGTTCAAAGAATCCCCACTATGGATTCATCAACAATAACTGGAGTTAGGAAAAGTCTTTTGAAAAAAGCAGAGGAGAGAAAAAAGTTTTTAACAACAATTGGAAAAAAGATTTTATCTGAACAACCTTCTGGTTCTTCATGGGTTAAAGTTACTGCGTTAGGAGGAGCAAGAGAAGTTGGAAGATCCTGCTTCAGCGTCGAAACACCAAACAGCAGAATACTTTTGGATTGTGGAATAAATCCTGAGGTTTATGACAAATCAAAGTCTTTCCCTTTGTTAAATGAGCTCGGATGCTCCTTATCTGAAATAGATGCGGTTATTGTTTCTCATGCACATCTTGATCACTGTGGATTTATACCTTATTTATTTGCTTATGGTTATGAAGGTCCGGTTTACTGCACACCTCCTACACGAGATATGGCAGTTATGCTTCAAATGGATTATTTAAGTTTAGTTAATAAAATACCTAATGCAGTCGTTCCCTATGGAATAAAAGATATACACGAACAATTAATTCACACGATACCTGTACAATATGGGGATGTGGTCGATATAACTCCCGAAGTTAAAATGACCTTTTATAATGCAGGTCATATTTTAGGAAGTTCACTTGTACATCTCCACATAAATAATGGTTTGCATAATTTAGTTTATACAGGAGATATGAAGTTTGGATTCACACAACTATTTGATCCTGCTCACTGCGTTTTTCCACGTATAGAAACACTGATAATGGAATCTACCTATGGGGGAAAAACAGATATTATGCCCAACCGAAAAGAGTCTGAAACAATGATAATGGATATTGTGAAAAAAACAATTGAACGAAATGGTAAAGTTTTAATACCTGTATTTGCAGTTGGTAGATCGCAGGAAATTATGCTTGTATTTGAGCATTACATGCGAGAGGCGAAGATCGATAACATCCCAATTTATTTGGATGGAATGATCAGAGAAGCTTCAGCAATTCATACTGCTTATCCAGAATATTTGAAAATGAAAGTCAGAAAAAAAGTTTTGGCAGATCATAGTCCTTTTGAATCTGAAATATTTGAAACAGTTAAAGGCGATAGAGATAAAATCATAGAGGGAAAACCTTCGATCATATTGGCAACAGCAGGAATGATGAGTGGAGGTCCTGTTTTAGAATACCTAAGGCATCTTGCCCCTGACGAAAAAAACTCTTTAATATTTATTGGTTATCAATCTCCTTTGTCATTAGGTCACAAGATTCAAAGAGGATTAAAAGAAGTGCCTTTAGTTAATGATGAAGGAAAATCCGAAAGCGTTAAAATAAACATGGAAGTTCACACTGTTGATGGATTTTCTGGACATTCTGATAGGAGACAGCTTTTGGCATATCTTAAAAATATCTCACCAAAACCAAATAGAGTTATTTTATGTCATGGAGATGAAAATAAAATTGGAAATCTAGGTCCAACAATAAGTAAACTATTCAAAATGAAATCAGATACTCCTATGGTTTTAGATAGTATGAGATTGAAATAAATCTCATTTTTGAACCCTTTCAGTTAATCTTAAAAAGTCTTTTTGTTAAGTTATTATAAAAATAGTTAGAGGAGATATTATGGATAACAAAAAAAATGAAAATTTTTCAGAATGGTTCACTGAAATAATCCAAAAAGCCGAACTTGCAGACATTAGATATAATCTCAAGGGCTTTATTGTTTTTAGACCTTGGTCAGTTTTAAGTATAGAAGAGATGTATAAATTATATGAAAAAGAACTTCAATCAAAAGGCCATAAACCAACTTATTTTCCTATTTTAATTCCCGAATCCAATTTTCATTTAGAGGCATCCCATGTTGAAGGTTTTTCTCCAGAAGTTTTTTGGGTGACTGAACATGGAAAAGGCGAAAAATTCGAAGAACGCCTTGCTTTAAGGCCCACAAGTGAAACTGCGATGTATAAAATGTATTCTTTATGGATCCAGGGAAAATCAGATTTACCTTTAAAAATTTATCAAAGAGGAACCGTTTACCGTTATGAAACCAAAGCAACAAGGCCTTTTTTCCGAAGCAGAGAATTGGTGTGGATAGAAGCGCACAATTGTTTTGCTACAAAAAAAGAAGCAGTTAAACAAGTAAAGGAAGATTTAAAGATGACAGAAAAAGTTATGTATGGTGAATTCTGCATACCTTTCATAGGTTTCCAAAGGCCAGAATGGGATAAATTTCCGGGGGCAGTTCACACCTACGCAGCAGATACTTTGATGCCAGATGGAAAAGTTATTCAAATGCCTTCAACACATTTACTTGGGCAGAATTTTTCCAAACCGTTTAACGTTATGTTTGCAGATGAAAAAGGAAAACAGACACCAGTTTGGCAGACATGCCATGGTCCGTGCATTTCAAGAATTTATGGCGGAATGATATCTATTTTGGGGGATGATCAAGGATTACGGCTCCCTTTCAAACTTGCACCCGTGCAGGTTATTATTGTTCCAATTCTAAAGGGTGATGATGCCAAAAACAAGGCAGTTTTAAAATATTGCAAAAAAATTCAAAAGAAACTTATTAAAAAAGAATTTAGAACAGAAATTGATTCAAGTGAAAACACCCCTGGTTTTAAGTTTAACCAATGGGAAATGAAAGGTGTCCCAATACGATTTGAAATAGGTCCAAAAGAATTTGAACAAAACAAAATAACTCTATCTATAAGAACTAAAAAACAAAAAGAAACTATTGATTTCAAAGATATTGTCAAAATAGTTAAAAATAAAGGGGAAGAAGTTACAAAAGATTTGAAAGAAGAAGCTTCAAAAAATTTCCTTGATGTTATTCATGACGCAAAAAACATGAACGAACTTAAACAAGTTTTAGATAAGGGAGGTTTTGCACGAATTCCGTTCTGTTCTGTTGAAATGGAAGGTAGAGAATGTGCAGACAATGTTAAGGCAGAAACACATGGCGACATAAGAGGAATACGTGTTGATTCAAAAGAAAAACCCAATGAAACAGACAAATGCATATGGTGTGGAAAATCTGCAAAAGAAATTGTTTACATTGCTAGGCAATACTAGAAACTTCTTTAAAAAAGAAGTTTCATCTATAAAGAGATGAAAAAATGAGAATGCTCGGAATTGAATGTACTGCACATACTTTTGGTGTTGCATGGACTGATGGAAATGAAATACTTCAGTTCAATGACACATACAAACCTCCAGCAGGGCAGGGTTTTATACCTAGAGATTTATCAGAACACCACTGCAAGATTGCACCCGAATTAATTAGAAAAATAAATGAATCTGGAAAAGAATATGATGCAATTTGTTTTTCTCAGGGCCCTGGAATTGGCCAAGCTTTGCAAAGTGGTGCTGCGCTGGCTAGATATTTATCATTAAAACAAAACAAACCTATTTATGGAGTTAACCATTGTGCAGCACATTTGGAAATAGGAGTTAAAGATACAGGTTTCAAAGATCCATTGTTTGTTTATGCATCTGGTGGAAACACGCAAATTATATCAAGAGTTCTTAAAAATAAAAAAACAAGTTACAGAGTTTTGGGGGAAACATTGGATGTTGGCCTAGGTAATGCTTTTGACATGTTTGCAAGACAGATTGGGTTGAACCATGGTGGAGATCTAGAAAAAATTGCGAATGGAAGTTATATTGAACTTCCATATAGTGTTAAAGGAATGAATCTAACTTTTTCTGGATTGTTAACTGCTGCATTCTCTGCTTTAGAAAAAAACGCAAAAGAAGATGTTGTTTATTCGTTTATGCACACATCTTTTTCAATGGTTAGTGAAACTGTTGAGAGAGCATTGTGTTTGACAAAAAAAGATGGCGTTGTAGTTGTGGGGGGCGTAGCTCAAAACAACATGTTCAAAAAAATGCTCTCAAAAATATGCGATGATCAAGAAGTTAGTTTCTGTTCACCTGCAAATGAATTCAACCGCGATAACGCAGGTATGATTGCTTATACAGGATGGTTAGTCTCAAAAAACAACAAACCTTTGAAAATGGATAAAATTGTTCCTCTCCCTTATTGGAGAACTGATGAGGTGCTGTGGTGATAATTTTAAACCAAGAGCAAAGGCAAGTTTTAAAACAACATTTTTCAAATCCTGAAAGCAACCCCAACATAAAAAAACTTCAGTCGATGGGGGGCAGGTTTATTTTAGTGGGAGATATATCAACAAAGTTTTTTATTGAAAATAAAATTCCCTTTGAAGTTTGTGTTGTTGACTACAAAACTGAAAGGTCTGTTTTAAGTGAAGATGATAAAAAAATAATTGATTCACAACAAAAAAATAGACAAGTTTTAAAAATTGAAAATCCTGCAGGCGCCATTTCCAACCAAGCCATAGATCTTGTTAAAAAGTGGGTAAAAGACAAAATAAAACTATTCGTTATAGTTGAAGGAGAAGAGGATTTGGTTGCAGTACCTTTCTTTTTTCTTGCTCCTGCCACATATTATGTTGTATATGGATTAAAGGATTTAGGGATGGTAACTGTAGAATTAACAGATGATTTCAAAGAAAAATTAAAAAAAGAAATGAAAATGGAAATCTAACGTTTTTTCTTTGTTGGTTTTTTAATTTTCTTTTTAACTTGTTTTTTAGGTTTTCTTTTCACTGCTTTTTTTTCTATTCTTTTCTTAGATCTTTTTTCTAATGTTTTAGATTTTTTATTTTTTAGCATGTAGTATGTTGCTGCAATCAATAGTATGACCAAAGCAAGGAACAACATCCAAATTTCATCATCTCTTATCATATCTGTTCTTTCAAGTCTCTGTTTTGCTTGTTCGTATTCGCCTTGTTTAAGCAGTTCTATTGCTTGTGCAGTTTGTACTCTTAAGCGGCCGAGTTCTGCATCATTTTCTATATTTCTTAATCTTTCTAATACTATATCTTTGATTTCCAGGATCTTCAATTTTTCCTCGTTTGTTAGGGAAGGATCATTCAAAAGATTCTCAAGTTCATCTAATAATTCTTTTAAAAGATCTCTATCTTCATCTGTAAGATCAACATCTTTTGGATCTATATCATAAACGAATTGACATACACACCCATCACAGTAATAAGCGAAAGGACAGTTTTCATCGTTTTCACACTCGCATTGTGGTACACATATGTGTTCAATAGGTATTGTCCCTCTTGGACAGTTTATGTCTTTACAATAACAACCATCACAGTATTGGTCTGTTGCACAGTTTTCGTTTTGTGTACATTCACAAACAGGATCCACAACTGGGGTGCAATTTATGAAAGTAAAGCTCTGTCCATATGAATCATACCATGTTTTTGATGCAGAAATTGCATATGTTCCAATATTAAAAGTGTATGGGACTTTTCCTCTAGAATCTGTAACACCTATATTTGTTGTACCTATTATAATTGATACGCCTTCAATAGGTGCGCCAGTAACTTGATCATAAATTGTAATATCTGTTTGTTGATCTGCGCATGATGTTCCCACTCTTGCGTAGAGTTTAGCTCTTTCTCTTGGGATAACTCCCCCCCCTGAACCTCCACTGCCGACTGCGACACATTTGCAATCTGTCATTCTGCAGGTATATCCGCTTGGACAGGGGTAACCAATTTCACATTCTTCTTCTCCTTCTAAAACTTCATCTCCACAAAAACCAGTACCATGGGGTTGAACAACTGTGCTTATACTTTCAGTTGAAGAAATATGCCCCTCCCCATCATCTGCATAAGCAAAGCAAGTCCATTCTTCACCACTCCCTGTATGTTCTGATGAAACTGTGCTTAATTCACATTCTCCATTAACTGGACATACTTTTTCGTTTATAATGCCATATCCATTAGTTACTTCTCTTTCTTCATTTACTGTCCACCAATATTTTACAAGTAAATTTTCTTGTTCATTATATCTTGTAATTACTGAACATGTAAAATCTTCATCATCATAGGGTGTGGAAGGTTCTATTGAAATACTAACAATTTCTGGATTCAATAAATTAGAACAAGTATCATCCCTATAGCATGTTATTCCCTCATCATTTGAATAGCAAGGAAGAGGTATTGCATCTGCTTCATAATTGATATATGGTTCTTCATACCCCTCTATTACTTTGAATGTTTCATTAAATACATCATTAAATAAGAAATCATTACCTGCTCCTTGTCCTATTAATACAGGTTGTCCTCCTGCATCTACATGGCAGGGAATTTCTGGCAGTAAGGCATTTAATTCAGCACAGGTTTGAACACCTGTATCACTTTGAATATATGCTGTTATATTTTCATAAAAGCTTTCGTATTCACTTGCTCTAACTAAATAAGGTTCTGAATAACCATCTGCTATTTTATGTGTTGCATTGAAAATATCATTTGTTGTATAAGCATTTCCATAACCGTTTGGTGAGAATACTATGCCCATATCCGCATAACACGTTAAACCCATTCCATCAATAGCAGAACAATTTGTTAAACCCGTTTCTTCTGAAATGTACATGGTTATATTATCTGGACCACCCGTTAAACTAATATCTACACAGAATAAATGGAAGTTTTGAGTTCCGTTTGCTAAAAATAATGATAAGGCAGTATCATCAGAATCTACTGTCTGTAAAAACATATCGCCTTCGTGTAAACCCAAAAACGCTACTTGATTTGTTCCTTCTGCGTTGCATATTTTATCTGGTAGTTCTAAAATTGAATTTGAAGCTAAATAAGGTGGGCCTGTTCTATTCCATTCACAAGTTCCACCAAAAGCTTCTTCACAATCTGTTCTGTTATTGTTATCTCTGCAACCTAGTTCTTCTCCTTCACAATATCCCCATCCTATTTCTTCATTTGGGAAATCTAAACACATAACTGTATAATTTAAATCCGAATTAATACCTTCTAATGTTTGATTATCATACATAATCATTTCTATTTCTCCTTCTAAACCATACATAAATACTGTTAAAGGTTCGCCAGTTAATGAAGTTCCATTGCACATCCTACTCTCTATTTGGACTGGGCTTAAAGAGGAAATATAAGATTCGTTTTCATATGTATAACCACATTCACCAATACAATTTTCATGAGATATGCATGGTGAACAGTCGCAAGAATACGCGTTCATATTAGCATATCCTTCTTCTGAAAGATTTACAAATTCCCCGTCGTACAAATCACATTCATCTTCACCCAAATCAACAATGCAGAAACTATTGGGTCGGGCGGTTAATAATGAATTAAACATTCCTCCTGATAATTGCATATAATAATTTGCAGAGTCTGTGTAATCAACAACAAAATAATTATCCACCCCCCACTCATAATAATAAAAGCCCCCAATATTGGAGCAGTGGAATAATGGGATCGTAGGTATTGCACACACATTTTCAAATGAAAATGGATGGGTTGAACGTGTGCCGTTCCCACACACATGATCTGTTATAACTTCATAAGTTGTTCCTGTTTCAGTATCTGTTATCTCGAAACCACAGATTCTTTTATTATCACAATATGTGCATGTTTGTTCACAGTTGCTGTCTTCATAACAAACACCATTTCCTAATGAGAAATAACCCTCTGCCGGAACATCATCAGTTTTATATACTAGTTCTGGAGGATTTGTATATTCCTCCCCTATATAGAAAGTATCATCAAAAACGTTGTTTGTGGTATAATCCTCTCCAAAACCGTTTGCAGATAATACTGGTCCGCCTGTTCCTTCATAGCAGGTTAATCCAGTAACAATCTCTCTGCCCCCAATATAAATATCTAAAAACTCTTCGCAGTCAGTAATATCAAGTTTAGATGAAACATAAATAGTTCTTGTTGTTACTTTACAATCTTCTGGACAATTTACATCATCTTCAGTTGTTTCACAATATCCATCTCCACAATAACAATCTTCTGGACAATTATCAGATGTTTCTCCAGAACTTCCATTACATTCACCGTCGCCACAAACTCCTTCTTCTGGTAAAGCTCTATTTGGCGGCATTTCTTGTCTCTGTTTCAATAAAAACAAATAATAATCACTTTCTCCATCCAGATTTGGAATATATTGGTCATCCTTGTATACGACTTCATATGTTGGAATTATTCTATTTTCTCCTACGGCAGATTGCAACACATTGAAATCATATGCTACGCGCACAATTTTAGAATCATAATTTTTTCCTGAATCAGGGTCAACTGCTGAAACTGGAGAGAAAGACATGAAGTAACCTGTTTCTTCACTATAACTGCATGCACCAAGGCATCCTCCATAAAGAGATTTAACACATAAACTACATTCTTCTGTACATTCTGAATCATAATAACATGTTTCTCCATCATGCGTATATCCCGTTCCTTCAACTATATTGTAGGTATATCTCAAATGAGCAGGAGTTATCCCAACATCTGAAACTCCATAATCATTAAACGTGTAATCTTCTCCTAACCCATTTGCTGAAAATGCAAGATCACCGTGATGACATTGCACTTCAGGGAATAATGTTGTGAGGTCTTCACAATTTTCTATTCCTAAATCTGCTTGCATGAAAAGAGTTGCGTTTTCAAGCGGTTGCCCATCATGGTTTACAAAGTTTACACAGAACACATACACATCATCTTCACCAGTAACAAAATCGAAAACTCTGGCATTCCTTGGGTCATTACTTATTTCTAAAGGCATTTCCTGAAGGTCATATGATATCCCAACAAAATTATCACATGTCCTATTTCCTTCTTCAATATATATGGGAGAGTATGAGATAGTATATCCTTCTTCAATACCTCCACAAACATATGCGCAATCATCTGACAATTCGCATTCGCTTTCCCCTCCTAAATAACAGCCTTCTTGGGATTCACAATCAAAACCTGAAGCAGCAACTTCCTCACAACTCCACGCATCCCCTGCGCAATACTCCGTTTGCCAATAACATGAAAACCAATCACAGCCTGCTTGTCCGCAGGATTCCTCTGCGGTCCACTCTGGGCACATACTGGGGTGACCAGAACAGTTTTCATCTCCTGATGTCCATGTGCATGATGGTTCGTTTAAACACTCCACTTCGCCATAATTGTTACAAGATATTGAATTGTAACAGAATCCATTTTTAGAATCCCATTCACAACTTGGTTGTGCTTGACACTGTGGCTCAGGATAAACACTACAGTCTACACTATTCCCGCATGATCCCCAGTCACATCCATGGTTTAAACATCCACTTTCATCGCCGCTAAAGAATAAACATTCTGTCGGTGCCCCGTCGCAAAAACCAGCTTGATCACACCCAACTGGTTCATCATACATAACAGGGCATAATGGATGATTTCCTGCGCAATATGCTAGATTCCATTCACAACCGTATTGTTCACCACAACCTTCCTGTTCATTAGCATCATAGGTATCACATTTCCTTGGAGTTCCTAAACATTCTAATTCTAAGTTACAGGCTCTGAGGTTATGGCATCCTTCAACAACAGAGTATTCACATTGATAACCTTCTAATGAATAAACATCAATCTCATTTTCTCTGTATTGCCTTATCTCATTACACCGGTTACCTTCAACTGTACAAGAATCAACTCCTATTCCTGTACATGTTTGAGTTTCGCAAGGAGTTAAACATCCACTATCAGTATGGCATATTCCATTTTCATCCATATATCCTCC
This sequence comes from Microcaldota archaeon, assembly GCA_020854835.1. GTDB lineage: Archaea > Micrarchaeota > Micrarchaeia > Anstonellales > JAGGVH01 > JAGGVH01. The sequence continues at coordinate 14,216 of JAHKLX010000015.1, forward strand.
GATTTGGCAATTTAATTGGTTTGGACAATACTCGCTACCTATGCTATCACATGATAATGTTTCTCCTTCACAATATTCGGATCCCTCATACCAGTTCTCACAACATCCATCGGCAATACATGCTCCTTCTTCTTGGTAAGATGCACAATTATCAATGTTTTCACATCCTCCTTTGTCATAATTCCAAGCACAACAGTTATTCATGTCGCAATTTTCAAATTCTAGGAACTGACTGCATTCAAAAGCTCTGCCACACATACCCGGAGTCGTCTTCCAATCACAGTACAATTGGTCAATACATAAATTTTCATCCATTATTCCAAGACATTCTACTGCTTCACCACCACAAATCTCACATCCTACACATTCAGTTGTAAAATCACAAGTGGTTCTGCAATCATTCTGAATTTCAAATCCTCCGACATCCACTCCAAACATTTCCCAATTACTAACTTTGTCTATAGTTACGGGATCGTATATGTCCAAACAATTCCACTGTATTACGACAACTTGGGTTGGAGGATTTATGTAATCTGGTAAAACTGATATGTCATAAATTAAATTTGAATCTAGATAAAGATGTTGTAGGTTTGTTAGTGTTGCTACTGCGCTAATGTTTGAGATACTGTTAGAGGATAGATAAAGATGTTGTAGGTTTGTGAAATACTCAATTCCAGTCAAATCAGAAATTCCTCTATCGTTTGCATCAAGAGTTGTTAATGTTCCTGCTTCACAGTCTGTTACTGTGCATCCTTCCCCTTCACCTAATGCAGAACAAACTGCGTTTAATAAGCCGGAATCTGGGATTGAGATTGGGACGCATTCGGGTTCAAGTGTGCATTCTTCACCATCTATACAACCCATCATCCCATCATATTCGCAGATGTAATAAGTTCCATTATCTGTTCTGTAGTAAATGTTGCATCCATCCGCAGGGTTTGTAAGTGAAAGTTCTTCACACATCATAGTTTCAATTGCAGGACATTCTGCAATACTGCAAGAATTATCATCATTGAAATACACAGTATCTAGAACTTGTTCTCCACTCACAAAGAGTATTCTATTATCGATATTCTCCCAGATATCCTCAGTATAAGTATATTTGTATTCTATATTGTAATTTATATATTCTGATAAATCAATAGAAACCGTGTAAATGTTGTTTTCATAAGGCGTCATAGCTATTCCTTCCCACCAATTAAAGGAGTCTTTAACAAATACACTGTGTATATTCGGATCGAATCCTTGTTCTATTTCACAACTCATGTCAACAAAGAAAGTCACATAAGTAGTTTCTTCTCCCAACCATTCACATCCTTCTCTGTTTAAGCAATCGGTTTGATTAGCCATTTCATTACAATAACTATATGCTGGTTTTTGTGTACATTCTGGATATTTCCACGCACATGAAACATCCAACCATTCACATCCTTGTCCCCAACAAGTTTCTGAAGCATAAATCCAACTACAATCTCCATAACAATTACCTTCTGCAGGTGTACCCTCCCATTCACAGAAATCTAGGTTAACACATTCTTGATACATTGCTGCAGCGCATGTTATAGGAACACCTCCCATACAGTATCCTTCATAATAACCTTGACATTCTTCAGGAGTAATAAATGTCCCGCACTCTTCTGGCCCATAACAATATTCGCTGTTATCCCATTCACACCCTGGATTGATGAAACAGTCATAATCCCCAAAATTTCCACATGCCCAAGCAACTCCTACACAATCTGAAATTGCTTCAAAATTTGCATACAATGCTACATCTGTAGAGGGCATAGGGAACCCTGGATTTTGTTGATATGAAAACACACTCCCATTATCAAGGTATGTCCAAGATAAAAATCCATAACCTGGGACTGGATCTGCATAAATATTTACCCATGCTTCTGCAGGATATCCTCCACCGCCAAATGTATTGCCTGCTGTAATAGGAATAGGGTATGTGTATACATAATATATTGGAGGAACGTAAGTACATTCTCCTCCAGAATAGCAATAATTTTCTTCATTATTCCATATGCACTGGTAACTTGGTTCTCCAGATTCAAAAGAATTTTCGCAATTGACTGGATCTTCCCACATACTGCAAATAGGGACCTGTTCGCCCATACATTCTGGTATTTGTGGTATGCATTCATTACAACTTTCATCTGCATAACACATTCCATCACCTGGATTGAAATAATTGCATCCTTCTTCTGGACAGGCATTTAGACTGTATTCGCAGGTTGGAGATTCTTCATAAGAGCATTCTTGACTCGTATAACAATAACCTCCATCATCCTCAGTCCAACTACATTGATAGTTTGTGTCTCCTGATTGATAAGAAGCTAAACACTCTGGAAGACCAAGTAAACCCTCACAGGTTTCTACTGCGTTGCCCGAACATACTGGGAGAGGTGGTTCTTCATAAGAGCATTCCTCGAGAATCATACAAGCATTTTCTCCATTGAATGCACATTGGTAGTATCCATCTGCTGTTTGATAATAATTTGAACAATCATCTTCATAACTATCCAATGCTAAACTAGAACAAAAATCAGTTGGGTTTCCTGCACAAGCAGGTATTTGTGGTATGCATTCATTACAGCTTTCATCTGCATAACACATTCCATCATTTAGATTGAGATAATTGCAGCCCTCTTCCTGGCAGGCATTTGGACTGTATTCGCAGGTTGGAAGTTCTTCGCATCCCGCAACCCAGCCAAAGTATTCCGGATTCTCAACATTAGAAGTATCGTAAGTTGTTAATGACCAGCTATTAGCTTCTTCCAAAACTGAAGCTTCATCTTCCCATAAACCATTTTCTAAATTTGAGCAGGCAGTATTATCAATGAGGTTGTTGTTTGAGCTGTTTTCTAAGACAAATCCTCTAAAAGTATTTAGAGAAACAATATTAGTGAGAGTATTATCTAAACTTGATAAAACATAAATTCCATAAAAATAATTTTGAACTGTACATCCTGATAACACAACTCCTCTTTTAGATTCAATTCTAATCCCTTGTGAAGCACCTCCTTCGCTTCCATCAAGAACTGTGCCATCACAATTCACAACAATATTATCTGAATTTATATAAATACCACCTTCTAAATAATATATTCCTGAACAAAGAGTTACACTTTCATTTATCAACATTCCATCTGTTGGGATAACACATTCTTCTTCAATTATACATTCATAATCATTCATACATTCCAAAGAATGAATGTTATAAGTACATTGATAACCTTCCAATGAATAAGCAAGAGTTCCGTTATCTATTGCATCTCTTATTTGTTGACAAATGTATGTTCCTGATTCTGCTATGCAAGTATTAAATTCAATGCCCCCACACATAGAAGGTTCTTCAATGGCATTTATAGTAAATGTGAAACCCTCTTCTTCTGGAGTTATATATATGTTAGATGCATTAGATGATTCAACACATACAACCCCCCAATAATAATCCCCATTATCCAAAGGACCAACAGTACATGTAGGAAATAAAACATTAGTTGCTTGACAAATCTCTTGCCAAATATATTCAGTATAAGAATAAAGATAAACACTGCAATTACTTTCCAAGTTAGGTTGATATCCTACAATAACTGTATCTTCTTCAGTAATTGTTTCGTTTGCAGGTTGGATCAATGTAACTGATAAAGGTATAAAAGGTTCATCTTCATACAAACATTCATTTCCGAAATTACATAACTCCTCATCATAATCCCACATACATTGATAATTTGTGTCTCCTTCTTCAAAAGAATTTTCGCAATTGACTGGATCTTCCCACATACTGCAAATAGCAACAATTTCCCCTATACATGCAGGAGGCAGGCATACAACATCTTCCTCACAATCGGGATCATCACAATCAGTTAAACCATCATTATCATTATCAATTCCATCATCACATAATCCAACTTCACTGCACGTATAACTGCATGAAACTTCATTTCCGCCATTCAAATCATCTACTTCGCATTGTGTATTTGTTCCAAAAACACCGATACTATCCTCACTTAATAAAATTTGATAATCATTATTATCACACACAACATTTTCGGAAATTTCAATATTCTCACTCATTTCCACCCTAATTCCTTCTTGATTATTTTCAATAATATTTGAAGAAATATTAGAATTATCATTTGCCAATAAATAAATTCCTGTTGAAAAATTAGTGATATTACAGTTCTGTATTGTTACTCCGTTTATGCCTGCAATCAAATAAATACCACTGCCATAACCCTCGCCAATAATTCCATATCCCTCACAATTCAAAGTTATAGAACTGTTTTGTATCTCAACACTCCCTTGTCCAAAAACATTTCCTGTTAATGTGCATGTTTTTGTTTCATTATTCCATTCCCCCCACTGCAAACAATCACAGCCATTATCATTATCGCAGATATACATAGTGCTAGGTCTATTCTGAATCCAAATATGTTCCAATTTGCCTATTTTTTTTGCAAAAGTATATGCCCCTTCATCATCTGTTTTAAACTTAACTGAATTTTGATAGCTGTTTTCATACTTATAATAATTTGTTTGTTTGTTTAGTCCTATTATACTAATAACAATATTTTCTTCATCAATTTTTTCAATGAGCATATCAAACATTCCGGGTTTATTTGTTGCTTTCAGTGCAATATCTGAAGAAGTAATTATTTTAACTCCATCGACATCAAAACAATTCCCTATTTTTTTTTCATTTCCATCCGATTCAATAAACTCACAATCACTATCTAGGGTAGGTATATTTACAGTATCCCCATTGAATTCAGTATCATCTCCTTCAACAAAAGATATTGTTGTTCCTTTTCTAATATCTTCATCAACACATCCAAAACTCGCAAACAAAATTAACAACATTACTAAAACAATCATTTTTTTCATATTCTCACCTATAACTATTTGTATAGGTTTCATTTATAAATTTTTCATTCTAATATATAATAAAAATTTTTAATTTTCACTACCCTTTTAAAGGTTTTGGAAATATAATAAAATCTTAAAGGTGATATTCATGGCAAAATTTCCAGAGGCAGAGATTGAATTTAACAAAATAAAAATATGCTTGAAATGCAAAACAAGAAATCCAAAAGGAGTTAAGAAATGCAGGAAGTGCGGTTATACTACATTTAGACCTAAAAAGAAGGACACTAAAAAGAAAGCGTAATCACCTTTCAAAATTCCAATTAGGATTGCAGGTTTTTGCAATACTAAAAAACCAAAGCTTTTGCTTTGTAAACTGTGTCATCATCAGCAGCTTGTGTTTATGATGCCGAGGTAGCTCAGTCGGTTAGAGCGCCAGACTCATATGAGAATATGAGTTATGAGCTCAATGCAATGATTAATATTGGCGTTCTGAGAGATCTGGAAGTCGGGGGTTCAAGACAAAAAATTCCAAAAATTTGTGAAACTCCCCCCCTCGGCACATATTTTTTACGGTTTTGTCAAAAAATCTATTTTAAAGGTTTATAAATATCGCAGACATATCACTATTACACTGAAAATGAGAGGTCATTAAAATGAAAACTAAATTGGTAAGCATTGTGGAACATTATATGAAGTTGCTAGAATCTATTGAAAATGATCCATCTCTTTCCGATGAAGAAAAGAGTTTAATGAAAACAAACGCGCTCGAAAAAGCAGATAAAGAAATTCTTAATAATTTTTCAAATTCAAAAGAAATTAAACCTTGTCCAAAAATTGATTAAATCAATCTTTTTTCACTTTTTCATTAGTTCTAAATACACGTTATATTTAAATACATATCTTTATATTAAAAGACACATGAAAGTGCGCCCAATAGAATTCAAACCTAAAATTAAAGATACTCAAGAATTGTCTGAGTTATTTGAGCCTTTAATTGAAAATATAGTATCGGGTAAAAAAGTTTATACAGATGCCTCAACCAAATTACAACATATAATTCTCCCCCAACTATATATCTTAAGAAGTAGGTTTTTCTCTTTGTTAGATAATGCACCTTCAATAAAAATGTCAGGAAATAATTTTTCAGATAAAGAAGTAGATCAATTGGGAAAAGAAGTTTATAATTTATTGACCAAACGCAGAACCAAAACCAAAATATTCGGTTCTGTCAAAACAGTTAGGCATATCGACGAATTACAAGATCAACCACCTGATTTAAACATGCTTAAAAATATAAAAAATTCTTTAAAAAACGATAAATTGTTAATACTTGCTGGGCTGTGGGGAGGAATCAAATTACGTTCTGAAAACAAAAATTTGATATTTTCTGCTTTCCCAGAGCCAAATCCGGATTTAGCAGATATGCTAGCGATAGAAATATTGTCTGATCGTTTCGAACCCATAAAAAAACTTGGCGTAAAAATACATCCTGTTATAGTCATAACCAATGGTTTCGCATATTTGGATTATCCAAATCTTTCATATGATTCTGATTTTCCTGCACCTGAATTAATTTTTAGCTCACATGAACTATACACTAAAGGGATAAAAGAAATAGGAAATTATTTTGGTTTTGATGTAATACACGCACAGGACGTTTTCAATTTATCTGCTTTACTCATGGATAATTCCTTTATCGAAAAATCAATTTCATATATGTCCTCAAGAATGAAAAAAACAATTGAAGATGAAAGTTATCTGCCGTATTGGGAATACCTATCTGATTTATCAACAAAACATGTGAACATAACAACACCCTATCAACGAGCTCCCAAACCTCACGATTATTCTTTTCTTACAAATATGGATAACTGTATACAAAACTATAATTTTAGTTTTTTAAACGGTAAAACAATTGATGAATTAATAAGAATATTTTCAGTTTCTTCAGTAGATATTACAGATAAAGAAGCAGAACATTTAATGATGTTTCTTTCTTCAGTGGGAGTCAAAAATTTAACTAATTTATTGAACATCATAAATGTTCCAAAGTTTTCACCTATGAAGTTTTTTATTGCTGTTTCAATAGTACACTATGATATGTTTTTATCTGAATTATTATATAGTCTGTTTCCCAATTCCATTCAATTTACATACCTTGACCCCAGTTATACAAAAATGGTATCGCCCTCGATACCTTATTTATTTTATTCTCCATTTGGCAAGGGATTTAACAACAGACCTTGGTTTATAAGCGAAAAAGATTTAATTCGTAATTACAGATTTCCAGAGATTCAAGCTTTAAGATAATTAACATCAACTTGATAGTAAGCAAGTCTTTTTATATTCCATAAATTAATATATGTATACTCAAGTATATGCTCTCCCAATTCCGTCCGCAGATTATTTATCCAGTCTCTCAATATATATGGTTTTTCAGCATAGACATCAAATAACAAGCTATATTTTCCTATTGTTCTTACAACCTGTATGGTTTCAATTCTTTTTTTACCGTATTCTCTAAACTTATCGACGATTTTCTCGTCTGCATTTGATAATTTTATCATAACACGATAATTGTTCGGATTTGAAGGTATAATGGAATATTTTTCAATTAATTTTTCTTGCTCCATTTTTTTAACCATATAACGTGCCGTATCCTCTGAACATTTTACATCATTTGCTATTTGTTTGTAAGTAACTTGAGAATTCGCGGCAAGGATTTTCAAAACTTTATTTTTTTTATCAGTCATTTTTATAGGTATTTTTTGTTTCATCCATCCTCCAGTTACAGGTATTTTTTGCCTTTCCACTTTTTCAGGCAATATATATCTATGGCCGAAATAACTCGCACCCACATGGATGGATGTTTCAAGTGACCTAATATTATCACCAAACTGTCTATGGAGATCTTTTATTCCTACAAAAATGTCCTCAGTTGTTTTAAATAAGGTTCCAACTATCAAATCACACTGCCCTTGTGTTTGTATAACTACATTTATTTGCGGTTTGTTGGTTACCATATTCACAATTTTTTCAATATCCTTGTTTGATCCATTCAATTCCAAGTAATACATCATCGTTGTATAGCCCAAATGTTCATAACCTATGACTGTTGGATATTGGCTTATATACTTGTCAAGTTTTTTTATCCTATATTCCACAAATTGCGGGCTTTTTTTTATTTTACGACCAATACTTCTTATGCCTTGTCTCGAATTACGTGAAAGTTCATAAAGAATTAGTTTATCTTGCAAATCCAATTCAGATATTCCTTTATTTTTACTCATATAAAAATCGGTCATAATTTTTTTTAATATGATTATTTTATATATTATTCGGTTTTGTCAAAATTATGAAACACATTTTTTAATTTCTTTTCTTCTAATCTTTTAAGAACTTTTGGATCTATGTGGTAATATGTAAATCTCTCTATATACCATAAATTAGTTATTTTTTGTTCTACAATATAGTCCCCTAATTCTTTTTTCAGCTGGTTTGACCATTTCATCAATGCAAAATTATTTGGTGCATAAATATCGTAAAAAAGAGTATACATTCCTATTGTTCTTACAACTTGTATTGTTTCAATATTTAAATATCCAAACTGTCTAAATTTATTTATAACATCTTCATTTGCATTATATAATCTCACAAAAATTCTGTAAATGTCTGGTGAGTTCGGAACAAAAGAATATTCCTCGATCAACCTTTCCTCCTCCATATCTCTTATGATTTTTCTAACTTGAATAGGGTTCAAACCTGTTTCTTGTGCAATCACATCATTTCTTATATTTGCATTAGTTGCTAGCACCTTCAGAATTTTATTTTTATTGTTATTCATATGTATCACTTTTTGTTCTTTTGTCCAGTCTCCTGTGAAAGGTATATCCAATATTTTTTTTTCACTTTCAGGATTCAGATACCTATGGCCGAAATAACTCGCACCAATATGTATTAAAGTATCAAAAACTCGAATATTATCTCCAAAATCTCTTCTAATATTTTTTATACCCTCGTAAATATCTTTTGTTGTTTTAAACAGTGTACCAACTATCAAATCATAACCGCCTTGGGTTTTAATAATAATATTAACTTCTGGGAGATATTTCACACTTTCAATTATCTTATCAATATTTTTTATTGAACCTGTTAATTGAATATAAAATGTAATTGTAGTATATCCTAAATGTTGATATCCAACAACAGGCATATACCTTTTAATATAGGGGGCAAGTTCCATATATTTTTTTTGAACAAACCTATGATTTTTTCCAATTTTTTTTGCAACATCTTTATAAGATTGGCGGGAATTTTTAGATAAATGATATAAAATACGTTTATCAACTAAATCAAGTTCAGATAGGCTTTTTTTTGTCTCGCTTCCTCCCTCCATGTTTATTTTCATTACTAATAAACTTAAATTACTATCGTAGTTTTTAAATTAGATTTGAGGTAGTTTTTTAAATTATATTAACAAAAACATTTTCCATGCTAGACAATTTTTTTTTAAAAGCAATTATCAGTTTTTTTGTTGGAGGGTTCTGGGCAACTTTGTCAACAATAATTGCTGAAAAATATGGGACTCGGTTGGGCGCCCTTATAACAAGCTTGCCCTCAACACTAGTTGTAACATTATTTTTTATTGCTTTCACGCAAACCCCCGAAATTGCGGCAGAGGCAACAGCAATAATACCTGTGATAATGGGCATAAATGGTTTGTTTATTTTAACATATGTCATACTATCCAAAAAGAATTTTTATTCGGCCATTATTTTTCCAGTACTTTTATGGGTTTTATCAGTTTCGTTTTTAATCTATATCAATTTTAACAATCTTTTATTATCAATACTTTTATTTATTGTTTTATTCTCATTTACCTTTTACATTTTCACAACAAAAATAAAATTACAACCTTGTGCAGGTAGAAATGTAAAATATACTCCTCTAAAAATTTTGTTTAGGGGAATCCTATGCGGTTTTATAGTATGTCTTGGAGTTGTGTTAGGTAAATTTGCAGGGCCTTTGGTGGGGGGTTCGTTATCAATATTCCCTGCAGTTTTTTTATCAACAATTATTATTATACATACAGAACAAGGAAATAGTTTTTCAGCTTCCTTAATGAGAACAGTTTTCCTAATTTCTTCAGTTAATATGGTTGTTTATGCAATTCTTGTAAACTTTTTATACCCAATAATGAATTATATGCTTGCTACTGTGATATGCTACTGTGCTTCAGTTGCTGTTGCGTTGCTATTTTATAAGTTCAGTCGTAGATTTGAAAAATAAATAGTATTTTTACTGCTTTGTCAAAAAAACATTAGTTAAATTATATAAAGCATGATCTAACATATCTAAATGGGTGTCATCGTGTAAAAAAGTAGGGGATAGATTCTAAATCCCCCTTCTTTTTTCTTAAATACTTATTTTTTAGTTGTTTTAAGAGGTTTCATTTGCGGGAATAAAATCACATCTCTTATAGAACTACTGTTTGTTAAAAGCATAACCAATCTATCAATACCAATGCCTAATCCTCCTGTGGGCGGCATACCATATTTCAGAGCATTTACAAAATCCATATCTACTGGCTGTTCCTCTCCCTTCTTCTTACCTTGGTTCTTTTGTTCTATAAAGAACTTTTCTTGAAGTTTTGGATCAGTTAATTCAGAATAAGCATTTCCTTGTTCTCTCCCATTTATAAAATACTCAAATCTTTCAATCAAATCTGGATCTCCTCTTTTCAATTTGCAAAGTGCAGTTGTTTCTTTTGGATAGTCGTAAATAAATGTTGGTTGGATCAAATGTTTTTCACACAAAGCATCAAACAGCTCAGCAATTGCAAGACCTTTTTTGTATTCATCCAATTCAATATCGTTTTCCTTAAGCAATTTTTTTAATTGGTCATCCTCTGTTTTGTCAACATCTAAGTTCGCATATTTTTTCAATGCTTCTTTCATTGTTATTCTGGGCCACGGTCTCTTGAAGTCAATATCAACCCCTTGGTAGTTTATTTTTGTTGTTCCGTTTATTTGAACTGCAAGTTTCTCATACATCTCTTCAACCATATCCATAACGTCATTATAATCCCAATATGTTGCATAACATTCCATCATAGTAAATTCAGGGTTGTGAGTTCTATCAACATCTTCATTTCTAAAATTTTTACAAATAGTATAAACTCTTGGAAAACCGCCTATAATGAGTCGTTTAAGATAAAGTTCTGGTGAAATTGATAAATAGAAATCTGATTTCCATGCGTGTGATTTGGTAATAAACGGTCTAGCGCTTGCCCCCCCATACAACGGTTGCAGTGTTGGTGTTTCAACCTCTAAAAAATTTTTGTCATTCATAAATTTTCTTATGAATTGTATAATTTGTTCTCTTTTCCTAAACACTTCTCTAGTTTCAGAATTTATTATTAGATCAATATGTCTTTGCCGGTATTTATCATCAACATCTTTAAGTCCCCCCCATTTATCCGGAAGGGGCATCAATGATTTTGAAAGAAGATTCATTTTTTTTATTAAAATTGTAAGTTCCCCTCGTTGAGTTCTAAAAACCAGTCCTTCCACACCAATAAAATCTCCCCTATCAATCAGATCTATATTGTTAAAATCTTCTTCGGGAGTTTCATCTGCTTTCGCAGCAACTTGGATTTTTCCATAACCATCATCAATATCTAAAAAAACGAGTTTTCCGAAACCTCTTCTGATCATCAAACGTCCTGCAATTTTAACATTGTCTTTTGTTCTTTCCCCATTCGCAAGATTCTCATATTTTTTTTGAAGGTCAATACTTTTAATATCTGGTTTAAACGAATATGCGTACGGTTCAACTCCTTTTTCTTTGAGTTTATTGAGTTTATCTGTTTTTTCATTTATTATTTCTTCAAGACTCATACAATCACAACCATATTTAGGAATTGGCAAGATAAATATAAAAAATATAAACCAAAGATTATTTTTTCTTTGGTGGCTCAAGCACAAAAGGTTCAAGTTTTTTAACAAGAACCACAAGAGCTTTTTTGATATCTTCTTCAACTTTACATCCTGCAATAATAATTTTTCCATTTTTGAAAAGCAGGAATGAACATTTTGGTTCGGGTATTCTCATTATAGCTCCTGGAAATTGTTCTGGCTCATATTCTACCTCAGGAAGTTTGGTTGTAATTTTATAAAGGTCAATCCATACATTTAAACTGCCCGAACTCACAATATTAACAACAGTATATTTGGGGGTGTATCTCTCAGGAGGTTTTGTTTTTGAATGTGATCTAACCAATTTAAAAGCCACGCGCAAAGCTTCTTTTATAGTATCTTCATTTTTTGCGCCTGCAACAATAACCTTTCCATTTTTGAATATCAACAGAGAAACTTTTGGTTTTTGTAATTTAACTATAGCCCCTGGAAATTGTTCTGGTTCATATTCAATATCATCTAATTTCAAGGCCAATTTAAATAAATCCAGTTCAACTGGCAAATACCCATACGAAACAATATTTTGAATTTCATAAGAAGGTTTTATCTTCATTTACACCACCCTCGTTTTATAAATCAAAAGAAACATTTATAAACAGTTGTTTAGAAAACTCATTTATACAATATGATGGGGGATACTCATGAAAAGGTCAAAAGGAAAACTAATGGGAAAAACAAGAAGCCTTGCTAAAGGTCTAAAAAGAATTACTGTTAATCAAAGATTCAAAGAATTTAATGTTAATGATAAGGTTCTTATACGTTTAAAACCAAAAAACAAAATAACTATTCCTCATGCCAAATTTAATAGAAAACACGGTGTTATTGTAGGAAAAAAAGGACAGGCATACATAGTTAAAATCAAAGACGGAAACAAAGACAAAACAGTAGATGTACTTCCTGTTCACCTAGAAACTACAATATAAATTTAGGTGATTAATATGATTGGCGAAGAAATTCTTAACAAAAGGAGAGTGTCTGTTTCAGAAACTTTAGAGCTTCTCCAAGAAAGAAAAAAAGACAGCGCTCTGTCTTATGAACAACAAACCAGTTTCAACTATTGCAGAAAATTTTCAGCATTGCCTATGGATAAAACCAAAGAGCTTTTGAAAAAATTAGTTGATGCGGGCGTTCCAGATGATGTTGCAATAAACATCGTTGATGTTTTTCCAGAGCATAAAGGTACATTAATGTTGATTTTATCAAAACCTGAAAAAGATATTGAAGATGTAATGAATATTTTAGGAGAATATCGTGAAATTTCTGAAGAGTATAAAAAACAAATGGGCGAAGAATTAGAAGCAGAAAAGAAAGAAAAAAATGTTGAAGAATTAGAAGAAAAACCATTGGACGCTTCAGAAAAAGAAAAAACTCCTGTTAAAGAGACAAAAATCTCAGATATAAAAAAGTCTGAGAAAAAAACTAAGGAAAAGAAAAAAACTAAGGAAAAGAAAAAATAATTGGTGGTAAAAGTGATGATGGAGGAATCTGCATATGTTCTTGATTATCTTTCTGATGGAAGACCCACAGAAAAAATACGAGAACCAATAGCATATGTTTTGGGAATAAATTATTTCACTCTGCTCGAGGTTAGTGTGAAACCTGAAAGCAATCTCCTCCTCGAACAAAAATTGGCTGTTGGAAAATCTGGACGGGATTCAGTGTTAAGAATAAAACGCAGAGTTAGTTACAGTGATCTTACATCAACTGCCAAAAATACCCTTGATAAATTAATTAACACTATCATTCAAGAAAAAGAACAAGTATTTGTCAATTTCATAAACAGATGTGGTCCAGTTACCTTAAGACTTCACCAGCTTGAACTTTTTCCAGGGATAGGAAAAAAACATACCAAAGAAATTTTAGAAGAAAGAGATAAAGAAGAATTTAAATCATTTGAGGATATGAAACAAAGACTTACTTTATTTCCCGATCCTGCGCAGATGTTTGCACATAGGATTTTAATGGAATTAAAAGGTGAAGATAAATATTTTCTTTTTGTGAAACCTTATCACAAAGAATAATCACACACACCTTTTTAAACTTTTCCACACATAAAAAATAATAGGTGGTTTATATGGTTAATGTTACGAATAATAAAATACCTCTTATGCATGATTCAGAGGGAACAAAACTTTACAAAGTTGGCAGGAACAGGGTAATTGAGAAAGATGGAGAAACTTTTGTTATTAGATCAATAATGCCTTTGGAAATTCTTGAAAATTATATATTAGATAAACCTCTCTCCAATCTTAGAAACAGGGAGTTAGCAAAAAAAGCTTGCCATCCTGATTTAGTTTGTAATTATGGACAACAAGAATTAGGTGCAGATGATATGATTTCAAAAGTAGAAAAAGGAGAGGGAATATTAATGCTTCGCAAAATTGAGGGAGCAGAATTTGTAATCTATCTGGAACCTTTTCATATTGAAAATCCTGAAAAAACTTTTTATGAGTTGTCTATAATCAACTAATTTTTTTTATTTTTTAAGCCGTTAATAATAAAAACAAAACAATCTAAATATCTATTATGTTTAAAAAGAAAAAGTACGGCCAGGTTTTTGCTACGGCAGGTTTAATCAAAATTATATCCTCTAAAATAAAAGATGATATTAGAGGCAAAATTGTTTTGGAGATAGGTCCGGGAGAGGGCAAATTAACAGAAAAGATTTTGGAGTTTGAACCAAAAAAATTAATTGCGGTTGAAAAAGATTTTGAGTATTTTCAATTTCTAAAAAATAGATTTGCAGACAAAGAAAACTTTGAATGTGTTAATGCAGATATTTTAGAGTACAAACCAAAAAAAATAGATGTGGCAATAGGTAATGTTCCTTATTATATATCCTCTGATTTATTGGTAAAAATGAGATCATGGAAATTTCAAAAAGGGTTTTTAACTTTCCAAAAAGAATTTGCAGAACGATTGACAACACCTTACGGAAACAAAAATTATTCTCGTTTAGCAGTTACATCACAACATTTTTTTGAAACAGAAATAATAAAAAGTTTATCAAAAAAATTATTTTCTCCAATACCTAAGGTTGATTCAGCACTAATATCTATAAAACCCAAAAAACAATTGCCTATGAAAAAATGTGAAGAAGAGTTGTTGAATCTAATTTTTACCAACAAAAAACAAAAATTAAAAAAAGCAATTCATCATGTTTTAAATGAAAAAAGTGAAAACATGTTTTCTATTTTAACTTCTTGTTATGGTGTAAACATATTGGACGAAAGAGTTTTCAAAATAGATGGAGAAAAAATAATAAAAGCATGTAAGTTATACTGTGAAAAGTACAAACAACCTTCCATTCTCGGATAAAATAAATAGTGGGTTTTTAAGTATTAGTGAGTTCTGAAAAATCCAGAAATCAACACAATATTTATAAACGTTATGTACCATATTTAATTGGTGAACTGTAAAAAACATGTTTTAATGGGGGGATAAAATGAGTGTTAGATCCAATATTCAAAATCAAGTACCAAAATCAGACGTAGAACCGAAAAAATTTTTTTATGGTAAATCAATTCTACCTGCAAACCGAGAGGTTGTTGTTGGTGTTGCAATAGGGGCCGGTTTGTTAGGTGTATTTTCAATGGGCTGTGACAGGGCAATAAAACCTGCGATACCATCTGCAGAAGTATCTGTAAACGCTACAGATGAATTAAACAAACCTGAAACTATTCGTTTATCAATGGATATTTTGGCAGTGGCACTTGAAAAATTAGATATGGAAGCTGTGGTAAATCTCGCCCAAAATGGCGAAACTGTTTTTTCAGACACTTTTTCAGGAGAAAATAGAATTGTTTATGTTACTTTGGATAGTTTGAAAACTGGTTATTTAGATATCAATGCAAGCTTGAAATGCTATGGGGAACAATTTGATTCAAAAGATTTATCTATTATGGTAAATAGTGGATGGAACTCAGTAAAAAGCGATACTGGTTCAGCAGGACATGTAGATACATTAAATATCAATGATTTAGAAACAATAATATTAACTATTAATAATGTTGGGCTTGGAGAATCTGCTGATTCAAGTTTTATTGATTTAACAGTAAGAAGCCTTCCAACATTTGATCAATCTGACACAGGATTTGTTGTGTTTGAACAAAATGTTAGCGTAGGAAATTTAAAACAAACCGGCAGTTTGCCTATTTACGGTCCTGACACGCAAGGATCAACATGGTACTTTGAATACAAATCATGGGGCGAAATACAACTGCCAGAATTCGAATATAATATTTTTCAGGGGGGGAATTAAATGAAATATAAATATGAAAATAATTTTACATACATAAATATCTTGCCTATTTTAATAATAGGGGTTGTTTTATGCGGTTTTTTAGCGATAAGCTTATCTGCAGCACCTATGCAGCCGCTTAAATCAAGTGATGCCAGCATAAATTCAATTTATGTATCAACACCATCGCAGGTTTCAACTACTCCGCCAATTTCAAAGGTTCCAATTACTCAGCCTGTGGCAACACGAAACCCAGTTCCAATCAAACCTGCACCCGTAAAACCCACAATTATAACACCTTCAACAATCAAACCCACAGCAGTGAAACCAGTCCCTGCACCCGTTGCGCCAACGCCTATTCAAGTAATAACAAAACCTATTGCAGGTGTAAGCACAGTTGATTGCTCAAATCCTCCAATTATCACAACTCGAGCAGTCCCTGGCCAAATCCAAGCAGGACAACAATTTTTAGTATATATTTATATTCGCAACACAAATCCCTCCGAATGTGAAACTGAAGATTATTCATATTATTTGAATACTCCTTTAGAATGGACCTACACCACAATCTCATATTCTGATACTATATCTGTTGCTCCTGGATTAACAGGAACAATTGTTGCGCGTGTATATCCGTCAGCTGAAGCAGATGATTATGATTTGTCTGTTGTTGTTAAATACAATGAGACACAAGAAGTTGAAGAAGATATTTCAATTATAATTACACC
Source organism: Microcaldota archaeon (assembly GCA_020854835.1). Taxonomy (GTDB): domain Archaea; phylum Micrarchaeota; class Micrarchaeia; order Anstonellales; family JAGGVH01; genus JAGGVH01. The sequence goes on from JAHKLX010000015.1 coordinate 31,039, forward strand.
AACAGATTTGATCAGAGTTGATCTGACTCCTGATGAAGTCGAAGCAATATTTGATGATATGATTGATTTCAATGTAACAGGTTATGATATATATGGAAATTCTATTCCTTATGGCATATGTGAATGGGAAACTACAATCGGCGAATTAACTGCACCAGGACTTTTACATGCAAATGAATTCGGCGAAGGAAATGTTTCAGTTAATTGTGGTGGTTTGACAGATACATCTTATGTAAATATAATCTGTGGACCAACAGCACCAGATATATATTATGTTGATGCACCATGGGTAGTAACAACAAACCAAGAGTTTTCAATAAACATAACTTTAGAAAACAATGAAAACGAAGTTTGCGGATGCAAAGATTATGATGTTGTTTTATCATATGATTGGACAGAAGATGGACAAATTTCTGATTCAATTATTTTATGCCCTGGCGAATCCGGCAGCGTAGTTTTTGATTTGGCAGGAATCAGCGAACTCGGAGAATATACTTATGAAATTAATGCATCTGATTCTGGTGCTACAGTCACATACACGAATACATTAATTGTATCAGAAAGACCAGAATTATATGTTCATGTATATGATGATGTATTGTTTTCAGGTCAGAAAACTACAATATATTTCATATTAATGGATTCAAATGGTGATGAATATCATCCTTCACAAATAACTTTCATATCTAATCATGGTTCAGTTGCCCGTGTAGATTCAACCAACTACACTTATATTCCTCCTGAATACAGTGCTGAAGATGAAATTAATTTAACAGTTAAATATGCTGGAGAGTTTTATACAAGAATATTAAATATAAATACTACTAAAATAGATAGAATTGAGCTCGTTCCCCAAATAGCAACAGTTGAAATGGGGGGTGCTAAACATTATAGTAGCACAATTTATTCTGATGAAGGATTAGAAATTTCAAAAAGCCCAGAATGGTATGTGGAATATTCTTCAACTGCAGGTCATTTTGGAGGATATATGGGTATGATTTTAACAGCAGATACTCCTGGAGAGCACGAAGTCAAAGTTGTTTTATGTGCAGATAATTTATCTCCAGTTGGTTCAAGAAGAGTTGCCCCTCCTCCTACAGATGATGTATCAGTTAGGGTTTGTAATGGTAGAGAATTTGAAGATATTGGCACTATAACTGTAGGTTATGATTCAATTGAAAGTTTAAGAATTGAACCAAACACTGCAGATATTGGTGCAGGTGAATTTGAATTTATTGCCATTGCAACAAATGTTTGGGGTGTCGAATACGAAACATCTGCAGACTGGGCAGTTGATCAACCTAGTTTGGCAGGATTGTCAGATACAACTGGTTCAAGAATTATTGTAACGGGTTTGGGAGATGGAGTTGTAGTATTAAATGCAACAGCAGGAGGATTCACAGCTGAAGCAGTGTTGACAGTTGATGCAGTTCCACCAGTTGTTGATTATATTGATCCAACTCCTGCAGATGGTGCAACAACATTAAACAATTTATTAACAATAAATGTAAGCGCAGAAGACACACACGACGTTGAAGTTTTCTTTGTTGTTGATGAAGTTGAATCAAGCACTGCAGTTGTTGATGGTTCTGCGGCTGAAACTTTTGTTTTAAGTATTGGCGAGCACAACTATAGTGTTTATGCAGTTGACTCGTTTGGAAACAGAGCAGATTTAGATTTAAGAACCTTAACAATTATTGAAGACAATGCAACAATAATCACCGAAGATCCTTTAAATAATTCAATAATTCTTACAACAACAAATATTGTTTTCAATATAAGTGATTCAGATGGATTAAACGAGATAGTTTATTCAGTTGATGGTGCAGCTCCAACTATAAATTATGTAACTGGAACTGAGTATACAATCGAAATGATTTTATCTGATGTAGGTACTCACAATATCGAAATAAACGTTACAGATGATTTGGGTGTAACAACTCCATTTGTTTTTGTTTATACCGTACACGCAAAGCCTATAATTAATTTAGTCTGGCCAACAGATGGTTTATTGTTTTATACAGGAGATAGATTGGGTATAGAAGTCTATGATCTTGATGGGACCATAGATGGAAGACCAGAATACTCTTTGGATAACGAAACATGGACTGAATTTTCAGATATGTCTAGCGGAGTATGGTGGACATACACAGACTCTGGAGAAATCGGTGAAGAAGCAGTTATATATGTACGTGCCACTGATAATGATGGTTATCAAACATTTGAATACTTTACTTTTGTCTATACTGAAACAAACCACGTAATTTTTGATCCCATATGCGGTTCAGAATTATTACAAGGTGATGAGCTTGATATAACAATTGATACGACCTTTACAGTATCTAGTTTGACATGGGGTTATGTTGAAGGTTATGATTATACACACGATCCGTATTTAATAGCAACAACATATTATCATGATCCAATTTTAATCAACGAAACCTTCCCAGAAGGAAACATAACTGTTTATGTAAGGTGGAATGTCTATCATGGTGGAATATCTAGATGGCAGTCTGCAATTTGCCATTATAATGTGAATTATCCTCCAAATATAACCTTAGTTTCACATGCAAATGAGTCAAATATATATGGTTCAACGATATTGGAGTTTGACATAACTGATTTTGACGGAATTGATTTGTCAAGAACCAAATTCCAATGGGACAGTGGTTATCAAATATTATTTAGTGATCCATTCAATGTTCCAGTTGATCCAGCAATTATGGGAGACTATGGGGAGCATACCTTAAGAGTTTTTGCAGTTGATGAAAGCAACAACGAATTGACAACTGAAAAAACTTATATATTCTATTTAGTTGAAGGCCCAGAAATAGTTTGGGTTAATGAAGCAGATATTGTATTGGGTGTCATAGCAGATTACAATGTAGTTTTGGCAGGAGATGATTTAGTATATAGTATATCATCTGATTATGATATCGCAGATTTAACTTATCAATGGGGATGGCAAGCAGTTCCCACAACATTGGGTGCAACCCCTGGTGAATACAATATTTTAATTCCTCCTCAATTTGGAAACCAAAACTTAACACTATATGTTGAGGATATTTATGGATTCAGCAGCGAACAAACATATTATCTTTTGATAGAACAATTCCCTGAAATCATACATGCAAATCCTATAAACGAATCTTCAATTGTTGACGAAGAGTATGTTTTGTTCACAGTTGATGATAACAATGTTCCGGAGTTATTTATGTACTATGAATGGAACAACAATGGAATATTTGCATTTGTTGATTGTTCATTGGGTTATTGTTTTGTCCCAACAGCACCCTTCGTACATGGAGATGAAAATACTTTATGGTTGTTGTTGTGCGATGATAACATGCTTTGTTCAGAATATGATTTTGTTTACTATGGCGTTTTAGGCGCACCTTGGTTTACAGTTAATCCAGTTAATGAATCGCATGTCGAAGATATTGTGAATGTTACTGCATACGATTCTATAGGATTGTCACAATTATTATACAACTGTAATGCAGGTACAGATGTGATAGTTCCTTTAACTGGAACTGAAGACAATGCAACCATTGAATGTGTTTGGGAAGAAGGTATAAACACTGTTTATATTGAAGTTAGAGATGATGATGGAATTACCGCAGAGGGTAATTTTGTTTACTATTACGACAACCAAGCGCCAGTAATAATATTAGAATCTCCTATAGAAGGATCTACAATTGCAGTTGGAGATTTAATCAATCTCACAATAAACGACACTTCAGATTTCGATGCCCGATATTGGTGGGACAGTGAAGCACCAGAAACATTACTAACACCCTATGATGTTATTGTTCCACATTTGATCGGTTCACATACTTTAAATGTGGACGCAACAGATATATTTGGCAGAACAACAACTGAATCATATGAGTTTGTAATTGGTGATTTCCCGGGGAATATAACTGGTATAGTCACAGATTCAACTACAGGAATGCCAATTCCTGGAGCAAATGTCAGTTTATCTAATCATCCAAGCGGAACTATGATTGAATGGGTATTGACTGATGTGGACGGTGCTTATAGATTTACAGATCTCGAGCCCGGTCTTGCACGTTACAGGGTTTCTGTCAATGCTGCAGGATATCTTGCTGAAAGTATTTATGGGATAACAGTTTCTCCTTCAACAGAACATGTTGAAAATTTTGAACTCGATGCATTTGGACAAATCATAGTAACAGTTTATGATGCATCTTTCCCTCCAAATCTATATGGTATGGGGGTGACAGTTGACTTGGTTTCTGAATCAACACTTGAAACTGTTGCAACACTAGAAACTTTTGATTCGACAAGCACAGTAATTTTTGAGAATATAAACCCTGGACCTTATTGGGTTGAAGCCAGTGAAGGTGCTTTAGAAGGTGTTTATGGACCTTTCCCTGTTTACCCTTCAGAGACCAGGAGTGTTAATGTAATTATAAGTTAAATGGTGGTGGAAAAAATGAATATGAATGAGATGTATAAGGTTGATAAAATGAAGATTTTATTTTCATTTTTTGTTTTTGTTTTAATGTTTACAAGCATGGCATATGCAGGAACTTTCAGCGGTCGTGTAGTTGACGGAGCATCAGGAGCACCTTTAGAAAATGTTTTGGTAACACCTACTCCCTCAACAACTTCAACTGAAATTCTAGAAGATACAAATCAAGGGCAAGTAATTTCATTATCAACATCAACAGACAATTACATAGTTTACTCTCAAATTATGGATCGTATTGGTATTGTGGAGAGTACAGACAATCGCATCCAGTTTTATGTTTTTGATAATTCAGGTACGTTTTTGGGAAGTGATATTCTAGATATAGGGGATTCATATACTATTCCTGGAACATCAGATAGAATTGTTTACAGAACACCCACTATGGGAGTAAACCCCTATTCTGATATACATTACATAGGTGGGCTCAAATCAATAAATTATGACTATATGATAACTTTGGTCAATTTTGTTCCTGGCACACCTGTTTTGTGTAATTTCAACTTTTATAATATGTCAGAATCACCAATGTCTCTTTTGACACCGTGGCAAGGAAGCCCTGGCGATTCAATAGTAATAGACGGCTATACTTTAACTATCACATCGGCTACTGCAGGTCCTGAAATATTCCAAGAGTTTTGTGTGCTTGAAGTTATACCTCCTTCTGGAACAGTTTCATCAGTTGAAATTTTTCCAATAGTTGACATTTACAAAACCTACACCACTGGCTCCGAACTAACTGATTCAAATGGGAACTTTCAAATCAATTATCTTGATGGGAATTATATATTCACATTTTCAAAGTCAGGATATCAAGATCTACACATAAGTGCACCTGTTTCTAGCGGAACAAATTATGATTATTCTTCATTTTTTGGAAACATTAAATTGTATAGATTATCAACAATCCCTGGATCTGGAGATGGTTCTATTTCGGGTGTTGTTAGAGAAAGTGTTACAGGAGATCCAATAGAGAATGCTTTAGTTGAAGTTTATAATGGAACTGACATTGTCGGTAGCACACTGACTAATTCTGCAGGAACATATTCAATTCCAGTTTCTTCTGGGGATTATATTGTAATGGCAAGTGCATCTGGTTATTCATCTAATTCTGTTGCTGCACCAACAGTTAATACTGCCAACCCCGGGCAAAGACATGTTGCTGCACCAGATATATTGTTGACATCCGGTGCCTCAACTGCACCTTTGAGTGGTTATGTACGCAATGCATTAACAAATGATCCTATTAGATCTGTTAGTGTACGTTTAACTCTCCCCGATGGTACTTTAAGAACCACAACCACAAATTCATATGGTTATTATACTATTTCAGTAACTAAAAATACTGTCCTCCAAAGAGTTGAGTTTAGGGCCACAGGATACACTACAAAAGGTTTTGAACCCTTTTACGTTGGTCCATCAGGACAATCACTTGACGTTTATCTAAATGAAATTACAACTGAAGGACAGGTATCTGGTTACGTTACAAATTCTGTTACTGGGGCACCCATAATCAATGCTCAAGTGACTGATGGATTTACAACCGCATATACAAATAACGCAGGATATTATTCCATTAATGCGCGTTCAGGAAGTATCAATTTAACATATACTGCGCTTGGCTATTATCAAAACGAAATAACTGTAAATGTTCCTGCTTACGGAACAATAACTCAAAATGTTGAACTCGATCCTGCTCCTTTAGGGTGGGTTCATGGTTATGTATTTAGAGAAAATGGGAATCCAATATCTGGTGCAACAGTTTCCATTTCAGGAACTTCAACAACAACCAGTGCAGACGGTTCTTACAATCTAAGCTATACTGAGGGAACTTGGACTGTTGGTGCTTCAGCATCTGGTTTCAATACAAGAACCACTTCGCTTATAATCACTCGTGATTTAGGAACAGAACATAATTTCACTTTACAGTTGACCTCTAGTGATGATGGAGGATCCTCTTCTGGCGGAAGTGGATCATCCGGATCAGGGGGAAGCGGAACAATTCCAAGCGGAGGTGGTGTTACAACAACCCCGCCCACCACCCACACCACCTCTGCTTCTTCATCTGAAGAAGGAGGATTAATAATTGAAAGAAAAATAGTTCATATAAACAATCAGCCTTCAAAAGTTATTTTAACTGTTAGAAATACAGGAGAAAGTGTAGGACCTTTCGAAATACGTGAAAGACCACCTTCTTATGTAAATGCAAAAGACATCGGAGGATACACATTAACTCCATATGAGGTTATCACAACACCTTTAACTATAATATGGAGATTTGATGGTTTGGCATCAGGTGGAAAAATAGTGTTTGCGTATGAAATAGATGGGGATTACAAAACTCTTCATGAAAAAAATTTCGAAGCAAATATATATTATCTAAAAGCCAGTGTTCCAACTCCACAAATAATATCTGAAAAAGTTGTGATCACAGCACCATCAAAAGCTTTTGTTGGGGATACAATTACTGTAACTCTCATGGAAGAGGATGGGAAAGCTTTGGCAAATTATCCTCTCATAGTTGTCTCACCTTATAGAAATACCTATACTCTCACTACAGACAGTGAAGGAAAAATTAGGTTGACTTTAGAGCTAAAAGGTGTTTACAACTATATTGTTCCAGATAAAGAGATTGTTGCAGAGGTTTCCACCGAAGCAGTTGATAGAGACGCATCAATGCCAGAGGTTACAGATATTGGCTTAGTTGATGTGGATCTTGATGATTCTCAAGGTTTTTTTGAAACAGCAATGCAAATAGTTGGCGAAACCTTCATAGTTCCTTTAATAATATTGATTTTAGTAGGCGGAATTATAGTTATAGTAATCGGGGCCTATGTTGGATACACACTCTATCCTGCGCCTAAAAAATCAGATTCAAAAAAGGAAACTGTAGTTATTGAAACAGGCAAACCAAAAAGACCTATTTAGATAACCAATCTAAATTTATTTTTTTACTTTTTTTTGTTTTTATTTCTTTTAGACTATAAGCTTTAACACTTTTAGTGCCCATCATTTCAATAACAGGAATATTTCTTTTTTCATAATTATCTTCACACCTCACAAGGGCATAATCTATCATTTCTGCTTCGATATTTTCCATTATTTTGTCTTCAGGGTACTTTCTTTTAATTAATCTTTTTTTCAATATTTTTGGATTACACCTCAAAACAAAAACTTTATCAACATTTAATTTCATATCGCAACCCAGATGGCCGTCCAGTATTATATTGTCTTTATTTTCAAGCAGAATATTCAATTCTTTTTCAGTTTTTTTAATATCTACGATCAAAGCACCCCATTTATCTTTTTTAATTTTGAATTTTTTAGCAGTATTGTTTAATTCGACCAATTCAAAATTTAATTTTGTTTTAAGATATTTGGCCAGCGTACTTTTGCCAGTTCCAGGAACGCCAGTAATTAAAATTTTCATAAAACTTTCTCAACAAAGAGTTTTATAAATATTTACAGTTTAAATAAATTATGCGTTTGTATGTTTTTGTATTGATTATGCTGATATCTATTTCGTTCAGTGCCAATCTTTATCTTATAGAACATTTCGTTTTTTACCATATTGGTGAACAGCAGTATTCTATTTCATCAGCAACTTGTACAGGAAATTATTATGTTGTTACTGTATCTGATGAGCCCCATATGGTTTTAGGAGAGGATTATTTTGGCAATCCTAAGATTGTTACAGACAAAGAAATTATAAAAGAAGTTCTAGTTTGCCATTATGGATTAACTTCAGACAATTCAACTTTTTATCTGAACCAGTCTATTAATTATTTTGAGGAATTTAAAAATTCAACAATAGATGAATATTTTTCTTGGGATTGCAAAAAAACATTAGGTCTTCATAAAAATTGGTGTAATGACAGAGATTCATGCAGATTGGTTTGCTTTCAGAAAGAATCATGTCAGTATCTAATGCTTTCTATCAGATGGCCTTTTGTAGATGCTATGGTGGATTATGCAAATCAAACCCTTGAACTGCAAAATAAAATAAATGCAACATATTCTTTTGATAGTATGGGGTCTTATAAAGAATATGTTGATGCGATGGCCTATATTCACCATTCCCGACAAAACCTTCAAAAAAATCCCATTATAGGAACCTGGCCTTTTTGTACAATGCCCGGATACAATTGGACTAGTGCTAAAAATGCTTATTTAACTGCTTTGAAAGCGTATTATGTAGAATACCCAACAGAATCATTGGAAGACATGGCAAAAAACGTGAAATCTAACAGTGAAAATAGAATTCTTATGTTCAGAACTCGCAATTATATGATTAGAAAAAATCAAACTTTATTTGCCAATCTAACTGCAGACCATTATTAGAAATATATTTAACTTTAACCATCTTTATTTAAATTGTGATTAATTTTGAAACACATAAAAAGGGATTTTTATCTTTTATCTTAGTTATGATTTTTGGATCAGTTGTTATGGCTTCTCTCTATACCTATACCGCATCTTATTATCCTCAAAATTATCAGCAGGCATTAATATCTGAAAGAATTTATTATCAAACTCTAGATGCTAAACACAATATTGGAGGTTTGGCGCGGGAGGGTTTGTGGCTTGGGACAGTCATTCATATGGTTAGGAGTTTATTTTGTATTGAGGATTGTTTTTGCAATCCTGCATTCACTTCAGCAACATATACTGCAACGCTTTCAGGAATACCTATTGGCCCGGCACACACTTTAATTTGCAACATAATCGGTGTGATGAAAGTCTTTATCGATCCGTGCGAATTTCCTGCGTGCAAAATGGAGGATATTCCTAATATTGGTATACAGCCTGTATTAGATCCCCATAAATTAGATGATTCAATTGATCCAAATGAAGATTTAAGGCGCGGAGTTTCCTTTATGCTTTTTACTGATCAGCTTATTAGATTCAATGACGAAGAAAAAACAGTTTTGTACATATGTGCAGATACTCCTTCTGATTTTGAAGATTGTGTTTCAGACATCACAACCCTCCATTCATTTTTTCAAGGAAATTATGATGTCCAAAGCGTGAAAGACAGCATCGAATCAACAAATAATTGGAATTCAGGAAAATGTGCAGTTCTGGTTCCCACCAGTTTCGATTTAAAAAAATTAAAGTGGGAAACATCATGTGACGATAAAATAATAACTGAACTAAAGTCAGGTTATGGGAGCATTGATATTGTCAGTAGCAATTCTAACAATCCTCACCCTCGCCCAGATATTGAGGTCAATTCAAATGTTAAATTTAACACTCTCGGGGTTGTTGGTTATGACAAAACTACAAATTCAATTTCATATGGGTATGTACCTCCTAACAAAGAATTTAAATACTCCGAGGATTTATCTTCTGAAGATCAATTTATAGATTTTATTGCAAAAGGTTTTGGAGTTATTGATGATTTAATAGGTTATAAATTAGATATCGAGGGAGGATACTAAAATGAAAGGACAATTATCTTTAGAATTGCTTTATGCAGTTTTTGTAATAATCGTTATAATAATAATGATTGTATCAGTATCTTCTCCAATGATAAAAGGGGGAATCAAAAGCGGAAATCTGACAAGAGACACTACAAATTCATGGTATTTCAGTTTAGCAAAGTCATCCACTTGGAATATAAGAAGTGGATTTGCAGATTTGTATTATGGCAAGAATAAACTGTCTTTTAATCAAGACTGCCAAACATTTCTTGGAACTGGAAAAATCAGATCTGTTAGTTGTGGTTCAGTGCAGGTTCCTGCGGTGAATCACAGAGCAGGAGGTAATAAAATTGAACCATGGTAAAGGAATGATATCATTTGATTTGATGATTTTTATGCTAGGTGTGGTCATGATTATTTATTTACTTTTCACTGTAACAATCATAGTGAATCATAGAACATCCATCAGGTTATATGAAATTCAAAAATACAATTGGGTTATGCAGGTCGCAGATGGGATTGTAAAATTTGGTTCAGTAACAGGAGACATCTACAACGATCACGAGTTCCAATCAACTTATGATTTAACAGATTATGAGTTTAAAGGAAAACTCCCTTCAGCTTATGCTATGGATTTAAACGCAATCGCCCCACTTCCTTCAAACCAACACAGGGTTTGTGTTTCTCGATATGGTGTTGATGCGAATGACAACAAAAAAATAATGAAAATAATAGTTTGTGTGGACTGATGATATGATAAGTTGGGAAAGTGTATTTTCATTGCTTTTTGCTTCTGTTTTATTAGGTTTTATTATATTGACATTTAATGCATATGGGGTGGACACAGTTTTATATGAATATCAACTTGCTAATGATTTTGCAGAAGTTGTTTATAAGACAAACACTCCTGTTGGAAACAACGATGAATTCAAAAATACTTTAAACGAGTTAAAAAAGGATAGTGGGTATTGTATTTGTGCAGCATGGGATGGATCTGAGGAGATTATTCATTCCACATGTGGAGTTTTAGTTTCCCATCAATGTTCTGATTATTTTCATGATTCAAAATCATCTGTGACTGTTGTAACTAGAAGAGTTTCAGGGCTCGAATTTAAAAAGGTTAAATACTATGTTTGGAAAAGTAATGTGTAGGCTGATAGAATGTATTATCCAATTGAAAATATAGGGGAAGGTTTGGATCAAATACTCGCATTTATAGAAATGCTTGGTTTGATATTCTTCTATATTCTGACTACAATCACTTTAATACAGCTAACTGTTAAAGATAAGTTTGATATAAAAAGACCTTTTAAAAATTTCAGATTTGTTGCAATTTCATCTATATTAATTTTCTTAGTTCTGATTTCTTATTATATCTATAATTCTTTCAGTCCAGACATGTGGTTTAAAATATTAATTATTTCTTTTTTAGCATCTACTTTTCCTGCCTTAACGCTTATTTTTTCATCAGTGATATTTGCTTTTATCAAATCCAATATATTTAGGGGAGTAGTTAAGCTTGTTGGTGCGGGAGCAATAGTTTGTATGGTTGCGTTTTTAATCAACCAAACTATATATGCCCTCATATCTCCGTTTTTTGCTTTTTCAGCAGCACTTCTAATTTATTTGATAGCACCTTTCTTCGAAGAAAGTTTAAAGGCAGCAATACTGATTCTTTTCAAAAACAAAGGCTGGAAAATAGAAGGAACAGCATCAATTGTTCTAACGGCGTTTGCGATAGGTGCGGGTTTTGCTTTTATTGAAAATTTAATTTATTTTACAGTTTTGGTCAATCCTGTTTCAATTGGAATTGGTGCCTGGATTAATATAATTTTAAACAGAATCTACATATCCTCCACAGCTCATGGGTTTTTTGTTTTAATGACATTAATGGGGATGCAAAAGAAATTCTTCAAATCAATAAAAGAAGGTTTATTTGCGGCAATAGTATTTCATATTCTTTTCAATGTTTTCAGCTTTGTTTTAACTGATTTCTTTGCTAGAGAGATATTGATTGCTTTAGCTGCCTTATTATTATTAATTAAGCTTTTAGAGTTGGCTAGAAACAATACAAATTCACGAAAAGGTATTTAAATATTATTAGTTAAATTCTTTTTATATATTGGGTGAATAAATGAAGAAGCTGGTCTTACTATTGATATTATCTAGTTTAATATACCCACTCAATTATAACGCTGAAAATGTCATCAACCCTGATGGTACTTCATATCTTGTTTTAGAAGTAGATTACACCCCTCTTTTTCAACAGTTGCAATCTCAAGATCCAACTTTGACTAAAGATTCTTTCTCTAAACAGCTTGAAACCCAATGTGGGAATCAATGCTGGGTTGATCATTTAACGGTAATCTATGAAAAAAAAGTAGAAAACAATGAATTTTACACATATACTGAGGATTATGATTTATTTGTTGTTAGAAGGTCAGTTTTACATGTTTATAATCTCCCAAAACTTTATCCAGTAATACCTGGAGATTATGCAATATGCAATGACAATCATTTTGCAAGGAACCTCAAACTTCAAGAATCAAATTTTTATTACACAATTTATTTGCCCGATCCAATTTCCAATGCTCCCGGAGCACTGAAGATTGACAACAACAAAGCAGAATTTGAAGTAGTTTCTCAGTTAGATGATTGCAAGGGAGTATATGTGGAATCTTATACCTTCAATTTATATAGGGTGGTTTTAGGATTAACCTTGGCAATTGCCCTATTTTTAGTTTTCAGAAGTACATTCGGAATGTTATTTAAAAAAAGACCCCCCAAACCTAATGTTGGGGAGGAATATATGTACAGCGATTAAAAAAAATTTAACCTATGAAGTCTTTTGCTTCAGGGGGTTCTGGTTTCAAACCTTTTCTTTTTCTTATTTGTTGTATGGTATTCTTTTGAAGTTCTTTAGGTTGATCTTCATAACCTGCGTATTCTTGATACCAAATTGCTTTACCTTGCGTCACACTCCTCAATTCACTTGAGAAGCCGAACATCTCTGCAACAGGAACTTTGAATTTCAAGATTGAAATCTCGCCTTCTTGTTCCATACTAACTAATTGTCCTCTTTTTCCATTCAACAAATTAATAACTCCGCCAGCAAAATCATGAGGTACTTGGATTAACACCTGTTGTTTGGGCTCTTGCAATGAAACTCCTGCAGTAATCATTGAAGCATAGATGGGGTTTCTAACGGCCGGCAGTATTTGTGCAGGACCTCTATGGACTGCATCTTCATGGATTGTCCCATCCAAGACTCTAACTTTAATACCTACAACTTTTTCTTGTGCGGCTGCCCCTTTACTCACAGATTCTTCAAATCCTTGGATTATCAATTCCATAATCTCATTTAAGTATTGCACCCCTCTTGTTCCATCAACAAGAACATTTTTGTTGAAAACATCAATAACTTTTTTTGCTTCATCTCTTGCCATTCCATTATTGATATACATTTCAATGCTCTGTTTTCCTTTGGGTCTACCCTCAGAAATTTTACCTTCTTCAATATTCTTCAGAATTTCTTCTTCCAAAGGCTCGACAACAAACAACAGTTTTGTATGTTTGTTTGGAGATTTTCCTTCGAGCTCAGGGCCTTTTTTATGTATGATTTCTCTGTAAACAACAATAGGTGGTGATGTTACAATATCAATTTTCTTTTCATTTTTTAATTTGTATTCAATAATTTCTAAATGCAATTCTCCCATACCCGATATCAAATGCTCTCCGGTTTCTTGATTAATTTCCACTTTTATTGTGGGATCTTCTTTGGAAATTGATCTTAAAGCAGCAATAAGTCTTGCCAAATCCTTGCTTTCTTTAGCTTCAATTGATTTTGTCATAACAGGCTCTGAATAATGTTTAATTTCTTCAAAGGGTTCTACTTTTTCAGATGATATTGTTTCACCAACATAAACATCTTTCAAACCAACAACCCCTGCGATATTCCCTGCACTCAACTCTTCACACACAACTCTGTCTTTCCCCATGTAAATTCCTAGTTGCTGAACTTTTTCATAAGCCAATCTGGAAGCCAAAAACAACTGTTCGCTTTTTTTAACTCTTCCAGAAAATAATCTGACCAAAGCAACTTCTCCTGCGTGGGGATCATTAAGGACACCAAAACAAATTCCAACTGCTTTCCCATCTGGCGAGCACTCTGCCATTTTTTTACCTTCATCAGTTTCCATATCTCCTCTCCACAAATGCGGAATTCTATATACTTGTGCAACTGTAGGATCGGGGAGGTGTTCTATTGCCATTTCTAAAAGAATTTCATCAATTGGTGTTTTTTCTTGAAGTTCTTTAACATTTCCATCTTGTGTTAATTTAATAATATCTCCAAAACCTAGTTTTGTTCTTTTCATTGATCTTGCAGAAACAGCCCATTTGTGAAATGCTGAACCAAAAGCAATTGTACCATCTTCAACAGACACTTTCCATTTTTCTTGATATTCTTTTGGGGCAAATTTTGATATCAAATCATTGACTTGCAAAACAATTTTTATGAGTCTTTTCTGCATGTCCTCTGGAGTCAGCCTCATTTCACTTATAAGTCTGTCGACTTTATTTATAAAAACAACAGGTTTTGCACGTTCTTTCATAGCTTGTCTTAAAACGGTTTCTGTTTGGGGCATCATTCCCTCAACCGCATCAACAACTACAATCACACCATCAACAGCTCTCATAGCTCTTGTTACGTGGCCCCCAAAATCAACGTGGCCAGGTGTGTCAATCAAATTAATTAAATATTCTTTACCTTGGAAGGGGAAAACTAAAGATATATTTGCAGATTTAATCGTGATTCCTCTAGCTTGTTCTTGCTCATCATAATCCAACACTCTTTGTTCTCCTGCCAACTCTCTTGACATTAATCCTGCTTTAGCAACAAGTGAATCAGATAATGTTGTTTTGCCATGATCTACATGGGCAACAATAGCTACATTTCTAACATCTTTTCTTGAGTCCATTAAGCGCTGGACTAGTTCTACAATATTTTCTTTTTTTGCCATTAATCACACCTCTCTGTAAACATCTCTAAAAATACAAGAAGATGTATTTTCTTTATGTGATAAGTTTTATAAACATTACGAGAAAATATATTCGAAGTGATATTTATGATTGGATGGTATTTGGGCGTTTTAGGTATAATCATAGGTCTTGTAGGGAGCATAAAATTTTTTTATTCGCTGCAAGGTTTAAGCGGTGAGCTCAGAGATAGTTTATTGTTTTTGATAATAGCAAGTATAATATATGTTGTTTTTAGTTCTATAATGGTTTTATTAGGAGTTTTTCAGATCCAAATAGATGAATCAATATGGCAGGCAGTACCTGTTTTATATTTAATCAGCACAATATTTTTTGTTGTCGGGGCCAACAATTTTATTCAACCTGTTAAATCTCGTAACCCTAAAAAACCAAAGAAAAAATAAAACCAAGATTTATAAGAATATGGAATCAAATCTAACTTATGGATAGTTCAGATGAACCTGTAGCAATAACCAAAGATCAAAAATTTCAACTTAAACGAAAAATTGATCATTTAAAAGATATTAAAGGTAGTGGTACGCAGTTGATATCAGTTTACGTTCCTGACAATTATCCTATCCATGAAGTTACAACAAAACTTAAAGGAGAGCTTAGCCAAGCTTCAAACATAAAATCCAAATCAACACGCACAAATGTTTCGGACGCTTTGGAAAAGGTTTTAGGGTTTCTAAAAACCCTAAATGGTAGAACTCCTGAAAATGGTGTGGCAGTATTTTGCGGAAATGTTTCAGACACCCCTGCAAAAATTGACATCCAACTTTTTTCAATTATTCCGCCTGCACCCCTCAACATTCAAGTATATAGGTGCGATTCCAAGTTTTTCATTGAACCTCTTGAGAAATTTATTAGTCATACTGATGTTTATGGAATTCTTGCTATGGATGGACGAAACGCAACTTTGGCGTACTTAAAAGGAACTCAAGTTGAAGTTCTCAAAACAATTCATTCTATGGCTCATTCTAAAATACATGTTGGCGGCCAGAGTGCGGCAAGATTTCAACGTTTGATTACTGAGGAAACTGAAAATTATTATAAAAGAATTGGAGGGTATATGGATAAATATTTTTTACCTAATCAAGTCAAGGGCGTCATGATCGGAGGTCCTGGACCTGCAAAAGAAAATTTTATTAAAATGAGTCCTTTTAATTATCAAATAAAACACATCGGCCAGCTTATTAATGTTGGTTACACTGATGAAGCAGGTGTAAACGAAATAATAAGGTTATCTGAAGATATAATTTCAGAACAAGAAACAATACAGGAAAAAAAGATGGTTTCAAGATTTATCCAAGAAGCAATAACTAATGGTTTGGCAGTTTATGGGCTTCAGCCTGTTATTGACGCAATAAAATCTCATCAAGCTGATTCAGTTTTAATATCTGAAGATTTAGACTATAAATTAAAAATAACGGAAGAAGATGGCGAAGAAAAAGTCAAAATTGCCAAACCTGATGAAAAAAATCCTGAAACTTTAATTCTTCTTTTAGATTTTTTTGTTGATTTGGCAAATGCCAACAATATTGAATATCATTTTATTTCAACAGATACTGCAGAAGGAGCTCAATTCAAAAGTATGTTCTTTGGGTTGGGTGCGTTTTTAAGATATAAATAACTCACTTATTGTGCATATTAAAAATAATCAGCTCTAATTTTAAGTTTAAAAGAAAGAAAAAAAAGAAAGGGTTTAACAAGTTGTTGGTGCCCATCCTACTCCTGTAGTACAGTTGTTCCCAAACATTGCTGTCATCAATGTAGGTCCAACAACGCTCAATACAAATGCAATTAATGCACCAACCATTGCCATTATGGCCCAGCCCTGTGCTTTTGCCCTAAGCTGTGCATCTCCAAGTTGTCCGCCAGCATATATTATTGCAGCCAAAACAACCAACAAGAATGCAATAGGCCCTAAAAGACTATTAATTTCACATCTCAGTTCGCAGAATATACATTTCAATGCTTCAAAACCTTCTGGTCCCGAATCTGCTCCACATTGTATTAAATCTGCAAAACTTGGCATTATGAAAACCAAACAAAAAATTGCAAAATATTTCAAATTCATTTTATCACCTTTTAATTAACAGACACTTAAGTCCCAGCCATCTCCCGCACAACCATCTCCGAACATAGATTCCATTACTATTGGTCCGATTGTAAACAATACAAAGGCTAAGATGGCACCTACTATTGCCATAACTGCCCAACTTTGGCCTTTCGATCTGAGTTGTGCATCACCCAATTGGCTTGCGGCATAGATTATTGCTGCCATTACAACCAATAAAAAGGCAATAGGGGCCAGTAATCCCTGCATTTCACATCTTAAGTCGCAAAACAAGCAACTTATTTTGTCAAATCCTATAAGGTCATCTGGACAGTTGTTTAACTGGCTGAAACTGATTGAAACCAGTGAAAAAAGAAAAAAGATGTAGAATATTTTTTTCATTTTTATGACCTTTTTTGTTATTCGCAAGCGTTCCCAAACATTGCTTTCATCAATGTAGGTCCAACAACATTCAATACAAATGCAATTAATGCACCAACCATTGCCATTATGGCCCAGCCCTGTGCTTTTGCCCTAAGCTGTGCATCTCCAAGTTGTCCGCCAGCATATATTATTGCAGCCAAAACAACCAACAAGAATGCAATAGGTCCAAGCAATCCTTGAATGTCTCCAGCCAGTCCACAGAAAATACATGTTAGTGCGTCAAATCCACTTATCGCAGTGGTGCATTGACTTAGTGATGTTACTGCAGCATAGGTTGATGAAAACATCAAAATCATTACGAAAGTTGTTATCATTAATTTTCTCATTCTGACACCTCCTATTGTGTGGTATTTATTTATACATATTTATTTAAAAAGTTTATCGTTTGTAGATTTTCATATTTTCATATCCAAATACTAAGTTTTAAATACATTATCTTTGTTTAAGTTGGTATGAAAGCACAAGCTGCTACAGAGTATTTACTTATGTTGTCTATTGTTTTAGTGATTATTCTAACATCGGCAATTTTCTTTACAAATATCCCTTCAATCGTTTCCCAACTTTCATCATCAGGCCATAGGGATTTTTGGAATAATGCAGACATTGCAATAAGATCTCATTCCATGCGTTCGGATGGAGCATTAGTTTTAAATGTCAGAAACAACAAGGCAGCACCAATCAATATTGAACAGGTATGGATTGGAGAAAATTCCTATCCGATTTCAGAAAATTTTGAACCAAGCGAAAGAAAAATCATACAAATAAACATAAACGAAAATTCTAAAAAAGGAGATTATTACCATTATAAAATTGGTTTTGATTATTTGATGGTAGGTCAAAATTTTGAATTTAAACCTGGTGTCCCAATAACTGGGAATGTTCAGTAAGATAGGTTGGTAATATTCATGGTAAAAAATAAAGAAAATAAAACTTTGTATTACATTTTTTTTCTTTTTGTTTTTTTAAGTTTTATACCTGTTTTCTTTTCCCCCATCAGAATAAATGATACCTATATTTGGATTTTAACAACCCAAGCATTTAAGAATTCCTCTTCTTGCGGAGGTCTTCTAATACAAAATATTCCAATATCAAATTTCACATCCCAATTAATAATTTATATATTGGATGATTTTATGAGTTTTGAAGGATTATGGCGTGTAATGATGGGCCTTCAAACATTACTATTAATTGTATCCTGGTTTTTTTTCATGAAAGTTTTTAATGTAAAAGATATGTCAGCACCATATTTTTTTGTATTTTTCTATTTAACATCATTGATTTATAATTTTGGTATGGCAAATTTCAATCTGGCAGTTGCCTTTTTTATTTTTGCATTCATTTCTTTTTTCAGGAAAAATATTCCTTTTTTAATTATCTTTTCATCCTTGATTTTTTTTACCCATATTATGGTTTTTTATATTTTTATATTTAGCATATTTTTATACATTTTTCACAAAAAATTTCTACTCAATGAAAATATCATTTTTGATAGAGCATTAATTACTTTAGCTATAATCTTGTTAATAAGCACATCAATTTATCTTTTTATGGGATTTGGAGACCCTCTTGAATCAGATGCAAAACAACTCTTGAATTCGGAACAAGGAAATCTACTGGATTTTTTCTTAGGTTTGCCATTAGTTTTTATAATTTATATAATTCTACATTTCAAAAAACATAATTTTTCTCTAAATCAAATAATTAAAAATACATTTGCTTTTATAGCCTCAATTTTTCTTTTAATATATGTCATATTGCCAAAATATCTTTTAAGTTGGGCATTTTTCAATGATAGATTCATCCCATTTTTTATTTTATTTTCTTCTATTTTTTTCCGTTCCAAAAAAATAGATAATGTTTTATATGTTCTTTTGATTTTTTCATTTGTTTATCTTTTTTTGATTTTGGAAACAACCTCTCCAAAAAATTTGCCGGAATTACCCATCTATGATGGTCCTGCCATAATGCTCTTAAGTACAGAGAGTATGTACCTTCATAAAGTTGCCAATTCTCAAAATATTTGTTTTATTTCTGACTTATTTTTTGCCTCGGGAAGCAATTCCCATTACATTTTAATATATGATGATGAACTAACGTTTCAGCATTCAATTAGAGAACGTCTAAATCCCAAAAACTGTACTTTGGTATCTGAAAAAATCGAACAAAACATGATGCACTATGAAGATCTAAAATACATTATTACTGCCGACATGTGTGATGTTGCAGAAAACTTCCAACATTGGGATGTGATTACAACTCCTGATTCAAATACTGATAATTTATTTGTTTTTGAAAACCCGAATTATACAAAAACTGAAAAATAATGTTTGCATTTTACTATTTTTCATCAACATATTTAAATATTTTGTATTTTTAAATAATATGGAGGATTGTGAAATTGCTATTATGGGCAAACAGGAAAAAAATCATTGGTGGTTCAAGGCAAAAAGAAGACTAATCTTATTTTTGATTGATAAATACTCTCTCAAAAAAAATAAATCTAAAGTTCTAGATGTAGGGTGTGGCACGGGTCAGTTATTATGCGAGCTTAAAACAGAAGGTTATTCTGTATGCGGGGTGGATGTTTCTAAAACAGCAGTTGATTATTGTGCGAAAAAAAGCATTTGTGTTTCTAATACTTATTTTCAAAATTTTTCTCCAAATCAAATATTTGATTTAATTGTAGCAAGTGATTTTCTTGAGCATGTCAAAAATGATGCAAACACATTAAAAAAAATAAATAAACTTTTGGACATCCAGGGGCACCTAATATTGACTGTACCATTCCATAATTTTCTTTGGTCTTATCATGATGAATCTTTACATCATTTTAGGAGATACTCCCATAAAGATATAATGGGAAAGTTAAAAAAAGCAGGATTCAAAGTTAAAATGTTTTCACACTGGAATTTTTTTTTATTCACTCCAGTTTTTTTATTCAGGTTATTATCCAATATTTTGAAGAGCAAACATTTTTCGGACACAAACGATATCCCTCCTCAATTTATCAACAGTATTTTATATAACGTATTGAATTTTGAAAATTATTTAATATCGAAAGGAATTCAATTTCCTATTGGGGTTAGTGGAGTTTTTGTCTGTGAAAAAATTAAGTGATTTTTTTAACATACATATAAATCGCATCAGATATTTTATTGTAAGTTAAAGGTCTTAATTTTTTTGATGATCTTATTCTAAAAACAAGTGTCGATAATAGCATTTTTGGAATCACTTTTTTCATATTTAATTTTGTATTTATGTCGTTTTTCCAATTAACAGGAACTTCACATATGACAAATGATTCTTGGTTTAGTCTGTACAATAATTCAATATCGAATGCCCACCCAGTTAAACCTAACTCGGGAAGTATTTTTTTAATAGCTTTTTTCTGAAAAAATTTCGCACCACATTGAGTATCTTTATATTTCAAACCAAATAGTAGTTTTATCCAAATATTGAAACAACGTGAAGCAATTCTTCTAATTAAAGGCTGTTTCTTGTATAAATATGCGCCATCGCAGTATCTGGAAGCTATGGCACCATCAAATACTTCTGCAACTTTGATGAGTTTTATCACACTTTTAGAGTGAGTTGATTGGTCTGCATCAACAAAACCAATGATATTCCCTTTCGCGTGCTTAAAACCTTTAATAATCGCTCCACCTTTACCAATCCTGCTTTTTTCTATTATAATTTTAATTCTTTTATGTTTCTTTTCAAGTTTTTTACCGACTTCAATTGAATTATCAATACAACCATTGAAAACAACTATTATTTCATATTCTATGTTTTCTTTTTTTAGTTCTCTAGAGTATGTTTGTATTGTTTTTTTTATTCTTTTTTCTTCATTATATGCAGGTATGATGATTGATATTTTTTTATTCAAAATCAATACACCTCATAATACTCTCCTTTTTCCTTTTGTTCTCTATCTTTGACAGAACCATGTTTGTTAATTCTTGGTCTCAAAGAATCAGGATCTCGTCTCATAGTAATATTCATTCTTTTCAAAAATTCATTCATACCTTTGTATTTTTTCATAGGGTGTGAACTTTCTCCATGCACAGAACTTTCTCCAGAAAACAGCATAATTCTTTTGGCCAAAAGTTCAATTAAAATCAAATCGTGGTCAACAACAAAACAGACTTTTTCAGAATTTGAAATAACAGAATGTAAAAGCGATGCAAATTCCAATCTCTGCTCCACATCTAAAAATGCGGAGGGTTCATCAAACAGATATACATCTGCTTCTCGAGATAAAGCTAAGGTTATAGCAACTCTTTGAAGTTCCCCCCCTGATAAATCGCTTAATTGTTTGTCCATAAGCGTTCCAATACCTAATTTTCTGACAGATTCATTAAACACAAATTGATCCAGCTTTTCTCTTGAAAAAATTTCACCAACAGTGATATTTTCATCAGCTTTAACGTATTGAGATTTATAAGAGACTTTCATACTATTTTCCCATTTTTCATTATCTGGTTTTTCAACACCTGCCAAGATTTTAACAAACAATGATTTTCCAATTGCATTTGGTCCCAGAATCCCAATAACTTCTCCTTTATTGATTTCACCTTCTTCCGATTCAAAAACAAAACTTTCAAACTTTTTTTCAAATCTAGGATATGTCATCATTATTTCTGCTTTTCCTGTTTCTTCTGCTTTTTGTTTGAAACTTATCTCGTGATCTCTAAATTTAACATTTTCATCTTGCAAATAGCCTGCCAAATACTCATTTATTCCATTTCTGACCGATTTAACTTTTGAAACTGCACCATATGCGTTTTCTGTTCCAAAGAAAACATAAACAAAATCTGCCAAATAATCAAATAATGCCATATCATGTTCAACCACAACAACTTTTTTTTCTAAAGACAATTCTTTTATTTTTTTAGCAATTTTCAATCTTTGTTCAACATCCAAATAAGATGCGGGTTCATCAAAGAAATAAAAATCTCCTTGTTTCAAATAAGCAGCAGCAATTGCGACTCTCTGCATCTCCCCCCCTGATAATTTGTCAAGATGTCGTTCATATATATATTTTAGTTCAAACCACTCAACAATTTTTGAAACTTCAACTCGCTTTGGATTAACCTTTTCCAAAAGTTCGTTAACAGTTCCTTTAAAGCTCTGAGGGATTAAATCCACATGTTGGGGTTTATATGATATTTGAACATCCTCGCCGGCAATTGTCTTGAAATAAGCCCGTTGTATGTTATTCATATTCTCAAGAATTTCATTCCATTCCCAACTTTTATCATACTTGCCAAAATTAGGTTTTAACAATCCTGTCAAAAGTTTCATTGCAGTTGATTTTCCAATGCCATTTTTGCCAACAAATCCTGTAACACCTTCGGCGGGCAAAGGCATCCCATAAAGCCTAAATGCATTTATTCCATACTGAAAAATAGGATTTTCACCTTCGGTCGGGAGATTAACTATTGTAATTGCGTTTACAGGGCATTTTTTGACGCATATTCCACAACCTGTGCATAGTATCTCGGATATTACAGGATATCCTTTTTCATCTATGACGATAGTTTCCTCGCCCATCAATACTCCTGGGCAAAACTTTTGACATTGGTATCCGCATTTTTCTTTAACACATCTGTTTCTGTCTAAAACTGCAATCCGCATAAATATTCACCTAACAAGAAAAATTAATTAAGTTTGGTAATATTAATAAAGCTTTCAATTTCATTAAAAAAAGGTTGCCATTCTTCATCAACAGCTTCTTTTTTAAGAACAAGAGCTTTCCAACCTTGTTTTCCATTATAAACATCCCTAACTATGCCCACATGATTCAAAAATACCAATACCTCTTCTATTTTTTTTCCAGATATATTAAGTTTTTCTTTTATCTCAGATATATGTATTGGATCATCCCTGTCATTTACTTTACCATTCATAAAACAATTTATTACTTTTTCAACATCGTCTGCATCAATTTTTTTACCTATTAAGGATTTGACTTCATAAGATAAATCTAATTTTGGACCTTCGATAATTTTTTTCTGAGCTTTATCAATTATTTTTTCCCAAATTCTAGTGTGTGCGAATATCCAGGGCTGGTTTAAAATATCCTGCCATCTCCCACTCATTTTTTGTTTTATTGATTGTCTGTTACATTCAAATTCAACTTCTTTTTCAGTTAAATATCTATAGATTGTGGCAGCAGCAACTTTGCTTATTTGACAAGTTCCTGATATGTCTGCGATTTCTATGGGTGGGTTTTGAATTCTTTTATCAATTTCTTCTTCCAAATTTTCACCATAAGTCAACCAATCTTTTGGATGTGCCCAAACCGATTTTGGCCCCAAATTTATAAAATAATTTTGTGCTTTTACCCATTCTTCTGGCGAAATATCCAATTTCATATATCCAACAAAATTTTCAAGAACGTTGTGTTCGGTTATTGCTAAATATATTTTCGCAGCACATTCCAAACCACAATCATATTTCTCTGATGCTCCATACATTCCGTCCAGTTTATCATCAATATCAACTTTTTTTCTTTGTTTAACATTTTCAATTTCATCTGGTGTCAACAAAAAATCCATCCAGGATTCAACATCAAATTCTTTTGGTTGGTTGATAAGTTCATCAACGTTATTACGGGCAATTTCCTTTAGTTTTTGCAAGTACTCTTTTTCAGGATCTCTTCGCATCCATTCTTTTCTTTTTGCATCTGTATCTTCCATGTCTTTTTTCAATTCTTCTATTTTTTCAGGAGTATAATGGCGTGAAGGTTTTTTTATCACATAGCCCAAATTACACCATATCTCAAAAAGTAAGCTATCTTTATATTTTTTTTCAGTTTTCAACTGTTCTCTCTCTAAGCGCGCTTCTGCTAATTGTTTTTTGCGATGTCCAAGGGTTGCCATAGAGTTGTTATTTGTGGGAAAGTATTTATAAAACCAACCATTATTAATCTTTTTATTTCAATGATATTTATGATACGTTTTGGAACCGCAGGAATACCCTTGTCTTGCAATGGGAATACAAGTGACGGAATTAAATGCTGTGCAGATATGGGATTAAAAGCAATGGAGATAGAGTTTGTTAGATCTGTTTATTTGAAAAAACAACCTGCAATAGAAGCAGGCGAAACTGCTAAAAAATATAATATCAAACTTTCAGCTCATGCTCCATATTTTATCAATGCCTGTTCTCCTGAAAAAATAAAAATTGACAAGTCTTTGGGATATATACTAACATCTGCAAGAGCTTTGTCTTATGCAGGCGGCGGCGTTGTTGTTTTCCACCCTGGATACTATATGGGAAAACCAACCCAATTATGTACTGAACAAGTTATTGATTTAATGCAAAGAATTTACAATAAAATAGATTCATCAATCGTATTGGGTCCAGAACTTATGGGGAAAGCTACTCAATTTGGCTCGCTTGAAGAAATTGTTATGCTTGCACAACATTTTGGGCTCAAACGTTGTTGTCCTGTTGTTGATTGGGGGCATTTAAATTCCAGAACAAATGGTTCTTTAAAATCTAAAAATGCATATTCAAAAATTTTGGAGTATGTCGAAAATAATCTTGGATCAGGAGCGTTTAAGAATTTTCATTCTCATTTTTCAGAACAAGAATACACAGAAAAAGGCGAGAGAAAACACATTCCAATGGGGTCTGGCGAACCAAAATTCCAACCTTTAATAGAGTTATTTGTTGAAAATGGATATTCTGGAACGTTTATATGCGAATCTCCTTTGCTTGAAAAAGATGCATTAAAAATGAAAGAGATGTATGAAAAATTAATCTAATTCTTTTTCCAGTATCATATAGGCTTCTTGTAGATTTTTAACAACATAATCTGCCTGTGAGAAATCTTGTTTATTGCTCCATTCATTAGGTATTGCAATAGCTTTCATACCTGCTCTCTTAGCTGCAATAACTCCGTAGGAACTATCTTCACAGGCAATGGCCTGTTTTGGATCAATTCCAAGTTTTTTTGCTTCCAACAAATAGATATCTGGTGATGGTTTGCTATGTTTTATTTCGTCTTTGGATGTGACAGCAGAAAAATAGTTCCAAAATCCCGACCTTTTTAACTTAACTTCCAGTTCATCTGCGGGGGATGATGAGGCTGCACCAATCAACTTTTTATTTTTGCGTAAATTTTCAAGTATCTCTTTACTGTAAAACATGAGAGGGATTTCTTTTGTTTTCATCCATTCTAAAATAAGTGCTTCTTTTGTTGTTATTAACTTTCCGAAGGGTATTTTTAAATCATGTTCTGTTATGAAGTCTTTGTCGATATCCTCTCCCTGTCTCCCTGCTAATTTCCCCGCATATTCTTCTTTGTTTATTTGAATATCATAGGGTTTTAAAATTTGATTCCAAGCTTGGCAGTGCCAACCCTCTGAATTAACCAAGACTCCATCTACATCAAAAATAACTGCTTTCATCAACTCACCCCTGTCTTTATCATATATAAATCTCTTGTTTGGTTTAAATTCCTACCCAAAGATTTTTATATATATGCTATATACAACTATATACATCAAATTAGGTGATATATATGGTATCTGCTATGATTGATATAGATGATGAAGTTAACCGGGTGTTGAACATTATAAAAGCCAAATATGGTTTAAAAAATAAATCTGAAGCCATTGAACTGGTTGTACAAAAGTATGAAGAAGACAATCTAGAACTTGAGCTAAGACCCAAATACATCAAAAAACTGGATAAAATTATTAAAGGAAAACATTATTCTAGGGTAGAAATAGATAGCTTATTACAAGACTAGGCGGTTTCATGTATGAATATTCCTACAGTGATGAATTCCTAAACAAACTGGTTAAATTAAAAAAGAGAGACCCAAACCAATACAAATTAGTAAAAAAGAAAGTCGATCAGATTTGTAATTCACCCAACCATTCTTACAAATATTTAAAGCACCACTTAAAAAAATTAATGAGAGTGCACATTGGACATTTTGTTTTAGTATTTCAAATAGACCACAAAACCAAAACTGTTTCTTTTGAGGATTATGAACATCATGATAAAATATACTTAAATTCCTAAACCTATTAAATTCCCAATTTTTTCAAAATCAGTTCTGCAATTTTTTCAGAACCTTTTTCTCTCATTACGCTGAAGGTGGGCCATTCATTTATAGTTATCAAATAATATTTTCCTTCTTGTTTTATAACTGCCCCGCCGAATATTTCAACATTCATATATTCTGCCAGTTTTATGATTTTAAGTTTGACTTGCGATATTGGTTCAAAACCAACAAACCATGCTTCTTCACCAACACCATAAAATTTTATCACTTCTCCTTCAATAGCTTTCTGTATCAAAACTTCCCCCACTCCTTGGTCCTCAAATTTTTTTATTGTTTCATCAAGGGTTTCAATACTGTTGACTAAAGAGCGATGCTCTCTTTTTCCTCTAATATCAGCTCTTTTAACATAATATTCCTCGCCATCATATTTCAGTTCCCGAACTTTAACTTTTCTTGTTTCGGGTATTGTTATTCCAATTTCATTTGCTTTTTCATATATTGTTTCTTTGCTTAACATATTTTTTACACTTTGAGGATTATTGATAACAGGAATATCCAATTTCGCCAGTTTATCTAAAATTTTTGCATCCCGGGACATATTCATTACAATATTTGTTCCAGGTTTAACTTCCCCTTCTTCAACTTGATAAATTTCAAAATCAATATTTTTTTGTTCAAGTTTATTTTTAATTGCCGCAATCGTTATTTCCATTATTGCTCTGTCAAATTCAGGTTTTCCTGCATGACTCAGTTCTCTACATACAAATCCAATTACTACCTTTTCCATATTTCTCACCCCTGTTTGTGGATATATATTAAACGTTGAATTACTGTTACAATTGATAATATTATTGCCGCAATGGTTATATAGGTTAGCCATTCGGGAACAACGAAATGAGCTAGTCCCACACCAACAAATATTGCGATTATTCTTTCAGTTCTTTCAAATATCCCTCCCATTTCAATTGCTTTTTCGTGGTTTATAACTTGTTTATGATCTGCGTACGCCCTAACAAAAGAAGGCATAAAAGTTCCAAACACAATTAATACGGACAGCCATATAGTGTGCGAAATGCCAAAAACAGCAGGAAATGGGTAAAACATCAAAGAAATCAAAAAAATTGATTCAACAATTCTGTCAATCGCTCCATCAAAAAACCCGCCGAATTTTGTAACTTGGTTTTTGGCTCTGGCGATTGCTCCATCAATAGCGTCCAATGCACCAGAAATTAAAAATAAAATTCCACCTGCCAAAAGGTTTTGTTGGATTATGAAATAAGCAGCGATGAAAGCAAAAACTAAAGAAAGCAGAGTTACTTGGTTTGCAGAAATGGGAACACTCTTTAACAGTTTTCCCACTGCACCTTGTTCTTTCTGTAATTTTTGTTTTAACATGCCAAAATCCTCGGCTTAAGAAGATATAAACTTTTCTAGTATGTCCTTAGCTTCAGAATCTGAATATTGAACTCTTGGATGTTTAAACAAATAAGCTGAAGCTGCGTCAATAGACCCGCCAATTTTTCTGTCGTTAGCTATTTGTGCAAGTCTTATCGCATCTACAACAACACCGCCTGAGTTTGCTTTATCATCAACTTCCAATTTCATATCCATTTTTATTGGCACACCTGCCCATGAATTTATATTCATTTTAATAAAACAGATTTTTGTGTTTTTCAAAAATGGAACAAAATCACTTGGTCCAATGTGTAAATTGTCTTCTTCCATTCTTTGTTTTAATTGGCTCTGAACTGATTCAGTTTTTGAGATTTTCTTTGAAATTAATCTTTCTCTTTCAAGCATGTTTTTGAAATCTGTGTTTCCCCCGACATTCAATTGATAGGATTCTTTTACTTCTGCGCCTCTGTCGTCGCATAACTTTGTCAAAACTCTATGCACAATTGTTGCACCAATCTGTGATTTGATATCATCACCAATTGCGGGAACACCAGCTTCTTTGAATTTTTGGTGCCATTGTTCATCCGAAGCGATAAACACAGGCATGCAATTAACAAAAGCACATTTAGTTTCCAATGCAATATTTGCCCAAAATTTAACTGCTTTTTCAGATCCAACTGGCAAATAATTTACCAAAACGCTGATTTCCTTTTCTTTTATTTCTTTTATTATTTGCTGTTTAAGTTCTTCTTCACTTTTTGTCTGTTCAATTGGGTCAAACCAATCTTCGACGTATTTCCCAACTCCATCCAAAATAGGAGACTCGGAAACAACAACTTTTGTTTTGGGCATATCCATAATATAATCAACAAAGTTTGGGTGGGCATACTGAGCTTCTGAAAGTTCTTTTCCCACTTTCTTTTTTGAAACATCCCAAGCTGCTGTAAAGTCAATATCTGACCAGTGATAATCGCCTAGTTGTTCATGCATCAATCCAACAGCGGTTTTTCCTGTTCGTTTATAATACTCTAAACCTTGATACAATCCTGCAAAGCAGTTTCCCACTCCGATAACACCACATTTTATTTTTCCCATAACAACCACCCTAAACATTCAATAGTTTATTTTTTTAAACTATTTAATTTTTATTAAATAGTTAAACATTTTTAAACATGTCGCTTCGCTTTCGTTCAGAAAAGTGTTTATCGTGGAGTTATCATGAAGCAGATACCATTTCACGATGGTTTCACGATTCCGTTGATTGTGAAACTCAAGCCCCGTTCATTTTTTAAATCATATTCCATTTAGATTACCCATGGCTGAAGAGACTGAGGGATTTAAAGTTGCCAAGAAGATAGGCATTGGTAGCATTGCTAATTTTATATCTGTAGGTATTGGAAAAGTTTTCACACTTTTGTTTTATTTGTTGATATTCTGGGCCCTTTCAAAAGAAGATGCGGGTTTGTTTTTTATTGCGTTGAGTTTTATGGGAGTTATTTCCATGTCATTTAATTTTGGGGTCCCTGCTATAATGCAGAGGTATACAGCTTTTTTTGAGGGTCAGGGAAAACACGGCAAGCTGAAAGATTTATTTTTAAAAGGCATAGTTTTCACAGTTGTTTCTGCTTTTGTTGTGAGTTTTTTCCTTTATTTGTTTAGGGAAACAATTGTTAATTTTTACGGCAATGTTCATTTGCTAGAACTTATGGGTTTGGTTGTGCTTGGATCTTTTTTCACAATTGTTTACCCTTATTTTATACAATTTTTATTAGGTAGGCAGAGGTTTATAAGATATGCTTCTATAAATTCAGTGTATCCTTTTTCAAGAATTATTTTTGCTTTAATTTTCATTTTTGTTTTATTTGATTCGACAGTAGTTTCCATGCTTTTAGCACATACAATGTCTCTTGCCTTTGCTTTTTTGCTTTCAATGATCTTATGTATTTATGATTTTTTTAAGTTTATTTATCCAAATAAAAGGCAAAGTTTAACTTTTTTAGAAATAAAAGAAATGATTTTTTATGGGGTGCCAGTTTATGTAACTTCTATAAGTTCAACAATAACTTCTCATGCCGACACTCTTTGTATTGGTTATTTTATGCCTGAAGAAGCAGTTGCAAGCTATAATTCAGTTTTAACAATTGCAAGAAATGCAGGATATATCGTATCAACAATATTCAGTAATATAATGGGTTCTACATTATCGTATTATTATGGTAAAGGAAATATGGATATGTTCAAAAAGATAACTGAAAATTCATTGAAATGGTATTTATTTTTTGGTCTTCCTGTTCTTTTAGTAGTTTTAGTTTATCCCTTTGAAATAATGAAATATTTCTTTAATGATTACGCTGATTCTTATTGGTTGTTTTACATTCTCGGACCGACATTTTTCATGATGGTGTTATCCACATCACACAAAACTGCACTATCTGCTGGCGGTAAAACAAAAGTTTTCACGTATGTCACATTGGCAATGATAATTCCTAATTTAATTTTAAACATAATTCTTATCCCCCACCTTGGTCTTTTAGGAGCTGCGATTGCCACAATGTTTTCCTTTATTTCATCCAAATCTCTTTTTATCTATTATTCTAAAAAGTATTTTGGCATATGGTTCCCGAAAGACATTCATAAAGTTCTCCTTTCTGGAGGAATAATGCTATTTTGTTTAATTTTGATACACCAGTTCGTGGATATTGAATTAGTAACTGCATCTATATTTGATACAATGTCTTTTGACATACCTGTTAGAATTATAAGTATTTTTGTTTTGGGTTTGATTGTTGGATCAGTTTTTCTAATCTATACTGCATCCTTTTTTATTCAAAAACCATTTACAGATGTTGAGAAACGATTATTAAATAAGTATATCCTACAAAACTTTAGTTTTTTAATTGATTAAAAAATTCATTAATCAGAATCCATATGTTTTTTATCATCAACTGCCTTTACAGTATTGTTTTATTTTTTAAACAGTAACTATACACAAAATTATTAATAATTAAATAATATTACATTATTTTTAAATAAATTTGATCATCACTATCAGACAACATATTTTGAGAATTACACTCCCTCAATTTATTAATTCTACCCCCTCTCCCGAAACAAGTTATTAATAATTACAAAATTTCATTTAAAAATACATTCATTATCACTTGCCCATATTATTTTTCCAAAATACTTTTATTTTATTTTTTACAATCTATTATTTTTATCGGAAATTAGAAACTAAATTTATAAAATAATATATCAAATTTTTAATTATATATCTTTATTTGTGATGTAAGTACTGAGTGCAAAATACATCCAAGCTTGCCCCCACCGAATAAATCTTATTTTTCTTTGGTTATTGGATAATAGTTTATTATAATTATTTCTAAACCAATTTTTCTCTTTTTTATGCCAATATTTCTCTTTGTAAAAATATAAATTTTCAAACATCATATTTTCAAGTGTCCACTTTAAAATTTTATCAGCATACAAAAATTTTTTTTCATCACTAAATAACCATATTCCTACTGCACACGAAACTATGTCACTTCTTGATTTTTTTCTCAAATCAAACCAAGGCACTCCTTTCTCCCAGTCAAAAAATTTTTTTTTATAAGTTTCTATGGCTAATTTTATGTTTTTATCGTATTTATGAATTTTTAAATCTTTCAAAGCTTTTTTTGTAAATTGTATGGTGAAACCTGTGTGATAATTGTCTATCAATTTTTCTTTTTTTCCATAATTCCAAAGACCTGTTTCTAATTGATTTTCAAAAATTTTTTCAATCAATTCTTTAGCTATGTATTCATTTTCTTTTTCTTTAGTGATCAAATACATTCCTGAAAATACATTGGCGGCCATTGCATTGACATTGTAAACTTTTCTTGAATCTAATGGGGTATAACTAAAAAAATATGAATTTTTTTCTAAATTATTTAATTCATTAATATAAAATTTTTTTACTGAATCAAAAACTGGCGAAACTTCCTCACAGTATTTTTTTTGATATTCGATCAAAGCTAAGGTGCTTAACGAAGTCGATGTAATATTCGGAGTATCTTTTGGTATTTTTATATTGGAATACCAGTCGAAAGGATATCCCCATGCCATATTATTTGATTTTTTACTTTTACAGTTTAACAATAAACTTCTAAGTTTTTCTGCCGTTTCTATTTTGCAATTTTTTTTATGTAAATATCCCATTAAAAACAATGCTATGGAATTTGAGTATATTTCTTTTTTTACATGCAATATTTTGCGTGTTTCGATTGGAAAACGATGTTCCAATAAAAGAAAAGGAGCAGAAATATATTTTTTATATATTATTTTTGACCACAATCCATCGCCTTTGATATCATAAGGATCATAGCCGTAAAAATTACTGTTATCTGCGTCAGTTAGGATTTTATCTCTCAAAATACATAATTTATTCATATTCATTGATATTCACCATATATTTCTTTTAAAAACTTAAGATTTTTTTTCCAGATATATGTATTCTTAATTTTTGCAACATTCATTTTCATTTTGTTAATTTCAGATTTGTTTATTTTTTCATACAAATTTTTTATTTCTTTATGATTTGGCCATACATTATATCCGTATTTATTTTCATTTATAAATAATAATGTAGGATTGGGTGTTGCTATAATTATATTGCCTGAATTTAAAGCTTCATAAACTCTGTTGCTTTCACAGTATTTATTGTTTAGTGGTTCTTGAGCGAAAGCAACTATTGAACCATCAAAATATTCTAGTGTTTTTAACAGCATATTTCTGTTAACATATCCGACAACTTTTACTTGTTCTAAGACCCCGGCCTTTGTTGCAATATTTAAGAATTTGTCTCCATCGCCCCCAAAATATATAATCCTTAAATTTTTATTGTATTTCAATGCTTCGATAAATGGTTTTAACGGTCTTGCTTCACTAATTGTACTAATCATAGATAGCCAAATATGCTTTTTGTCCATATCTTTTATTATCTCATGAGGTTTTATTTCTTCATTAAATGAATCTGGAAAATTCCGTATCACAAACATTTTCGCTTTTTTTAACTTGTACATCCTTTTAAGCAGTTTTCCTCTTTCAGGATTGGCATTTATTACTATATCAGAAAACTTTATCATATATCGTTCAAGGAAAACGAAATATTTTATCAGTAATCTAGTATCATTCATCCCTGTTGCGAGTTCGTGTGTGTCATAAATAAGTTTTTTTCTTTTGATCAGTTTTGTTAATACTCCGTACGGCAATGTTTCGAAATCATGTGTGTGGATTACGTCTATTTCAGTACCTAGGATCTTTCTTATGAAAAAAATCAGGGTAAGTATTTTTTTAATAGTTTTTGATACAATATTTTTAGGTTGTTCTATAGGACAAACCCTCTTAATTTTAATCTTGTTATATATCTCTTCTTTTTTAATATTACTAAAATTCATTATAGTAACTTCATGGCCTAAAGAGATTATCGATTGGGCCTCTTTTATTACTCTTCCATCTTCGTAGGGATATATTGGGTCATGTCCCAATATCATTAATACTTTCATGTTTTCCCCCCAGAGTCTCATATATCCTATCTGCCACTTTATCATCCCACATATCCGGGATTTGTCCCGTTTTATATTTATTGTTTAGGATTGTTTTTATTATCGCGGTTATCTTTTTCGCATCCAATTCCTTTACCAATGTGTTTGTCCCGATTTTTGTGGTTATTGGCCTTTCTGTTGTTGTTCTTAGTGTTATGCATGGCACTCCCAAATATGTTGTTTCTTCCTGTATGCCACCGGAATCCGTTAAAACAAACTTGGCATTTTTCACATGCTTGATAAACTTCAAGTAATCCATAGGTTCTGTAATAATTAGGTTCTTGTTTTGTCTCATTTTTCCAATCAGGTTGAATTCCTCAAGTTTCTTGACCGTTCGAGGATGAATTGGAAATACCACTTTGGTATTTTTACATATCTTTTCAATTATACTTGCAATTTTTTCCAGGTTTTCTTTGTCATCCACATTTGCTGGCCTGTGGAATGTCACTATCCCAAAATCACCCTGCGTTATTAAACTCTGTTTGTCAATATCTGTTGTCATATCTATCAGATTGTTTATCATTACGTTCCCAACAAGATAACTGTTTTTTGACAAACCTTCTTTTTTCAAGTTCTTCATGCCTGAAGGTTCAGAAACAAAACGCAACGTTGATATCCTATCTGTTATAATCCTGTTGACCTCTTCTGGCATCGTCCAATCTCCGCTCCTCAAACCTGATTCAACATGTATTATCTTAATGTTTAAATATAACGCAGCCATTGCAGCGCCCACAGTTGAGCTCACATCCCCAAACACTACCAAATAATCTGGGTTCTCTGATGTCAAAATTGGGTGTATCTTTTTCATGATGTCACCGACCACTTCTGGTGGGAATCCACCATGAATCTCCAGGTTGTAATCAGGATCTGGAAGTCCTAATACCTTAAAGAAGACATCATTGAGATTTTCGGAATAATGCTGTCCAGTATGTATTATTTTATAATCAATATTGTATTTTTTCGCCCTTTTGACCATGGGTGCCAGCTTCATCAGGTTTGGCCTGGTGCCGACAACAAAAATTAATTTCATAATCCCACCTATTTTTTCATTAGATCCAAGTAGATGTTTATAAACCTGCTTTCATTAGCCTCCCAGTTATATTTGTCTTTTGCAGCTTTCATGCCGCGTTTTTTCATAATTTCAACTTCTTTAGGATTATCAATCATCCATTGTATTGCCTTTTGTATCTCCTTCTCATTTGCAGGATTTACGCACAATCCTGTCTTTTCATTTTCAACGGTTTCTCTGTTTGTCAGTATATCATTACTTGTTATTATTGCACAACCATTTGTCATATAAGAGAATATTTTGTTTGATGATGCGTAAATGTTGTTCAGATTTGTCGGTTCGTAAAAAATGAATCCAACATCTGAGGCTATTTCTAATTCAGTAACTTTTTTTGCATCTACCCTGCCGAGCAGTGCAACCCTGTCATCAGATACCCTCAATTTGTATTTTTGGGTGTTTCCTGCAATCAAGAATCGGATATTTTTATTTTTAACCTTTTCAAACGCACGTAGTGTTTCTTCAATCCTACGATTGTGTATGCGACCACAGTAAATGAATAAGGTATCACTGGAGAGCACCCCATATTCTTTTCTAATGCGCTTTTTTATCATATCATAATCTTTTGGGGCGTATTTTTGTGTTGAATAGTTTTCCATGATCTGGAATTTCTTCCCGAATTTTTCCTCTAGAAATTTCGCCCTGTGTTCGTTTGTTGTTATTCTCGCATCAGTATTGGGAATTATTACACTTTCGATTAAATTAAATATAGATCCCAAAAATATATTGTTTTTGTTCATCTCCAGTTCTGAAAATATCTCGTGTGAGTCATAGAGTATTTTACCTCTGTTTAGCTTTGCAGATATGTATGCTTGTATAAGCGTATCAGCATCATTTGCTTGATATATATCTGCTTTCGTAAGCGCACCGTGGATTGCGGATATGGCTGGAAATAATATGTAATTCTGAAATTTTAGGATAATACGGTTATCTGAATAATAAGGTACCACTCTTCTAATAATTAGTTTATTTTTTTTAATTATTTTTTCATCGTCTTTTTTGTCTTGCTGGCAAATTACTTCAATATCAAATTCATTTGATAGTGTTTCCGTTTCTTTAATTATTCGGCTGTCTTGCGTATAATTATTTCTAAGAAACATCACTACCCTCATATTAATATACCTAAACTTAGATTTATATATTTTATTGTTTCTTCATTCTTCATGCGCATCCTTTTGGTTTCCTCGGCTGGTGGACATTTCAAAGAGCTTATGAGAATTTATGACGGTTTGGATAAGAAAAAGCATGAAATTAAAATTGCCACTGTTAAAAGAGGAGATACAGAAGGAAAAGCGGATTATTATATAACTGAGATTTCAAGAAATCCGATAAATTTTTTCATTAATAGGTGGGAATCATTAAAGATTTTATGGAATTTCAAACCAGATTTAATCATGTCAACAGGTGCAGGCACTGCTTTGAATATGTGTACATGTGGCAGAATGCTATTCTGGAAAAAAATTTTATATGTGGAAACTGTCAGCAGAGTTGAAAATCTATCTTTAACTGGGAAAATCCTCTATTATTTAAGATTGCCTAACAAATTTATTGTCCAATGGCCCAATCTAACTAAAAAATACAAAAGGGCAGAATATTGGGGGAGAGTTTTATGAAAATATTTGTTACAATTGGTACTGCGCTCCCTTTTGACCGTTTGATCAAAGAATTAGATGATGTGACAGGAAAAAACAAGTGGACAGTTAATGCTCAAATAGGGAATTCCACTTGTGAACCAAATAATTTCAAAGCAACTTTCCAATTTCTGAAACCTTCTGATCTGAAAAAAGAAATCGATTCTGCAGAGGTTGTTGTTATGCACGCAGGAGTTGGCACAATTTTGGATTTGATAAACATAGACAGGAAATGTGTTCTTGTTCCCCGCTTAAAACAGTTTGGCGAGGCAGTTGATGATCATCAATTGCAAATCTGCAAGGAATTGGAAAAACAAGGGGCAGTTGTTTGTTATGATATGGAAAACTTAGAAAAATCAATAAAAAAAGCCAAACCCTTATCAAAAATTGATCCAAAAGAATACAAACAGCTGAAATCAAATATAAATAAATATATAGATTCGTTCATTTGATTAAACGTTCATTTAATTAAAAAAACGCTTAGAAATACAAAGACAGCAACTAACAATAGTTTATATCCTTATCGTAAACTTTAATCAAATAGTTTCCGATGAAACAGGAAACTTTTTTATAAAAAAACGTTCACTTGTTTCAGAAATACATAATCAAAACAATCAAACCAAAGAATGCTTGAATTCCTATTAATAAAACGCTTAATTGGACTTCTGTTAAACCATTAAACACTTTCAATAAAACATCTGCCAAACCTCTTGGTTTTTCAGGAGCGTACAGTTTGCCATCTTTAAAGATTGCAAATGATTTTGGGAATTTATTAACTGCTTTGATAAAGAAGTCAAAAACATGCGGAATAACCAAGATTGCTCCTGCTGACTCAAAATCTCCTATAATTACAACAGTTGCCAACGCTCCACCAATCAAGAAAGTTGTTGCATCTCCAGGGAATATTTTTGCAGGATACCAATTAAATGCTAACAATCCTAACAAAGCACCAAGCATTGCCAAACATATTATCAATGGTTCTATCTTACCTGCAGAAAAGAAAAGCAAGCTCATAACAAAAAATATCACAATCCCTATACCAACTTCAGAACCATTAAATCCTGCCAGCATATTGGTTAAATTTGATGTAACTGTGATCCCCAAAGGTATTAACAAAACCGCATAAAATATTCCAAAATCAATTACTCCTAAAAATGGTATTCCCATAGTTGTTGTACCTGCTGCGATCGCCATTAAAGGAATAGCTGCCAACATAGGTAAAAAGGCTTTGACGGCTTGGGGAATTTTAAACAAATCATCATAAATACCAATAAATTCTATTATCAACAAGGTTATGATTCCTGCCATCAAGGGAACCAAATCAAGTCCATTTCCAATAAATGTGCTGTGAGCTATTGCAATCAATATTGCAACAACAACACCTAATATAACTGCCAACCCTCCCGAATCAGCAACTTCAGGTTTGTCTGGCTTGTGCATATCTTTTCCAACAATTCCCCTTTCCTTGAGCTTTTTGATTAGCAAGGGCGTGAATAAAAATGTAATAATAAATGCCATCAAAAACACAAAAATTACAAATATCATATTTTTTTAATTTAATAAAATTATATAAACCTTTCAGACTTCTCCCAAAAAGCCAGTTTTATAAACTTTACAGTTTAGTATTGTTTTTATGTTATCTTTATTAAGTATGTTTGGCTTGGTTTTAATTCTTGCAGGTTGGGGTTATGAGACCTACCAAACCCTCAAAGACAGACATTGCGATGTAAAATTAAATTTCGCATTATTATATTTTGTCGGAAGCTCATTACTGGCATTTCACGCATATGTTTTAAATGATATGATATTTATCATATTAAATGTTGCTGCTGCCCTAATTGCTTTAATCAACATATACTACATTCTTTTTGGGGAAAAATATTCTCAACAATATAAAGATTTATTGAAAAAAACTAAAAAGTCTAAAAAATAATCATATCTTTTTTCCATATTCACATTCTTCATTCAAAGGACATTCTTCACAAGGTGGGTTAATTGGTTTGCAAAAGTATTTTCCAAACTTAACTAACAAACTATTGATTTTTTTCCAGTATTTTTTTGGCAGTTTTTTTCTTAATTCCATCTCAGTTTGAAAAGGATTTTTTGTTTTAACATAGCCCCAACGGTTTGTTATTCTATGAACATGAGTGTCAACACAAATTCCTTTTTTGTTAAATCCAACCGACACAACCAGATTTGCAGTTTTTCTTCCAACTCCTGGCAATTTAATCAATTCTTCAATTGTGTCTGGCACCCGAGAATCAAAATCTTCAACGAGCATTTTGCCCAATCTTTTTAGATTTCTAGCTTTGGTTTTGTAAAATCCAGTCCCGTATATTATCTTTTCAAGTTTTTTATTATTTATTCTTGCTAAATCTTCAGGAGTTTTTATATATTTAAACAATTCTTCAACAATTGGTGCAGTGGTTTCATCTTTTGTTCGAGCACTTAAAACAGTTGAAACCAGAAGTTTAAAATGATTTTTTCTTTTATTAATCTTTTCAAGAGGAATAGTTTTACCTGCAACTATTTTTTCAACCTCCATAAAAAATTTTTCAATGTTTATAATGTCCTTCATTTTATTTTTGTTCAGCACCAACATTTTAAAACTGTACTAAACTAACATTAATTATGGTCATTAAAGAGATTTTTTCACAAATTTACCGTATAAACGGAAGACTTAGTACAAAAAATCTAAATCCTGGGGTATCTGTTTATGATGAAAAACTAATACGAGAAGGTAGAGATGAATACAGAGAATGGGATCTATTTCGAAGCAAGCTCGCAGGGGCTATTGCTAAGGGATTGAATGAAGTTCCATTGAAAGAAAATTCATTTGTTCTATACTTGGGAGCATCAACAGGAACAACAGTTTCACATGTTTCAGATATTGTTGGAATAAACGGTTTAGTTGTAGCTGTTGAAATTTCTTCAGTATGCATGCCACCTTTAATACATCTTGCGGAGCAAAGAGGAAATATTGTTCCAATCATAGAGGATTCAAATCATCCAGAACGATATTCAGACGTCCCTAAAGTTGATTTAGTATATCAAGACATATCTCAAAGAAACCAAGTTGAAATTCTTCTAAAGAATATAAAAGCTTTTTTGAAACCAGATGGATATTATATGTTCTGTGTGAAATCACAAAGTATAGATGTAACAAAAAAACCAAGACAGGTTTATGATGAGGTTATTAAAGAGTTGTCAAAACATACAACAGTCATACAAACTCTACAGTTGGATCCATATGATAAACACCATATGTTTATATTTGGGAAGATCTAATCCTCATCCTTCCTCCTCATTTTTCCCATAGTTTCTTGTTTAAGCTTAACTAGCGTTTCAAGTGCTTTTTGGCTTATATGGACTGTTAGTTTGTATTTGTCTCCATATGTATCTATGAAAGACAGTTTTATCATGGCCTGTTCCGGGATTGCAACACCACTCACATTTTCAATTTCTGTGATATTTGTGTAGGGAACTTTTTCACTAATGTCTTCATCCTCAGTTTCGTATCTCAAAGAAAACCCGTTTTCATAAAGCTCAAGCTTTCCAATTTCCTTGTTTTCAAGGTCTTTCACCTTCTCTTCTATCTGAAGCTTTCCGAAATAAAAATGTGATATTGTCATACCAAACACCCACCTTTTTTATTATCCAATGTAAGCGATAAGTTAAATCTTTATCGGTGCAGTTTTTTTTGAATGAATTCAAGTAAATTTTCAACAACAATTTCAGTTAATTCAGGATCACACCTCATACTCGCAGCAGCATCATGTCCTCCGCCTGACAAAACACCTTGCGGACACTGTTTTTTCATTTCCTCAACAATTTCTCTACCACTAACAATTTTTTTAGCATTATCGCTAACCCTCAGTGTGATTAATTTTTTTCCTTTCCCTACTAATATGATAGGATCCTCATACATTTCAAAAACCGCACCTGCTGCTTTTGATTTAGATGGAAAACTATGTTTTTGAACAATTTTGTCAAGCTGAAGAATAACAACTTTCAAATCTCCAAAAATTTTCTCTTTTGTATAATGTTTGGCAGCTATTTTTATAGAATCAAGCTTTTCTTCAGCAGCAAGACCAATAGAATTCAATATACTTTCATCTTCAAGAACAGTTTCGTAAAAAGCAAGTGTGTTTGGAAAGTGAGAATATGTTGCTATATAATCAAATATTATGGCTTTTCGTTTGTCTTCATCATTTGTTTTAACGAGTTTTGATTTGTCACCTGCCAAAGATATTTTCATCAAGTCTTTTATTTTTTTATAATCCATAAACGGTTGAACCAGTTCGCAAGATATATAACCTGCAGGATATTGTGAATTTCCCTCGCATTCCCATGGTGAGATATACCACCCAACACCAGGTTTTTCATCATAAGGATGATGATCTATGATAACTGTTTCTATTCCTGCTGCGTTCAACAGTGAAAGACCCTCATTGCTTTCTTTGCTTGAACCAAAATCAATCAATATCACTATTGGTTTGAAAGCATTGCTCAAAAGTGATAAATCGCTCAAAGCAAAATTTGGAGAGTAAACAGCTCCACTATTTTGATAATTTAAAATACTCCCCAGCAATTTTTTAAATGCTAACCCTCCACTTATTCCATCTGCATCATTATGATATCTCAAAAGAATTTTTCTACCTAGTTTTTGAGATGTTATCAGATGTCTTATAAGTTTGGTACCTTGTTCTTTCAAGCATTGTGTTGTATCATCTTCCAAAAGCCAATCATTCTGTTTAGGCAAGGTTAAACTATAGATTTTTTTATAGAGCTTATCATAAATATCCCCCTCTTGATGGGAAACATATTTATATCCCTTATAATCTTTAATTAAATTAAATTTCCCCTGGATACCAATTTCCAATTCTTTTTCAGAATAGACTACATAGGTCTCTTCCGATCCGCAAAGAGTGTACATACTTCTGTTTTTGTTTGTTATTATACCTTCAACTATCATTTCCATATTTATATTTCTCAAACAAACTTTTAATTGTTTTTGTTTTAATAACAATGGTAAAAAACTCAAAAAGGCGGTTTTATGATTTTAATGAAAATCCATATAAACGGAGAAAAAAGAGTAATTGCTTTGTGCGACAAGCATTTATTGGGGAAAACACTTACAGATGAAAAATATCATATTGATCTAAAAAAACACGAAGAATTTTATGATGGCGAACCAACCAATCTTGCTCAAATAAAAGAAATTCTTAATCAAGATTTTTCATCTATAAATGCGATTGGTAGCGAATCAGTGGACTGTTTAATGGGCGAGGGATTAGTTTCAAGAGAGAATATAAAGATGGTATCAAACACTCCTCTAGTTCACATATACAAAATTTAATTCAGAGACATACACGTTTTCCAATCTCGTGCATAACTCCACCACGCTCGTTGATAGAAAGGAATATATATATTAACATACTTATGTTTATTTATGGAAGGCAATATAGGGGTTTCATCAGCAACAATGCCAAATGTTACTGTTAAAGAACCTAATCTTTTTATTAGAAAAACAACCCCTTTTGTAGTTACATTATCTTGTGAAATTAATTTTGATATAAAATTCTCAGAACAAATTAAATCTCCCTTGCCTTCTTTGTCTGAAAAAGGGAAAAAAATGATTATTCAAGGATTGGAGAGGGTTAATTCTATATATCCAAGTTTGTTATCTGTTGAATCATCTAGTCCGACTAGTCTTATTATTTTGCCAGGTTTTCCCAACCCAGATTTTTTTGATGATTATGATGCTTCTTTTATAGATAAGGAAAATGGAATAAAAGTGAGTAGAATGAACGCCTATATTCATGAATCAACCATAAATGCAAATCAAAATTTAGATTTATCATCATTTGTTTTGTATGATTTGTTGTCAAAATCAAGTTGGGGAAATGCATCAGATGTTCCATTTGGCATGGATTTTGGGACCAGACATTTTCTAACAAATGCGTTCAACCATCATTTCAACAAAACCCATACCAAGACAAACTGGTTAAACGAAGAGGTTGTTGCAGGTTTTTTTGCTTCTATACTTGGCAGGGATAAATTTGTAAGGGCTTTTTCAAATTCAGATCCAACAATTCTAAAAGAGGAAATTTTTGAGAGAACCAAAGATGAAACAACATATTCTCGATTGTGTGTATTCAAACATAAAGAACTTATGCAATTTATTTTTTTTATAATTACAGAACCAAAAAACAATTTTGTTGAAGTCAAAGATTTTTTACTGTTCGGAGAAAAAAATGGATACGATTTCTCAAGATTGTTTGAACTTCTTGCAGATATGCCAAAATATAAAGGTGTTTTAGGAGGTGATGAAAATATCAGAAATGGCTAAATTAAGGAGAGCATTTCAATTTTGGAAAAGATTTCCAGATGATAAAACAGCTATTGATAGACTCCTAAATCAATATTTTACAATTGGTTATTATCTCAGGCCCAAATTCAACCCCGAGATTGATGTAGTTGTTGAATCAATTGTCGAGGTCAAAGGCGAAAAAACAATTACAATATTTGAAAGATTAGAAGGAACCAATCTTCTTCAAGAGATTTCAGATAGTCTTAAAGAGGAATTATTATATTTTGTTTTATTGGGCATGGTTAAATCCAATATAGGGAGATCCATATTATCCAACACACATGAGAATATTTTTGAACTTGCTTGGAAAATTTCAACTTTTGATTATTCTTTTTCATCAAAACATTTAAAATATTCTGAAAGCGTTAAACTTGGAAAGTACATCATGGGATTTTCAAGAGATGTTTCGATTTGTGTACTGCCAGATGATAAAGATTATTATGTGGTGAACAAATCCAAACAAGGTTTGATAATCCAAAAAAATCCTTTGAATACGGAAATTTTCAA
Organism: Microcaldota archaeon; assembly: GCA_020854835.1. Lineage (GTDB taxonomy): Archaea > Micrarchaeota > Micrarchaeia > Anstonellales > JAGGVH01 > JAGGVH01. The sequence goes on from JAHKLX010000015.1 coordinate 74,079, forward strand.
ACAACCAATGAACCCCAAACTAACAGAAAAAATTTTGTTTTAGCAGTTGATTTTTATGAAAGATTTAAGTTTTTTTAAAAAATTAATCACACATGATGATTTTGATGGGATTGTATGTGCAGTGCTTTTAACAACATTAAATCCTAATTTGGAAATAGAATTTCAAGTTCCAGAAGTAATGAGGAAAGGAGATGTTAAAACAGATAAAAAAACAATCATTTCCGATTTGCCCTATATTGAAGGGTGTGGTTTGTGGTTTGACCACCATGCATCGAACAAAGGTGAGGGGTTTCATGAAATTGCCCCTAGTGCTGCGCGCGTAATATACAACAATCTACATCTAAAATATCCTGAACTTTTTAGATATGAGGATCTTGTTGAATGGTGTGATAGGATTGATACTGCAGACTACTCTAAAAAAGATATTCTAAAACCCAAAGGGTATATCCTTCTTGGTTTTACTTTAGCAGTTGATGAAGATAAAGACTATAAACTGCACTTAATCAAATTATTGAGGAAATTTACTTTGGATCAAATCCTTGAAGATAAATTTGTTAAAGAAAAAGTAAAAAAACTTGAAAACAATCTAAAGAACTATGTTTCACTAGTTAAAAAACACATCAAAGTATATGATAATTTGTTTTATATTCTAGATTTAAGAGGGGTGGATGTTGATCCTGGAGTAAAATTCATTGCACACACTCTTTTTGAAACCCAAAAAATTGGTGTTTTTTTAAAAGATCAAGATGACAATATCAAAATTAGTTTATCCTATAATTATCTATATCGTGAAAATTTCTCACCGATTGATTTATCAAAATTGGCTAAATATTTCGGCGGAGGTGGCCATCCTCGAGCATCAGGGATAACAATATCAAAAGATAAAATAGATGACGCTTTGAAAGATATTATTAAAGTTTTAGATAAAGTTGATTGGCAGCCCAAATATAAAAAATCATAATTTTTCAAACCTTTCAATTGCTTCAAGAAAAGCAGGGTGAATTTTCTTTTTAGCTTCTTCAATTTCTATCCATTCAATTTCATCATGTTCATTTCCCAATTTGAATTCGATTTTTAATGATCTGCATAAAAAATTTATAAGAAATATTTTCTGGCCGTCATCTCTCTGGAAATATTTTATTCCTAATGAAGTTACAACTTCAATTTCAAGACCAGTTTCTTCTTTAATTTCTCTTTTCAGACCTTCAATTGGATCTTCACCAGGTTCCAACCTCCCGCCAGGAAGTTCCCATTCTCCAGGGCAATGGGCATCACTGATTTTTCTTTTAATGAGCAGTATCTTATCTTTATCCACAATCAAAGCTTTGACTGCTGCTGCAAAATTCATTTTTTCACCTAAATATTTTCTTTCAGTATCTGAAGTCCTTTATCCATATCCGTTTTTGAAACATCCAATGCGGGGAACAGCACAAGTTTGCCTTCTAAAGCACTTATTATCAAACCTGCGTCTCTGCATCTAGTTTCAGTTCCGGGATTTTCTTCTTTTATTCCTATGCACAACCCTTTACCTTCAACTTCACAGAATTCAGATATTTTATCCATCATGTATTTTCCACTTTTCTCAGATTGCAAAATTAAATTGTTTTTCATTAAGTAATCAATGTTGGATAATGCAGTTTCAACTGCTAGAGGGTGCCAACCATAAGTTGAATAATTGCTGAATTCAAAGCGCATAGCTTCAGCAACATCTGTTTTTGCCACAGTTGCACCAATTGCCCCATATCCTGAGCTAAACCCTTTTGCAATTGTTATTATGTCGGGATTCAGAGAGAAGTGTTCTAACCCAAACCACTTTCCTGTTCTCCCAAATCCAGTTGCCACTTCATCACATATAAATAAAGTATCAGTTTCTTTGCACACTTCTGTAACAGCATCAAAGAATTCTTTTGGGGGAATTACCACTCCCAAATTACAAATCAAAGGTTCGGATATAAACGCCGAAATTGTTTCAGTTTTAATCAGTTTTACTGTTTCTTCAGTCGTTTTTTCCCACTCTCCTGCTTTGATCTGTATGTAATCATCAGAAAATTTTCCAAAATGTTCCTCATGATGTGGCATTCTTACTAACGAATGGCAAGCAATAGATTGGCCATGATATGCATTTTGGAATGCGATGAATTTTTTTCTTTTGTTGTATGCACGAGACATTTTCAAAGCGATTTCATTTGCTTCAGTCCCTCCTGTGGCCCTAAAACAGCTCCTGTGATCGGGCATTAACTTAACGATTTTTTCAGCAAGAATCTCCCATCTCTCGTAAAGATATGTTGGTGCTACATACTCGGGCCCATCAAATTTTTTAATTCTGTTTATAATCTCCTGTTTTTTCCATCCTGCATTCCCAACACACCAACCCATCACGAAATCCAAATATTTTTTCCCATTTTTGTCGATGAGATAGCTTCCATCTGAGTTCACAACTTCTATAGGAAAAGCAGGTCTGTCCCTAAATAAAAATTCTTCTTTATTGTTTTTCATAGTTTTCACCATAAGAGAAGCGGGGGGAGGGAATTGAACCCCCCTCTGCCGGTTTCTTCAATTTGGAGCTTTTTCATCAGTTGATGCGCTTTCCGTCTGCTTCTGCAGCCAGCCGCATAACCGATCTGCCACCCCCGCAGTAATAAATCTTCTAGAATTTTATTTATAATAAAACTTAAGGAATTTAAACTTATCCTTTGTAAAAATGATGAGGTGATATTATGGATGGGATTAATACTTTTGAGCCAACTATTGTTTCTTCGAAAGAGAATGTGAGTTCTATTATCAATAAATTAGAGAGATTTGGTTATCCTGTGGTTGTAACTCACGGAAAAAAATATTTTGGACTTATTGATTTAAGGATTATACAAGAAAACATAAACCAAGATCCTTCAAAAACAAAAACTGGAACTATGGCAAGAAAAGCCCCAAGGTTAATCGTTGGAGATTCACTTGAAGAAGTTGTTAAAAAATTCTATTCGTGCAGATATAAAGCACTCCCTGTAGTGGATGAAAAAAACGAAGTTATCAGCATGATCACTTTAAAAGATACTCTCAAAACACTAATTTCTGCCAAATCTCTACCAAATCAGAAAGTTTTAGAGATAATGACATCTCCTGTTTCAACACTGCCTATTGATGCGAACGTTGGACAAACAGTTGCCATAATGAGGGCAAGAGGAGTTAGGAGATTGGCAGTTGTGGATCAAGCAAATCATCTAAAAGGTCTTTTATCTGTGGAGGATATGGCCGAATGTGCCAAAATTCCAAAAGACAGGAATGTCATGACTTCTCCACAAAAATATTCTTTTAAAACTCTCCCCATTTCTGATTTAATGAAAAAAAATGTTGAGACAACCAAACCGACTTCAACTTTAAAAGAAGCTTCTTTAAAGATGGCAGATAAAGGCATCTCTTCTTTGATTGTTGTTGATAAAGATAAACCAGTTGGTATAGTTGCTTTAAGAGATATTCTTTCAGTTTTTCTAGCATCTAAAGAGGATCAGAAGATTCACATATCTGGTTTAACAGGATTTGACAAGAATTCTTATCAAGATGTATATGATCTGGCATCAGAATATTATGAAAAATTGGATAAGAGATTTAGCATAAAAAGTCTATCATTACATATAAAAAAGAATGGCAATAGATATACTGTTTTTGCGAGGGCCATGTTTTCCAAGAAAATTCTAACAGTTTCAAATTATTCGTGGGATTTAACAGAATCAGTCTATAAAACCCTGAACGATTTATTAACCTCTGTTTTGAGAATGAAACCCATAAAAAAAGATATAATAAAGAAAAAGAAAACTAAAAAATAGGGGAAAAAAATGGTGGAAATATATCAGGTTATATCCATAGCAGAATCTGCTGGAAAAGTACTCCAGGATAAGTTTTATTCTACACACGATATACAATTTAAAGATAAAAACAAGTCAGAGATAATAACTGAATTAGACAAAAAAATAGAAGAATTAATTCAATCCGAACTCAACATAATTTCCCCTGAGTATGGTTTTCTTGGTGAGGAAGGCGGTCTACAAAGAGAGGGAGAATATAAATGGATAGTTGATCCTATAGATGGCACTACCAATTTTTCCATAAACAATCCATTCTTCAATATTTCTATTGCTCTTGTCAGAAACGATCAACCAATTTTAGGAATCGTACACGTTCCAATAACTGGTGCAACCTATTTTGCTGAGAAAGGCAAAGGTGCTTGGTTTCAGTACTCAAACAAGACAACACAAACAAACGTTAAGTTCACTCCATTAAACAAATCTGTCTGGGGTTTTTGCCACGTAAACAATCTTGAAAGAACAATAAAACTTTTTGGAAAAATAAAACCTAAAGTGCACGATGCCAGAAAATTTGGTGCAGGAGCACTAGAAATGGCATTAGTGGGGGGCGGTTCTTTAAATGGATTTATAGATATTGGGGTTAGACCTTGGGATGTTGCAGCAGGCATTTTATTAGTTGAGGAAGCAGGAGGGCTTGTTACAGATTTTAAAGGGAATAAGTTCTCTTTGTTTGAACAAAGTTCTGATCTTCTTGCAACTTCAAAAGAGCTCCACCCACAATTGTTGGAAATTTTAAAAGATATTTGAGGTGATAATATGTTGGGGAGAAAAATAGAAGAATCAACTGTTTTAAATGAACATTTTAACGAATACGGAAAAATAATTCTTTATGAAGAAGGATTCGAATTAAAAAATGACAGGTCAAATATAAAAGGGGGTTATAATCTAATAAAAGATTTAGAGAGTATAGGGGGAGTTTCTTTAGGGAGAGTTGTTGTTAAAATCCATGCTTTTGATATGTTGGGAGATGAACATAAAATGGTAATAGCACTTCCCGAACAGATTTATTTAATATTAAAAAGCAAATGGGAAAAAATTATGGAGTAGTTATCTTTTAAGTTTTGAGTAAGGGATTGCATTAAATCCCCTTTTTCTTAACAAATTCGCCAAAAATAAATCATCCCCATGAGTTGTTAGAACCATTTTTGGATTTACAGTTTCAACATAATCGACCAATTCCTGCTGGTCTGCATGATCGCTTATTGCAAAGGTTTTATCATATTTTGCTATTGCCCAAGGCTGTGCAGTCATACCAATTGTATATACCTTTTCATTAAAGGCAGTTGAAAGTTCATTTGCAAGTTCCCGTGTTATTTTAGAAGGGGGCAAAATCGCCACATATTCTTTTTTCACCATTTCTTGGCTTTCTTGAGTTCCTGCAACCACATAATCTAATTTTTCGGGATATATCTCATTTATTTTAGCAATAGAAGGACTTACAATAGGGGTAATGCCCTCTTCATTCAATATCATGTTAACTTCCTGCGCTTTGCCAATCTTATATGCCCCTATTAATTTTGTACCATTTTTCCTTTTCAAATAATTACCAAAATCCTCTACAACCTTTTCATAACTTGGATGTATCGATCGGGCATAAGTGCTTTCTATAATCAAATACTCACACCCCATTGTTTGCGCTCCTTTTATCTTTCCACGAGTTTTTGGTTTCAGATCTCCCGTATACCCTACTCTGCCTTCAGGAGTTTCAATTTGTATTTGGACAGAGCCTATAATATGTCCGGCATCGTAATATTTAACTGATTTATGATACTCTGGAGAATTTTTGTAAACCAAATTCGCAGTAAATTCAGAAGCAAGAAGTTTTCTTTTTTTCAATGGTTTTACATGATCTGTATGGGCATGTGATACAAAGAGGTAGTCTCCTCTTCCTGATTCTAGTCCAATATCTATTTCATCTGTTTTAATATAACCGTACCCTAGCGAAGAGGGTAGTGTTAAAAGCATCTGCATTGTCAGCTCCTCTTTTATTCTTCCAATACTTTAAGCATGCTTTCAATTGAATCTAATTGTTTGTTTACTCTTTGTAAAATTTGTCTCATTGCTGCCATTTCATAACTTATATTCTGAATAGCCACTGATTTCTTTTCTTCTTGGTCAGGTATCTGTTCGGATTTTTTTGGATAAATTTCATCTCGGATTGTTCTTGCTTTTTTCACAATCTGTTCTGTTTTCTGTTTTTTTATACTCTTTTTTTCTTCTTTCATGGATTTTTTGGCATTTTTTATCCATTCTTTAACTGTTTGAGTTTTTGCGTATTTACCTTCACCTGTATTTTTGTAAACATAGTCTTTGATTTCAGCAATCTCTTTGGCTTTTATTGTTTTTCCTTCATATTTTTTCAATATTTTTTTAACAGCAGTATCAATATTCATAAATATCACCCTCTACGTCGAAAAGGGCTGAAACAGCTTATATAAAGCTTTCGGTAGGTTATATCTCTAACGAGAATAAAAATATTTTTAAATCTTTCACTATTTTTTCACATATCAACCTTTATAACAACACTAAATTAGATTTTTTATGTGGGGAGTGAGATTTATCCAACATCCATTTTGGGTGTCTTCTTCCAAAAAGGATGTATTGAACTCACGCAGGCCTAAGCCACTGGGTTTCTTCAAAACTAATTTTTTTAAAATTGTTTTAAGTTTTGCCTAAGCCCAGCGCGTTTGACCAAGCTCCGCCATCCCCACATTTATAATTTAGTCTTATCCGATTATTTTTAAAAGTTTAGCTTTGTAACTATTTAGGTGATATTATGAGAAAATGGATGATTCTGGCAGTTTTTGCAATATTTTTATTTAATTTTGGGTGTATAGAAGGTTTTTTAGACGACGAAGTTGAAAGAAGATTTGGGGATCAAGACACACCACCTATTGTTACTAATCAAACAAACCAAACTGAAGATACACCAGAACCTGTAATCATTCCTCCTATCGAAGAAGAAGAACCAGAAGTTCCCTACCTGCCTCCTGAAAAAGATGTTTTTGAATGTCTTCCAGAATATGAGGATTTGTATATAATCGATAAATATGATCCACATTATTGTATAACAAACACTGCTGTTGCAACACAAAATATTACAATATGTGAATATATACCTTTAGAAGATGAAGAAAGTTTGAGAAGATGTATCCGCGTTGTTGCATCAACACATAATTTTGGTGCACCAAAATGTCAGGAATTTCTTCACAGACCAGAAAGTATTCAAATGTGTAAAACATTTGTAATCAGCGGACATAAATATGGGTCTTATTAGGTGAACTAATTGGATTATAATTTGTGTTCAATTATTTATTTTTTTATAATCACAGTGTTCATACTGCAATTTTTTAATTCAATAACTAAAACCGTAATTAAAGTTGGAGACACAATTATAAATTTATTTTCTCCAAAAGAAAAAAACCCCAAAACGAAAAAGGTGAAAAAGTGAATATAAAAGCTATCCCAAAACTGATCAGATTTGAACATGGATTGATGTTGTCATTAGCAGTTTTGATATCTATCTTTCTAACTGTTTCGGAAATAAACTGGGGAAATAAGGTATATATTCTTTTAGCTTTACCTTTTTTAATTGAAGCAGGAGCGTTTGCTTTGAATGATTTTTTTGATGTTGAAACAGATACAATAAATAGAAAAAATAGACCTATTGTTAAAGGTGAAATATCCAAGGAATCCGCGTTTATAATCGGTTCAGGATCTCTTTTCATAGCAATAATTCTTTCTTTATTGACAGAAAATTTATTGATAATAAATTTGACAGGTTTTTTTGCGTTTTTTTCTGTTTTATATAATTGGAAATTAAAAGATATGCCCTTAATGGGCAATATTTATATTGGCTTCAGCATGGCAATTCCTTTTCTTTTTGGTAATCTCGCGTTTTCAAATTCCATAGTTCCAGAAAATTTCATCTTGTTTTCAATGGCATTTATAGTTGGCGTATCGCGCGAGATTATAAAAACTGTTGAAGATTACAAGGGTGATAGAAAAGCACGAGGGTCAAAAACTTTGCCTTTTTACATTGGAGAAAAAAAATCACTTATGTTTGCGGGGAGTTTAATAGGTGTTTTTATACTGCTCGGGATTTATTCTTTTACTATGTTAAAATTCTCTATTTTCTCAGGGTTGTTATGGTTAGCCGCACTAATGTATTATATGTACTTATGTTTCAGCATAATTTATACCAAAGAAACCCTGAATTTCAAATCAATCAAAAGATACACATTGATAACCATGTTTTTAGGTTTAATTGCTGTTCTGCTAACTAAATTTTCGATATAAACAACATTTAAATACATTTCCTAACACTATAATTCTATGTCTTTATTCAAACCTCATCCTAAACCACCTTTCAAAGTTAGTGTCAAGGATTCCAACAAAGACTTTTTTAGAAGGTTTGATAACGGAGAATTACAAAACAATTTAATGAGAATCATTTCGTGGGAGAATATTGAGGGTTTAACTTTTGTTAAAGGCAGGTCAGGTTACATATCTTTACATCCTTTCAGCGAATCAAGTGATGGATTATGTTTACAAATTAAAGGTTTAGGGGATTTCAATAATCCAAACATAATGAATCTTCCAGGCCATGGCGTTTTTCTAGCTTCAAATTTTCATAATTTAGTTTCTTCTAGAGTCGATGAAAAAGGTAAAATAATATTTGAGCGATATCCTGCTGAGCCTATGGGTGGTTTAAGAAGCTCAAAAGCACAGAGAGAATATATGATTGCGAAATATGCTTTAGAAACTAGATTGCCCACGGAAATTCCTGTGATGTGGGGGGAATATGATGATTTAACTTTCAATGGGGAAAAATTGGCATTTGTTGCTGTTTTAAAACCAAGTTCTCATGATTTTAGGGTTGATGATATATTATTAGTTAAAGAAGATTTGAAAAATGGAACAATAATTTTATCATCCTTACTTACTGAAAAATTAAATGTTGAAGAAGGAAAGTTTGTAGAATCTTACAAATATCTTAATTGGTTCAGTTCGCTTGTATTTGATTTAGGAAAAAGCCTTAGAGAGTTTCACAACAATGGTGTGTACCATTTACAATGCAACCCTAACAATACGTATTGCCCTGCCAATTTACCGCTGCACATCTATGATTTGGACGGTTGTTTTCTTGGAAACGAATTAAACACCCAACAAAGAATAACTTATCAACTTATTGATTTAGTTAATGGTTTAAGTGGAATTTCACAATCCATTATCATCTCTTTTCCTTTTCTATACCAAACACTTGAAAATAACAGATTACGAACAAACCCTTATATTTCTTTTTTGAAAGGTTATTTTGGTCCCAAATATTTCAAAAAAATCAAAGGGTCTGTTCCAGTAAATGATTTTGTAAAGCTATGTTCTGTTCGGTTTCCTCAAATCATTGAAGAAGCCATAGATTCTTTTGATTCTTTCAAAAGTTTTTTTGATATTCTTATTACCGAGTCAAATATTCTTGGTTACAAATTTTCAGAAATAATAGAACAAATGAACCAAAAAATTGTCAAAATAAAAGTTCCGAATTTTGAAGCAAGGGCATAAGTTTTTAATAATAATCAAATTTAATAATTTACTTTAATGGTGATTTAATATGTTAGGTAAAAGATATGATATTGAAATTGAAAAAAAATGGCAAGAAGAATGGGAAAATCATAATGTTTACAAATTTGATAAAGACAACAAAACCAAACCTATTTTTTCTATAGATACTCCCCCTCCTTTTACATCTGGGAAATTACATATGGGGCATGTTTTAAGTTATTCTTATTTTGATTTTGTGGCCAGATACAAAAGAATGAAAGGGTATAATGTTTTTTATCCGCAAGGATGGGATTGTCAAGGCTTTCCAACTGAAGTCAGGGTAGAAGAAAAATACAAAATTCAAGGATCTAATGATCCTGCTAAATTTGTAGAACTTTGCAAAGAATGGTCCGAAAAAATGATAGTTTTGATGAGACAACAAATGAAAGAGATGGGATTTTCTCCAGATTGGTCTTATGAATACAAAACAATAGATCCTGAGTTTCATAAAACTGTTCAATATTCTCTTTTAACCATGTACAAAAACGGGCAAGTTTACAATGCGGAGCACCCTGTTTATTGGTGCACAGATTGTGTTTCTGCAATAGCGAAATCTGAAACAGAAGATATTGAAAGAGATACAAAATTATATCATATAAAATTTTTAGCAGGTGTTGATGAGGGGCATATTCCTATTGCAACCACAAGACCTGAATATTTACATGCCTGTGTTGCAGTTATGGTTCATCCTGAAGATGAAAGGTACACTCATTTAGTTGGAAAAGAAATTAAAACTCCTCTCGGAAAACCAGTTAAGATAATTGCAGACAAAGATGTTGATAAGGAATTTGGTACGGGTATTGTAATGGTGTGCACATTCGGGGACAAACAAGATGTTGTTTGGTCCTATCGTCATCTACTCCCTATTGTAAAAGCTTTGGATGAACAAGGAAAACTAATAAACTCGGATTTTGATGGTTTAAAAGTTGGTGAAGCAAAACAAAAAATTATTGAAAAATTAAAACAAGAGGGAAATTTGATCAAAGTTGAAACATTAAAACAGGTTGTTAAAGTACATGACAGGTGTAAACATCCAATCGAGCTTCTTCAGTCCAGACAGTGGTTTATAAAAACAAAAGATCAGAGGAGAGATATAGTAAATGCTGCAAAGCAAATAAAATGGTATCCTGAATTTGGAATTACTTACTTAGAAAACTGGGCAGAGTTCATTGAATGGGATTGGGTTATCTCAAGAAACAGAACTTATGGAACGCCCATTCCTTTTTGGTTCTGTGAAACTTGCAATAAATGGCATCCTGCGTCCGAAGAGGATCTTCCTGTTGATCCAAGAATTCAGAAAAAGAAATGTCCGAGTTGCAATGCTGATATGCAAGGTGAACAAACAGTTTTAGATGTGTGGGTTGATTCTTCTATCACTCCTTTATACATTGCAGGATGGCCCAAAAACTTAAATAAAAATCTTTATCCTGTGGATTTAAGACCGCAGGGTGTTGAGATAGTTAGGACATGGGCTTATTACACAATTGCGAGATGTTTGGCATTGTCAGATCAGATTCCATTTAAAGAAGTTTTACTTAACGGCAACGTATTGGCCCCAGATGGGAAGAAAATGAGTAAAAGTACTGGCAATGTAATTGAGCCGACACAAATTTTGCAAGATTATTCTACAGATTCGATCAGACAATGGGCTGCCATGAGTGGTGCAATGGCAAAAGATAGAGCTTTCAATTATCAAGATATGAAATTTGCAAAAGGTTTTCTTACCAAGGTTTGGAATACTGCCAGATTTATTGAAATGCATATAAAAGATTATGAATATGATGATACACACACAGAATATTTAAAATCTGTTGATAGATGGGTGCTTTCAGAACTCCATTCTTTGGTTAATGGAGTTACAGAGCATATGGATAAATACGAATTTCATCACGCCATTAAAAAAATCCAAGAGTTTACATGGCATATTTTATGTGATTATTATTTAGAATTAGTTAAATACAGACTTTATGGCGACGATGAAAAATCAAAACAAGCAGCTAGATATGTTTTGTTCAACGTTTTGTTGAATGTCTCAAAACTTTTAGCACCCTTTACTCCACATATATCTGAGGAGATGTACCAAATATTTTATCCTGCAACTGATAATTTTGTAGTTAAATCTGACTGGCCTATTGCATATGCAGAATGGTATTCTCCCAAAGATTTGAAAAAAGGCGAGTATATAATTCAAATAATGAACAAAATAAATGAATGGAAAGCGCAAAACAATCTTTCTATGAAAGCAGAAGTTCCAAAGTTGATATTAAAAATCGGCAAAAACAAATTAGGATTGCAGATGAATATTGATGATATACTTGAGGACATACAACAAACAGGTCATGTTCAAAAAATAATCAAAGAGCCTACTGATTCTGAGGGAATAGAGGTTGAGATAAAATGAAAATTCTTCTTCAATTCCCGGAAGGACTAAAACAACAGGCATTGAAATTTGTTGAGAAATACGAAAGCCAGGGCCATACCATTTATCTGTCGTCTTCCCGTTCGTTTGGTGGATGTGATGTTGCTTTTGAAGAAGCAGATTCTATAGGCGCTGAAAAAATAGTTCATTTTGGCCACTGTAAATTTCCAATTCATTCATTTTTTCAAAAACGGTTTTCAAATATCAAAGTCGAATATATTGAATATGAAGTTCCTATAAAAGATGAATTTTTAATTGAGATTGTAAAATATGCTGAGGAAAAAAAATTCAAGAAAGTTGGTTTAATCTTAACAGTCCAACACATTTGTATTTTGGATTCACTAATCAAAAAATTATCTGAAAAAGAAATCGAAGTTTTTGTTGGCAAAGGAGCAAAAACTGTTTATCCTGGCCAGGTTTTAGGGTGCGACACATCATCAATTCTCTCATTTATTGATAAAGTTGATTCAATAATTTTTATTGGAGGGGGAAGATTTCACTATCTTGCCATTCACAAAAACTTAGAACCCTACAAAGTTCCAATTGTTTCAGCCAATCCCTATACACTAGAAATAAAAGAAATCAATGAAGAAATAGGGCAATACGTCAAACAAAGAAAAGGTTTAATTGCACAGGCATCAGAAGCAGAAACTTTCGGGATAATTGTTTCCACACGGGCAGGTCAGTTTGCTATTGAAACTGCTGAGTCAATAAAGAAAAAGCTTAATGAAAAAGGCAAAAATGCAGAGATTCTTGTTTCAAGAACTGTTGATGCAGAGGCTTTACAGGATTTCAATTTATTTGATGCATATATCAATACCTCATGCCCTCGTTTAGCAGATGATTGGAAAACAATTGGGAAGCCAGTTGTGAATAGTAATGAGATAGAAATCTTGTTTTCATTTTTGTGATGGAAAATATTATAAATATCAGTATCTTAATAAAATTATGATAATACCTCCAAAATTAAAAAAAGGAAATAGAATAACAGTCGTTTCTCCTTCAAGAAGTTTATCAATAGTTTCTCAAGAGGTTAGAGATATTGCCATAAAAAGATTATTGGATATGGATCTCACTGTGGGTTATTCTAAAAATGCAGAGGAATCGGATGAATTTAATTCCTCCTCAATTAAATCTAGAGTTGAGGATATTCACGAAGCTTTTTCAGATCCGCTGGTTGGAGGAATTTTAACAACATTAGGAGGTTTTAATTCCAACCAAATATTGAAATATTTGGATTATGACTTAATAAAATCTCACCCGAAAATATTGTGCGGATATTCAGATATCACAGCATTACAAAATGCAATCTACGCAAAAACAGGGTTAGTTTCCTATTATGGTCCTCATTTTTCTACTTTTGGAATGCAAAAAGGAATTGAATACACTCTTGAATATTTTCAAAAGTGTTTAATGAATGAAGATCCTTTTGAAATTCATCCCTCAAAAGAATGGAGTGATGATGAATGGTATATAGATCAAGAAAACAGAACCTTTTTTCCAAATCAAGGGTACAATATTTTAAATGAAGGAGAAGCAGAAGGAATAATAATTGGTGGAAATATCGGAACATTAAATCTTTTGCAAGGTACGGAGTTTATGCCGAGTTTAAAAAATGCAATTTTGTTTTTGGAGGATGATTCAGAATCACTTATCCACCATTTTGATAGAGATTTACAATCTTTGATTCATCTACCTGATTTATCAGAGGTTAGGGGGATTGTTATCGGACGTTTTCAAAGAGCTTCTGAAATTTCAAATGAAATGCTGCTTAAAACCATAAAAACAAAAAAAGAATTGAATAGTATTCCAATTATTTGCGGGGCAGATTTTGGACATACAACTCCTCAAATAACTTTTCCAATCGGCGGAAAGGTTAAAATTGAAGCAAAGGGATCCAAGATAAAAATAGAAATTCCAGAGTATTAAACTGAGCAAACTATTTTAACTTTTAATATCTAATTAGTGCTATGCAGTTTCCTTTTAAGAAAATTAGACCTGGCCAGAAACAATTTTATGAAGATGCTTTAAGGTCAATAGATCAAAAAAAAGTTCTTCTTTCTTATGCGCCCACAGGTATTGGTAAAACTGCGGCAGTTCTTGGGGCGGCAGTGAAAAAACAGCTTGAAGATAGAGACGGACTTGTTTTTTTTCTCACCTCACGACACTCACAACATTCGATTGCTGTCGAGACTTTAAAAAAAATACAGGAAGCTAACGATGTAGAAATTAATGTTGTAGATATTGTAAACAAAAAAGATATGTGCCCTTTGGGTGCAGATATGGGCAGAATGGAATTTGAATCTTATTGTTATTCAATGAAACGACAAGGCACCTGCAAATATGGTAGAGTTAATCCTTTGGCAGTTGCTACTCTGGAAAGAGAAGTTTTTCATGTTGAAGAAGCCGTAGACATATCTAAAAAATTTGGTTCCTGCCCCTATTTCACTGCTTTATCAAGACTTAAAACTGCAGATGTTGTTATATGTGATTACTCTTATATTTTTGATCCACAAATACGTTCGGTTATAGTGGGCAAAGCAATGAAATCATTAGAGGATTTTATTGTTATCGTTGATGAAGCACACAATCTTCCTTTGAGGGTTAGAGAGTATGGGACTTATTCTTTAACAACTGGTTTGCTTGGAGCATCAAAAAAACTTGCTAAAGAAATTTTAAGAGACAAACTTTTAGCAAACCAAATAAATGTTCTTATGAAAACATTGAAAACAGATAAGGAATCTGAAATTACCAAAAGTGAGGTTTTGACATGGATCGATGAAGCTTTTTATGATCAGTTTATCGGAGATGTCACTTATTCGACCTTTCTTTCTTGCACTGAAACTGCGGCAGAGCGTTTGAGAGAGCTGACCAATGATCCCCTTCCAAATGTTTTAGACTCAGTTTCATCTTTTTTCAAGATATGGAATGAAAATCTCCAAGATTATGTCAGGATAATGGATTCTGATGGAATACACATGGTCCCTTTAAACGTTGCATTAATCAGCTCAGAAGTTTTTGATAAAGCACGTTCAACTATTTTAATGAGTGCGACATTATATCCCCAGGAAATGTATGCGAATATCTTGGGGATTGAAAATCCAATAATAAAATCTTATGATTCGCCCTTTCCAGAATCCAATAGATTGGTTGTTTCTACCGAAGGACTTTCTTCTGCATACAAAAATAGAGGGCCAGAAATGTTTAGGCTTTATGCAAAAAAAATAGATGAATTAAGTAAAGAAGTCCCAGGAAATGTTGCAGTATTTTTTCCATCATATGATTTAATGAATTCCATACTTGAACATTTGAATACAAAAAGAAAAATAATTGTGGAAACTTCAGATTGGAAAAAAGAAAAAAAATCAAGTATATTAAAAATAGCAAAAGAAAAAGAGAATATTTTGTTTTGTTTTGTACAGGGGGCTTCATTTTTTGAAGGGGTGGATTTCAAAAACAATTCGTTGAAATCTATTATAATTGCAGGTCTTCCAATTTCCCCTCCCTCTGTAATAAACCAGCGACTTCTCGATTTTTACGATTACAAATTCGGCAAAGGATATGAGTACGTTTATCTTTTACCTGCTTTCAACAAAGTTCTACAATCCGCAGGTAGGGGAATAAGGAGTCCTACAGATATATGTTCAATACTTCTTTTGGATTCCAGATTCAATTATCTGAATTATAAAAAATTCATACCCAATTGGAAAATAAAAAAGTCAGCAATTCCCTTATCTCTCATTAAGGATTTCTATGGGGGAAGAAAATAGTGCTCCGGCCGGGATTCGAACCCGGGTCGCCAGGGTTCTTCAAATTTCTGCATAAAGCAAAAAATTTTGAGAGCCTGGCATCCTTGACCGGACTAGACGACCGGAGCTAAATAGATAGACATAGATGTTATGTAAAGTTTAAAAATTATTGTGCTGTTTCCAATTCCAAATTCTTTTCTTTTTCTTGTAATCTTTTCACATAAAACCTTGGAAATAATATTTCTTTAATGGTTGGTACTTCAACAGCCTTTTCCATTGTTGTTTTCAAATCTTTGTAATGTTTGTTGACTTTCTTCAACAATCTTTTTCCTAAACTATAAGGTAAAATCTTCAAACTGAATGGTACTATAAAAAGCGTTGAAATTATCAAAGCCTTTTTGATATCATGGAACTGCATATTGTTAAATGGATAAAGCCATGCTGCTGTACATCCTAAGATACAACCATGTATTGATTGAAGGCTATCAGCTAAAAAAGAATACAATGCGTTTTTTTCTGATCTAGTTTGCATAATTTTTGACCTACCCTCCGTAATTGTCGCATGACGAAACCTTTCTTTAGTCAAGTGTAGACGGTTTTTTATTTCTCTGTTTTTCCTATCTACCCATTTCATTATATTATTATTTTCGTCATGATCCATCGCATGAGTTATTTCGTGTATAACAATTCCGTTATAGGAACCGGATTTTTTCATAAGAGAATACACTTCCAAAACTGTTGTGTCCAATATTATTATTTCAGAAGATGGGCAATATTTTCCAACTACGCCAAAGGTTTTAATGAAAAAGTTATCTCTAATTTCCATCTTTAGGTCTTCAGGCAATGGTTTTCCAAATGTATCTTCAATAAATCTTGTTTCATCTGGATACTTTCTCCTAATTCCTTCTACATCTAAATTTTCAATTTTTGGTTTAATTCTAAAACTAAATTTCCCACCCATACTATTATTATGTGTGAAAAGATTTATAAATGCGTTTAATAAGATAGACGTTTAATCTACAATATTCATCCTATATTTCTGAACTAGCGATTGCCATTTTTCATAATCCTCTTGAGTCAGAAAACCTCCAGAGGCATTTCCAATTTCATTTATTCTTTTCCATTCTTCAACATCATAATACTCTTCTGAAACGCTTTCAAATGAATAACCATCGCTTACATAAATTATAATTGGTTCTGACCATAATTTTCCAGCACCTTCATACTCTCCACTTGAGTCTGTAATTATGGATGGAAGAGTTGATTCAATAAAACAATATTCCATCCCCTTATAACCATATTTTTTCGGGCATTTAATTCCTACTGACATATGGTTTTCAGGTCCATATTCAAACAAAACAACTCCATATCCTAATTCTCTAATGATATATGCAAGAAGTTTTGATTTTTCTCCGCAGACACCTTTATTATCATAAATAACTTCATAAGGGTATCTAAGGGCTTGGTAATCTTCATTTTCTAAAAGTTCATAATCATAAGGTATACTCTGAACAAATGAAACAGCTATTCTTATCTGATCGTCTTTATCATCAGTTTTGTTTTCTATTTTTTTTACAATCTCATTTAATCGACCAACTGATTCTTCTTCATCAATAAAACTAAGCGTTATTTCTTCATCTGTGGGGCAAACATCATTTATACAAATATAGGTTCTAGGTAAACTAACTAAATAATCTTTTAATTCTGGACTCGTTTCGATTGTAATATAATCCTCTTCCCCTCTTAAATTATACCAATACAATCTGCCTTCTTCAGTGTGTTGATATTTTTCAATGCAGTTTAATTTATCTTTGCTTAAGGCTTTTCCTTTAGGACATCCACAATCAATAGGGGAGTAAATCAATGTTCCGTTTAAACATAAATACGAAACATTTACAAGCGAGCAGTAACCTGACAATGTGCCTTCTTCACAAAATATAATTTGATTTGTAAGCATTTCATCATCTTCATAATTTGTAGTAATATTATATTCATAGTCAAAATGCAAACTATCGTTTGGATAAGTTGTTAAACAACAACATCCGCTAAAAAAAATAATAATTACGGCTATGCAAGTCATAAAAAATATTTTACTCATGCTTTTAACAGTGTTTAATACTTTTATAAACTTAACTTTGGAGGGGTAAAGAAATTATGGACCTGGGGGGATTTGTTCTCATTCCTTTTGGGGTACAGACCTTTTTCCAAAAGGGATGCATTGAACCCCCGGCCTCCTGCTTTTTTGGTTTCTCAGTGCAGGTTCTTTGTGAAACAAAGAAAGTGCTTGCAAAGCAGGCGCGCTACCACTGCGCCACAGGCCCATATAAAAATTACATTGTTGAAGGTGAAATATACACTACCGTATCTCCTCTAACTAATGTTCTACCTAATTTCTTTTGAACTTCATTGTTCACTAAAACTTCTGTGTCATCTAGTATTATATTCATATGAATATCATAAGCAATCATTTTGCCTCGCATCATAAGTCCTGCTTTCATACCTATAACTACTTGTTTATTCAATGAATCATTTAGAAGGTCAAAAGGCCTTTTCTGTTCTCCCATAATATCACCTATTTTTAGAAATTAATATTAGATTATTTTATAAATATAACTTTATCTGCCGTATGTTTCAGGGCAACTGAAAATCCCATTCCAATTCCAAACACAACCGTTAAAATTCCTCTTTTCTTAGATTTAACGAGCAAAGGCAAGTAATCAGTATCTCTTGTCAATAAAACAAGCACATCAATTTTATCTCCGAAAACTGCTTCAGATGCATCAATTGCGAGAGGTATGTCTACGTCAAATTCACAAGTAATAACCTCAAGCCCTTCTTTTTTCATTGCATAAATTAAACCTTCAGTTGCGTGTTTATTCAAATAAATTTTTTTAATTGTCAAATTTCCAAATTGTTTGCACTGCTCGAGTATATTTTTAATATTAACATGAACATCTTTTCGCATCATATTCGGTCCATCAATAAATAGTCCTACTCTCATTCATTTCACCACAATAATCCTATCAGCTTCTCTGGCCAATTCTTTGGGAGCTTCTTTTTCACAAACTAAAATAATTTTTTTCTTATGTTCTTTAACTTTTTTCATCACACTTGTAAACAATTGATTTGATGTCATTATTGCAATACTCTCAATATTGGGATTATGAACTTCTTCCATAATTCCTATAGACATTGATACATTAACATCACTAATACAAATATTTGATTCATAGCCCTGGTTGTTAACAGCTTCGATAAGTTTATCGGATGCAAATTGATCTAAATACACTTTCGCAACTCTAACTTCATAATCTTCTTTTATTTTTTTTATTGTTTTTTGCATATCCACATTTTTTTTATGTGATAATACATCTGGCCCATTGACAAAAAATGCAATTCCTTTTATTTTTTTTCTCAATCCAAAAAAACTTAATATATCCATCTTAGTCTCCTCTAACCAAATGTTCTATTCCAAACATCCTAATTCCATTATCGAACGTAAGTTTTATAACCTCTGCTGTTGACAGAGATAAAACTTCACTTATTCTGTTGGCAGATTCAAATATATCCTCAAAATTTTTGCCAATATAGGGTATATCTGTTTCTATTAACAAATTTTCAACACCTTTATTTATAACTTTTTTTTTGTTTTTTGATTTTAAAGGATTTATACCGATTTTCCACCCATTATCAATAATTCTTTCAGCAGTATCTATTTTTCCCCCGAATGAATGAAACACACATCTAATATCTTTTTTATCTAAAATATCAACTAATTCTTTTTCTGCATCTCTTGAGTGAATAATTATGGGTAAATCTTTTTCTTGAGCTATTTTTAACTGAGCCAAAAACCACTTAAGTTGTTTTTTTCTATGTTGCTCCGATGAAGCCCACTTATTATCAAGCCCTATTTCACCAACACCAATACATAAAGGATTTTCAATCAATTTTTCAATATTCTTGAGCCACAAATGATTTTCATCAAATAATTCATTCATTGCTACTTGAGGAGCAATTCCAACAGAAAAAGGCATCGTTTTTGTTAATTTGGGCAAAAGTATATTCACCTCATGTTTATAGCCTACACTGAGCACAATTTCTCCTTCCAGCAGGGGTTTATCTACCGCATCCAAATGCACGTGCGTATCAAATATTCTCATTTTCAAAATCTCCAAATTCCTTGTAACCTTTAAAAATCTTTCTTATATAAAACTATCTATAATACTCTCAGATTAATTTATATGCCCCGGTGGTGTAGTGGTTAGCATGTGGGACTGTCACTCCCTTGACCCGGGTTCGACTCCCGGTCGGGGCGCTTTCCTTTATCTTTATAAATTTTAACACCAATAAAAATAACCATGTTTGATTTGAATCATATTTTTCAGGTAATCTTATTTATACTACCTGCTTATTTTGCAAATTCACTTCCTGTTTTATTAGGGGGGGGCCCACCAATGGACTTTCAAAAGAATTTTATAGATGGAAAAAGATTTTTCGGAGATGGCAAAACGTGGCAAGGATTTTTTGCAGGCACAAGTATCGGATGGTTGATAGGAATAATTTATTGTTTTACACTTCCCAATTCTTTTTTAAATTTTTATCAAGAACCTCTTTTTTATTTGTCATTAGGTATTTTATCCGGAGTTGGAGCATTAACAGGAGATGCTTTTGGAAGTTTTATTAAAAGACGATTAGATATAGATAAAGGCGCACCATTTTTTTTAATCGATCAACTTCCTTTTTTGTATATAACCCTATTAATACTGTGGTTTTTTGGTTTATCGATAATAAATCTTTATGATATACTATGGCTAACTGTCCTCACCTATTTAGTCCACAGGGTTGCAAACATAATTGCAAATAAATTTGGTTGGAAAAGAGTTCCTTGGTAATTATTTACAAATCACATTTCATTTCTTTCCATGATTTATTTATGTTTTTGAATCCACATTTTTTATAGAATGAGAGTATATCGTTGTTTTCAACTAATGCTTCTGAATATTTTACACCTAGAGATTTCATTTCTTGTAATGCTTGTGAAACAAGCATCTTGCCAATTCCTTTTTTTCTTTCTTCTTTTTTGACAATAGTTATATAGATTGCACCTTCTGATTTTTTTGGAGGTGATAACGCAGAAACAACGAACCCAATTATTTTTTTTCTGTTTTCTGCTACCAAACAAATAGTTAAATGATCTTGTAAAGCATCGTTAAGCTCTGTTTTATTTAGGAAAATATTTTCATCGTCTTCTTCTTTTTCAATCAATATAATCTCTGGAATATCTTTCTTCACCGCTTTTCGTATGTTTATCACAAACTCAACCTAAAAAAGAGCCTCAGGAGGGACTTGAACCCCCGGCCTTCCGCTTACAAGGCGGACGCTCTACCACTGAGCTACTGAGGCAGTTCACAACTGTAAATTCTTTCTCTAGAACAAAACTTAAATATTCTAAAGAGGTATTAAACAATTTAATTAATAAAAAGGTTTTTAAATCCAACCTCAGTATTGACTAAATATTTAAGATAGGGTGGTTTTATGGATGCAGAAAATATGAAACATATATACTGGTTTAAGGAACTCAATAAGAACAGTCTGCCGATTGCAGGGGGTAAAGGCGCCAATTTAGGCGAAATGTTCAATTCCAATTTTCCAATACCCAATGGCTTTGTAACTTCTTCAAATGCATATTATGAATTTATCAGATACAATCGTATTGATAGAATTATTGAGGAAGAAACCCGAGATTTAGATGAAGAAAACACTGCAGATTTGAATAGGGTTTCTATGACTGTTAAAAATGCAATTCTCCGTGGAGAAATACCTGAAAGTATAAGGAGAGCAATAATTGAAGCATACAATAATTTGGGTGCTGATACATATGTGGCAGTCAGATCGAGCGCAACTGCAGAAGATCTTCCTACTGCAAGTTTTGCAGGCCAACAAGCAACTTTTTTAAATGTTTCAGGTGCGCTGGATGTAGTGCAGGCAGTTAAAGAATGTTGGGCATCACTCTTTGAGCCAAGATCTATTTATTACAGGATTCAAAATAACTTTGGACATACAAATGTGGCAATTGCTGCTGTTGTCCAGCTTATGGTTGAATCAGAAGTTTCAGGTATTATGTTTACTGTTGAGCCAGTAAATGAAGATTATGATTCAATTTCTATAGAATCGGGTTATGGTCTTGGTGAAGCAATAGTTTCTGGTTCAGTAACTCCAGACCGTTATATAGTTGATAAAAAAACATTCCAAATAACAGGCAAGGAAATAGTTACACAAACTTGGAAAATTGCAATGGTTCGAGGACGAAACGAGGAGGTTCCAATAGCAGAAGATGTTCAGGGTTTACAAAAACTTTCGGATGATAAAATTATTGAACTAGCTAAAATGGGTAAATTTATTGAAGATCATTACAAAAGTCCGCAAGATATAGAATGGGCGTATGCGCATGGACGATTGTATATACTGCAATCAAGGCCCATAACAACTTTAAAAGAAAAAAATTCTTCCATGATGGTCCAATCAGAAGATTCTTCTGGAGATTCTCCAGGTCAAATATCTGTTTCTGAGTCTAAGATATTAACACGAGGATTGCCAGCATCTCCTGGAGTTGCAAAAGGAGTTGTAAGACTAATCCCTACAAAAGAAGATATACATAACGTTCAAAAAGGAGATATTCTGGTTACTAACATGACCACGCCCGATTTTGTTCCTGCTATGAAAAAAGCAGCAGCAATTGTTACAAATGCAGGGGGTGCAACATGCCATGCTGCAATTGTTTCGAGAGAGTTGGGTATTCCTTGTATCGTCGGTACTCAAAATGTCACTGAAGTTTTAGAGGATGGAATGTTTGTAACTGTAGATGCAAAGAGAGGGGTTGTTTATGAAGGAGACGTTGCATTAGTCGAAAAGAAAATAATACCTGAAGAGGAAAAGGTTCACGCAATCCATTTAGCCTCTCCAATCACAGGAACTAAAATTTATGTCAATATAGCAACTCCTTCTATTGCTGAAAAAATTTCCCATTTACCTATTGATGGCGTCGGATTGCTCAGAGCAGAATTTATGATAAATGATATGGGAAAGCATCCTAAAAAGTTTTTAGAAGAAGGAAAAAGAGAAGAATTTGTGAATAAATTGGCAGAGGGGTTGAGACATATTTCTGCGTTATTTTATCCAAGGCCCGTTGTTTATAGGGCAACCGATTTCAAAACAAATGAGTACAGAGGTTTGGAAGGTGGCGATAAATACGAAGGTGAAGAAGAAAATCCAATGATGGGGTATAGGGGTGCAGTAAGATATATGATGGATCCAGAAGTTTTTGAAATGGAATTGGATGCTATCAAAAAAGTTCGTGAAAGTTACAGGCTAAAAAATCTTTGGCTTATGATACCTTTTGTTAGAAGGGTTGGGGAACTAAAAGCAGTTAAAGATATCCTGCACAAAAACAATCTTTATCGTACAAAAGATTTCAAACTTTGGATTATGGTTGAAGTTCCATCAACAGTTTTGCTTTTAGACAAATTTATTGATATCGGCATCGATGGAGTTTCAATAGGGAGTAATGATTTAACCCAACTCATTCTTGGTGTTGATAGAGACAACGCGAAGATATCTCATGAATTCGACGAGAGAAATGAAGCAGTTTTAAAAGCAATACGCGAGGTTATTGAAACATCTAACAGACGCGGAATAACGGTTTCAGTCTGCGGGCAAGCACCAAGTGTATATCCTGAATTTGCAGAAAAGCTTGTTGAATATGGTGTAACAAGTATGTCAGTAAATCCAGATGTCGTTGAGTCAGTAAGAACAACTGTTGCAGGCTACGAAAGAAAATTACTTTTAAATTCTGCAAGAAAAATAATTAGGGAAGAAAAATGAAAAAATTTCTTTCTTTTTTTCTTATTTTAGTTTTGTTTTACGGATGTTGTGATAAACTCATTCCTCCTCTTGATCCTCCTGATGAAGAATTAATATATGAAAATTGTTACCTCTATGATTCGAATAAAGATTATTCTGAAGAATTTTGCGATTATTTTTTTCCAGAAGATTTTGGTTTGAAAGGCTGTGACAAGGAATTTCAAACACTAACAAACCCTCCTGTAAAAATGTGCAATATTCCATGCGGTTTTGCAGGAGGAGATGTATTTATCAAAAGCGCGTTTTTAACTTATCATAAAGATGACGAATATATTTGTGAACTTAATCAAGAAAATACTTTCAAATTATTTGGACCACTAACAGAAAAAAATGTTTTTGATTATTTAAGATTTAGATATTTAAGAGGTTATTCCCAATATGACAGGGACGTTACACTTTCGATGGATCTACCAAACATATCTTCATACGAGGATTGTGATCCTGAAAAAGAATTATGGGAGCAGGAAGAATGTAAATTATTTGCTCCTGTGGAGACCAAAGGAACAATAGTGAAAAACGGTGATATTTTGGAAGTCAACGTATTTATGGAAACAGATTCTGGCGATGCAGGAATTTTTTACATGAATTATTTAGTAAATACCTCTAATGGAGAAGTCTCACTAAAAAACTATACAAAAATAATATATCTTTTACAAATAATGTATTAGTTTAATGCATCTTTAAATTTTTTAATAAAGGGTGTGGGAATTCTATTTATTTTTAATTCATCTGCAAGTTTAATCGTGGCTTGATCTCCTAACATTATCGCATAAAGCATTTTATCAAAAACAGTTCTGCCTTTCAGTTGAAAATCATATGCTTTAACACCAACTGCTTTTTTCCATGCTTCAACAAACTCATCATTGTCTCCTGCATTCAATATTATATGTGAGTAATCCTTTTGATTTTTAGCTTCTATTTCATTATGTGAAAGTTCATTAAAATAGTTTGAAAAAGCATGTTTTTTCAGATTTTCATTAACTTGTGTTTTTAATCTATATGCTGCAGGATATATCTTCTCAGATGAAGAATATATTAGAGGACTCTTCTTTAAAGCATCTGCCATTTTTTTAATATTGATTTGATCTGGATTTTTTATTTCAGGAAATTCAGGAAGTTCTGCAAACTCTGAAACAAGGCCATAAATTGCCTTTAGTATTATATAAAATGCATCTCGAGGCACATAACCTTTTGGCAAAGGAATAAATCTGTCTCTATTTTCAACAGCGTAATTCAATAAATATCCTCCTGATGTTACTAGGGTGTGAGGCTTTTTTTTGATTTGCTTAAAAGCAGTTATTGTTTCTTTTGTATTTCCTGAATAACTAGTGACAACAAAATGAGAGTTGTTTAAATATGTTTTAGGTATCTCTTGAGTATGAAAAGAATAGGCTTCTATTCCGATATTCTGCAAATAGCAGGATAAAACATCTCCTCCTATTCCGCTGCCCCCCATTCCGATAAAAACCCATCTCATAAGATCAACCATATTTTTGCTACCAAGGCTCGTATTATCTTTTGTTTTCAAAACAAACTATATGCTTATAAAAGTTTAGTTTATAATTTTTTAATATGGTTGATCGCATAATATTATTAACTATCATAATTTTATTAATTATTTTTATAGTTTATGTGTTAACACGCAACAATCAAAAATAGGTGTTTTTATGGATGGATTTAGTTCTATAGCTGATTTAGCTAAATTAAAAGAAGGAGAAGTTAAAATAAGGGGCTGGGTTTATCGCCAGAGAGGTTCAGATAAATTTAAATTTATTTTAATTAGGGATCCAACAGGTGTTGTTCAAACAATTATAACCAAAGAGGAAGTCAATGAAAATGTTTGGGAAACTGCGGGAAAATTATATATTGAAAGTTCTGTTATTGTAAAGGGAAAAATTAAACCTGATGAACGTGCACCAGGCGGCGTAGAGATACAGGTTACTGGGTTAGAACCTGTTAGTATAGGCGAACCATATCGTTTACAAAAAGATTTTTCAACAGAGTTTCTATTGGATCAAAGACATTTGTGGTTGAGATCTCAAAAAATGAAACAGATAATGAAAGTACGTCATCATTTGACAATTTATTTAAATGAATTTTTTGATAATAAAGGTTTTTATCAAGTCGTTCCGCCTATCATTGTTAAAAATGCCTGTGAGGGTGGCTCGCAACTTTTTGAAATGAAATATTTCAATGAAAAAGCATATTTGAGTGAGAGCGGTCAGATGTATGGAGAATCTTTGATATTTTCATTGGGTAAAATTTATGTCTGGGCGCCCTCATTCCGTGCTGAGAAATCTAGGACAGTGCGCCATTTGGCCGAATACTGGCATCTTGAGCCGGAAATGGCCTGGTATTCTCACGAGGACAACATGAAGCTCCAAGAGGAGATGCTTGAGTTTGTTGTGCAGAAACTTATCAAAGAACATGAGGATTTGTTGGTTGCACTGGGTAGGGACGTTGATGTGCTAAGACATGTTAAAGGTCCATTCCCCAGAATAACTTATGACCAGATGGTTGAGAAACTGCAAGATTTGGATGTTAAATTTGAATGGGGTCAAGATCCTGGCGCAGATGAAGAAAAGGCTTTAACCGCAGACATGAAAGTTCCTTTAATTGTTGAGAAATATCCTGCAGGTATGAAAGCGTTTTACATGCGCAGAGATCCTAAAAACCCTGAATATATGTTGAATGATGATATGCTTGCCCCTGAAGGTCACGGTGAAATAATCGGGGGTTCTGAAAGAATTTGGGAATTAGATGAACTTTTGGAAGCAATGAAAAAGGCAAAGCTTGATCCAAATGATCCTTCATACAGCTGGTATGTTGATCTAAGGAGATTTGGTGCAGTTCCTCACAGTGGTTTTGGCCTTGGTATGGAGCGCCTGTTGAAATGGGTGCTTAACCTTGATCACATACGTGATGCGATACCGTACCCGCGAGTGATAAACAGAGTTTATCCTTAAATTTTATTGTTATTTTTTTAACTAATTCTACTTAATTTCTTAGTTTGGACTTCATAGACTCACATAAGATAAATACAATACTGTTTAGCTCTCCGAAAGTTTTATAATGATTCAAAGAATTATTACTTTCATGAGAAAACCATTTAAGAAACATTTGAATGCAATTGATATAGAAAGTGCGCACGGCGGGAGTGGAAGAAGACAATTGCTGCTATCAAAAAATGATTTTATTTCATCTCAAATGGAAGCAATGACAAAAGGGTTTCTTGCCCCGAAAGGTGTTTTTGATTGGCACGCACATAAAGATGTTGATGAATTTTTCCTTGTTACAAAAGGAATAGGTTTAATTCAATTTGAAGATGGGACTGAAATGAATTATGCTAAAGACGACTTAATCTATATTCCTTCAAACATAAAACACAGAATTGAAAATACTGGAGAAGAAGAAAGCGAATTCTTTTTTGTAAGATTAAATTCCTGAAGGGGTCTGTGTGTCTTAATCTTCAGATAATGTAATGGCAGAATAGTAATTCAACCGTTCCAAAACTTTTTATTTTTTTAACCCTGTAAAACTTTTTTTAATTACGAACATGTATCAAATTTGGGCTTTGGTTTGTATATTAGGAAAGGTTATAAATATTGGTCAGTTATTTGTATCCTTATGAAGCTAAAAAATAAAATCGCAATTATTACTGGTGCAAGCAGAGGCATAGGAAAATCTACTGCATTACTTTTTGCCAAAGAAGGAGCAAGAGTTGCAGTTAATTATCATATTTCTGATATAGAACCAAATGCAGAAGAAAATGCTTTTTCCATTGTTGACGAAATCAAAAAAATTGGTTCTGATGCAATAGCAATCGGATGTGATGTTTCTAAAGAAAATGATGTTAAAGAAATGGTCCAAAAAACAATTGATGCCTTTGGAAAAATTGATATCTTGGTCAATAATGCTGGAGTTGTTTTTGATGTTCCATTATTTGAGAAAACGGTTGAACAATGGGAACAAACTTTAAATGTTAATTTAATCGGGACATTTCTTTGCAGTAAATATGCTTCTGAACAAATGCTGAAAAATGGGAACGGGAAAATAATCAATATTTCATCAACAAACGGGATTAATTCATTTAGTCCCGAATCTGCAGATTATGATGCTTCAAAAGCAGGAATAATAAATTTAACTTATAATCTGGCAAAAGAACTTGCCCCACAAATTCAAGTGAATTCAGTTGCTCCAGGTTGGGTTGACACTGATATGAATAAATATTTGCCAAAAGATTTTGTTGATGAGGAAATTAAAAAAATCTATTTGAAAAGGTTTGCCAAGCCAGAAGAAATTGCAAAAGCTATATTATTTTTAGCTTCTGATGATGCAAGTTATATTACTGGAAGTATTCTAAAAGTTGATGGCGGATATGATTAATTTGTGTATGGTGATAGTTTGGACCTACCTAAATTTTTCTCCCCCCAAACCATAAATTTTTTTATGCATTCTTAACTTTTAGAAACAATTAAAAACAACACACCCATATACTGATTATGAAGAAATTCAAAAGGATTGTTCTGTATGATTTAAAACAAAAACCAATTGAGAAAGAGTTTATTGATAATTTAAAACAGTTTGCAGAATCTGTGAAAATTGTTTTTGCAGAAGGAGAGTATTTAAAAGTTTTAAAAACATCTGATTTAGAAGGTGCAGATGCCTTGATAACCCGTCTTTTTGATTATTATGATTCAAAAATATTTGAAAACTCAAATTTGAAGTATATTGGGGCAATGCATACCGATGTTTCACATTTTGATTTGAGAATTTTAAATGAGAAAGGAATCGTTCTAACCAATATACCTGGTTACGCAACCGAATCTGTAGCCGAATTGACAATTTCTGCTTTGTTGAATATTTCAAGACAAACGCATGATGCAATGAACTTTGTTAAAAAAGGAAATTGGGGTTTTGAAAATTTTTTGGGTTGGGAATTGAACGGAAAAACATTGGGAATAATTGGCTTGGGGAGAATCGGAAAAAGAGTTGCAGAAATTGCTCAAGGTTTTGGAATGAATATCCTCCACTATTCAAAAGCTGAAGAGAAATCGCCTTATAAATTTGTAGAATTAGATGAATTGTTAAAGAGAAGCGATGTTGTTTCTTTACATTGCAAGTTAACTGATGAAACTAAAAATATTTTAAATAATTCCAATTTGAAATTAATGAAAAAAGGAGCAGTTTTACTGAATTCTGCGAGAATGGAGCTTGTTGATTTGGAAACTTTATATGATCTATCTAAACAAAATAGAATTTTTGTCTGGTTTGATGAACTTCAGGATGAAAAATGGAGAAAAAAATTCCAAAAATTAAATAATATTTACCTCACCCCTGACTATGGATGGATGACAAAAGAAGCTCAGCAGAGGGTTAGAAAACTAACATTGAACAATATTAAATCATTTTTAGAAAACAAACTCTAAAAACAGATTTTTATATTTTTTAAGTTTTTATCCATTGTTTTAGTACCTTCTTTGCATAAACACTACCAAAATGGAGAAAAGTTTATATAAATAAACACCGATTAAAACTTAATGAAATGTATTCTTATATCTGGTAGTCCAAGAAAAGGAAATACTGAGTTTGTTTTGTCTGAAATTTTTAAAGGTATTAAAGGAGAAAAGGAGTTTGTTCTTTTAAAAGAATTGAAATTTAACCACTGTAAGGGATGTTGTGCTTGTTACAAAACTGGGGAGTGCGTAATTGACGATGATATGAAACTTCTATTCAACAAACTTCTTTGGGCAGATGTAATAATCTTGGGTTCTCCTTTGTATTATGGTAATGTATCTGGATTGACAAAACAGTTCATAGATCGAACAATCCCTGCTTATGAATCCAAATCACTAAAAGATAAGTATTTAATTTCTATAGTTGTTGGGGGTGGAAAAGTAACAGTAACTGAAAAATTCCACAAACAATCAATTGAGGGGTTTATCAAGTTTAATTTGTTAAATTTGATAGGTCTTTATAATTTTGAAGCTTTTGAGGATGATGATTTAAAGAAAGATCCAAATTCTAAAGAACAAATAAACAATATAATAAAAAATATCAATTCATTGTAATCGTAGGTGCGCCCGCAATTCCATTAAAAACCAATTTTCATATTTTTTTAATGTTGCACTACTGTACAACTTAAAACAGATTTTTCATTTGATAAGTTAATTTATAACTTGGGAAAATCTAAGCAAATAACCATCTGGATCCATAACCAAAATTTCTCTCATTTTAATGTGTTCGTTGTCTTTTCTGTAAACATTTTTTTCAGGCCCCATCTCTATTTTCCAGTTATTTTTCTTCAAAGAGTCAACAATCCTATCCAATTCATTGGTTTCAATTTGCAAATTAATACCCCTCCCAAAAGGATACTCGCATTTTCCACTAATCCATGTTTTTTTTGTTTTATTTGTCATCTCTTGGATCATAATCTGGCTTCCATTATATGATAAAAAAACAAACTTATTTTCTGTTCTTTCATATTCTATTTTGAAATTTAGTATTTTTTCATAAAAATTCAAGCTTTTTTCTAAATTCGAAACAATTAATTCAGGTACTAATTTATTGAATTCCATAATATCAGCTTCTTCTTATCAGATTATAATTCTTTCTTTTTAGCCAAAGCCTTAAAAATTCACCAACAATACTCATACGGGTGATTATATGAAAAAAGAAGTTATTGAAAAAATGGCGTTATTGATCACGACAGCCTTTGGGCTTGTGGCAGCGTTGGCTTGGAATGGAGCAATCCAGGCAATTTTTGCAGAGTTTTTCGGAGCTTCAGATACCATAATAGCTTCAATAATCTATGCAGTAATAGTTACAATAATAGCTGTTTTGGCAACCGTATGGATTGGAAAAATAGCTGAAAAAACAAAATAATTTAATATTTATTTTTTATTTTATTTTTTTCATAACCTTTTTTAATATAAAAAGAAAAATATTAATTTAAATATTTAGGTAAAAAACACTATTTTTTACTTAATATTGCATTTTTTTTAATCACAAATTTATAAATCAAGAAACCATATCCTATAACATGCCCAAACTCTTATTCACAATACCTACCTATCGGCCAAGAGAAGTTCAAAACTGCGTTACTGCTTATGCCAGAAACTTTGAAAGATTCGGTCACAATACTCCCATAATTGTTTTTGATGATAGTTCATTGGAAAAAAGCAGTATAACTCTACAAAACCTAAAAAGAGTAAAAGATGAAAATCCTTTTGCAGATATATGGTATGTTGGTCCAGAAGAGAAAAACACATTTTTAAAAGGACTTCATAAGGAAAATCCCGATCCTTTAATTCCAAATATGATGAAACCTAGTTATGGGGGCAATAGGAACTGGATTTTGTTGGCTACTTTAGGGAATCACTTTATATCTGTGGACGATGACATTTTTCCTTATGGTATTTTTGGGGAGGGAGCAGAAAAAAATCCCAATTCCGTCTTAGAAGGGCATTATTCTGCAACTGTAGATGGATTTAAAAATGTGGAGATGGACATCATATCTGCTTATTCATCAATGATAGGTATGAAAGTCAAAGTTTATATGGGACAAAACCCTGGAACAATAACTGGCAAACATCTAATTGACAGCAACACTGATTTAGAGTTAAATGTATCGGTCAGAGGTTTGCAAGATGGTTATGTAACTGTTGAACCAGGTGTTTTAAATAAAGAAGCAACAATAAAAATTGTTCAAAGTTATCTTTCAGGGGATGCAGATATAGATTCTAAAGATATAATTGACGAATTCTTAAAAAATCCAAAATGGGATACTTTGAGAGGCGAGGTTCCTTTAAAATATATTATAAATAGATATGAACCTTGTGTTGTTGAATCTGATTACAGGCTTACAGGTGCAGTATTAGGACTGGATAATACAGAGGGTTTTATCTGTTTTTTACCAACACAACTGAGATTTGAGGATTATATATTTAGGAAGTTTTCTCATAAACCTAACATTCATGTGGGTTATTGTCCTGCTGTTCAAACACATTGTAGGAATATGGAAAATAGAAATAATATTGTTAAGGATTTTATAATTGAGGAGATAGCAACCATCATCAAAAAAACAATAATCAATGGTGTAAAAAGTATAGATGAATTAAAAGTTAGATTAGAAAAGAACCCCTCTTATGATGTAAATGACCTTTATGAACTTTGGAATTCTTTAATAAGATTATCAAAACAAACAAACATACATCAAATTCCTGGAGAAGTGTTTTATGATAAAATACTCGAGGGAGCCATATCTGTCGATGGACCTGGTGAATTTGTGTCATTTCATGTGGATCTAATTGATAAAGAATATGTCCAAATCAAAGAATCAATAGAAATTTGGCCCGAAATAATTGAATACACAAAAAACAATCCTGTTCCTTTTAGAAAAATCAAATAAAGATATCTTTTTAAGTTTTGATTTTATAAACACATTATGGGCATATCGTTCGGGGTTAGTTATTACGGGACACATTTCCCCTGG
Organism: Microcaldota archaeon; assembly: GCA_020854835.1. GTDB lineage: Archaea > Micrarchaeota > Micrarchaeia > Anstonellales > JAGGVH01 > JAGGVH01. The sequence goes on from JAHKLX010000015.1 coordinate 106,119, forward strand.
CATTTTGAAAAAGATTTAAAAGAATTAAAAGCATCTGGCATTAATCATATTGTTTTTGCAGCTTCAGAATACGAACTCGATTTTTATTTACCTTCTACCAAAGAGATATATAGAATATCTAAAAAATACAATGTCGAGTTTATTGTTAATTTTTGGGCCCACGGCAATACTTTTGGCGGAGAGGGAGGAAGTTTTTTTATATTTAAAAACATTGATACATGGCAAGTTTTATCTTCAGGACGCATAATTCCGAAGGCATGTTTCAATAATCCCAAATTTCTCTATTTCATGAAAGCCCAAATTAAGAAAATTGCTAATTTTTCAGATGGTATTTTCTTTGATGAACCTGCTTTTTATAACAATAAAAAAACAAAAGAGAAGGGTTGTTTTTGCAAGTACTGTAAATTAAAATTTAAAAAACAATACAAAAAAAATATTGAAAACGCTTCTACAAAGCAATTAACAGAATTCAAAAACAAAAGTTTGGTATGTTTTATAGATTCTTTGGCAAAATTATATAAAGATCTAAACTCAAAAGGAAAAACATTTATTTGTTTATATCCTGCCGAACGTGATGAAACATTAGTTTGGGAAGATTTTTTAAGTTTAAAAAGTATTGATGTTTTTGGATCTGATCCCTATTGGCAAGATCCCTATTGGTTAGAATTTATCAATAAAGGACCAGAATTTGTTAAAGATGTCGGACAAAAAATTACAAAAGAATGTAAAATTGGAAAAAAACAATCTCAAATTTGGATCCAAAATTTCAAGATAAAAAACAGTTTTGATATTCCAAAAGCAGTGGAATATGCCAAACAATGTAAACCAGATTATATAACTGCTTGGACGTATAAAGGTGCATGTTACAGTGTTTTATCAAACAAAAATTGGAAAAAATCTTGGGAACTTTTACTGAAATCTTATAAGGAATAATTTTCTCTAACGCAATTAAAAGTAATTGCTCTACTATTTTTGTTGATTCTGCGTATCTTTATGTTTTTTTCAAGTTTGTGTGTAGAATCTGAAATCATGGGATTTATTTTTCAAGCTCTTCTATTGGTCCTGGAGGTTTTATACTCACAACAACATTTCTATATATGCCCTCATTAGAAATTGTGATGATTGCGATATTGCATGGTTTTTGTAGAAAAAACGATCAATATAATTCTTGTTTATGGCGGTTTGTTTATTATGCTCTACTCTATTTCTCTAACTTATTTAGCCACTTTATGGCTCTTTCTCTTATTGGTGTAAAATTTGAGGATATAGCTATCTTAAGACATTGTTTTATTCTATCAATATCATTTTTATCTGGGTTTTTGTTATCTTCCTGTAAACGTTTTAGGTACATCTCTGCCAGATCAAGATTTATTGTTGGGTGTGTCGGCGAAATTTGTTTTGCTTCTTCTATGATTGCAATCGCCTTGCTTAATTCTCCTCTTAGATTATACACTCTACCCAAATTAAGTTTTATTTCTGCAACCCCTGGTTTTTTTTCCAATGCATTTTCCAGCAATTTCTCGGCTTTTCGAAGATGACGTTTCGATCGTAATCTTATATGCACTGCGGCAAGCCCTATGTTGGCATCCACATTCTCAGGATTACATCTCAACGCGGTTTTGAAACAGTATTTTGCAATTCTCAAATCATTTTTTCTATAATTTGTGTCAAATTTATGGGTATATTCAAAACCCAAACCGTAATAGTATTCCGAAAGTGATTTTTCAATTAATGGTTTTCTAAAGAACCTTCCCAACGGGGTGGAGGGTATTTTTGTATTTGGGTAGAGGTGCATAAATATATTGTGTTTCAAAGTGTTTATAAGGGTAATGCCCCCGTAATTTCGAAAGTTTATTAGATTATAAAAAAGTATTACAACCGATTTACCCAGATGTTTTTTCCAACGCTATCAAAAGAAGCCTTTTCATAATTCTTAAAGCTTCTTCATATCTTTTTTTAGAATACGCAGGTTTTGTTATATGTCTAACTTGATCTTTTCTTTCAGGATATATTTCATATTCCCACGTTATCCCTCCGACATCAAACCTAAACCATTCATTAGAGCTTAATCCTTTCACTACTTGCATTAAATAATTATCGGACCAACAGTTAATTCCAACATATTCATCTAAAACGGGGAACATATCTACAATATCTAAATCAATGGTTATATGTAAAGGGTCTTTCAACATCTGTATTTCAACTTCCGTAAATTTCCCTTTGATTATATTGTTAGGATTCAAAAAAGGAATTGATTCCACGTAACACGGCAAACTCATTTCCCCTTTAATCAATCTAGACGGCAAAAGCAAAGCACCTTTTCTTTTGGGCCTATAAGTCGAATAAAGAAAATGATTTCCACAATAAAGAGCTTCACCCCCGATTTGTTCGTAAATGTCTGAATGTTGATCAATATTAATTTTAGTTAAAGGTTCAGATCCTGGCCAATCAAAATAATAAGATGCTTGATGTTCATCTCCATTTCCCCAAATCATAACTGCCTTTCCTTTTAATTCAGTTAAATCTCCATAGCGCATTCTTTCAAAAGCAACATTTCTCATACTCCTCTTTGCTTTTAGTCTTTCAACAGTATATTCAGCATCAACACTGCCAGTATGATATATTACTTTTGGGGCTGCCACATATTTTTTGTGTTGGAAAAAGTTTAAAAAAGGTTGTGAATTGTCTCTATTGAATTTTTTTAAATAGCATTTAATATAAAAACAAGTCCAAAAACATACACCAAATATTTTCTTTTGTTGTTTTATTTTTTGCCATACAATAAGTGTAATGCTTTACAAAGAATTTTAAATTTAGTTCTTTTAAAATCTTCAATGAAAAAAACATTTTCAATTTTAAAGAATGGTTTGGGAGTGGGATTAATTATTCAATTAGCAATTGGTCCAATATTTTTTTTTGTAATCAGCTTGGCTCTACAAAAAACTGTATTTGATGGACTAATGGGTGTTTTAGCTGCAACTATTGTTAGTTATATTTATATTGCCCTTTCAATTTTGGGCGTCGGGGAATTGCTTGAAAATAAAAAAGTAAAAAAAGTATTTGGAATAGTCAGTTCAATCATCTTGGTTATTTTTGGTGTAATTATTATTAATGGGGCGATAAGTAGTGGAATTTCTGAAACCGTAGTGAACACAACAGATTTATTTTCAAGTTTTACATCTGTTTTTTTACTTGCAATTTCTAATCCTTTATCAATTGTTTTCTTCACAGGCTTATTCTCTGCAAAAGCAATCGAGTACAATTTACAAAAAAAAGAGCTTTATCTTTTTGGTCTTGGAGTAGGATTTTCTACAATTATATTTATGGGAGGATCCGTTTTGTTTTTTTCATTACTCAAAGGCACGATACCAGTAATTGTTATTCAAATATTAAATATAACTGTGGGGACTTTAATAATTGGGTATGGTTTAATAAGGTTAGTACAACTTCTGAAAAAAACAACTCACCAACCCTCAAAGCTTCGCTCTGAGAAAGATATTAATTAGATCCTGCATCATATTCTCTCAAATTCAAAAACCTTTTGTTGTGTAGTGAAAAACATAAATTTATTAATTTAACACGTGTTTTTTTATTATGGATAAAAAGTTTATTTTAGCTGTTTTTACAGTTTTGGTATCTTTTATTATTGGACTTTATTTTTACAATCAATTACCTGAAAAAATGGCCTCTCACTGGAATGCTGAAGGCCAGGCAGATGGTTATTCAGGAAAATTAATCGGCACTTTCTTACTTCCTTCATTAACTTTAATATGTTTGATTTTTTTTTCATTTCTTCCAAACATAGATCCTCTCAAAAAGAATTTTCAACATTTTAAAGATGTTTATTATGGTTTCATATTGGTTTTTGTTTTTTTCATGTTTTACTTGTTTTTATTGACTCTATTTTGGAACTTAGGACATAGTTTCAATTTTACTCAATTTATTTTACCTGCATTTTCTATATTGTTTTTTTATATAGGTGTTGTACTCCCAAAACTCAAACAAAATTGGTTTATGGGAATAAGAACTCCCTGGACAATAAGTAATGAGATGGTTTGGGATCTAACTCATGAAAAAGCAGGTGTTTTATTTAGATTATATTCTATATTTATATTATTTGCTTTTTTTGTTCCAAGTGCCCTTTTGTTTTTCATGGCCCCAATATTTCTGATTGCAGCGTATTTATTCATTTATTCGTATTTAACATTTAAACGGCTTGTAGAATAATAGATATTATTCCTATAATGGTTATTATCAAACCTAAAATGAGCGTTGCTTTCGAAAAATTTGTTTTTTCAGCAAATTTCATAAGGTTTTTTATTGTTACAAAACCCACTAATGCTGCGACCAAACTGCCAATTATTAATGGAATGGATATCACAAAACCCTCTTTTATCACTGGCAAAAGAATACCTGCTCCAAAAGTTACTGGTATGCTCATCAGGAAACTTAATTTAAGTGACTGTTTTAAATTATATTTCTCCATCAAAAGAGTTACTATTGTAATCCCAGATCTGCTTATGCCAGGTAAAATCGAAAACCCTTGGGCAATTCCAACAGCAACAGCCTTAATCGGTTTGATTTCTGTTAATTTTCCTGCCGAAGCTTTTTTTTGGAGATATGAAATACCTATTAAAAAAATACCAATGACAGTAGTGAATATCTCATCAGGAATGATAAAATTAAACAAAAAAATCAAAAAACTAAAACCCACAATCCCACTAATAATCGTTGTGATCATCAAAAAAATCAAAAGATCTTTGTTTGATTTAGTGTAGGCACTTTTTACAATATCAATAATTTCTTCCCGGAAATAAATTATTGCAGCAATTGTTGTTCCGGTATGTAACCATATTGCAGTGCCCAAAGCTTCTTGATATCCATGATCAAATAAAAACCTGCCCGCTAATGTTACCATAGCTTCAGAGCTTATGGGTAGCCATTCTGTTATCCCTTGTATAATGCCTAAAATAATTGCTTGAAATATATCCATAATATTTTTATCAGGCAAACTTTTATTAAGGTAAGTTCAATTTAATTTTCATGAGATTTTATGTTTCAGGCAGGTTTTATGATAGGGAAAAAATTATCGAAGTTTTTCAATATCTCAAAAGCAGAGGTTATGAGATAGCTAATGATTGGACAGAACATAAGAATCTTCGAGGAGAATATGGAGAAAACATGGAACTTTCTGTTAAATACACAAACGAAGATGTTGAAGGGGTTAGAAATTGCGATGTTTTTGTTTTAATCAGCGATAAACAAGGAGGGACAGGGATGCATACTGAATTTGGAATTGCTTTAAATTCTCTTTTAGAAAAAAACAAACCAAAAATTTATGTTATTGGTGAACATACTTCAAGATGTATGTTTTACTTTCATCCAAAAGTAAAAAGAATGAAAAACCTTGATGAAGTTTTAAACGATCTGGATTAGATCATTTCAATATTTTTTGCTTTTTTTATTTTTGAATATGCTTCTAAGAATTCTTTTTCGCTTTGGTTTGAAAAAAGTGCTGCTAATTTATTTATCCCGTATTTATACGTATAGGAAGGATCTACATAAACTGTTTTTTTCTCTCCTTCTATAGTTTCAATAAAAAGTTTTTTCTTATGCATTTTAATCTCTTTTATTTTATCTAAAGGGACATATATTTTTTCATATTTGTATTCTGCTTCAATGCCTTTTTCATATAAAATTATTTTATAATTTATTTTATTTATTTGAATTGCCCATATAAATAGAAACGTTCCTATAAGGATTGGGGGTATCCCAAAAAAACCAAATATCAATATAATGAAATTTCCACTCATCAAAATTCCTAATGCACTTATAAAAATAATTGAAAGTCCGCTTCCCAAGATAAAAAGTGCTACTATGAAGAGAAATAAGTAACTTATACTATTACTAGTAAAAAATATTTTATCAGATGTTGATTGCGGTCCTTTTTGAAACAATATTTTTCCTTTATCCATACGTATCTTTTTTGTTAAATATATTTAAATAGTATTCATTCAAGCAAACAAAGGCCATTTGCCAGCAAACTCTTCAACTTCCTTTTTTATCTTTTCTGAGTTTTCTCCTTTAGATTCAATAATTTTGTTGACCCAATCTGCAATCATTTTCATTTCACTTTCTTTCATTCCACGAGTTGTTACAATTGGGGTTCCGAATCTTATTCCTGAGGTTACAAAAGGTGATTTATCATCGTAAGGAACAGTATTTTTATTGCAGACAATTCCTGCTGTTTCTAACCAGTTTTGAGCTTCTTTTCCTGTTATTTCTTTGTTGTGTAAATCAATCAAAATTAAATGTGAATCAGTACCCTCTGTGATGAGTTTGAAACCCAAACTCATCAATTCCTCTGCCAATGTTCTAGCGTTTTTGACAACTTGTTTTGCATATTCCTTGAACTCAGGTTGCATTGCTTCATAAAAACAAACTGCTTTTGCTGCAATCACATTTTCCATTGGTCCGCCTTGTAAACCCGGGAAAACTGCCATCCTCATTTTTTTCTCTAATTCTTCATTGTCCCAAAGCATAACTGCACCTCTTGGCCCTCTTAGTGTTTTATGAGTTGTAAAAGTAATCGCATCTGCGTAGCCAACTGGACTTGGAAAAGCTTTACCTGCAATCAAACCTGCAGTGTGGGCAACATCTGCCATCAAATAAGCATCAACTGAATCAGCGATTTCCTTAAAACGTTTAAAGTCAATTGTTCTTGGACATGCTGTGTAACCACATTGGATAAGTTTTGGTTTTTCCTTTTTTGCTATTTTTTCTATTTCATTGTAATCAAGCCATCCTTCTTTATTGACTTGATAATGGATGGGCCTGTATATTTTTCCTGAAAAATTAACTGGGGAGCCATGTGTTAAATGGCCTCCATGTGATAAATCCAAACCCAAAAACTTGTCCCCATACTCCATCAAAGCAAAATATACTGCCATATTTGCTTGAGAACCTGCATGCGGCTGAACATTTGCGAATTTTGTACCAAATAACTTGCAAACTCTTTCAATTGCCATTGTTTCAATTTCATCAATAATTTGATTTCCACCATAGTACCTTTTTCCAGGATAACCTTCTGCATATTTATGTGTTAAAACAGAACCTGTTGCCTCTCTCACCTGTGGACTTACAATATTTTCCGAGGCAATTAGACCTATTGTGTTTTTTTGCCTTTTTTCTTCTAAATCTATGAGTTTATTTATTTCAGAATCCATAATTTCATTAAGCATTACTATTTTTTAAAACTTTGGAATAAACAAATATTATGAAACTTTGCAGTGCTTGTTTATTGGGAATAAATTGCAGATATAATGGTAAAACCAAACCCAGTAAAAAGGTTTTGGAATTGGCTAAAAAAGAGGTTCTTATTCCTGTTTGCCCTGAAATTTTGGGAGGATTGGAAATTCCTCGCGATCCTTTTGAACAGAAAGGAGATAAAGTTTTTTCTCAAGACGGTGAAGATTTTACAAAACAATTTGAGATTGGAGCTGAGAAAGTATTGGAAATCGCAAAGAAATACAACATCAAAGAGGCTATTCTTAAGCAAAGAAGCCCTTCATGCGGTTGTGGCCAAATTTATGATGGAACTTTCTCAGGAAAGGTTATTGAAGGGGATGGAGTTACCACTAAATTGCTTAAGAAAAACAAAATAAAAATAATAACAGAAGAAGAACTTTAAACATTTTTCTCTTTAACTATCTTTTTAAGCATTTCATCTTTTATTTTTTGTGCAAAATACATAAGTACTCCATAAGTCCCAATAATTCCAGTTAAAGGATATTTGATTAATGGAAACTCAACATTTTTGAATGTGGATATTGCGGTAACAAAAGATGCTAGATATAATGTTTGAGTAATCACTGCTTTTAGTTTTTCCAAATATTTGTCAACTTTTTTATTTGTTTTATTTGCTATGTTTATAGCTTTAAATCTATTATATAGCGAAACTCCTATCCCAATTGCAATTGTTCCTGCTATGAAAACCCAAGATGCAGGATGCGCAGGTGGTTCTGCAGAACCTACAACAATTGTTCCGCTCAAAGCTATCGCATCTCCAATATTCGCTTTACTTATCCGTTTTTTTATTTGTGTTTCAGGTTTCATAAGTTCTTTTTTTCTCATCCATTCTGAAATAAGAGTTGTATTTTCCGAATTCTTGGCAATATTTTCCCAATTCTTGGCAATTTCGATTATTGTATCTAGTTTATCCATCAATTGATCAGGTTCAATACCTTTATTCTCCCATTCTTTAACTGTTTTTTTAATTGATCTTCTTATCCTCATTTTTTGAACAAATCCCATTTACATCACCTACCTAGTTTTTACAACTGTTTTGGCTGCTTTAACAATATTTGCAGTAGGTTTTGCTGTTTCAACAAATTCCCCGTATTTCCCTAGCATGTCTGTGACTGCTGCTTTATCAGCAAGACCTTCAATTGTTGCTCCAGGCCTTAACCATGTTGTTGCTCCTGCAGTATCTTTCATCATCTCTCCCGCCTCTAATCCCACTTTGGTAGGATCTGCAAGAACTGATTTTGTGAGTTTGTCAATCACAATATTTTTCGCATCTTCAGGTAGGGAAGTAAAACTTTCGCCAAAATGAGATTCAGCAGCTCTTTCAGCAATGTGCCAAATACCTTCTCCAGGGTTTGCACTTACATCTAATCCTGTGGAAACTGCATCTTTAGCAGAACTAATGGCAGTTCTACCCATAACTGCAGTTTCTTCTGCAACTGCCAGAGTATCAACCTGCGCAATTGTGTCAATAACACTTTGCGGAGCCATACCTGTAGCATAAGGTGCCATGCCAGAATGTGTTGTCATATCCCACATTGTTCCTTTTAATGGATCAAGACCACCTATTTGAGTTGTTGCGTCCATAGGGACCGTTAATGAATCTGGAACAACTGTTTCTGTAGGAGTTTTTCCAATTCCCCAGAATTCTTTCCATTGTCCAGGCATGTCTAATTCATGTATTGTTGTATCTGGCACTACTTCGGTGCTTTTAGCAACATTTGCAGTATATGTTGATTTAATTCCATCTACCATATTCTTCAACATATCTGGGGAAATAATTGCAGCCGCAATACCTGCTGCAACACTTACGATTGTTTTAATTATTTTATATCTTCTGAATTTAACTGCATAATTTACCAATCCTTCTGAAATATCCTTTGTTGTTTTATCTGCATCAATATTTCTTTCAAGTATTTCTGTATTGTCTCCTAGTCTCCCAAAAAAGTTTTTTATTTTTACCAGAGTTTTTTTATGCCATGCGGCGCTTGCGTCAGTTGTTGCATACCCTATTTCTTTGTGGTACATAACTGAAGCACCAAGTTTGCTCATTTCATTTTCACCAAATCTCTGTCTAAAAAATCTATGTGCTCCTGTCATCAAACCATTTGCGGTTAAATAACCTGAAACTCCTCTCAAAATTGCAAAAGTTCCAATCAAAACTCCTCCTACTACTGCTGAAACAGGTAAAAACGCTAGTCCTGCTGCACCAATTGCGAAAGTTCCAACAATTCCCGGTACGCTCCTTATTCTTCTTTCAATCCCGTATAAGAATCTGTTGTCTCCTTCTCTTTTTTTACCCATTTCTTGTGCAACTTTTCTTAATTCAGATGAAATAATTTCCTTTTCAAATTTCTTTTCCTCAAATTCTTCTGCAAACTGTTCTGTATCTATTTTTAATATTTCATTTTCCAAATATCTTTGATATTGGTCGATAATTTGTTTCTCATTTAATAGCAGTTGTTTGTCATATTTATTTCTGAAGATCTTTTCTTTAGCAACCAATAAATCTGCATATTCTTTTCCTGCATTTTCATAAGATTCTTTTGTTTTGTTATTAGGAATAACAGGTTCACCTTTTTTTTCTGGTTCGGCAATTTCCTCTACAGGTTCGCTGTCTTTTTTTTCAATACCAATTAAAATTTTAACATAATGTTTAATGTGCGTTAAAAGAACCTCTGAAATATCTTTTTTATCTAAATCTGTATATTCTTTTCCATCAATAATGCATCTGCCAGATTTGGCCATCGTTTCAACTGTTCTTTTATAAAGTTCATCAAAGTCTTTTTTGATTTCAGCGACTGTGGCTGGTTCCAAAATATCTAAAAACTCTGGTGTTAAATCATCTTTATTTTTTGAACTTGCCCAATAATACCTGGCACATCGTTCCAGTATTCTTTTTTCTTCTAGTATTTTGTTTTGTTTAATTACGTTTAATTGTTCTGCAAGATTTGAAATTAATTTTTTTACTTTTTCATCATTTCTATTTTCTGCGACTGTGGTGTCCACAACCTCAAATTCATCTATCTCAAAGAATAATGGTTTTTCATCAGTTTTATCTGGAACTGGTTCCATGTCACTTTCATTTAAATCATAAATTTTTTCAGGTTTCTCTTCTGGTTTTTTTTGTTTCGCTCTCATAAAAGCAGGTATTTCTCTATAATCAGGACCCCATTTTTCTTGCTGGTCTTCTTTTGATGGAAATCTTCCTTGTTCATTTTCTTCTGTCCTTACATCGGTTTCTTCAATAACAGGAACATCAACAGTTTTCTCTTCATCAGGTATTTTTCCTCTCCCTCCATTTTTTATTTCTTCAGGAGTTAGTTGTCCTGCTTTAAGTTCTTCTGTAGTTAATCCTTTTCCATAATCAGGTTTTTCCCCTAATTTTTTTGCTGTACTTTCACTAATGTCAGGTACTATATTCTTTTTTGTGTCATCATCCATAATAATCACCTATAAAACACTATAATTGATGTATGAGACATTATATAAACCTTTTCTTTTACCATTTTTAACAACTAAATAAGATCCCAACTTATTTTTCAAATGAATCAATAGTTTCCTGGATTTTCAACTCGCTTTTCAATCTTCCCAAGTCCACCTGGTCAAAATTACAATCAATTGATTTAATCCATTCTCCATATCTATTTTTGAGCAAAAGATGCATTTTTTGAACAATGTTTCTATAAGATATATGGCCGTGAGGAGTACTTCTGATTTTTATTATATGGTGGAGTTCTCTAAAGTTTGTTGCCATCAAAACCCTTTTTCTATACCCTAAAGGAACAACATATTGGGCATAATAAGGCATTTCTTGAAAAATATCTTTGAAAACCTTGTCTGCAGTGTCCATAGCTTTAGAATACTCATTTGAACATTCTGCATTAACAATATCTTCTGGAGTTTCATATCCTAAAAACGTTGTCAACAACTGTTCACTCTGGGAAACTATCCTATGTCTTTGAATGTCCCTAAAAGCCCCATAATCAATTGTAATATCCCATAAAAAGTTGATATTCTCAAACTCTCTGGGTGGCATGTCGTGAGTTCCCATGTCTTCAATTACTTTATTGAATATATCTATTTTTTCTCTATAATTCATTTTTTTTGTTTTTTCCATAGCTTCAGAATAACTCAAAACTGAATTTTTATAAATTAATGAAGCAATCAACACATTTGAAAATTCATCTTCAGGTATTGGATCAACAAGCTTAACATCATTATATCCTTTTTTCTCTTCTGAATTCAATTCAAAATACTTATTTAGTGCGGTTTCGCGGTTTTCCAAGTATTCATTTTTATCTGCATATTTCAGTAGTGATGGAAGAACTTTTTTTCCTTCCAATACTAGCATATCACCTATTTCCTGAGTTTCTTCTAATGGGTAGGACTTTAATTTTTGTATTGTGTGGGCGAGCTCTCTCGCATTGACAGTCCATCCAAAAGAAGTTTTTGTTGCAGCAGGAAGCAAATATCTCACTGCATCAAATCTACGGGCCTCGCATGCCCGAATCCATGCTTTTTCATTTATTTGTTTGTCTTGTTCAGTTGCTTTTTTTACATATTCTAAAACAGGTTCGTGCAAATCCTCATACGTTGTAAACAACAAATCAATTATATAGTCATAATCTTTTGAGAATTTTGAACTTTCAATCTTTTTAGGTTTATAAAACGAATTCCTATCAAAATGAACATACCTGGTTGATTTTTCAATAAATGAACACAACCTCGCAGTTTCAATGTATTTTGTTGTTAAAATAGAAATACCTTCTATTCCAACACCAGTAACTGCTCCTTCTGCAACAGAGGAATGTCCATATCCCAAAACCCATTTATCCATAAATTTAACAGCTTTATCTAATGCATGTGTTAGCTCCACACTTGGCTCATCATTCTTTTCAAAAGTTTCTCTCAACGCCAAATATTCTTTGTTTGCCTCTTTTAACAATTTAATAAACCCTTCTCTCAACCCTTCTGTTGATCTGCTGTATCTTGCTTGGAAAAGCGCCCAAACTTCGGGATGCAAATTTTTTGAATAAAAAACTGGTTTATTTTTATTAGTGAAGAAGTAATTTACTATCTTATCATCTACAACATCCATTTAATTCACCCTTTAAACTTTAATAAATAATCTGTTTTCAACCATATTTTTAACTTGGGAAAAAGGAAGGGCAAATCTTTTACCAAAAGGAGTTTCAATTATAATTTTATTATCTTTTTTAGAAACTGCTTTAACACGCCCCATATACATACCTTCGGTGCTCATTACAACTTTATCTTCTAATCTAAGTTTTTTAAGTACATTGATTCTTACAGTATTTAAAACTTTAAGAGACATAAAACCCAAAAATACAGAATAAAAAATCACAAAAAACAAATCTCCAAAAGAAATTGCAGGGTTTGTATCTAGGAGTATCCAATCAGTTAGTGTGAGCAATATCATCCATAACAAAACAACATAAACGGAGTACACTCCATGCAAGATAACCATCATATCGTGTTTTTCCGTCCAATTATCCCACATTTTCCCTCCAAAGATTATAAGAAATCCAAACAATCCAACGTTTATTGCACTCCTAAAACCATTTGCAAGATTTTTTTCAATATACTGATACTCTGAGTGGAAAGTTTTTTGTTGGGCTATCCAAAATGAAAAAATTAAAATAATAATTCCGATAAAATACAACAAAGACGAAACTTTTTCTGCTGAAAATTCAAAAGATTTGACAAATCTGTAGATTCTTTCATCTATTTTGAACAATCTCATAAAAAGAAACAAAGATAACAAAATTGCAAATATTTCTAATCCCAAATTCATGTACAATGTTATTCCTAACAGTGCGGATAAAACTGCAGGTATTCCTATAATTATTTTGGCATAATAAGGATCTTTTAATTTCTCCAATATCACAAAATATGTTTTTTCCAATTCTTTCGACTGTTTCATATAAACTTGTTTAACCGAATTTATTTTTACTCTGGACGATATTATTGGCAAAACTGTTTCATCATCCCCTCCGTCAGTTATAATTACTGCTTTTTGAGCAGGGAATTGGGATAAAACGCTGTCTAATTGTTGAGATATGTTTGAGTCTGCTTCAAATCCTAGATTCACACTGCCCGTCAAACTACATACTTCAATATCATATATTGATTTTTTTGATAACTCATCAAAAGTTTTTATGGCTTGAAAAATAACATTAGCATCCACATCTTCAGGGTCTGCTAGAATCAAGGCATTAGCACATTTCAAGTTTTTATCCCTGCCAATTATGGGCCCAGTTATTCCTGTTTTTTCAAACATATCATTGTCTCTATCAATAGTAATTATTATGATTTTTTCCTTTTCCATCACAATGGATATCGTAGTTAGGTTTTAAAAGAATTTCCCTTCATAAATATTACTATGAATTACCACAAAAAACCAGAAAGTTTAGATTTAAAACCTGAGTCTGCCTGTACGACCAATCCTCAAAATAAGAAATCAAGAGATGTAAATGCTGTCAATGGGGGAGGACCCGATAGTTTAGAATTTTTTAGTAGTAACAATATAGTTTGTGGTTCTATTCAGTCAACACCTTTTCTCAAAACTGCTTTTGAAAGATTCAATAACTCGTCAGGCACCATTTTTTTGATCGATAAAGAACGAGACAAATTAAGTCTTTCTGCCAAAATAATTGATTCCGTAAAAGAATCTGGTAAAAAAGTTTTAATTCTGAGCACTCAAGATTCCAAAAAACAGACATTGTTAGAAGAATTGAAGAAGATTTTAAAATTAAATATCAATTCTTTTAATGATGATATGGGGCAGGAGGAATATTCGAAAATTGATGTAATACTTATGGATGTAGATACTTTCATATCAAGACAAGGAAAAGATTTTTTAGATGAGGTAGGTTGCGTTATCGTAGATACCCCTCTTTCATCTCAAAGTGATGTGTCTGTTTTCAGAAATCTTAAAAATATACTCGCACCAACGAATGTAAATTATATGTCCGTTTCACTCAGAGATAAATCTTTAGATGCTGCAACATACATTTTAGAATGTTCCAATTTGGGAAGTATATTTTTTCAAAATTCGCCATTTCAAGTTTCTTCTTCAAACCAGTTTTTTAATGAGTTAAGATCTATAAATCACCCAACAGAATTTAATGATTTAAGGGATTTTATCCATTGGAGAATGGTGGATGTATTAAAAGAATTGCATAAATTAAATCTGATAAGTGAATTACAATTATCAAATGGTTACGTTTCACTATATGATCTAAAGCAGATACGATTTAGAATAGCTGGATTTCCTTTAAAACAATATAGAAGAAACGTAGAAAATTTGCTAAAATATTATACTACTTTAAACAAAATTCTTTCTAGTATTGATTCATTCGGAAAGCAAAAAACATCGAAAGAACTTACGTATTTAATTAAAAGAACTTTATGGAGACTTTACATAAGGGATTACGATAATTTAAGGGAATATGGTTATTTTCCAAATGATAAAAAACCACATTTGCTTAATAATGAAGAGATTGAAATACTTGAGGGAATGTGTGAGAAGGTAAGTGATTCTTTTATAAAACCTAAAATCGATAGAATCCTGAAAATGAACCAAATTCTACAATCAGGAAATTCTGTTATTGATAAGATTAAGAAATTTAATCAAGAAATGCCACCCTTTATCTTTTATTCAGAATCGCCCATATCGGTCGCTGAATCAAGATGGATTTTCAAACCAGGATTTTTAGATATCTTTGAAAGTTTTTTGAATTCTGAAACCGAACATTCAAAAGTTAATTATTTATTATCGCATCTCCAAAAAAATGCTGGAAAAAAATCATTAATTTTTGTAAATTCTGAGACGCAGGCTTCAAAAGTTCAAGAAATTTTAAATCAAAATGGATTTGATTCTACTCTAATATCTAATGTTTTGGGAAAAGATAATATTAATGATATATCTGAAAAATTCACAAAAAAAGAAATGTTTCTTATAATCATAGGGCCCAATTTAGAATCAAAATTAAAAATTCCTAATGCAGATGTTATTTATATTTACAATCCTTCAAAAAACTTTAGAGCTGTTAGGGAAAAGTTTGTTAAAGATGGAGGTTTAATAATAGACTTAATTTGCTTGCCTGTTGGAGATTTATCCATAGACCAAAGACAGATGATCTCTCATTTTTAATAATCTTCCATAAAATTAATGGGACCGCCGAGATTTGAACTCAGATCACCAGCTTTTTCACAGTTTCCCAACATGCTTTAAAGAGAAATTGTCCCGAAGCTGGTATGATGACCAGGTTACACTACGGCCCCAATCTAAATAATATAATCCCATCACTTTTTAAAATAATTTAGAATTTATTTCAATACAATTAGAACTGAATCTTTTTTATCTAATGTAAGAACTAATTCTTCAGTCATGGGGTACATTTCAACTGAAGCATTTTCAAGACGTACCTTCTCCCCTTTGAAAATACCATCTCCCCTTCCCTTCCATAGATATACTGGGAATTCATTGTTTCCATCACTAATAACAATTCTTTTAAGAGATTTTCCCTTGCCCCTGGCAGGTTTGATTATCTTATCTTCTACTGATATGACTTCTAAATCTTTAGTATAAATGTTGTTCATACCTTCATCAAGTTCATCTAACCATTCAATATATCTGTGTGAAGATTTGATCGCAGCTAGACTGAAAACTGCTTTAACTTTAAGCTGAAGTTCTTTTTTGATTTGTTTTTTTTGCTCATCAACAGCTTTTTTTGTTATTCCAGGAGTTGAAACTATTTTTATTGCCCGGTTATAAAGTGCTCTATCTATAGGTTCGATGAAGGGGTTATCTTTAACATCTTCTTCAATTTCTATGGAATCCAATTCCATTTCTTCATCATCAAAAATAGTATCTTTTTGTGGACCTGTTTCTTTTTCTTCTTCGTCAGAAGATATCTCTGGAATTCCAATACCGCTTGCAATCTTTTCTGCCGATAAAATCATTTCAAGGTATTTCTTAACGTCTTTTTTATCTTCTTTTTCAATTTTCTTAACGTCTTTTTCTTCTACTTCTCCCCCAAACATTTCTACCAAGTAATCTTCCCTGTCTGCCCACCTTTTTATTATTTGTTCTACCATGGGCATTAGTTTTTTCTTAACAGTTTCTATTTTTTCAGGGTCTTTAGCTTCAATACATTTTTCAATAAAAGGTTCAAGTTTTTTCCTAATTTTTTCAATTTTAATTCTATCTTCTTCTTTTTTAACTTGTTTTTCATTCTCATTTATTTCATTTTCTAAATCCTCAATAAGCAAGTCGCTCAGGATTTGGCTTTGTTCGGTTTTTTCATCTTTTCTTTCTTTTAAAACACTTCTGACAAATTTCCTTACATTTTCATCTTTATCTACTGATAATTCAAGAAGGGCAAACATTGCGAAAGGAGAATTACTATCAGCTAATTGTTTTGCTGCTTTCAATCTTTTTTCAGGATCAGAGTCATACGCAAGCTGAACCCATTTGTCTGCCACATCCATTTAAACACCTAATAAACATTTTCACCTACAAAAACCTGAATGCCATTTGTAGTTATCCTAAAAGGAACAAGGTTTTTTTCATGCTGTGTTCCTCTCATTTTCAGAATTTCTAAGGCGCGAATTCTTTTTTCTTGCCTAACTAAATTATAAACATTAATAATTCCATCTGCCATAAACTGTTCCAGATTAAATTTCATTTTATCTCTTTCAGAATATGAGACTTCATAGTTTACCAACATAGTACATTCCATATTTCCTAGAAAAATTAGAAATTCTTGCATAGTTAATCTATAGGTATAATTATCTTTGAAATTTAGTTTTAGCACATTCGCAGAATCTATAACCACTCTCTTGATATTTTTTTCAAGAACTGTTTTTTCAATATAACTGAGCAGACCGTTCATATCGAGCGATGAAGGTTTATGTATAATTAGTTTTTTATCATTAATTGCAAGTTGAATATCCTCTGATAACTCTGAAAATGTGGCTCTTGCATTAGATAAAATTGATTTCTCACTTTCTTGAAGAGTTATAAACAATCCTGCTTCGCCTTGTTTAGCTCCGAACAATAAAAATTCAAACGATAATAAAGTTTTGCCGCAACCTGGGCCCCCGCACAAAGCAACGTTTTTATTGTGGGGTATTCCCCCATGGAGCATGTCGTCAAGTCCTTTTATGCCTGTCAACATTTTAGCCATGAACCCACCTATTGCTTTCCTTTATATTCTGATACCATTTCATTGACTTTTTCTTTTATTTGTTCTTCTTGTTTTTTTAATGCTTTTATTTTAATAGCGTTGTTTTCCAGTTTTTCATCAAGTTCTTTTTCAGCATCAGTTTTAGATACGGGTATAAGTAAAGGGCCTTCAATTTTGAAAATATCACCTTTTATATCTGCAAGTCTTGATTTAGTAGTTTTATATTCATCGTTTTGCATTTCAAAATTCTGTCTCTGAAACATTAAAAATTGCATTTGTTGTTGCATTGCTCCAATATCTTCTTCCATACTCATATTTTCACCTCTTTTTCAATATTATCATACATTGTTAAAATTCTTAAAATTGTGTTTACCGTCGCTCGTAAAGTTGTTAAATCCTGAGCGAATATATTAATAACTAATAGATTTATATTTGTTTTGTGATTATTTTTAACACGAAATACCACATTAGATCTATCGTCTGAATCAAAAAGGTGCTTTAATGATTCTTTTAATATTTCTGCGTTTTCATTCTCAATCCTAATAATATTTTCCACTCTCAGCACCTTCACAAAGCATAATTTTATTTAACCAGTTTAATTTTTATTTGTTTGGATTAAAAAAGTATTAATCTGTGGATACTTCTCTTGCAACAGGAGGCCTTATTTTTGCAAGTCTTCTGCTTCCGCAATAGGGGCATCTCACAAATTTATGCTCAATTTTTTTAATTTCTTTACCACATTCTACACAAGCATACATAAACATCCCTCTATTCTGTAGTGTTCTTCTGCAGCAAAGATAATTTTCTCAAATTTTCTTTACCTGGTCCTGTATTTAGAGCCCATGCTCCGCCTGCAACTGTTGCACCGCAGGATTTGCATGCCCATACGCCATACTGCATCCTTGCAATTGTCTTTTTTTTGCATACAGGACAGTTGTATTTAGATGTTTTTAGATCGTTTATATGTTTGAGTCTCTTTCTAATTTTGACTCCGCCCCTAGTTGTTGGAGTAGCCATATTAATCACCTTTTAAAATTTTCTTTAGTTCAGAATGTTTTTTAAATGCTATGTCCATAATTTCAAAAAGCTCATCTTTGGAAAAACCAGCTTCTCCACTTTTTTGGACAGAAACGATTTTATCATCCATTACACCATATGTTATTTTTCCCTCAGATGCAACATCTTCATCTAAAACAGCGTCAACATAAAGTTTATCGGCTATTTTTCCGAATGTATGTGATGTTACAATTCCTTTTGGGGCAAGATCTTTTAATTTACCTTCTCTAACGAGCACACCATTTTCATATTTTGGAATTTTTGTGCATAAGAGAGCACCCATGGCTGCCAATCCTGCAGCATCTGTTATGTTGCCCTGATCATCTAAAATCCACAAGTCAATAAACATCATAAGTACTTTACCATCGTCTAATACAAACGATTTAACATCAACGATTTCTGCACTTCTTATTGCTCTATCGACAACTCTTGCAAGTTCTATAGAGTTTTCATCGGGCGGTCCGCTTTCAAATGAAGGATTTGCAAAAGGAACAAACTCTGCGTTTGTTGAAAAAACCCCTTCATCTGGTCTGTCAGAATAAGGTTCTCCAACTGCAAATTTAATTGCTGCTAAAACTTGGGTTTCACCAATTCTTACTAAAGCAGATCCTGCAGCAGTGTCAATAACATCTTTTTCAATGTTAATTTCTCTGTAATCAAAAAAATCTCTGTCTGTTAATCTTTTTCCTTTTTTTATTATATCAATAAAAGCATTTTTTCTTAATTCATTCAATATACTCATCTAAATCACCTTATAGTTCAATGTATCTCTCTGTTTCACCTTTTTCATCTGTGAAATACACTTCTTCTAGTGCTTTGATCTGGATTTCCTTTATTTTTTCAGATGCTTCAAAAGCCATATCAAACATAATTGACATATCTTCTTTTGTCAGCATTCCATCCATTTGGAAAGCCAAAACTTCTTTGTTTCTTCCAGCAACTGCAATAGGCATATCAGATCCATTATCTGCAGAATCTTCTACATAGTTCAGATCAAGCAGTATTGTATCACCTACTTTTCCCACTGCTATGGCTTGGACTAGATCTTTCATAGGTATGCCTGCATCTGCTAATGCAACAGCGGCTGCGGTTATTGCTGCACATCTTGTTCCTCCATCTGATTGTAGTACTTCAATATATATCTCAATCTGTGATTTTGGAAATTTTTCAAGTATAACAACGTTTTCAAAAACGTGTTTGATGATTTTAGATATTTCAATACTTCTCCTATTTGGTCCGCTTCTACCATGTTCTTCTTTAGAAGAAAAAGGAGCCATACTGTATCTAACTTTAAGAACTGCTTTGAAAGGATCAGTCATATGTTTTGGGATACATTCTCTAGGCCCTCTAACGCCTGCAAGAATAACATTATTGCCCCATTTAACTAAAGCAGAACCTTCTGTGTTGCTCAACACATGTGCTTTAATGGATAAAGGTCTAAATTCATTTGGTTTTCGACCGTCTGTTCTTTTTCCATTCACAATAAGTTTTTCGTTTTTACTCATATTTACACCTCATTACTTTTTTGCCCTAAAAATTCTTCAATCCTTGATGTTAGCCCTGAAAAATGGGCTTCCCTCACAATCTTATTAATTACATTAACCACCAAATATCTATTTTCACAATCACTAATCCAAACCAAACCGTTTTTTCCTACTTTAACATCACAGCCAGTTTTTTCTTTAATTAAATTTAACATAGACATTTGTTTTCCAATCAATCTAGGAATTTTAACAGCAGGAACTTCAATAACTGAACCGTGAGGGAGTTTTTTAGGATATTTCATATATATTCTTTTAGTTTCATCTATCTTTTCAACTTCTGCTTCTATCATATCACCCACAAACAGTTCTTGTCTGCACATTTTGGTTGAGAGACTTGTATCGTAAGCAGTGTTGATGTAAATATTATAACTTGAAAATCTTTCTTCACTAACAACTCCAATTATTTTATCTCCTACAATGGGTTCGTATGCGCCTTGCAAAGGAACAATTCTGTCTCCTCTAAGAAGGCCAAAAATTTCAGAATAAACTTTATCATTTTCTGAATATGTATATGGTTTTCCAAACATTGTTTTTTCAAGTTCAACGCCCGGAAATAATATTGTATCGTCCATTTATTCACCTCTTAATTATTTTGTTTTTGAAACGATTTTTGTTTGTGCATTCCCTTGTGTTACTGAATTTAATTTAGAATACAATTCATTTTGCAGGCCAGCAGGGATTTGAACGAGAGCAATTAGATCACCTTGACTGCCCCACTCTTCTTTTTTAGGGTTATAATCCTTTATAATACCATATGATTGTGCGGCATATTGTGCAGGTATTCTTATTGCTATATCCACATTTTCAATTTTTAAAGGAAGTATAAATTTCAGCTGTTTTACAACCTCTTCAACTTGGTGGTCCACAGGTTTAAAGGGATCCACGTGAATTTTTGCCTGTTCAAAAGCATTTTCCAAACGTACCATAGTGTGCGGCGCGTTTGTTCGTGGATCAATCGCTTCTCTTCTAATGGTTTCTAATATTTGTTTTGTTTTTTCTTTGATTTTTTCTTTTCTTTGATCAGTAGTTAAAGGGACTTCACCATTTTTCAGAATATGCTCTGCAATCTTATAAGGATCGCTTGTTTCAAAAGCATCAATCAATGTTTTCTCATCCCATTTCTCGCCTTTTTTAGCATCTTTGAAAATGTCTTCTGCTATTAAAACATCCCTTATACTCTTAATTTGCCCGCAATGGTAGGGGTATGCCTTATCTTTATCTACAAAAATCTCAAAACGATTGTTATTTTTTTTGAATTTTAATATCAATGCATCGTCTAACAAAAAAGTACACCTCTCATTTAACTTTTATATACAAATTTTGGATTATCAATTGTTGCATATGAAATCTCAATATTTTTTTCATTATATTTATCTTCTTCACTGATACTTAAAACTTTTTCAGTCAATTTAATTGCGTTTTCTAAAGTCATATCTTTTTTATAATGTTTATTCAAATGTTCTAGAATTTTATCTCTTCCAGCACCTATCGCCGCAGCATTATATTGTATCATTGATCCACTAGGATCTGTTTCAAATAATTTCATTTCATTATCATCAATGCCTGCAAACAGCAATGCAGTTCCAAAAGGTCTGGTTCCGCCATATTGGGTATACGCTTGGAAAATATTGCTGACTTCTCTACACACATATTCTACTGTAGGAATCTCATTATATGTCATTTTGTAATTTTGAACATTTCTTTGTGCATATTCAATCAATCTTCTAGCATCGGCAACCCACCCTGATGTTCCAACAGATATATGGGGTTCAATCATAAATATTTTTTTAACAGATTCTGGAACAACTAATTTATTGTTTATTCTTCTATAACCTCCAAGAAGAACACCGTTTTTGAAGGCCATACCAACTACTGGTGCGCCGTTATTAACAGCCTCTTTGGCATATTCTACTTGGAATAATCTCCCATCCGGGCTAAATAACGTTAATGCACGATCATACGCTTGTGGAGAAACAGGATACATTCTCTTCACCTCTCATTATTAATAAAACATATCTTATAATATTGTAATCATTTAAAAACGTTTTGATTAAAATTTCACTCCAAGGACTAATCCAATTATTACTGCCACACTACTCAAACAAAGCCCTTCTAATGGATTCCATGGCTGTTGAACATATGCACAAACACCTTCTATACATGTGTTTCCTTGGTTTGTTCGCATACAATCATCGTCATAATGACAAAAAGCTTCTGAGCCATCACATCCTGAAAAATTGGGGATATTTATAATATCTGTATAAATCTTTCCATCAGGACAATAACAATCTGCTAGTGTCATTGGCATAGCTCGACAGCCTATTCCACAGTCAGGTGTGAAATAACTTTCTTGAAATGTTCCACCCGTACTTTCACATTTTTCAATCAACAAAGGATTAGTGGGCTCTGGCGAAAAAGCATAAAAACTTCCCAGCACCAGCATCAATATCATTATTTTTTTCATATATTTAAAAAAACGTCCAGATTTAAAAACTTTTTCACAATTTTACAAATTCAAGTACTTTGGCTTCGTTTTTGATATACACAGAGTTTTGAATATAATCTTCATCATCAAAATAAACAAAGACTCCGCTGCCTCCGCTTATCGATTCTACAATTTCTCTATGTTTTTTGGGGTCAGTTGTAAAGCATCCCCAACTTCTGCCGGCATAATTATTTCTTTTTATGTATTCTTCTGATGAATACGGGGATTCATGGAAAAATACTCCTCGATTTAAAGTTGCTTCATTGTAACCTTTTTCAACACCCTCGACTCGGAGAATAAACCCTTTTTCTTGATGTTCTTCAGGATATTTAGTTATATGAAGGCCAACTGGGCTTAGATTTGAACCATATTCATTACCAACATATTCCACTTTTTCATTGGAGTTGAGAGGAAAACCATTTTTGGGATTGCCTTTTCCATGACTCACAAACTCGCTTAAAAAAACTTTGTGATTAGTCATGTCCAAAACAAAAAGTCTTTTTTCATTAGAAGGTTTACTATAATCAATTATTGTAAAAACATCTGTTCTGTTCAAAATTCCTTTTTCTTTTGCGTTCAAATAAACCGTTAAACCATATTTAAAAGCTTCAAAACTCATACCAACTTTTTCAGCTTCAAAACGTTTATACAATTCTTCAAAAGTTTTAGCGATCAATACTTTTTGTTTGTATTCGCCAACAATTTTTTGAGGATTTTGATTTGTTTCCAGATTTAAAAAAAATTGAGGCATTTCTTCTGGAAATTCCTCAAATATTTCATAAGCATCATATTTTTCAAGCAAGAGATTGAATCTATTTTTTGCGTATTCTTGATAAAAAGCGGTTTTAGTTTTTTCATCTAGATTATTAAATTCAGTATAAGAATAGTTTTTAGTGCTTAAAAACAATTTGAATCCATAAGTATTATTATTTTTGTAGTATTCTGCAAGTGTATTTATGGTAGTTATTTCAGCATTATCTTTCATATATCGAGTTTCTCTGTCAAAAATTTCAGAGGATTCTAATAAGTTGTTTATTCCTATCATGCCTCTATTTTTGTAGGCATTTTTTACTGCATCGTATGTGTTTGCCAGCAAAGCATTTGCAATTCTGAGAGTATTGGAAAAATTCTCATTAAAACTTAGCGCTTTTTTGACTATTTCTAATGCTAGCTCTTGAGGATTTTGAGGTGTATATCCTGATAATCTTATTTTTTCAGTCGTATGCAGATGCAAAAAATTCAACTGAGGCAAACTAAAATTTAAATTATTTTGTTTTGAGGCATTAAACAATTCACTTCCATAATCTATTTTTGTGTTATACAAATTTTAACACCTTTTTAAATTCTTCAACTTTTTTCTTTACTTTTTCAGGATCACTGTTTTCAAAAGCAGTGCCAATTTGTACAGCATCTGCCCCTGCCCCTGTTATTTCTTTTACATCATCAACAGTTCTTATTCCTCCACCTACAACATAAGGAACACTAATTGTTTTTGCTATCGCTGAAACCATTTCAACAGGTATGTGATCGTGAGGGTTGCTTCCTGCATCCGTTAATATTAGTCGAGACCCTGCATACTGTGCACCAAGGGCCAATGAAGCTGCAATTTTTGGTTTGTTTCTGGGTACCATATTGACGTCACCCACCCAGCCTACAGTTCCTCCTGGCTCAACAACAATGTATCCAACTGGCAGGGGTTCAATATTATATTTTCTAATTACTGGCGCACCAAGTGTTTGTGCTTGCTGAATCCAATAGGGATTTCTGCTATTTAATAGTGACATAAAATAAATCGCATCTGCATATTTAGTTATCGTACTTATATTTCCAGGAAATAAAATCATGGGCACAGATATTTTGTTTTTTATTTCTTTAGCAACCTGATCCAATTCCTCGCCCTGAACTGCAATACTCCCTCCAATTAAAATGATATCTGATCCCCCTTCATTACATGCAACAGCGGTTTTAACAGCATCATCCAAGCTTTTATAATCATCCGGATCAATTAATGAAAACAACATTTTTTCTTTATTATCTATTTTTTCAAGTATATATTCTTCAACTTTTCCCATATCATCCTCTCCAAATATCAATCATTTTTTTTATTCCGTTTTCAATATTAGTCTTTTCTTTCCATCCCAAATCTTTTAATTTTTTGTTCGAGTACAATCTGTTGCTGGAAAGCATATCAACATATTCATTCATATCTTTATTAAAAATGTATCGTATTTTAGCTAGCCAAACAGGAAATTTTTTTTCTGGTTTTTTAACCTTCAAATATTCGGCGCAGATATTGAACAATTGTTTTTGAGTAAGAGTTTTATCAGGGGATACATTGTAAACCCCTATTTTATATTTTTTAATAAACAATTCAATTGCATTTGCTACGTCCATAGAATTTATCACTGGAACATAGTTTTCACCATTTCCTAAAAGCACCATTTTTTCTTTTTTTATGGATTCAAAAATTTTAAAATATCCTTTTGTAAATCTGGGGCCGTATATAGGACAAGGTCTCAAAATTACAGATTTATCTCTAACGATATCCTCTGCATACATTTTAGTTAGTCCATAATTATCTGTGGGATTTCTTGAGTGTTCTTCTTTTACTGGCAAAACTAAGTTTTTTTTGCCATAAACTGCTGTTGAACTTATGAAAATCATTTTGCCCCCTGCTTTTTCTACCTGTTCAAAAACACTCTTCACACCTAAAACATTAATTTGAAAAAGATCACTGTATTTTGCAGAATAATCAACTAAGGCAGCCGTATGTATCACAAGAGGTTTATTGTAAACTGACAAATCAATATTATTGATATCCGATTTAACCCATTCCACGCCTTTGATATTTTTCGGACAATTTTTCTTGTCAATACCAACAATTTTTCTATCTAACTTGGTTATTAGAGTTTGTCCCAAATTCCCCGCTGCGCCAGTTATGATAATATCCATTTTTTCACCTTGAAATTTTCATCTCTGAGTTTCCTGGAAGCATCATAATAACTTCGTCCGGATGAACTTTTAAAAGTTTAGAAACTGTTTTAGAGATTTCACCCTTCTTTTTTTTACCCGGCACAACTACAATTTTAGGTTTGGTTTGCAGGTCTCCAGGAAATACATGTAGTATTAAAACACCCTCAACTTCTTTTGCGTACAGTGTTAATTTAAGTTCCATATTCTTATACCACTTTCTTTCACCCTTTAAAGCAAACCCTCCTTTTCCAGTGTAACCCTCTGATGTGTGTTTGCTAACTTGGTCTTTTCTCATGTGATAAGTGTCTATAGTGGCTAATCCCGAAACCCATGCTTTTGAATAACATGCAGCAAACTGGGCAGTTTCATATAATTCTCTTTCACTTGCATTCACACCATTTTTCAAAATCACTGCTGACGCACCTTTTATTTCTGCATGAAAAAATAAATCATTATCCTCAAAGTATTTTGAGTATAAAATATCATTTTGTTGTGCATCTTTTCCCCCCACTGCCAGTTTTCCTTCTGATGTTATGAACCAATTAAATTTCTCATACCATGATTTTTCACGCTGGGCCCTTTTTATCTTTAATTCTGTTTCTTCATTTATTTTATCTTGATTTTTATTTTCTTTTTCAAGTCTTTTTTGAGTATCAGAAATAGTTTTACTCATTCTTTCAAGCTTTTTTTTAAGTTTTTTACGTCTTTCATATAACTTTTCCAAGTTTTCTTTCAAGCTCAAATCTACTCTTAGTTCAGTTACCATCATAAAAATTTGGTATGGCAATCTTTAAAAATATACTTTTAATATAAAAAATGGTGATTATATGAAAAAATGGTTCATAATATTTATGTTATTCATTGCTTTAAGCTTCGCACAATCTGGAGATCAGCCTTACATCATAACTGCTTTAAACGAGTGGAAATCAATTTTAATTAATGTTGGAACAACTTTGGCAGCAATTTTAGTTATCATAGGCGCTATAGTATATGGCATAAGTCAAATGCAACCTGCAGAAGTTCGCGGTAAATGGGAATCTACTGCTGTTGGTCTTGTTATTGGAGGGATAGTTATTGCAGCAATCATCGGAGTTTCGGGATTAATAATTGATTTCTCGGGGGATATGTTTAAGTCAACTTCAGATGTTCAGGCAAATCAAGGAACATCACCTGCCCCTACTCCTCCCCAAACCCCTTTCATAGCGAATCCAGTTCCTGATGCGCAGTGATTAAATGAGCGATATACTAATGGGGGCAGGGATTTTTAGCAATACTGCACTTGTAGCTACACTTGCAATAACTATCGCAGCGATTGCTATTGGTTTGGGTATTGCGTTAAAAAGCAAGAGAATTACTGATTTTGGAAAAGAAGAGCTTTTCCAGGTTTTTATAACACTGGCTTTAATTGGAATAGTGGTTTCCCTTATCCAAGGGATTGACTCAACAGTTGATGCGGTTTATACGGAATATACAAATCTTTCTTGCGATGAGTTTTCTTTTGTTAGTAGCGAAGTTCATACGAGCAAAGCAATTGATATGAGCATGTGTGTGTGTAACAAAACCCTTTTTTATTTAGATAATATATCTTTCAACATAATCCAAACTCAATTTATATTGGGGTATTTATCCAAGTTAGGCATGAATTTTGATGTTATTTCTGCCCAACCTTTTCATTCGTTAACGTATTATATAGATTATATGAATAATCATTTAACTCTTGCATTAAATACAAAATCTCTTGTAGTTTTAACACAGGTTATTCTGCAAATGATAGCAGTTTTAGCAATTCCCACATTGTTTCCAATTGGTTTGTTTTTGAGATTATTTTTCCCGACTCGGAGATTGGGTGCGATTTTAATAGCAATCAGTATTTGTTTTTATATTGTTTTTCCAACTATAATGCTGATGACATTTCCTGCTTTATCGACTACTCATTTTGATGAAGTTCCTTTTCAAGAATTCAACAATAACCACAACTATGTTCCACAAACCGAACTTAACAGGGATGCACAATTATTGGATACTATAAATTCTATGAGCCGAACTTTAGTTGATGAGGATATCATATCTCAAGCAAGTTTTGAGCTTAAAAAAGCAGAAATAATATTAAACACAATTTTCTTTTATTTCCTAATTACTTTATTTTTGGCTTTGGTCACTTCTTTTGTTTTCACATGGGAGATCTTTAAACTTCTAAGTTCTCCGATGGTTGCAACATTATATTATATTTAGGTGATTTTTTTGAATGCAATAATTATTCACGGAGCTTATGGCAACCCGAACGAGAACTGGTTTCCATGGTTGAAAAAAGAACTGGAAAAGACAGGATGTACTGTTTCTGTTCCCAAGTTTCCGACTCCCGAGAACCAAACATTAGAGAGTTGGCTTAATGTTTTCAATGATTATGAAGATAAAATTGAAGGGTCAATTTTAATTGCCCACAGCTTAGGGGTACCATTTATTTTGAATATTTTAGAAAAAACAAATAAAAAAGTGAAAGCATGTTTTTTTGTTTCAGGGTTTGCAGGAAAATTGGGTAACTCTAAATTTGACGAAATCAATAAATCATTTCTAAAAGATTTTGATTGGGAAAAAATAAAGCAAAACTGCGAAGTGTTTTACGTGTTTCATTCAGACAACGATCCATATGTTGCTTTGAAAAAAGCAGAAGAATTAACATCTGATTTGGGTGTTCCCATGATTTTAGTTGAAGGTGCAGGCCATTTTAATTCTGCTGCAGGTTATGATAAGTTTGAAATTCTTTTGAAAAATATAAAAATTGAATTGTGAAAACCTGGAACTCTGCACATTTAATTGTATTCTCCGCCTTCTTCTGCTGTTTTTATCTTGAATAATTTTCTAAATTCTTTCATGGCCAAACCCAATGCTGGGCCGATCAACGGTGACAAAACACCTAACAGAATCATCCCTTTTAATGATTCGTTCAAACAAAGTTCTCCTTTTGAAACAATGTTGCTGAAAGTTTTTATTGCGCCATAAACTGGAACTTGAAAACTGTTGAATGCTATCAAATCTGCAAATCCTTTTTTTAATTTTGAACTATTTTTTTGTATATTTAATTTTTTATATACTTTTTCCTCCCACCAACCATATATCCCACCAGTGGTTAAATTAGTGGCTACGGCAGACAACCTGGCTATTAATAGCCCGAATAAAGTTGATCCTGAAACAACATCTAAAACTGCCCCTGCAACTGAACTGAATAGTGTTGTGCTTATGGTGTCAGCTAAAAATGCTTTTGATTTCTCTTTTTTCTCTGTTTGATAAAATTCTTGTGTTGGGTTTAGCTTGTCTGGCAATTTCGGCCTTGCCCCATTAAAATAGTTAGTTATGTTTTTCCTTTTTTTTCTTAACTCAGCTTCCCTCCTTAACAAAATTAAACCATCTTCTGCCCCTGTGCCCATTTCTGTAGTTAAATCAAAGTTTCTAAATATTTTTGTATCTGTCAAAGCCCCAGATCCCCAATCAAGTTCATATGTCCAGACATCTGACATTATAGTGTTTGTAGTATTCCAAAGAATTACTATATTAAAATCTGCTTTTTTTATTTCATTCTTTCTGAAAAGTTCAATTAAATATTTTTCAATAACTCCATTTTGTGTTCTGTCAAATTGTTCTTCAATCCCACCACACGGATAAACTATTGTTGGAACATTTTCAATTTTTAATTTCAATGGTTTGTAAAAAGCAGGTTTTTCAGGTTCATTTTTGGCTTTTAGAAAGGGAACAATATCTTTAACATCGGTCAATAATAGTTTAGCGCAACTACTTTTAATTTTGGCTATTTTTCTAACCCGATTTTCTTGGGAAATCATGTTATTATTTATGGTAATATAAGTTTATAAACTCTTCTCTTTTCAACCAAAAATTACATCATATATCTTCCAAAATCATCATTTTTAATTATTTGATAATTGTCAAAAGCACGATTTGCGTATGCAGAGGAACTTTTTCTTGAAGTGTTGTGTCCCCTGTTCCAATATGCAAATAATTTTTTAGCATCTTCGGGATTGGTTAAATCCAAGTGTTCGTTAAATCTGCTCTCTCTCCAGTCAACAATATATTTGATATATGCTGCAGTGGCATACATATAAAACTTCCATTCATCTTCTATGTTGTTAGCAAATCTTAAATTCAGAACATCATTAGGTATGGTTTTCAATTTACAAACAAGACTTATGGTTTCAGGTCTAATCTGTGTGGGCCCGACTTCGTTATGGCCCCCCATTTTCCACAACTTTTTTCCTGTTGTGTAAAGATGTTTAAGTTCCATATTTAAATTATTTGAAACGTCCATATTTTCAGTCAGTATCAATGCAAGCATTATTTCTGCGGGCACATCCATTGCATCTGCTGCTTCTCGCACTGCCTCACATATTGTAGTTGGTTTTATACTGCTCTTTCTATCTAGTTTTGAAATATATGTCGTAGTGTCAGGAGTCCAAACATCAACATCCTTTTTTGAATTTTTTTCAATGTCTCGAATTATTTGGGATTCTGGTGGAGTTTGGATTTTTGGAGTAGAAGCAAGTATGCCCTCTCGTTTTTTTAATTCAGAGTCCATAAATGAAACTAATTCTGGAGTAATTTCATCATTTTGATTATTCAATCTAAATAAGATACAATAAACCCTAATACCTTTTTTTGTCACTTCTCCTAATCTGCCATCAACACCGTCTTTTTTCGGACCAAATTTTCCAAGATCCAAACCAATAGATACTAATTGTTTTTGAACCCATGCAATTTCGAGTACAGCCAGCATTTTCGAATCAACATAATCTCCTCCGCCCAATCCAAAATCCCTTCTGAATTTTCTAACCGCTTGAAGGGTATTATTTCCAAAAATGCCATCAATTTTTCCCAATCCATATTCTGGACCAAGATC
Source organism: Microcaldota archaeon (assembly GCA_020854835.1). Classification (GTDB taxonomy): domain Archaea; phylum Micrarchaeota; class Micrarchaeia; order Anstonellales; family JAGGVH01; genus JAGGVH01. The sequence goes on from JAHKLX010000015.1 coordinate 136,605, forward strand.
AGTTAATTTTTGTTGCATTAATTTAACATTTTCTCCTTTTGCTCCTTGAACAAGTGTTTGAGTATTAGCTAAAGTTTTCGCCATATTTCCACCCCAATATATATGATATGGGGAGAGAAAAACTTATAATTCTGTTTCTACTTTTCCAATTAGTTTTTCAATACTCCTATCCAGATCGACACCCCATTTCTTACAAACTTTTCTGAAATTAAACATGTCTCTTTCCAAGAATTCTCTTGCTTTTGGATGTTTTAATGATACAGTTTGACTTAAATCTATTATGACTGGGCCTTTCCTAGATACAATAATATTATACTCACTTAAATCTGCATGAACCAAACCAATTTCATGCATTTTTTTAATATCCTCTAAAACCTTTTTGAAAAAATCATCAACATCCAAACCCAATCCTTCCATATAACTCTTATCGCAGTAGTTGAGAGTGGGAAACGGCAGTCCTTTTTCACCAACAAAATTCATGATCAAAACATTGTTCTTATATGCGATTGGTTCAGGAACAGAAACGCCTGCTAAAAATGCTGCTTTTAAGTTTATATATTCTTTTCTTGTCCATATTTTTATGAATTCGTGTTGTGTTTTTTTGATATTTTTAAACCGCGGATCTCCAATTATATAATCCTGCATACTTCTAAATGAAGTTGTTTCAATTCGGTATATCTTAACTGCAAAATATCTAAGAGGTTTTTCATCTTTCATTTTAACTCCTCGAAAGACATTTGCTTCTTTCCCCATTTTAACAGGACAGTCTACTTTGTCAAAAAGTCGCTTTCCCAAAAACGTAGACAGTATCTTTAATGTTTCCCTGTCAAAAACTCTTGCTTCGATTCGTCGTCTAACATCACGAGTTTTAACTTCTTTTTTTGGAAGTTTTTTCTTTGATTGTTTCATTGCCATTATTGTTTATTTTAAAATCAATGTTTAAAATAGTGACGATTTCAAAAAAAGCCAAATGGGCCATGGTCAACACCCCTCCAATCAAAATAATAAACAAACTTATTATACCATTGTTATTAATTGTTAGGGTAAATGAGTTTTCAATATTGTGGAAAAATAAAAACAGCGGACGCGTTATATCATACCAACTTATGAAACCCATCAAATGTCCAAAGAAAAGGGAATAATAAACAACTAATCTGATATTCAAGATTAAATTTTTATATTTTGTAAATTTTTCTGAACATTCTTCAAGTAGAACACAAAATCCAACCCATAGATTGATCCATAAAAATGAAGCAAGAGGTGGCCCCCAAATCCCAAAATTAACAAAAATCCAACGTGCGGCAACATTGCCTTCTCTCATTGGATTGTTCACAACCCCTAACGCAGTTGTTGTAATATCTAGGGTTCCAAAAATAAACCACAAAATGAGAGGTATTGCAATTGGCATTAGAAGGTTTAATTTTTTTCTCACACTGTAAACAATTAACCAAATTAATGCAGTGAACAAAATAGCCAGAATAGTAATTGCTTGGGCCCCCATCCTTATATCTAAAAATTCCACACATTTTATTTTTACTAATACTTTATTAACAGTATGGCTTTTTTATAATTTAATTTGCTTAATTTCATCGCAATGACAAAAACAAATGTTTTTAACTTATTACTGCTAAAATTTTTTTATGATTGATTTTATCAAAACATATTTTTGGGATTATTTATGGCTCCATAAAGGATATAATCTATATAATACTGTTGCCTATGCAATCATAGCGTTAGTAGCTTTATTTTTTTTATATAAATGGTTTAGAAAAAACCATAAAATAGACAACAAATTTTTAACTGCTTTAATTTCTTTTATTCTTTTTGGAAGTACTTTCAGAGTTGTTGTGGATAGTTATGACATTTTTGGTGGAACATCGAGGGCAGGGGAATATATTGCTTCAGGAGGTTTTTTTGCCCCCTTATATGAATTTATCGCATCAACAAATATCTATAATTATTCTCCAATAACTGTAACCCCTGGCATATATATACTAACAGCATTTTTATTCTTAATATCAATACTCATAGAAAGAAAATTCAAGATTTCTGCGTGGATGATTGGAGGAATTCTTTGGGTCATTCATTTTATCATTTTAATACCCTTAATAACATATCCTGCATATTTAATGGCAATAATTTTACTGGCATCTTTGGCAACATTATTTGTGTATTTTGTTTTGAAAAAAGATATAGAAGATAAGAATTATATGTTGGGTGTTTTTGGGCATGCTCTCGATGGGGCAGGAACATTTATTATAATTGATGTGTTCAACAAGCTTGAACCTGCATGTAAACTCTTGGGAAGATGTTATGGTGAACAGCATGTTTTACCTGGTTTTTTAGGAGATAATTATGGTTACATTCTTTTTTTTGCATTAAAAGTTTTAATTTCTGCAATTGCAGTAAAAATCATAGTTGATGAGAAAAAAATTACAAAAGAAGACGCATTATTTTTTATCGCAGTTTTAATGACACTTGGTTTGGCACCGGGCGTTAGAAATATGCTCAGAATAATGGTTGGAGCATAATCTAAGGTGTTTGTATGCTATATCTTATTGGAATGGGTTTGAAAGATGAAAAAGACATATCCTTAAGAGGTTATGAGCTATTGCAACAAGCCGATTTTATTTTTGTTGATCGGTATACGCATATAATTGAAGATGATGTTTTAAATCGACTTGAGGAAAAATTAAATAAAAAAATAATTAAACTTGGTAGGGAGATTTTAGAGGATGAAACAGAGGTTATAAAAGATGCGAAACAAAAAAAAGTTGTTTTGCTTGTTGGAGGTGATCCGCTTGTTGCCACAACACACATTTCTTTATTGCAGACGTGCATCAATAAACAAATACCTTATTCTATTATCCATTCGAGCTCAATTTTATCTGCAGCAATTGGAGAATCAGGTTTGCAAACATATAAATTTGGAAAATCTGCCACATTAACTTTTTGGTATGAAAATTACCAACCCACAACTCCTTATAATGTTATAAATTCAAATCAATCTCTTGGTTTGCATACAATTCTTTTTATTGATTTAAAAGATCAAGAACCAATGGATTTTGAGACTATAAAAGAAATATTTGAAAAAATGGAGAACAAGGAACAAGGAACATTATTAAACAATTTAAAGGCTCTTGTTTTATCACGAGTAGGTTATTCTGATCAAAAATTAACGTTTGGGAAATTAACTAATTTAAAAAATGTTGGAAAACCCCCTTTTATTTTAATAATACCTGGAAAACTTCATTTCACTGAAGAGGAGTGGTTGAATAATTTTAAATAGTTTTACTTTTCTATTTCAAAAAAAACGAGTTCATCTGGTAAAAATCTTATATTGTAAGAATATACTGGTTCATATGCAATTCTTCTGCTTGTTTTGTTTTCCATATTAATTTCTAGGGGACCTTTTTTAACTAGTAAACAAATTGGTTTACCCCTTGTTTTTTTATATTTTGTATAATAATCAAACTCATGTTTCTGTATATGCTCTGCAATTTCTTTACAATTTAGAATATTTGTTTTTATTCCTCTGACAAAAATATTAAATGATGTGAATATCAAAATCCCTTCATCATTCAGTGCGTCATACATTTTTATAATATCCTCAACCGGAGTTTCAACAAAATTTAAACCAAAAAAACATGTTATTATATCTGCTTTAGGGATGGTGCATACATCTATATTCCCCCAACGCAATTCAAAATCTCTGAATTTCATATTATCTGCATTAAAATCTATGCCTATTCCCCCCAACCCAAATTTTTTACAACCTTCTTTTAATGCAATTCCTTCGCCACAACAAGCATCAACCCACACACTCCCTGGTTTGAATTGTGAAAATATAATTTCTAAAGGGAATCCAAAATTGTTTTTAAATTTTTCAGAATATTCTTGAAAAGATCTATAATCTTTGTAAGGTAGGTCATTTTCAGAACGAACATTATGTATTGTTCTTTTCAAAAAACTTCTAAAAATGTTATTTTTCATAAATGGGATTATTTAGGGATAGTTTTATAATTAGTGTTATTTTTATTGGTAAATTGTATCATATGGTCGGTAATATTCGAAAGTTTTTTTAATTAAAAATTTAGCAAATAAAAAGCCAATTATCAAACCTCCCAAATGTGCTGCATGTCCAATTCCATCGTCTAAAAACATAGTTCCAAATTCAAACAACCCATAGATTATAGCTGCGGTTTTTCCACTTAGGCCGACTGGAAAAAATAACATGTATAATTTTGCATCGGGATATAATACAACAAATGCGCCCAGTATTCCATAAACCGCTCCACTAGCCCCCACAGCAGGAATCATGCCTATAACGCCCATTTGTGCCATTGCCAAATACAGCAAGTTTCCTGCTAATCCGCACACAATAAACAAAACAAAAAGATTAGTTTTTTTTTCAACAGATTTGCCAAAAATAAACAAACCATACATATTTACAAATAGGTGAAAAAAACCAATATGAAGGAACATTGATGTAAAAAATCTCCAAATCTCAAAAGGTCTTGAGGGATCAAACATAAACAATTCCGTAAATCCTGGAATGGTGTATTGTAAAATATGAATTAAAACATTTAAACCCACTAATATTTCAACTATCATAATATTTCAATAAAACAGATAGTTTATAAAGTTTTTTTTAGTTATACGTATATGATACTTTCATTTGCTTTATTAATTATCTTCATTTTTTTATCTGCATTTTTCTCATCGAGCGAAAGCGCTCTATTGAGTACTAGCAAGGCCAAAATCATATCTTTGGTCGACACCAAAAAACCAAACATACTTTTAAAAAAATTAAAAGAAAAGCAGGATGAGGTAATTATTTCTATACTGATTGGAAATAATTTGGTCAACATTGGGGCAACTGCTATTGCAACCCAGATTGCGCTTGAATTTTCAAAAGATTTTGGCGTTGCCATAGTTACAGGTGTGATGACGTTAACGATCTTGACTGTCGGTGAGATAATTCCTAAAATATTTGCAACGAGTTATAAGGATAAATATCTGATATCTATTGCAGGAACACTTTATTTATGGTATAAAATGGTATGGCCAATTGTTTTTGTATATAAAATAATGATTGATTTTTTCAGAGAACATCTTAATGTAAAATCTTCCCCCACAATAACTGAAGATGAATTAGAAGAAATGATAAAAATAGGTGTTATGGAGGGTCAAATTCAAAAAGAAGAACATGATTATTTGATAGGGGCGATGGAACTTAATGACAAAACTGCAGAAAATGTGATGGTTCCCCGTAATAAAATGTTTGCGATAAATCAATTAAAAACAGTTTCAGATCTGCTACAGTTAATGAAAAAAGAAAAACGTTCGTATTCTCGTATACCCATATTTAATAAAAATCCAGATAAAATTACGGGCATAATAAATGTGAGAGACATACTCAATATCATCCATACTAAAAACTGGGAAAAAAGAAAATTGAAAAAATTAGCTAGAAAACCTTTGTTTGTTTCAAAATACACTCCTTTAAATGATGTAATAGAAAAAATGAAAAATGAAAAACAACTTTTATCATTAGTTATTGATGAAAATGCATCAGTTATAGGTTTGATTTCTCTGGAGGATATTTTGGAAGAAGTTATTGGCGAGGTTTATGATGAATTCGATACTGTGGAAAGAAAGATATGGCGTACAAAAGACAAGGCGTATATTGTTGCAGGAGATTTGGCAGTTTCCGATTTAAATGACCAAACTCATATAAAACTGCCAGATGATGTTTTGAACGTTGCGGAGTTTGTTATGTTTAAATTGAGGGATATACCTAAAAAAGGAGATACTTTTATCTTTAAAAATTATAAATTTGAGATTAAAAAAGTTAAGAAAAATAAAGTTTTAACAGTGAAAATAAAGAAATTATAATTGTTTGCGCAGTTCTTTTGCACCTTCAAAACCATGCAACAATTTCATTTTTATTCTTTTAAATTGTGTTTCATCAAAACATTTGTATTTTTTGGCTGTTCTCATATATTCTTTGATAAACTTCTGAGCTTTTTTATGATTATTTGTTTCACCTGAGAAAACATAAGGATTAGTTAGGGCAGCTCTGCCAATCATGACGTTTTTTGCACCCCTCTCAATAAGTTTTTTTGCATCTTCGAAATTTTTGATATCTCCATTGGCAATTATTGGGTTTGTGCTTGATGAAACAATTTTTTCTAGAATGTCCCAATTTGCATTTCCCGAATACATTTGCTCAGCTGTTCTAAGATGGACAGTTAGGTGTTGTAAATTAAAATTATTCAGAATTCTCAATATCTTTTTCCATTCATGGTTTTTTCTACCAAGTCTCATTTTCACAGATATTGGCAGATTTGATTTTGTTAATTCATTGACGATTTTTTCAACTTTTTTTGGTTTTCCAATCAAAGCAGAACCCGCACCAATAACAGCAACTTTTTGTACAGGACATCCCAAGTTCAAATCAATTGATTTTGGAGAAAGTTCACTTTCTTCCATCATTTTAACTGCCTTTTTGAATTCGTCAGGATCAGATCCAAAAAACTGTAATCCAGATTTATCCTCTTTTGGGATATAAGCTTTTTCTAATGCCTTTGGAATTTTTCTAACAAATCCGCTGACTGAAATCATTTCAGTGTAACAGTATTCTGCTTTACATTTTTGACATAAAATTCTGAATGCAGTATCAGTGAATCCATCCATTGGTGCAAGCAACATATTTTATATAAATTACCTAATATTTATAAACTATTAATCTTTAGAATATTTTATAGGTGATTTAATGACGGATTTATTATATATGGATGAGTGTTATTTGAAGGAATGTGAGGCAATAGTTGAAGAAGTTGTAGATGATAAAATTGTTTTAAATAAAACAGTTTTTTATCCACAAGGTGGCGGTGTTCCGTCAGATACAGGAAAAATTATTTGCGAAGGCCAAGAATACAAAGTTTCAAAAGTAAAAAAAGAAGATGGAAAAATTGTTCACTATATTGATAAAACTGTTCTGCAAAAAGGCAACCAAGTTAATTGCACAATTGATTGGGAAAGAAGATATAAGTTAATGCAATATCATACTGCGGCACACGTGTTCGCAGGAACATTAAGCACAGATACTGGGGCACTTATAACCGGAAACCAAATTGAGCTTGAAAAAACAAGATTTGATTTTAATTTAGAAACCTTTGATAAAGAAATTTTAGAAAAGCAGGTTGAAAAAGCAAACACCTTTTTTGGGAATGATCACCCTATTTCTATATCTTACATGCTTCGCGAAGAAGCGCTGAAACTACCAGGAATGGTAAAACTTGCAGGAGCCTTTCCCCCTTCTATTCAAACTTTGCGTATTGTTTCAATAGGCAAAAATGGGGAAATTGACACACAGGCAGACGGTGGATGCCATGTTGCAAATCTAAAAGAAATTCCAAAAATTGAAATAATAAAAATGGAAAATAAAGGAAAAAACAACAGAAGAGTTTATTTCAAATTTGTTGAAAAATCACAAAGTTAGTTTTTCAATAACTTTATAAATTTGCGCGTATATAAAACTATAGGTGATACGATGAAACCCTTACACACTCAACCCCCAGAAGGAATACTGAATAAAAGGATCGATACAAAACTTCCAATAACTGATAGATCTCCAGTTTGCAATTTTTTTAAAAAAATGTATGCCAGTGCAACTTCAAAAATCCACTGTCCCGATAGGGCGCTTTCAAAACTTTTAAATGACGTTGATGAGAGAAAGCAAATTAAACATTCCAAAATTATTAATCAATTTGGTACTGCAGACCAAGCGATTAGTGCGTTGAACTCACGCAGGGGGGCGAATGATAAACCATCTGTTTCTGATCAAAAAGCAAGAAAAATACTAGTTTCAAAGGTGTTAAATGATTTTCCCCTGTCTCGGGCTTCAAGCATAGCTTCATCAAATTTTTCATTGCATATGTTTTTTGATGAAGGATTTTCTGATTTGGGAGAAGCCTTATTGCAAATTATATTGGTTGAAGGAGACGTTAGAACCAAATTAAATGTATTGTGCGCATTATATAATGAGCATGAAAATTCAACAACCACTACTTGTAGACTCAGAGAAAAAATATATTTTGATAACATTTTTGCAAAATTCAGAAGAGATATACATTTATGTTTGGATATAGACGAATGTAAGAAAATTATTACACAAAATGAAGGCTATCCTCCACTTATAAACAAAATTTTGGTTGATTATGTTTCAATTTGTGGAAATGATAATGATAGATTTGAAGTTTTAATGTCTAGGAAAGTTTCTTCTACTAATCAAACTAACTTGGTTGAAATGATTCATTCGAGTGGCATATATGCACATGCTCTTAGACTATTGTATACAGGTGTTATCGAGGATCTGAAAAACCGTGATTTGTTGGGATTGGTAATAAGGAAACAAAAAAATGCTTTGGAACTATGTATTTCAATGTTCATACACATGCCAGATTCACACCCTCATTTATTGCACCAAGCAGCCAAGATAATAACTGCGACCGGAAGTCTTGCTGACTGTAAAAAATGTATTCGCCATTCAAAATATATTGAAATAACTTTTCTTTTAAGTGAAAGAATCAAAGAGTGGGAGAGTTCAATTAAAAATCTTTAATTTATGACGTTTAAAACGTGTTTCATAAAATATATTTTTTAGCAACCACAGATTACTTCTTTCCGAAACATTTATATACTTTGTTTATACATAACTATAATAGAGGTGGAGATATGAAATATATTGCATTTTTTTTACTTGTGCTATTCACATTAAGTTTAGCAGGTTCTATTTCAGAAGTTTATGATGGGCTAGTTGTTGAAAGGTCAACAACACATATCAGTGAAATGCGATTTGATCCTATAAAGGGTATGCGCGCAGAACAGTATACTACCGAAGTTCAATATAAAATATTAAACAACGCAATTCCCAAGAAATATGCGACTTTACAGATCAATTCTGATGTTTTAAAATTAGCAGAGGATATTGATCCCCGACCAATTTCCAATTATGTATGGGAATTCAAAGATATTGGTGCCCACGAAGAAAAAATAATAACTTTTACAATCAAAAAGAAAATTGAATTAACTGAATTATCTGATATAATTGTTGATTCCGATAACAAACTTTTGAATATAAGAGTTCCTGAAAACAATACTATCGGAAATGAAATTTTTATTTTTGTTACAGATGAAGATGATAAAGTTGTAAAAAACATTGAATTAATAATCACTCATGGTTCTCTAACATCTAAAATCAAAACAGATGATATGGGTGTTGGTGTTTTTGTTCCAGAGGAAGCAGGAAGTTATATGGTTGGAGTAGGGGACACAACTGCTAGTTTTTATGTAACTCCTTTGGAAGAAGTTGATTTGATAGTATCTACAATTGTTGATGACACGCCCCCAGATGATGAAGGTAATATAATTGTTATGATCGGATTAGTACTTTTTGGTTTGTTGATAATAACTGTAATTGCATTCGTAATACAAACTAAATTTTTATCAAACTATATAGGTTCAAAAGAAGAACCTTGTGAAAACAAAACAGATTTTGAACAGAAGAAATTATTTGAAGAACCTGCTTCTTTTTCCATAAATACAGATATTAAAGAGGAAATTTTGCCCATTCCTGAAAAAGAAGAATCAGAAAAAGTAGACATCCAAACCGAAACTGGAAAAACTGTTGATGAACCAGATGTTTATTTCATTCCATCTGAATTCAGCCAAGATAAACCTTCATATGAGCCAGAAAAGGAAGACAAAATTGAGGATAAAACTGTTAGTTTCGAAGTATCTTCAACCTCTTCTGTACCTTTTCTAGTAACAAAAACTTCTAATTCAGATGTTGATGAAGTTCAAAGACTTATTGAAAAATTAAAGAAAAATAGAAACAAGCTTGAAGAGATTAGGGAGAGCAGGCATAACAGAGCTTCAAAACCTGCCAAATCAAAAAAGATTGAATCAAAACCAAAAAAAGCTTCAAAACCTGCCAAATCAAAAAAGATTGAATCAAAACCAAAAAAAGCTTCAAAACCAGATAAATCAAAAAAGATTGAATCAAAACCAAAAAAAGCTTCAAAACTTGCTAAAACCAAAAAGACAAAAAAATCTAAAAAGAGATAATTATATTTTTTTCAATATCTCTATTTCTTCCTTTTCCAATCCGTAAAGTTCATTTAAATTGTATTTATTTTTTATCATCAAAGAATATAACCACAGTTCTTTTTGAGTATCTCTAATTGAATCATGTGTTTGTGCACCGATTTTTTTACAAATTGATTTTATGGTGCTCCTAGATGATTTTGTTTTTGCCATCAAAGATAGATAGTGGGGAAAACTATATTTGACAAATTTATAATAGGGTTCTTTTTTGGCTGACGCAACTCCACAGGACATCAAATCAGATACATATCTCAAATAACCCCAGTACTGCTGTCTAACTATTCTACCCCTAAAAATATCTGCTCGTGACAAATAATAAAATGCATCAGCCACATCACTCTTTTTTTCATATTCATTTGGAATGTTTTCCATAATCCATAACAAAAGTAAATCATAATCTACAGATGAGTTGAAAACAGATTCTCTTATTTTTTTGTAATCTGTTTTTTTGAAAATAGTTCTAACAACTTCAAAAACATTTATTTGCGTATCTCGCTGTTCCGAGGTTAAACTTTCCAGGTCATTTAATCCTGCCCTAACATCTCCATTTACATTTTCTATTATCTGTTCTATTCTTTGTTCATTCAGAGGGATATCTTCTTTTTCAGCAACGGTGCGAAGATAGGTTGCCAAAGAACGAGAATTAACTTTTTTATATTCAATTTTTTCCACTTTTGTTCTTAATGCCGATATTTTCTGATCCCAAAAATCCAATGCCGTCAAAATAACTGGATTTTTTGATTCTTTAATTATGTTCGTAATTGCAGTCATTGCTCCTTTATCCTCTCTGCCACTCATTTGGTCAACATCATCAATTAGTATTAGTCTATGCCCTCCAAAAAGGGACATTGTTGATCCTTCTCCTACGACAGACTCCATATTTTCTTTATTTCTTTTATTACCTGCATTTATTTCAACAATTGACCAGTTCATTTCCTTTGCGATCGCATAAGCAGTGCTTGTTTTACCGGTTCCTGCAGGTCCACAAATGAGCAAGGGTTTTTGTTTTTCACCCCCTTCCCATTTTTCAGCCCATGCTTTAACAGCATCTCTTGATTTTGTATTTCCAATAATATCTTTTAATCTTAAGGGCTGATATTTTTTAGTGAGCATAACTTAAATTGAGAATCATATATTTATTAAGCTTACTCATCCCAAGGTCTTCTTTCCATCTTTCCCCCATTTTCTTTTAGAATTTGGGATAGCCTCTGACCCTCTTTTGTTAGATATTCATCAGTTAAACAACTTACACAAAAATCTTTGGTTCTGCCTGCTTCATACAAATCAGAAATATCTGAAAAATGCAAACTATCTGCTTGTATAATCTCATGATTTATCTGTTCTGCTGTTTTTTGATGCGCAACAAGTTCAGTATATGATGTTATATTAACTCCATAAAAACAAGGTCCTATAATCATGGGCATAGCGATTATAACATGCACTTCTTTTGCCCCTGCTTCATACAACAATTTAACAATATATTTCATTGTTGTTCCCCTAACAATTGAATCATCAACAACAACAACTCTTTTTTTGTCAACAACAGATTTAGCGATATTATACTTAAGTCTAACTCCCATTTCTCTTTCTTCATCATTTTTTTTAATAAAAATTCTTCCCACATATTGGTTTTTTATTAATCCTTCTTTGTAGGGTATTTCCGAGCTTTTCGCAAATCCCTGTGCAGTAGGGTTGGATGAGAAGGGGACTGGCATAACAACATCGGCTTCAATTTTAATTCTCGCCCCCAATATCTTTCCAAGTCTTTTTCTAAATGAACCAACCTCAATCCCATCAATAACTGACTGAGGATTTGCAAAATAAATGTGCTCAAAAACACAAGTATTTAATTGCGCTTCAATTAATTGTTTTATATTATACCCTTCTTTATCTGCAACTAGAACTGCGCCAGGAGGTATGTCGCCTAACAAGTTTATTCCTGCTGTTTGCAAAGCAGAGCTTTCGCTTGCCACCATGAAAGTACCATTTTTTTCTCCATAAACTAATGGTTTGATTCCCAAAGGATCTCTAAACGCGTATAATTTTCCTTTTCCATTAATCATAACAACCGAATAACTTCCATCAACATCATTCATCAAGCTTGTTATGGCTTCAAAATCATGATAAGTTCTCATCAATTCTTGGACAAACTTTCCCAACAATACTTCTGCATCAATTTCTGTTTTAAACCCGAATTCATGTTTTCTAAGTTCTGCTTTAAGTTGTGCTAGATTAGCAATATTTCCATTATGTGCCAAAACTATGCCTTGCATCGGGTGATTTGTTTCAACGGGCTGAGGTTCTCCAGTTGATCCAACAGTTGGATAGCGAACATGGCCTACAGCATACTCTCCTTTTAAATCTGCATAATCTCCTGGTTTTTTGAAAACTTCTGTTACAAGGCCGTATCCTTTTTTTGGATAAAATAATTTTGTTTCAGTGTCAAACGTTATTATTCCACAACTATCTTGGCCTCGGTTTTGTTCACCAACCATTGCCATAAATGTTTTTTCAGCTGCATTTTTTCCTATAGTTGCAACTACTCCACAACTATCTTGCAATCGCTCTGTTGATTCTAAAACACACTTTTTACATCTCATACAATCCATCCTCCCCCAACTATAATATCATTATCATAAAAAACTGCCAATTGTCCGGGCGCAGGAGCCCAAATAGGCTTTTTCATCTTAACTTTTATTTTATTTTCCTCTTCAAAAATTTCACATTCCTGAGGTTCCATCTTATTTCTCACAATTACGCACACATCTTTTTTATATGGTAAAAGCCAATTAACGTTGGAAACCCTAAATTCTGTTTCATATAAATCATCAAATCTACCAACAATTATTTCGTTTTTATCAGCATCAATTTTTTTGACATAATACGGACCTTCATCAATGCCCAATCTTCTTCTTTGTCCTATTGCGTAATATTGAATTCCCTTATGTTCTCCTAAAATTTCCCCTCTTGAATTTTTTATCAATCCTTTAATGTTTTTTGTATTTGTTTTCAAAAAGCGAATTCTATCATCTGTAAAACATAAGTCAACACTTTCTTTTTCTTGCCTTATTTCCAAATTTTTCTTTTTCGCTATCTCTCTCACTTGATTTTTCGTCAAATAACCCAAAGGGAACAATAATTTTGATAATTGTTCTTGGGACAACATGCTTAATGCATAAGATTGATCTTTGTTAATATCTTTAGCTCTTTCAACACTAAATTTATTTTGCGTACGCACCTTTTTCAAATAATGTCCTGTTGTAAAAAAATCATTATCCTTAAGAGCCTCCTCCATTAAAATTCCAAATTTAATTTTACAATTACAAACAACACAAGGATTCGGGGTTTTTCCGTTTTCATAATCCTCTATAAAATACCTAATTACTTCTTTTTCAAAGTCTTTTTTCAAATCAACAACTTCAAGCTTTATTTTCAATTGGTCTGAGATAAGGCGGGCATTTTTAACATCTTCTTCCATATTGTTCATAACATACCCTGTTACTTTTGCCCCTGCATCTTTCAATATCAATGCAGTAACAGAACTATCTACTCCTCCGCTCAATCCAACCCCAATCTTTTTATCTTTAACAAAATCAAGCAAATCTTCTAATTCTTTGCTAATTGATAATAAATAGTCCATATATTACATTCTTATCAAACAATAATAATTTAAACCTTTATTCAATCATTTTTAGAAATTTACTACATACCATTCTAATATTTTCATTTATTGACTCAATTTGATCTTGATTTGCCTCAGCAAAAATCAAATTATTATGTGCCAAAACCAAATCATTTTCTTTATAAATTATAAGCGATTCTAAATTATCAACTTCGCCAACATTCAGTTTATATTCATTTATCGACCAATCGTATATAATTTTTTTATTATCTAGACCCTTTGCAGATCTAACCAAATCATTTTTGTAATTTAACAATATTTTCGATATACATAAAACATAACTGTTATTTGTGGGAGGGATAGGAAAAGAAATATTTATATCAAGTTTTGTAGTTTCTTTTATCATTTTTTGTATTATTTTTGAACCGTCAATGTTCAATAGCCCCTCACCAGTTATGTAGCCGTTTATTACTTTATAATCAGTTTTATCTTTTCCAATTTCTTTAGCTATTTTGCTGGTAAAAGAATCAAACATTGGGAAAGCAACAAAGGGGTTAAGTTCTGTCTTTGTTTTCATCAATTTTTTTAGTTCTGAGTAAGTTTGATACCCCATTTTCTGAGATTCTGGCAAAAGAAATCCAATTCCCAATTCTAAACTTTCTTTATCCATTTTAATCTTTGTATAAATAAAGAACAAACATTTTTAAATAAATCCCGAGATGTTGGAAACATGACTGATATAGAAAAAGTGAAAGAATATTTAAAATCCGATGATATAGTTGTTGCCCAAATTGCACCTGCTGTAAGAGTTTCAATAGGCGAAGAATTTGGTTTAGAACCTGGTACGGAAGTCACAAAAAAAATAGTAAGCGCTTTGAGAAAATTAGGATTCAAATATGTTTTTGACACATGCTTTGGTGCAGATATAGTTGCATTAGAGGAAGCTCATGAATTTAAAGAAAGAATAGAGCACGGTGGGCCCTTTCCTTTGATTACATCTTGTTGTATTGGTTGGAAACTTTACGCATTAAAATTTTTTCCTGATAAAATGCATCAACTTTCAACATGTATGGCCCCTCAAATTGCAACAGGTGCACTAGCTAAAACCTATTTTGCTGAAAAATCTGGAACAGACCCTGAAAAAATTAAAATGGTCTCTATAATGCCTTGCATATCCAAGAAAAAAGAAGCAGAACTGCATGCAGAAATAGGCGTTTGTGAGATAAACAAAGTTTTAACAACAAGAGAAATCGCCCAATTACTTAAAGAAAAAAACGTCGATTTGATGAAAATGGATGATTCAGATTTTGATGAATTTTTAGGAGAAGCTTCTCAGGGCGGGAGAAAATTTGGTGTGACTGGAGGGGTTGCAGAAGCAGTTGTAAACACTATGTTTAGATTATACGGAGATAATGAAACCTCAATCAAAATTGAAGATGATGAAGAAGTTGGATATTATTCTTTTAATGTCGGTGGACAAGAAATAAATGTTGTTAGAGTTTTTGGTTTACATAATTTTGTCAAAGTTTTAAAGAAAATTGAAGAAGATAATAAAAATCCTGATAAAAAAACATATCATTTAATTGAAGTTATGGCTTGTCCATATGGTTGTTTGGGAGGTCCTGGCCAGCCCTTGCCTATTTCGATGGATAAAAACAAAATGCGTGCAAAATCACTTAGAGAATACGCGAACAAACAAACTTATACTGATCCATTGTCTAATCCTGAGATAAAAAAAGTTTATGACACATATCTCTCTGCACCTGGATGCAGAAAATCAAAAGATCTTTTACATATTGGGTGTATGATATGTAAAATTGAGTTGGATAAATTAAGCAATAAAAATTGCGATAAAAAAGGTGATTAAATGGAAAAAGAATATGAATATGTTGCTGTAAAAAATAAGTTTTGGGATAGATGTAAACACCAATACAATTCTTTTTTTAGTTATGTTGAACTTGCTTTATTTTCAGTTGTAGGTTTTGGTTTGCCTTTTATAATTGGTCATCCACAGTGGTTGATAGGAATTTTGGTTAATGCTTTTTTAATCAGATTTGCCATTCACTCTAAATTTGTTAAAACACTTCCTTTGATTTTGTTACCTTCTTTGGGTGCTTTATCAGCAGGCTTGTTATTTGGAGTAAATACGATGTACCTCATATATTTCATTCCTTTTATATGGGTCTCTAATGTGATTTTTGTTTTAGGATACAAATATCTCATATTTGAAAAACAATTAAACACAATAATAACTTCATTTGTTTTGCCATTGATTAAAGCAGGATTCCTGTTTTCAGTTGCTTTGGTAATGGTATATATGTTTAACTTTCCAGAATCATTTTTGATTGCCATGGGCGGTTTGCAATTTGTTACAGCCATAGGAGGATATTATTTAGCAGTTGGAGCAGATAAAGTCATCAAATAGGTTCCACACACCCAATGTTGTAAATGTCCCACTTCAAATCCTTTTTCTTTTCTAGTTCGTCAGCAATTTGGGTCAAAATATTGATTTTAATTTTCTTATAATCTGTTGAGGGTAAAGGTGCATTACCAATCGCATTTCGAAGATTTTTAACATTAAAACAGAACATACTATCATGCACATTTTCGCAGTTGTGCGAGTAATAAAGGTCTGAACAATTTTCTGATGCATCAACTTCAAAACAGCGTGTAAGTTTTTTTGAGTTGTATGTTTTGATGCAGAAAGATGAGTACCAAGTTAACAGTGCCCCGTACATATAACTGGATCGTGAAGTCCAATGGCTGAATGCCCAATATTTCCCCAGTCCCCCCAATCCGGATTTATAACAATTGGATGTTCCTTCTCCAACTCCCACCACATCAAATAAATTTTTTGTCTGGCCAACATTCAAGAGGTCTGGGGAGATAAACACTACTTTTTGTAATACATCTGAAAGACTGTCCAAATCCCATCTTATTTTGTTTAAATCAGATTTATCTATCTGCTGGGTTTCTCCAACTGTTGAAATTTCATTTGATGTTATAATTCTGTCTCTCACTTTTTGTTCTCCAATAATGCTTTCAAAAATATATCCTGGTTCGACAACTTTATTTCCAGTTAAACAGGATTTTGATAAGCGAATAGATGGCACATGTTTTTCAAGGAATTTTTGATAGCCATCAACTCCTCCCAAAGGTTTGCCAAAAAGTATAGATGTTGTACTAGAAAACCCTTTCTCAATTTCTTTTTTATCGAATTCCTCGTTCTTAAGTGTCGGCAGTTTTAAGTTTATATCTGGCTTTCCACTTTTCTCGATTACATCAAATAAAGAAAACAGTTTCTTTTCTTTTTTTAGTTTTTCACGCATATCCTCCAAAAGTTTATTTTTTATTTTTGTGTATTCATCTTTTGATAGCTGAAGATTCCCTATGCAGTATGATTTGTTAACTAATCCAAACGAAAACATACAGTTTGAGCAGTCTGAAATGTTGGATGTGTAATAGCAATCTGAAGCGTACCACCCACCATATGTTTCGAAACAGCGTTTTGTTCTTGAGCAGTAAACGATTCTTATGGCATATGAACTTGCCCCACTAACATTTACTCCAAAAAGATACTCTCCGGACCTAATGTTTTTGGAAAATCCAATATATTTGGAATCGGCGACAATATCTGAATTGTAAATATAATGGCTGTCCGACACGTCAGAACTTGTCTCCACAGCCTGTGAACTTCCTAAAACTGCTCCCCCGGTATAGTAGATTCTATCTTGAACAGCTTCAACAATAGAGTCAATATCCTTAAGCTCGTTTATGTTAAGCGGATCATATTTTTTGTTAAAATCAACTTCCTCTAGTGAGAGATATTTTGCCTTTTTGCAATATTCATCTGAAGAAAAGTGAATTTCTTTTTTAGATATGGCTGATTTTTCAATCTTGGAATCTCCATAATATGTTTTTAACCATGATTTGTAATCGTTCAAATTTCCAATCTCCCCGCCGAACAGTAATTTACATGTTGATTTCCATTCCCTATTTAGTTTTTCATATGTTTCATCCATCATAACACCCAATATTGTAAATATCCCACTTCAAATCTTTTTTCTTTTCTAGTTCTTCATTAATGCTTTCCAATATTTTATTTTTAAGTTCAGTGTACTTTTCTTTCCCAATTTCAACATTCCCAATTGCATATCTTTTTGATGTTGCATTTGAACAGAACATGCAGTTGTCCAAGTTTTCACTGTTGTAGCAAAAATAACAGTCCTGGCAGTTGGTTGACTCTGCAACTTCAAAACATCTAGTTAGTTTTGAGGATTCATAACAGTTTATGCAGAATTTGGAATTTAACAATGTCCAACTGCCGTATGCATATTCGCTTTTTCTTGGGAAACAGCAGTATGAACAGTATTTGCTGTATGTATAGTATATCCCGTGCGAACAGTGCATTGCTTCTGCATAATAAACTACATCTTCCAGATCTATACTTGGTTCGATTCTAGCATCTCTTGATATAAATTTAATTTTTTTTATTTTTTCTTTTGCGTTTGACAATGATAAATCGTTTAAATCTTCATCAGAAATTTTCAAATTTTTATGTTCTTCTGCTTCTTTAAGTGTAATTAAATTACCGTGAAGTTTTGCAAATGTATTCCACCAAACTTTCAAACAGTCCCTGTTGTAATCATCTTTCCCAATATAATAAACTTTTTCGTTGCTGACCATTGATTTTTCAGCCACAGGAAAAGGAACATGTCTTTTTAGCCATACGGCATATCCATCTATGTTTGTTAATTCTTTACCTAGCAGTAACTTAGTTGCAACTTGGAATCCTTCTTCTATCGCTTTACTCATCTAATCACCCATTATATCAACTAAAGTAGGGAACTCTTTTTTTGTTTTCATTATTTCTTTAACATCCTCAACCAATTTTTCTTTTATTTGGCGATATTTTTCTTTGCTAAGTGAATTGTTTCCCACAAGATGTTGTTTGTTTCTTTGATTGAAACTGAATACACAGTCATTACATCCTATGATATTTGCCGAGTAAAGGCAGTCTGATGAATGGATTGATGCAATCGTTTCAAACGATCTTGCGATTCTCAAATTATCAAAACCCCCTATACAAAATTTTAGTTCTGAAGATCCAATATGCCCAAAAACATATTCACTATCTCTAGTATTCGTACAAAAAGCGATATATTTGCATTCATTTAACAACACAGAGTCATAAACATTAAAGCAGTTGGTTATTTTGTTTGAACGAATTATGTTTTTGGAGTTTCCTAAAATTATATCCCCTGCATAATAGAAATGCTCGCTTACTTCATTGACTAGAGAATCAATGTCCTTTAAATTATTCAAATCAATTTTTAAGTCGCGCATTTTACCATCATACATTTCTCTCTCATCATTTGAAATGAATTTGGCTTTTTTGCAGAAATATTTGTTTGTTGCGATATGAACTTCTTTGTTTGATATTTGTGAAGGGACCTTAATTAGAGGGTCGCAACCAATGTTATGTAGGAACGTTTTGTATTCTTTGATGTCCCCTATATCCTCTCCCAGAAGTATTTTGCACGTTTTCTTCCACGCCTCATTTATTTCTGAACCATATTCCATTTTCATCACTTTGATTTTGCGCAACCAATATTGTAAATGTCCCACTTCAAATCTTTTTTTGTTTCCAGTTCATCTGCAATCTGTGCTAGAACCATCTGCTTTATTTTTTTGTATTCCTCAGACGGGAGCACTGCATTGCCAATCGCATTTCGAAGGTTTTTAACATTAAAACAGAACATTGAGTCGTGCACGTTTTCGCAGTTGTGCGAGTAATAAAGGTCTGAACAATTATCGCATGAGTCAACCTGGAAGCATCTTGTGAGTTTCTTAGAATAATAGCAGTTGAGGCAGAATTGCGAACTCCAGGTCACAGAAGACCCGAAGACATATTCCGAGTTCCTCGGCCAGAAGTCATATGCACACCTTTTAGATTTTGTGAAGTCATAGCCGTGGTAGCAGTCAATGGCATCAGCCATTATTGCTGCCTCGCTGACATTGATATTGTTGCCTGGCTTGGCATCCATGGTGCAAAATGCAATCTTGGACAATGCTTTTGATATGGTGCCCAGGTCAATAGAAATGTTTTTGATGTCATCCTCGTCCACGGAAGTGTTGCCTATCTGGAGGATCTCTTCCTCGGGGATTATCCTCTTTTCAAGACCGTGGTGGATGTCCTTGAATTTGTAAAGGCACCCGGGTGCATAGATAACCTCGTCACTCAGGGGTGATTTCAAGGTGTAGGTTGGGTCTATGTGCTTCAGTAGGTATTTTGAATACTGGTTAATATCTCCGAGCTTGGTCCCAAAGACAATAGATGTGGTCTGGTTGAATGCATCATTTATTGGTTTTATGTCAAACCTTGGCTTGTTGGCATTCGGTGCCAGTTTAATTGTAGGCGTGCCTGCGTTTGCAATGATGTCCAAAACCGAAAAAATGCGCTTGTCACGTTTTAGTTTCTCGCGGATTTCTGCAAGCAGTTTTGCCTTTAGCTGTAAATACTTGTCCTTTGGTAACTCTAGGTTTCCGATTGCATACTTCTTGCTGTTGATGCCGAACGAAAACATGCAGTCGCTGCAGTTGCTTGTGCGCACTGTGTAATAGCAGTCCTGACTCTCAAACGTCATGAAAGTGTTGAATCCTCTTTTTAGGCGCCAGGACATGTCGCACCTGATCAGGTGGCCTGACTCGCCGGCTTCAAATATGCCGAACACGTTTTCGTCATACCTGATAAGGTTAGCATATGCGATATTCTTTGAGTCGGAAACCTTTGCTGCATCGTATACGTTGAAACTGTCGGTTACGTTGGAGCTTCTGTTGACAGCTTTGGAATTGCCCAACACAACACTGCCGGTATAGCCGGTTCTATCATGCACAGCATCAACAATGGAATCTATATCCTTAATCTGGTTTATGTCTAGGGGGGTGAACTTTGCCCAAAAATTGACATCTGCCATGTTGGTAAACTTTGCCGAAGAACAGTAATCCTGGATTGCAAGATAAACATCCTTGCTGTTGCTATCCTTTTCTTTCCGGATCGGCTCAACATGCTCGCTCAGCCATTTCTCATACTCTTTCAAATTTCCAATCTCCCCGCCGAACAGTAATTTGCATGTTGATTTCCATGCTTTATTTACAGCGTCATACGTTTCATTTCCGTTGTTCATTTGTTCACCTTTTCAGTGCAACCGATATTGTAAATGTCCCATTTAAGTGTTTTGTTTTTTTCCAAACTGTTTGCTATTTTATCAATAATGGTTCTTTTAAGTTTTAGGTATGCTTCTTTTCCAATTTCAACATTCCCCACAGCATACTTTTTTGATTTTGTGTTAAAACAAAACATACATTCTTCTAAGTTTTCACTATTATAACAGAAATAACAATCTCTGCAGTTGTTTGACTCTGCAACTTCAAAACAGCGAATAAGTTTTGTTGAACCATAGCATTTTATGCTGAATGAAGACTGATATAACTGCTGTGAGCCAAAACAATTTTCGCATTCTCTTGGAAAGAAACAATACGCACAATTTTTGCTGTAACTATAATAAGATCCTTCATGACAATTTGACGACCATAAATATATATGTACATTTTCAGGACCGTATTCGGGCCCCTGCCTAATCTCAAAACATGTGTATCTTATTTTTTTTATTTCTTGTCCAATGCTTTCCATGGCCAGATTTTCTATTTCCGAAATTTCCAATTTTTTATTGCCAAGCTCAGGTGCTTCAGTTATGTTGATATAACATTTTTCAGCTTCAGTGTAAACAGGACTGAATCCATTTGATTCTTGTGTTTCAAAAGTTTTTCCATCTAAAAGATAAACTTTTTTTTCACTGACAACAGATTTTTTTGAGTGATTTTTTGTAACATGTCTTGTCAGCCAATTTTCATACTCTTCTACTCCCGTCAATTTTTTTCCGAATAATATATGAGTTGTTGCCCCAAACATTTTTTCTATCAAATTGTTCATTTTACATCACCTAATTCCAATACGCTTGGGAGTGTTTTTTTAGCTTTCAAAGTTTCTTTTATATCCCCCACCAATTTTTCTTTTAATTTCAAATACTTCTCTTTTGGAAGTTCGCGGTTTCCAATCATATCATGTTTATTTCTTTGATTAAATGAAAACATCAAATTGTTGCAGTTTTCAACATTGCTTGTGAAATAACAGTCAGAACAGTTGGTCGAACTTATAGTCGCCATACAGCGGTTGCAAAATTGATCTATTTGGCAGTTGATTCCAAATTTAACAGCTGTTCCCCAACTGCCAAACATATACTCTCCTCTGCGCACGTTTAAGCAGTAGGCCATGTATTTACTATCAATGATAACTCCGCTCTTATAAATAAAAAAGGAGTTCACTATTTGATTTGAATCAATAATATTTTTTGAGTTTCCAAGAACTACACTCCCTGTGTAATACAATTTTTCAGAAAGATTTTCTACAATTGAATCCAAATCCTTGATTTTGTTTATGTCTATTTTTTCCTTTAACATTAATTCATTGTATTCCTCCTGCTCGTCATATCTGATAAATTTTGCGCCTTTGCAGAATTCTTTTGAAATCAAACGATCCACATTTTTCCCAGATATTGCAGACTTATTGATCCATAAATTTTTTCCACCTGTGTATCTTGATAGATAATCTTCAAATTCTTTAAGTTCTCCTATTTCATCCCCTAAGAGAACCCTGCACGTTTTCTTCCATGCTTCATTTACTTTATCATATGTCTCATCCATTATAACACCCAATATTGTAAATATCCCATTTTAGGTCTTTTTTCTTTTCTAGTTCGTCAGCAATCTGATTCAAAATATTGGTTTTAATTTTTTTATATTCCTCAGCAGGCAAAGCTGTGTTTCCGATGGCATTTCTCAAATTCTTAACATTAAAACAAAACATCGAATCGTGCACGTTTTCACAGTTATGCAAATAATATGCATCAGTGCAGTTCTCCGAACAGTCAACTTGGAATGTGCGGCTTAGTTTTTTTGAATAATAAGTATCAATACAAAAAGATGAAGAAAACGTTAATGAAACTCCAAACATGTTTTCTCCGTCTCTTGGCCAGGTAGAATAAGCGCAGTTTTTACTGAACGCGGCTTCTGCCACAAACAAATTATTCTGTGAACCTGCCGAAGCAGGACATGCTTTGAAGTTTCTGTTTTCTCCAACATAATAATCAACTGGGACATAGCCAATTTTCCAAAGATTTTTTTTGATTCTGTCCAAATTTTCTATATCCTCTTTATCCATACTCAATTGAGAACCTAATCTCAAAGCTTCCGGATAACCCACCATAACTGCTTTGGGCAAATTATGCAACCCTGCGTATTGTTGGAAATAATATCTATTGCCGCTTGCTACAGAGTTCATTGGGGAAATCGGCCAAAGCGTTCTTTTTAAAAGGTGGTTTTTATATTCCTCTAAACTTCCAATGTCCCTTCCCAAAACCAGTTTACAAGTTTGTTTAAACTTGTTATCCAAAGGACTTATGTCAAAATTTTCATTCTTATATTCATCGGAGATTTTAGCAGTTTTAGTTCTATACTTAAGTGATTCTCCTAGCAAATCCATAAGACTTGGTAATTCTTTCTTTTGTTTCAGTTCCTCAACCAACTGCCCAATAATGTCTTTTTTAATTTGTTTGAATTTATCCGGAGAAAGCTGTATACCTCCAATCATATAGTTTTTATTTTTAGTGTTAAACGAGAACATAGTATTATTGCAGTTGTCCAAACCAAAACAATAAATAGAATCAGAAGTGTTTGCGCATTTCCAAATTTCAATACTGCGCATATTACGATATGTCTCATAAGTTTTTATACAATATTTTGTTTCCCCGATGGTGTCGGATCCAAAGAGATATTCTGCCTGTTTTACGTACGCTGAATAAGCTACGTTTTTGCTGTCATCCACCCATATTGAGTTAAAAATATTATGGCTGTCCGTAATCGCAGTGGATGTTTCAACTCCTTTGGAATTTCCAAGCCAGATATTTCCTGTGTAGCATATCCTTTCTTTAATCGATTCAAGTATAGAATCAATATCCTTTATTTCATTTACATTTAAAGGAGAAAATTTTTTGTTAAAATCAACTTCACTGAAATCAAGAAAATTTCCTTTGCTACAATAATCCTGTGTGACAACTGCTATGTGGTTTTTCTTACTGTGCGATTTCCTAATAGAGGGTTTTGCTATATCTTTGATGAGCCATTTCTCATACTCTTTAAGCTCGCCAATTTCCTCTCCAAAGATTATTTTACATGTTTTCTTCCATGCTTTATTGACAGCATCGTATGTTTCATCCATCTTACCACCTTTATTCAAATGAGTCTTCTGGTTTGCCCACATCCTCCTTTTTTGTGATTATATCCCATACTCCTTTGCAGAATACGCCCATGTCTTCTATCTCCTCTCCAAGAAAAAAGAGGCAAGTTGCTTTCCACAAGTTTTTCAATATGCTCACCATTGCTCCCACCTGCTTATATCCACAGTTTTGACTTTCATAGTCAATAGGAATTTATGTCCGTCAAAAAGTCTGACAATACATTCCTGCGGATCTAAATTAACAAACATCTCTTTTCTTGCTTGCTCAAGCTCGCTTGGAGACACCTTTTTCTTGAAATATTCTTCAACCTTTATCTCCATCATTGAGCTTAACAACCTTGCATCTTCTTTGGTTACCTTAAATGAGATAACATTTCTGACATTACTCATGACAGAATCCAAAACTTCTTTTGAAAACTGGTCCAAATACTGAACTGAAAGGCACATGAACAAGTTAAACTTTCTTGATTCTGACAGAATATTTCTCATTGTTTTTGTTTCGACTAATGGTGCTTCATCAATCAACAATATTGTTTTTCTGTCAATTTTTCCATTAATTGCGAGCGTATACATTTGATTAACAACAGATCCAGCAAAAAATTTGATGATATTCCTTCCGAAAAAATGAGGATTGAATGCAATTATTGTCAACCTGTTGTTTTCTGTAATATCTCTCAAGCTTTCAATTTTTTTCTCCCCACCCAAATAAAGCAAATATTCCCCAATAAAATTTATCACAGGCAATATTGCGTCATTGAAATGCTGCATATAAATATCTGAAAATTCTTCATCAAAGAATCTTTTGACTTCTGCGTTTTCACACATGGATGCAAACTCAGATCTTTTTGTAGAATCAGTTAACAAAAGATTAAGATTTTCAAGTGTAAGCTCATCGATTGATGTG
>JAHKLX010000019.1 GCA_020854835.1 Microcaldota archaeon
CGTTCTAACTGTCTAGCAATTTCTCTAATTGTTTGACCGTTTTTAAACCACAATTCTATGAGCTGTCGTTCTTGAAAGTTTATTTGTTTTGGCATATCCGAACTATTTTAACTGTTCGGATTCGTTTTAGAACTTACACATAAAAAGAAACTTATCCATATAAGTATAGTTTTTGATATAATTATGTAACAAAAATAGCTTTAGTATCCAGATTAAAGCCAAATTTTACCAAAAATATTTTAGAGTTTTGCGATGAAAAAAGACATAATTTATTAAAGGAAGCTATTCCTAACTATGGCGAAAAACGATGAAGATATCCTTCGTAAAAGATTAGTATCATCGATTAGAAATCAACTGAGTAATGATAAAGAGCTGCTGGTTGAAGATACTCATGGTGCTTTCGAACATGGCGTAGATATTGTGTTTTTGACTAGGGATAACTTTGGAGAAATTCTTTGTTACGGGATACAACTCAAGGGAAAGAAAATCAACTGCACTGCAAAAAATCATGGAGTTAAAGAAATAATTGGGCAACTTGCTATAGCTTCAGGACATTACCACAAGTTCCAAACAAATGTTCGATATGAATTTAGTGGCTTCTATGTAATTACTGATAAAGAAATTACTAAACCCGCAAGGGACTATATTTCATCTGCCTTCAGTGTTGGAAAACCAATCTACTATCTTTATGGAGCGAAGCTTGAAAAATTCATCTTAGATAACGAAGTTGTTGACCTTACACAGGAGGAATAATATGAAAATTATTTTTGATTTCAAGGATCGTAAATCTAATCCAACTGACGCTTCTAAGTCCTTTATCTCCCATTGGATGAAAAATCAAGGATATTCAGAAGAAGAAATATTGGTAGTTTCTCCCGAGAAAATTTTAGAAAGAGGAGCTGACTATTTTGTTTTGTCCAGTGGACTACTAATAGAAGCAACAAAGCTTATTGATAATAAAGACTTAGCTCGGCATGCAAAGTGGTCGATTAATGTCAATAAGCTTCAAGACCTTATTAAAGAACATGATAAATTTACCGAAATTAAAGGACTTTATTCAATATCTACACCTGAAGATTTTGGGTTAAAGGCTAGTCAACTTAAAAATCCTACTTTACTTAATACCAAAATACAGAATACTGTTAATAGTATTCTTCATGCAGTACTTTCAAATTCAAAGAGTGTTAGTGTATTTGGTTCTAAATTAAAAATCCAAAAAGTAAGCAACAAAGAAGATGGAATATATTTTTCTACTATGGGTAAAGTAAGATCTATAAATATAGCTCAGATATTTCACGACAATCTGAAAGATAAGTTTGAGAAGGCAAATACTCAGTTAAATATAGATCAAATTAATGATGTGCCTGTTGATAAAAGGATTCTATTAATAACAAATGAATATCAGCTACTGGCATATGACTGGGACTTGTTTGAAGGACTTAGTTACTCTTATGAAGAATTGATAAATAACTATCAGAATATAGATGAGATTTGGTTTCAAGTCGAGGATAATAAAGGTCAATTTCATCACAAAATTATGTATAAACGATCCCTCTTTCTTCAATTTCAAGATATGAATTTTACTAAGATGGGTGAAGATGATTATCGAATATTTGCAAAATGGTTTGCAGCATTAGAAAAACTTGATGAAGATAAAAAGAATAGCCTTATCGATGCTTTAAAAATTATTTTAGAAGAAAAAGAACCACATGACATTTTCCCGGACCCTGGTACAAGAGTGGAGATGGTTAGATATGGCAGATGGCTAGCTGAGAACGAAAAGAGAGATGATGCAATCTGGCTAGTAGATCAATTTATGAAAGATCCTAACCCAATGGACCCTCCTACTGAGGATGAGGAAAATTATGGCAATGAACTTCATCAAGAAATAAAAGAAGCTGAAAAAGCAGATATGCATTCGATTCAAACTGTTAAGGGCCATTTAGCATGGACAGTACAATTACTTGCCTTGAAAAAAGATGAATATTTAGTTAAGTCTTACGAGAGAACACAGTGTGTCTTAAGAAATACACAGCACTTATACTTAATTCTTCAATGGATATTTCCTCTTATAGAAATCGCAAACAGAAGATTTTGGCTACAAGAATTATCTGAAAAATTATATGAAGATTTCAGAATATTAAGCTTTGAATTATTAAAAAAGTATAGTGCATATCCTGATATTGCTAGAAGTCTCGTTCGAATTTTTCATTACTACAGAAATCTAACTACGAAGGAAGTTAAAGTAGTACTAGATAGTTTGTTTGATGCCGATGACTTTGAAGCCTTACTTGTATATTTTGCCTTATATAGAGATAAACACTTCAAGGATGAAAAATATCCAGAGTCAGTTAAAAATTATGACCCAACATACGCCCTAGAAAAACTTGAAGAAGTTGTCTTGAGCAATAATCCTGACTTGATTGATTTACGTTCGGGAGTGGCCTGGAACATATGGAAAATACTTTCTGAGGATACAGATGAATTCGACAGACTCAGTTGTTGGATAGATAAATTCATAACAACAGAATATAACAGCCATTTATTCCATAATTTTGAAAGGATTATTGAAGATTATTTAGATAAACGGCCAGACAAATGCTTAGAATGGTTTATCAAAATTGTTGAAGCTGCCTCCCAAAGCATTAAGGGAACACCCGAACCTGGTAGAGAGATTTGGTTAAGTACACATACAGGCGAAATCTTAAAAAAACTTGCCCAAGAACAACCTGAGCAAATGGTTAGTGTTACTGAAAACCTCTATAATCTATGGCTTATGAATGCATATGTAGGTAGCATTAATGAAATTTTTTCAAGTTATAAACATATCAAGAACAAGCAGCTAAGAGCCAATATTAAAAAACATTTTCGAAAGTTATATGAAGAAATGAAAGAGATTAATCCCAAGTTGCAAGAAGTTACATGGGATTAGACTAATTCATTTTAGACTGTCAGAACACTTCTTGGATTCACCGGAATCCCATAAACTCTCACCTCAAAGTGCAAATGCGGTCCGGTAGACCACCCTGTACTTCCCATATTTCCAATTACATCCCCAATCTTAACTTCCTGTCCTTTGTAACAGTAGATTCTGTCTAGGTGAGCATAAACTGAAGTAATGTTATTCCCATGATCTACAATCACATGTTTGCCATAACCCCAGAATATTTCTCCGGCATAGATGACCGTTCCATTCATAAAAGGCATGATTGGATCTCCAACTTTGCCTTCCGGGTTAGCAATATCTACTCCAGTATGAAAAACCTGGTATAGACTCGATTCTCCAAAATTAAGCGTATAAACTCCTTGTGCCGGCCAGGTCATTACCGAAGTAACTTCAGCAACTACCGAGCCATCAGCAGGATCTTTTATCTCAACAGTCTGAGTTTCAGTATCTAATCCAACCAAAGCATCTGAGACAACATTAATGCCGGTATGAGTCAAAATAAAAACAGCAATGACAGGCAGAGATAGTAGAATTAAAAACGCAAAAACTACAAATTTAAGCTCTCTTCGAAATGACCAGATTGTGTAGATTGATAAAGCATTCATTCACTAAAGGTAAACTTCCTTTGGATCGGTGGTTAGCATTGGATGCTCCTTTTCAGAAGCCACTACTCTCAAAGCTACATGATTCTGGTCAGCAATAATCAGAGCTTCACCACGATCACAAGTTAATAAGAAATGTTGTTCGTACTCACTTAAGTTAAACTCTTGAGCCACTTTCTTAATTGTTGTTGTATCTTGCTTCATCAAAATTCTCAAAGAAGACTGCGAAGCAATAGCTCGACCGTATTCTTGGTTTAAAAAATCATTAGCTTGCTGAGAAATTATGGTTACCCCTAAATAGTGTTTTCTAGCTCTTCTCACCATTCCAGCCAAAAATCTAGCGCTTTCTTCGTGTTGTAATAGCAACCACCCCTCATCAATAACTAAGATTCTTTTTTGAGGATCACTTTTAACCTGAGACTGAACAAAATTAGCAACCACCATAATCATGATTTGTCTTAAGGATTCATTTAAATCTTTAATATCAAAAACTACTAACCGGTTATTTAAGTTCAGATTAGTCTGGCTATTAAACACGTTTGCCAAGGATCCGGATACAAAACGGTCCAACCGATTACACAAGTCCTTTTCTTTCATTGACTTAAGTGTTTTATAAAAGTCCTTTAATAAAGGAAATTTCTGCTTATCATCAAATTTACGTTTACGGAGAGTTATGCCAAATTTCTTGTAAGTTTCAATTAAAGCTTTATCTACTACAGCCCGTTCTTCATCAGTTAATGAACCTACCATCAGAGAAATAATCTCAGTCAAATCTTGAATGTGTTCTGCCAAGGCATTTTTGCCATTAAATGTTTTTAAAGAGTAATCGAAAGGGTTAATCTTTTCTTTAGAGTTAGAAGATAAGCGAACGTAAGAGCCTTTAACAGAAGAAGCCAGTTGCTTATATTCTCTTTCCGGATCAATGACTATCACCTTGGTTTTCTGCATCAACTGCCTGAGGATTTCGACTTTAGCTGTGTAACTTTTACCAGAACCAGACTGAGCAAAAATTATCGAGTTAGCATTATTAAGAGAAAAGCGATCAACAATGACCAAGGAATTATTAGATTTATTAATCCCATAAAGAATACCGGTTTCCTGAACTAGCTCTGAAGAAACAAAGGGAAAGGTTAATGCAGCTGAGGAACTATCTAGGTTTCTTTTTTGGGCTAGTAAATTTTCTCCTCTAGGTAAGACTGACTGCAATCCCTCAAGTTGCTGGAAAGTAGCCGTTTTTACATAAAATAATCTTGAGGCTAGGATTGTTTCTAAAATTGAAGTAGTTTTGTTTAGTTCATCCAAACTCTTAGCACTAATTGTTGTGTAAATAGATATTTGGAAAAGCTTTTCTTGCCCACGCTGGATTTTATCTTTGAGCTCCATGGCAGACTCTAGAGGATCCGTAATCTCACTGCCAATTACCTTTCCGGCCTTAAGCATACTGCGTTTAGTTGATTCCAATTCTGTGATTTTACGATTCAGTTTAGGCAAAGCTACCAAAGGATCTACCTGTTCGATGTGATAAGAAATATCCAAATCACTATTAAAGTTAACCAGCATATTCAGCCAACCTAGAGTGGCTACATAAGGATAGCCGGAAATAAACAAAGTTCGAACGTAAGTCTCGCCAATTCGCAGATAACTAGCTTCTTCAGCTAAGCCTGAATAAGAGATTAGATCTATTTGATCCTGTTCTCCAAAACTAAACTCGATTGATTTCTTTTCTTCTCGCTTTTTCTCTATCCTTCTTTTGATTTTTCTAATCTTCTTTTTTCGCCACTTATTAACCTGATGGTATTTATCAGTTACAACACTAAACATATTTTTCCTCCACTAAGGCTTTAAGAGCCTGACCTGTTAATTCCTGGGTTTTAAGCTGGTCTTGGTTATAAAAACTGTAGAACAGGTTCAAAATTTCTAAGTTTTGCAGTTGCTTGGCTTTCATTCCTAATTTTTCTAAAGCTTTAATCACTAAATCTCTAGTTAAACGTAGCTGTCCTTTGGCAATATCAAAATCCTTTTTACCCTCAGATTTATAAGGCAGGATAATGTAAAATTTTCGAGAAAGAATTTTATTCCCAGATACTAAGCCTCGAATAAAGGAACAGTAATCATCAATCTCAGTTTGATATTCTTTCTTGGTTTCACTTTCTTTTTGTAATTCAACTCCAGCGACATACTGATCAATATCTACTTCCCTAATTCGAATCAGGATTTGCAGACTACCAGGAAGAGAATTAAGAAAATCTTGGAAATTATCAATTAACACATCTTGTTCTTCTTCGCTTTTTAACTCGAAGTTGACTGAAGATGTTTCAATAACTAGGCGATATTCCTTGTTAGGTAAAACTAAGATGCCGTCTCTTACTTCTTTAATGGCTATTTGGGATCTGGAACTGACCTTATTTTGAGACTTTTTCAAAAGCCACATTCAGACCTCCTTTCCGATTTGTTCTATAAGTTAAGTTGAAATCTTCAGAATTTAAGAAGTGTTTAAGTCGCAGAATATCTTTAACTGTAGGTTCTTCAATAATTTTTTCTTTAACTTCTAAGTGTTTTTTCTTAACTGCTTCTTTCTTAACTGGTTTATAAACAACTCTAGAGAAGCTATTGTTTTTATTAAAAACGTAAAACTTAGGACGCAAGTTGTACCTAGCTAAGATAAACAACCAACTCAAGATAATTTTTCCCTTAACACGAATTGCTAGGGTTATAGCCAAAACTACAAAGGCTAGAATTATACCCAGCTTATACCAGACAAACATCATCGTTGGAGGCAGTAAAGAATAGACAAGCGTTGCAAATAAGACTGGAGTTAGCAAAATAATTATCTGGGTTAAGCTAAAATTACCAGCGATTCTATCTTCAACAGTGGTAATTTGTGCTGGGATAACTCTGGTTCTCATATTTGGACTACTTTCTTTTTAACTTTAGCTGCTGCATTTTCAGTAGCTACGGCTCTAGTAGCAGATGATGAATTATCAGTACTCATGACATTGATTATTTGATTGCCTAGCTTTCTAAAAGTTCCTGCTCGGGAAGTATAAAAAACCATTTGCATCATCATTTGTGGAGCTTTTAACAAAGTAATAAACAGGCCTATACCTACAGCAATAGATATCAGTGAGTTTTCTGAGTGTTCCGGCAAAGCTAGAAAAGATCCAGCCAGTTGAATAATGACTACATGCACAAAGACCACAAAGATACTTGTTAGGTAAGACTTCACTGCAATGGAAGCAAAACTGGAAAACCTAGGTAAAGCCGCAAGCAAAAAGATAAAGGGAGACAGGACTGCTCCTAAAGATATAAAAATTAAACGACTAATGTAAAACAGTAATAAAACTATAGAAATAATCAAAAACAGGACTAAGAAAACTAAAATTATTAACGGCGTGCCTCCAGTGATAAACGATGAAGGATTAATCGCATTTTCTATCCATGCGTGGTTTAGTCCTCCAGTTGAATTTAAAACTGCATTAACTAAGGCGTTATTAGTAATGATGGCATAGTCTGCTAAAAATAAAGAAATATTAGCCCCTAGAAATAGTAAGCCGAGTCTTGGTAATAATTGTTTGATCTCTACTTCTTCAAAACCAAATGTACTCGCACTCATGACATGAAGTCCCATGATAGCCACGACTAGCACGAATAACCCATCCACAATGCCTAAGCTAATTAGCCAAAAGTTTCGAATCACACTGTTATCTAATAAAGTGGGGGTGTTAGTTAAATAGCCTATGACACCGTTTACAATTGGCTCTGTTGAGCTTTCCACAATGTTTTGTATAAAGCCTGCTACGGCGTCAATTAAAACTTGAGTTAAGCCGTCACTTGGTTCAACAGTTTCTATCTGAACCATTTCAATACTAGTCGCATCACTTGAATTGCTGCTTCCCTCTAGCGAGTGTTTAAAGACTGAAGTAACTACGTTAGCAGCCAAAACAAGGGTAAGACCTAGTAAGGCGTTGCGAATAGTCTTTTTAGCGGATTCTAGACTCTGAGGATTACCAGTTGAAGTAATGTAGAGATAACCAGCTCTGATTAAAAAAAAGACCGCTGCTGCGGTCGAGATAATCGTGATAATTTGAAGGGTGTTACTAGTATATTCAATAATTTCAGGCGGCGATTCTTGAGCCAATACCGGAGTACTGAAAATAAATATCGATACTGTTATAGCTAATATGCTTGTTAATAGCTTTACCATTTGTTGTTTATGGGCAGTTAAAATTTACTGACCTGATCCAAAGGCAGATGTAGCTAGTTGGCTAACAATATTTGAGACAACAAAAGCTCCCAAGACTAAAGTTAAACCAATCGCCGAATAAAGAATCGTTTTCTTTGATTTCTCCAGGGCTTCAGGATTGCCTGAACTAGTAATATAACCAACTCCGCCCCAGACAATAAACCCAGCTGCAACTAGACCAGAAAGAGTGATCAACACTTGAATCACACTTTGAATGAAAGTTTGCACCTTGGCTACGTCAGCTGACTGAGCATAGACCGGAGAAACAACAAATAAGAAGAGAATTAACAATACTTGAGTAAGTATTATCTTTTTCATGTACACCCCCTTTCGCGAAAATGATTTCGCATGGGCAGGCAAATATATAAAAAAAGACTGCCTGGTTGGGGCAGCCGATAAAATACTTTACCTTATGGTTGATGTATTTGTCAGAATTATATCAATAGTTCAGGGGGTGTCAATTAGAACTAAGCGATTTTTCAGGGTGAATAGAACCTTTTGAGTTCATCCAGCCAGGTGATAGAATACCATTATGCCTCTATTCTCAGCTAAAGATAAGCACGCAAAACAGCTACATAAAGTTAATTTCTCAAGTGAAAAAGAATTGCAGGCTTTTGTTGAGCAAAATTTGGAAGAACTGTTCCACATAAAGTTTTTAGCAACAGAATATGTAACTTCTTCACAACATGGTGGGAGAATAGATAGTTTAGGGCTAGATGAAAATGGTTCTCCTGTAATCATTGAGTATAAATGGGGTGAAAATAGCGCAATAATAAATCAAGGTTTGTTTTATTTGGATTGGCTAGTTGATCATCAAGGAGACTTTAGGTTATTAGTTCAGCACAAAATTGGCAAAGATATTGAAGTAGACTTTGGTGCACCAAGACTACTTTTAATTGCTTCTTCTTTTACCAAGTATGATACCTATGCCATTAACCGTATGGCTGAGAATATTGAGTTATGGAGTTATTCTTTCTTTGACCAGGATATTTTCGAGTTGCGTTTAATTGCTGAGTCTCAAGCTACAACTAATGACAAAAAACAAATAAGCAAAACACAATATAAGGATTATTCTTTAGATAGGCATCTTGAAGATAAATCGGAGGAATTACAAGAATTAATAAATAGTTTAAGAGAAAGAATATTGGCTTTAGAGACAGATACCCCTATCCAAGAAGTTCCAAGGAAATTTTACATTGCCTATAAGACTGCACATAACTTTGTTTGTGTAGAACCGCAAAAAAATCAGTTAAAACTACATTTAGCTTTAGATCCTAATAAGGTTGATTTAGATAGCAAGGAAATTAGAGTCAGAAATGTAATCGGTGTTGGGCATTATGGTACTGGGGACTTAGAAGTTTTAATCAAGAACGATTCTCAAATAGATGAAGCAATGAAATTGATTAAAGAAGCTTATGAAAATTCCATTTAATTTTTAATAAAGAAAGGTATTATGCTTACAGGAAAACTAAGATCAGAAATTGATAAAGTATGGGATGCATTTTGGACTGGTGGTATTTCCAATCCTTTAACTGTTATAGAACAGATTACCTACCTTCTGTTTATTAAACGTCTTGATGAAATTCATACTCTTCGTGAAAACAAAGCTAATGCCCAAAAAGAAGAAATTGAAAAACCAATTTTTACTGAGGAAGAACAACATTTACGCTGGTCGCGATTTAAAGATATGGAACCCACAGAGATGTACCGAATTGTTTCTGAAGAGGTCTTTCCTTTTATAAAGAATCTTAACGGCAATACTCAGGATGCCTACACTAAGTACATGAAGGACGCTACCTTCATGATTCCTACCCCAAATCTTTTAGATAAGGTTATTAGAATGCTCGATGATATTAAGATGCATGATCGCGATACCAAAGGGGATGTTTATGAGTATCTACTTTCAAAAATAGCTACAGCAGGAAGAAACGGACAGTTTAGAACACCCAGACACATTATTAAAATGATGGTCGACATGGTACAACCCCAGCCTACAGATAAAATTGCGGATCCTGCTTGCGGCAGTGGTGGTTTTTTAGTCGCAGCAAGTGAGTACATTCGGGACCATTACGAAGAGAACTTTTCGGATGAAGAGTTTAGAGAGCATTTCAATAATTCTATGTTTTATGGAAATGACTTTGATAAAACCATGATTCGTATTGCTGTGATGAATATGATTCTTCATGGAATTGAAAATCCCAATATCACTAATGAAGATGCCTTATCTGAAGGCCAAGCAGATGTAAGAAATAGATTTGATTTAATTCTGGCCAATCCTCCTTTTAAGGGATCTTTGGACTACGACATCGTAGCTAATGATTTACTTCAGACAGTTAAAACTAAAAAGACAGAGCTACTATTTTTGTCCTTGTTTATTCAGCAGTTAAAAACTGGCGGAAGGGCAGCAATAATTGTGCCTGATGGAGTCTTATTCGGAAGTTCCAGAGCGCATAAGGCTATTCGTGAACTGCTTATTGATGAACATCAGCTTCAAGCAGTTATTTCTATGCCTTCCGGTGTTTTTAAACCTTACGCAGGTGTATCTACGGCTGTATTACTGTTTACTAAAACTAATTCCGGAGGTACTGATAAAGTTTGGTTCTATGATATGAAAGCTGATGGCTATTCTCTTGATGATAAAAGACAACCTCTAGATCTAGATAAACACGAAGATAATAACCTTCCAGATATCATTGAGCGCTATCACAACTTAGAAGCTGAAGAAAAGCGTGAAAGAACTGATCAGTCGTTCTTAGTGCCTGTAGAAGAAATTAGAGATACAGCTTATGACTTATCTGTAAATAGATATAAAGAGATTGAGTATGAAGAAACTGAATACAAAAAACCCGTTGAAATATTAACTCAGCTCAAATCATTAGAAAAAGAAATTAATAACGGCTTAGAAAACTTGGAGAGGATGTTAAGAGAATGAAACAATATAAGCTCGGAGATATTTGCGAAATAAAAAGTGGAGGTACTCCTTCAAGATCGAATAAAAAATTCTTTGGAGGGTCAATTCCTTGGGCTAAGATTAGTGATATTACAGAAGCAGGTACTTATATTTCTGAAACAGAAGAGAGAATAACTGAGGAAGGTTTAGAAGATATTAGTAAGCGTATATTTCCTCAAAACACCCTTTTGTTTTCAATGTATGGCTCATTAGGAAAAACAGCTATTACTGCTATTCCTATGTCTACAAATCAGGCAATCTTAGGTATTCAACCTGATAAAGAAATTTTAGCCCTAAAATATTTGAAATATTGGTGTGATTATAAACAAGACCGTTTTATATATAGTGCTAATGGTGTCGCTTTAAAAAATCTTTCGGCTACAAAAGTCAAAAATTTCAAGATCTCTCTCCCATCCCTAGAAGTTCAACAACAAATTGTAGAAATTTTAGATGAAGCTGTAAATTTAAGAGAAAAAAGAGAGAAATCGTTAAATGAAATCAGCAAGATGGTTAAATCGATATTTATCCATACATTTGGAGATCCTCAAACAAATAATAAAAGGTATCCTAAAGGAACTATAAGAGATCTAGTTGAAGAGGTTAAATATGGTACTAGTTCAAAATCTAGCGATAGTGGTAACTATGCTTATCTTAGAATGAATAACATTGATTATGATGGGTATATGGACTACTCAGATCTCAAGTACATAAATTTAGAAGATAAAGAAATTCCAAAATACACAGTCAAGATGGGAGATTTAATATTTAACAGAACAAACAGCAAGGAATTAGTCGGTAAGACTGGTATTTTTGAAGAAGAAGAACCCATGGCATTGGCTGGATACAACATTAGGGTTAGAACAAATAAAAAAGCAAATCCTTATTATATTTGGGGTTATCTCAATTCCATTCACGGGAAACAGACTTTAGAAAATATGTGTAAGAGTATTGTTGGAATGGCAAATATAAATGCGCAAGAATTACAGGATATTGAAATTCTTATTCCTCCAATTGAAGATCAAAACTTATTTGAAAAAAAATTACATGAGATTAAGACACTAAAAGAACAAGCATTTAATAGCAAAAAATATATGGATAATTTATTTAATTCGCTGTTACAAAAAACATTTAATGGGGAGCTTGTATGAACTCAAACTTCACTTTCCTTCAATCAAATTGGCCTGACATATATGAAGAGGCTCTTCAGGTTGAAAAACATGCATATACGGCCCCTAGAACATCTGTCTTTTATGCACGGCGTACTGTAGAGCTGGTAATTGAGTGGCTATACATCCATGATCCCGATCTTAGAAAACCTTATGAAACTCATTTAGCTGCTTTAATGCATGAGTCATCTTTTAAAAAGCTATTGCCTTATAACCTTTTCCATTTAATTAACTACATTCGTAAAATTGGTAATCAAGCTGTTCACAGCCATAAACCAATCAGAGACAAAGAATCTCTAACATCCCTCAGAAATCTATATTTGTTTTGTGAATGGTTAGCCAAACAATACAGTCAGGAACAATCAGAGTTCCCTAAATATGATGAAAATCTTATCCCCAGACAAGGAGAAGCAGACAAAAATGCTGAAGAACTATCTAGGATACAAGAACAATTAGAAGAAAAAGATGAAGTATTCAAAAAACAGGAAATTTTACTCGCTGAGTATAAAGAAGAACTTAAACAATTCAGAGCTCAAATAAAAGCAACTAAAGAAAAGAATAAAAGCAGGATTTCTCATAAAGATTATTCAGAAGCAGAAACGAGAGAATTATTTATTGATTTATTGCTAAGAGAGGCTGGTTGGGATCCACAAAGAGAAAACGTTGCGGAGTATGAAGTTGATGGAATGCCCAACAATAAAGGTATTGGTTTTGTGGATTATGTTCTCTGGGGAGATGATGGTCTACCTCTTGCTTTAGTAGAGGCCAAAAGAACCACTCACGATGCTCAAAAAGGACAAAGACAAGCTGAACTTTATGCTGATCAATTAGAAAGAATGCATGGCCAAAGACCTATTATCTTTTTAACCAATGGCTACGAACACTGGATTTGGCAAGATACCCTTTATCCTCCTCGTCCAGTTCAAGGTTTTTATACTAAAGACCAATTACAAACGCTAATCAATCGTCGTAACTTAAGAAAGAGTTTAATTGACGCACAAGTAAACGATGAAATAGCTGGAAGATATTATCAGAAGTTAGCTATTCAAAGTGTTTTGGAGCAACTCGAGCAAAAGGATAGAAGATCTTTAATTGTCATGGCTACCGGTACTGGTAAGACTCGCGTTTCAATCGCTTTGGTTGAGATTTTAATGAAACAAGGTTGGATTAAAAATGTTTTGTTCCTGGCAGATCGCAATGCTTTATTAACTCAAGCAAAGGCTGCTTATAATAACCTATTACCGCAAGCTACTACAGTAGATATCACTCAAGACAAAGAAGATACTAGCTCAAGAATTGTGTTCTCCACCTATCCTACTATGATGAATATGATTGATGAAGCCAAAAAAGATGGAGTAAAACGCTTTGGGGTGGGTAGATTTGATCTGATTATCATTGATGAAGCTCATCGAAGTGTCTATCAAAAATACGGAGCTATCTTTGAATACTTTGATTCTTTATTGATAGGTCTTACCGCTACTCCTAAAGCTGAGGTAGATCATAATACTTATGAACTCTTTGGCTTGGAAGATCATAACCCTACTTACTCCTATGAACTTGATCTTGCTGTTGAAGACGGATTCCTAGTTCCACCGAAACAAATAGAAGTACCCACTAAATTTTTATCTGAAGGTCTAACTTACGACGAGCTTTCTGAAGAAGAAAAAGAGATGTATGAAATGACTTTTGAAGATGATGAAGGTCAGCTTCCCTTAATGATTTCTGCCTCCCACTTTAATGACTGGATATTTAATAAAAGTACTGTTGATAACGTTCTTTCATACCTAATGGAAAACGGTATCAAAGTAGAAGGCGGCGACAGATTAGGTAAAACTATTATTTTTGCAAAAAACCATAAACACGCTAAGTTTATTGAAGAGAGATTTAACAAAAACTATCCTTATTACAACGGCAGAGCTTTGCGGGTTATTGATAACTATGCGGACTACGCTCATACGCTAATAGATGAATTTAAACAAAATAAACCAGATAGTCCCTTTATTGCTGTTTCAGTAGATATGCTTGATACAGGAATCGACATTCCTGAATTAGTAAACCTTGTATTTTTTAAAGTCACACACTCAAAAGCTAAGTTTTGGCAGATGATCGGAAGAGGTACACGCTTATGTCCAAAATTATTTGGACCTAGTAGCCCTGAAGATGATAAAAGGGAATTTTTAATCTTTGATTTTTGCGGTAATTTTGAATTCTTTAAAGTTAATCCGGAGGGAGTTAAGGGATCCACTCAAAAATCTTTAAGTCAACAAATTTTTGAAAAAAGAGTTGAGATTGCTCATGAGTTGCAAAGCGGAGATTACATCCAGAATGAAGAACTTCAAGAGCTAAGAGCTAGTATTCTTAACTCACTTCATGAAGATGTTAAAGTAATGGACCCTTTAAGTTTTAACTTGCGTCCAGATAAAAGATACATTGATGAATTTAGTAATAGAGATAGATGGAATAATCTGAGTAAGCAAGATGTTATTGATCTTCAAGAACACATCGCTCCTCATTCCAATTTAGTAGCGGAAGATGATGAATTTGCCCGAAGATTTGATTCCCTAATTCTTACTACCCAAGTCGAACAACTCAAGCATGATCGAAGTTCAACTAACAGTAAAAACAGGGTTGTCACTTTAGCAGAATTACTCTACGAAAAAGCAAATATCCCAGCTGTGGCAGATAAAATAGCTACGATTAATAAAGTTAGAGAAGATGCCTTTTGGGAAAATCCAACAGTTGAACGGCTAGAAGAAGTAAGAAGAGATATGAGAGATTTAATAAGATTATTAGATCCTCCACAAAGAAAAGCTGTTTATACAAACTTTTCCGATGTGATTTATGATCCTATAGAACCCACTGGAGCAATAATAAACGATCCGCAAATAAATAGAGAAAATTATGTTAAGAGAGTTCAATCTATAATTAGAGAGAATGAATTTTTCCCTGTTATTCAAAAGATTAAAAATAATGAAAAGTTAGATGATAGCGACATCAAAGAACTAGAGTTTCTGTTAGTACAAAACTCTTATGACATCGATAAAACAAAGATTGAGGAAGCTTTAGCAGGAGAAACTTTAGGAGAGTTTATTAGAAGTATTGTTGGCTTGGAAAAAGAAGCAGCTAAAGCAGCTTTTGCTAAGCTCATGAAAACCAAAAACCTAAATGCAGCTCAAATGCAGTTTCTAGATAAAATTATTGATCATATAGTTCAAACAGGGTTGATGAAGCCTGGTGATCTCTATGATCAGCCTTTTACATTCTTAGATGACAGAGGTATTGATGGCGTCTTTGAACCTGCAGATCGAGATCAAATATTTGGAATTCTGACTGACATTCGACAGAATGCTCAGTTTACATTTGTATAGATATGGGACCGATAATCATATTTGACAAGTCAGCTTTACAGAGTTTCAGCATTGACGAATCTGTTTGGTTAGATAATTTTTTCTTGGCTAATATAACTCCTTTGTTTTATGTAGAAACGTTAGCAGACCTCTCCCTAAAAAAGTCAAAAAGGCCTCCCGAGCAAATAATAAGTGAGCTTGCAATAAAAACACCAAAAGCTTTACCTAATATTCATCATTCTCATTTAGTTTTAGGAAGTTTAATAGGTAGAAAAGTTGAAATGACGCATGGTAGGCCGATAGTTGCTAGAGGTATTACAAAGGAAAGCCCTGAAGGTAAAATCGGAGTTCATTTTGAAGAAACACCAGAAGAAAAAGCCTTAAAAAGATGGAATGAAAAAGACTTTTTGACAATAGAAAAAGATTTTGCCAAGAAATGGAGAGATACTATTGAAACTTTAAACTTCGACTTAGCCATTCAGATAGTTCAAAATATTTTGCCTCCACAAGTAGAGTTAAAATCTTTAGTAGATATTAAAAAAATTGTTTCAAGCCTTGTTAGCAAATCAGACAAACAGATATTACTTTTAATGTTTGACTTTCTCGGAGTTCCTAGTAGATATAGGAGCCATATCCTACAAAGATGGCAAGATGAAAAGAAACCCTCTATAAACAGGTTTGCTCCTTATGCTTCATATGTATTTGAAATTGATCTTCTGTTTTATATAGCAGCTTCAAAAGGGATAATAGCTAAGGAAAGACGTTCAAATAAAGTAGACATGGCCTATCTCTATTACTTACCTTTTTGCCAAATATTTATTTCTGGTGACAAATTACATAAAAAAACTGTTCCATTATTCTTGAGAGATAATCAGACATTTATATCAGCACATGAATTAAAAGCAGGATTAGCTGAGCTAAACAAGTATTATAAAAAATACGAAGATACTATTGCTGAAATAGGAGTAATACAATTCGCTACCTATCCTCCATTAGACCTAAGCACTAGTGTTAATCAACTTTGGGATCTATATTGTCCAAACTGGAAAGAAAATTCTAAGAATAAGAAAGCGAACAAAAAGACAAGTGTGAAAAAGGGAGACAAGAAACTGC
This sequence comes from Microcaldota archaeon, assembly GCA_020854835.1. Classification (GTDB taxonomy): domain Archaea; phylum Micrarchaeota; class Micrarchaeia; order Anstonellales; family JAGGVH01; genus JAGGVH01. The sequence goes on from JAHKLX010000019.1 coordinate 16,369, forward strand.
TAAAACATCTAAATAAAATAGAAAAAGAGTCCAAGGTTGTGAATCCAAATGTACTTAAAGATACGGATGAAGCCAATCATGTAATAGTTAAACATAGGGTTGCAGTTCAAAAAGGAGGCTGGAGAATATTACCTAGAGGAATAGAAAACAAAGGTAGTGAAGAAGATTAGACTTACTGCCAATGGTTTCTTATATAGTCATTGGCTTGAATCGGACTTAGTTTTTGAGATGCTGCACTTGTTCTGATATAAAACTCCTCATTACTATGCCATTTAACGTAAACTGGTTGCGTACTACCATCAATTTCTAGAATACAAACTTCTTTACCTTCTATTTCTTCGATATGAGCTCCTAAAAAGGCGTGAAATTCTTTCCCCAAAAATTTATCTATTAAAGAATCTAGATGCAATAGAAACCCGTCTTTATTATTCTTTTCTCCAAAGGTTTGATAGTCATCCTTTAAACCCAACACTGAGCCATTATCCGCCACTCCAATAAACAAAGTTCCTCCTTCAACATTCATAAATGAAGCAATAGTTTTGGCAATTATGTATTCGGATAAATCTTTAGGTTTGTCTTCTGAAGCTTGACTCCAACGCATAGATTCTTTAAATTCTACTGCGTTGCTTTCTCCTTGACTTATAACGTCCGAATAATCAATCTCTTCGGATAGTCCTTCCCAGGCTTTCCTAAAGGCTTCCAAAAAAGAATTTATCTCCTTAACTATGATCAATCTTCTTGCCTTCAAAAATCCCTTGTAATTATCAACTTTCCATAATTCTTGATTCTGAGGAATAAAATGTTCTTCAAGATATTGAGGCTCTATCTCTGGTAAATAATCTATTGGTTTTTTATTTGAAATATCGTAGTTAGACGTACGTGTAATAAAAGCTCTGTTGGCAATTTCATTAACCAATTTTCGTTCAATATGGTTGTTGGAGTCATAACCAGAATCGTATAAAACTGAAGTTGGAAATATATGGTGACTTTGAATACTGTAATAATCTCCCATACTATTTCTTATTGCACCTCCGGTAATCCAGTCATCTGCTTCTTTCCACTTGGTAATCACGTATAGCATACGATACAAAGGATGTCCCGCTGTTCTATACTCAATGTCAGTTACGCTTACCTCAGTTCTCCCTCTTAAATCTTGAATCTCGTAAATCATTCTCTGTATAGGATTTGAGCTTTGCAGGGCTAGAGAAACATCTCGATCTAATCTTTGATCTGTTTGACCGCTGTAACGACTCCAAACATGGGCAAGGAAAATCCAATAAATAAATCCCTTTTTAATTTTGTCGTTAGGAAATTTTTCGTTTTTAAGAAGGTATGCAATAACAGGTATAAAGATATTGTCTGACTGCAAATCATTTGAACTATCAATGTATGCGTCCTTAGCTAAAATTGGAATTAAGTAGTCGATAACTCGAATAATCTGATTCCATGTTTTTTCGTATTCTTCTTTAGTTACTTCAGAATAAACATCATTGGTCATTCCTTTATATAAAGCAGAATTAGTAATTCCTACTACCATACATCTGGTAAAAAAATCTAAGTCTAAATCAAATTGCTTTTCATTTTTAAGCTCTTGTTGTTTTTCCTTAATTACTCTTCTAGCCTCAGGCCATTTACCTGTAATATGAGCAAGGACTAATTCGGCATCAGTCAATGGAGTTCCTTGGGAATTAATTCTGTCAAAAACATCTATTGCTTCATCTATTGAAGCAGATGACTGAACAGTTTGTATTGGGTATACCTGCCTTTTAATTTCTTGTAACTTATTTAAATTTTTATTTATTGTTTTGATTAATTCTCGATTCGAATTTTCTAGTTGATCTTCAATGTCAAAAGGGTCAATCTTCATAGCAAAACAGTCTGTGACTTTTTGCCATAAGGGATTATTTAACATTCTTTGTTTTTGATAATACTGAAAGGTTCCTTCTTCTAAATTAAAGTATAGATCTCTCGGATCATTAATTATGTCTTCTTCTGTATAGTAAGGGGGAATTGAATTGTTTATAAATAAATAGAGGGTAGTTAACCTTTGTTGACCATCAAGTATTACCTGTGTTATTCCTACTCTTTCTTTTTCTACAGCCTCGTTTTTTATTTCAGGGGGATTATCTGTATCCCACATGAGCAAACTTCCAGTAGGATACTCATTAAAAAGTGATACTAAGAGTTGCTTGGCTTGATCCTTTGACCAAACGTACTCTCTTTGAAATTCTGGAAGAACAATTTGTTTTGACTCTATTTGATAAAGAAGTTTATCTATTTGCATATATGTTTAGCTTGTCTCCCTTTAAGAAAGATGTCCTGAAACTTACTAACAATGTTTTAATTATAGCAGGAAGCAAATAAACTTCTAAATTATGTTAGTCGCACATACTTTCCGGAAAATTACTTTGTATAAACTGCATTGGTGATAAGTATCCCAGCGATGCATGCGGCCGCTTGTTGTTATACCAAGCTAAATACTTTTGTAGTTTAACCTCAAAAGCATTCAAGTCATAGTAGATCTCATCATTTCTGTTGATAAACTCTTCTTGAATAGTTCTATTGAATCTTTCTACTACGCCATTTATTTTAGGTGATTTGGGATAGATAAATTGATGTTTGATACCTTGCTCCTTGATGTACTTATGGAATGTTTTGAAGAACTCAGAGCCATTGTCTGTTTGCACGGTGTGAACAGGATGAAGTGAGTGTTTTTGGAACTCTTGAAAAGTAAGTGCTGCTTGTAGGCTTGAGAGTGTTTTAACTTTTCTTGCAAAAGCAATCTTGGTGTAAATATCAATGCAACACATAAAGTTGTGTCTAATGTTATTAACATAGACCACTACGCTATCCATCTCTACATATCCAGGTTCTTTTACCTTGGGAGATCTCTTGGTTCTGTCTCTAGAAAACTTACTTTTTCTCTTGGACTTGACTGGTGAATCAAAATAAAGGCTTCTTCTTTTAATTACCTTGCTGATGGTTCTACAACCTATGGTATCAATGCCAAGTTCATTGGCATACTCATCCAAAAATATCTTTATCTTTCTCTCCCCGATATTGCCGTATTGTTCTCTAAACTCACGAATAAACTGGATTAATCTCCAGTCAGTAGTCATCTGTCTTACTCTCTTGGGACGAGTCTTTTTGGGTACTAGTGACAGTAATCTCTTACCTGACTTCTCATAAGATCTTTTCCAGTCATAAAGAGTTGATTTACCTATACCAAAGGCTTCTACCGTTGGTTTCCAGCCGTATTTGTAGTAGTGCTTTAAAACATGCAGTCTAAACTTAGCTGGATCGGATTGATCGAACTTAAGGGAGTTTGAGAGAGTTTTCATTAGCCAATCATACTGGCTATTTGCAGAAAACATCTCTATGTTTCTTCTAATTCTTGTTGATTGACCTACCTTCACAACGACCTTTCCATTCCGGAAAGTATCGTGCGATATTTAAATTAAGAATAATTAGGGGCCTTGCCCCTCATTTTGCAAGGGTCACGATAAACTCGCTTTGCTCGCCCTTGCAAAACTCACCCCGCTTTTCTTTCACAAGTATGGAAGCAGGCACACCTGCTTCCTAGAAAAAATTATAAATTAGGGAAGCAAAAAAAAGGAGGTGAGACCATGCAAATACTAACTAAAGAGCTAAGAGCAAAGCTACCGAAAATAAGAGAAACAGAAGATCAGGAAGATCCAAAAGTGATCTGTAAGTTTTTCTACCCCGACTTTAATTGGACTTGGTATGCAATTGAGTTTGACGGAGTAGATTTATTTTATGGTTACGTAGCCGGAGATTATCCGGAACTAGGCGATTTCTCTTTAAAGGAATTATTAAGCAATAGAGGCAAATTTGGTTTAGCAATTGAAAGGGATCTTTATTTTAAATCTTGTCCTCTATCCGAGGTTAAAAAACTTCATGAGTAAATACTTAGGCTGTCGTATAAACTGCGGCAGCCTAGATTTTATCCTCCACCAACTCCCACACATTAACATCCATCTCACTAAACCTAATATCATCTCTTGTTGCTAGGTAAAACTTTAACTCATCGTCCGCTTCTTCCTCTAATACCTGCTTGCTATGTTTAAATAAAAACTTTTTAATAGTTTCGTCCGGACATACTAGCAAAATAGAGGGATTCTGGTGGTTGGTTTTTTCCTGCCATATTTCTTCATCAAAATATTCTATATATGAACTAATCTTGTTCCTTAAGATAAACCTTGGAGTTTCCGGGTCTAATATTTCTAAAAAGTATCTTTTGGTTATATCCTTAGATTCAATAGCAATATATGCGTCAGGCCTTTTATAGGGCAGATAGCAATGATTTCTTAAATCAACTTTAGTAAAAAAGTGGAGCTTATCTTCATCCTTAAGCTGCTGATCTAGATAAAAATAAATATCTGCAAGAAGCAGCCAATGCTCAATAAACTTTTTAGATCTGTTTTTCTCTCGATAAACTCGCTTTAAGGATTTTTTGTCTATATTAGGTTCTTCCAATAGAATTTTTCTACTCTGAGTAGATAAGTGATAGATTGCCGGCTTAGTATTTTCCTTTAAGGATCTTGAGTATTTTCTACCGATTATGTTTCTTTGAGATAGATCTCTTAGCCAGGCATTAATTCGTCTACGGTCTTTATGGTTTAAGAATCGTTGAATATGGGTTCGATCTAGGAAGCGGAAACGATATAAGAGAAGGAGTATTTCAAGTTGTTTTGGTGTAACTATAAGTTTATCCATAGTAGGTTTTACTATGGGCAGGTTTTGCTTTTCTTACCTTACATGCATTGTAACATTCCCTCTCCCTTATTTATAAGGGAATAGAGGTAAAAGAAAAAATAATAAATACTGCTGTATTAGGCAGAAGTTGTGGTGTAATTGTCCTCGCGGGTGAGGACAATTACTGGGTAACAAATTCTGTTTGCTAATACCTGTTAAATAGGTGTCTGATATACTATAGATTAATATGTCAAAACAAATATCGTTAACACTAGCTGAAGTAAATGAACTACTAAATAACTTAGTAGGGTTAGTTATTAATAGAACCTGGAGAGGCTATGGTTCAGCCATATTTTTCGAAATTGGGGAACTGAATGAAGAAAATATTGGTCAATTTACATTTACAGCAGATAAAGATTGGATATTGTGCTTAGACGATCATGATTGTATCTCTTGTGACAATTTAGAACTTGATGAGATGGATCAGTTATTGGACAAATTTATTAGTTCGAAGATTATTGATATAAAAATAGATGAAAACAGTTTAGTTATTGCTTTGGATAATAATAAAAATATTAAAGTTGGAGATTATCAAAAGGATAATTGGTCTCTTCAGATAGGAGATGAAACTTCAGTCTTTTATAAGGATGGTTTCCTGAAAGAAAAAGGAGCCTGATTTCTCAGGCTCCGGTACTGCTTGTTGTTGCTATCGCACCCGTCGGACTACTTCGCCCGCAGCGCTCTTCAGCTCAGAGTAGGACATATGGTCCTTTTCCAAGCTATAGCTTCTGGCTAGGTGACGGTGGATGCTCTGTTCCTCGCTCCGCGAGAGATTGAACTCACGAACGAGACGATTCCAGTTCTCCTGTGCCTTTGCTCTCGACATCCTTGCCATTCCTACACCTCCGTGTGTAATCGATCCTTTTCCAACAACCAGTTTTGAACTGCTAAATACCTCTGGAGGGAGCTTATCCCTTTGAGATTTTCAGCAGATCGAGGAGTATTATAACAATATATCAATATATATCAATATGTGTCAGATTAGGGAAGAATATTTGGAGCTGCCTGTTTTGTTCTGGAAGTTATAAATTTTGTCATTTTTAATCTCTTTTCTTGTACCTCATACTTTCTAGCAAAATATTTTCGAGAATTTTCAATAACTTCAGTCGTTCTTTGCTTATTCTCTTTTATTTCTACTGGCACAGTGATTCCAGAAAAGGGCTCTTCCGGATTTAAGGCTCCTAGCCTCATATAGAACCTGTAGGAAGGTAAACTAGCGATTTCACCCTCTTCTATGTATGGCCTAAACTGCGGAAGGATTAGTTTTTCATCTTCTGGATTAGCAGTTCTAAAACAAATGACAGTTCCAGTATTAGCTAAAGTTACGTTTACCAATGATTTATCTTCCAATTGGGAGGTTGTTTGATGAGCAAGAACAGCATTTAAACGATACTTTCTAGCTTCAGATAATATTTGAGCAAAAGAGGGTGTAGCAAAGTTTTGAAACTCATCTACATATAAATAAAAATCTTTTCTGTTTTCAGAGGGTATTCGAGCACGTTTCATTGCAGCTAACTGTAGTTTTGCCATCATGACAGCCCCAAATACTTTTGAATTGTCCTCCCCAATCTTTCCCTTAGATAAGTTACAAAAAAGAATCTTACCCTCGTTCATGATCAAGTCAAAATCTACAGTAGATTTTTCTTGCTCCAGTATTCTTTTAGCTGTTGGAGAAAAAAGAAATCTACCAATCTTATTAGTAATTGGCAGAATCATCTTCACCTTTTGATAATCTCCAGACTTAGCAAATTCATATTTCCAAAAGTCTTTCAAGTTTTCATCGGTAAGTTTTTTAACAACTGACTTTCTAAACCTAGGATTTACCAGCAGCTTGTTAACTGTAAACAAAGTTGCTCCAGGAACAGTAAAGGCTGTATGAATAGTGTTTCTTAAAATATACTCAAGTCTTGGCCCTGAATACTTTTCTGTATAAACCTTATGAAATAAAGAAATAACACTCTCAGTAATAAACTCTTTTTCTCTAAGAGCTTCATCTCCGTCTAATCCTTCGCTTAACTCCAGAACATTGATCCCGATTGGATACCCAATATCGTCAGGATTAAAGTAAACTACATCCTTAATTCTTTCTTGAGGAATGATATTTAAAATTTGATCAATTAAATCCCCATGAGGATCTATTACTGCTAAGCCTTTATTATTTTTCAAATCAAAGTTAATCATCGACAGCAGCATAGTAGATTTTCCTGTTCCGGTACCACCAAGGATATAAACGTGTCTCCTGCGTTCATCTTCTGTTAGACCAATCTGAGTAGTATTTCCCCCATAGTGGTTTTCCGCAAAAACAACATCTAGATCCTTGGCTCTTTTAAGAGAAACAGGTGTTGGCAATTCTTTACTATATTGTTTTTGTAGGTCTTCTGTTTTGGTAGTCTTAGTAAAAGGAAAGTGATACAGATCTCCCAGTTCTGCAGCTGAAAGTATCGTTTTGTTAAAAGGCTTATTTAATCGATTCGTAAATAAGAAAGTCTTTAGCTTAGAAATCGGCTTCCATCTTATTCTAAATACAGGATTGAGAGATTGATAGTTTGAACTACTGATAGATCTAATAGTTGAAATTATGCCTCTTCTGCGCGTTAGATTGTTTTCAGTATTTACTAGAATTCTTAAAGAAATATTAAATAAAGGTTGTTCTAACTTTTGTTTAATTAACTTTTCTAATTCTTGTTGGTAGGGATTAGATGATTTGTCCTTTTTATCGAGTAATGGCAGCGGTAGTAAAGGACCTTCTTTACCTTCACTAGCTACAAAGACAAATAGACCAACAGGTAAAAGCAGTAATTGCAAAACAAAACCCAAACAAAATCTTAAATAATTCTTAAATCCATTATTCTTTCCAATGTTGTGGACTAAATCTTTTCGAGAATAGATAAGTTTAGATATTCTACTAATATCTGGTTTAGAGTGTTTCTTTAGTGGGGTTGCTACTATTTGATAAGTCAGCAAGTCTCCTTCCTTAAGCTTAGTCATGCTTCCAGTTAAATAAGCAATCGGGTCATTTTTATCTAAATTATCGTGCGACTTAAGTGGATAGGCAAAGTGATTTGAGAGATCAAACTCAGTAATGGAAGATTGGTTAAGTTCATCCGGGAGGTAATCTTTAGTTTTTTCTATTTTTACTCCAGGCAAATAAGACAATAAGCTCTTACTTAGCAGTTCTGAAGATTCTTCATCACATCTAATTAAATAGCAAATACCTTCTTCTTTAGTAGATACAATTTCTAAGGAGATTCGTTTTTCTAAACCAAGCAACTTTTCAAAAATAGTTCTTTGTTGAGTAATACTATGAATCAGGTTAAAGAGCTGTTGGGTGCTGTATGAACTCTGTTCAGTTTTAGAAAGAGGCTTAACTTCAAGAAAGACAGGAGACTGCTTTAAATATCTAATTTCGAAGAACAATTTAGTTAAGAAGTAAACAAGAATAATTGAGAGAGAAGCTAATAAAACAATTAGAAAGGTTGAAATAAAAACAGACCAATTGAAAGACTCGAGGAGATTAGCAGGTATTATTAATTGAATTGATTGTAAATCAAAATTCATGCCTACCCATTTTTATATCGGGCAGGAAATAATTGTTTTAAGTATACAGCAAGGGCTATAAATCAACAATATTTATGCTTGACACAGGTGTAAAACTTGTCTAAACTATACATATATGGATAGTTTGATAAGGGTATATATGAGTAAGAATAAGACAGATAAAACCAAGAAAACTACTCCAGAAACTTCAGTTAATGATAAGCTCCAAACTTTTGCCCATTTAATCGTCGAGCGGCTTCTTCAAGATCAGCAACAAGGAAAATTAGTTGTTAGTAACTCCAAGGATTTTAAGTGATTATGAGACCTCTGCCCAAAAACGAAAACGCAGTCGCAGCCATCAGAGTTTCTTCAGTCAAACAAGGGTTACAAGGTGATTCTCCTGAAGACCAGAAACAACAAATCGAAAGATTCGCTAAGAGCCGAGGGATAAAGATAAAAAAGTTTTTCATTTTCATGGAGTCAGCTTCAAAAGAAGAACAACCTGTTCAAGAAGCTATAGACTACTGCACTAATCCTGATAATAACATCCAATTATTCATCATTAAATCGATTGACCGTTTCACTAGAGGTGGATCTTATTTGTATGACCATCTTAAGCGTCAGCTAGATGATAATGATGTTAAGTTAATTGATATTTATGGCATTATCAGCAGTCAGCAAGTTAATACCTTAGATCACTTAGGGATTGAGTACGACTGGAGTGTTTACAGTCCTACTAAGAAAGCAGAGATTTTAGAAGCTGAGCGAGCCAAAGATGAAATGCGAGACATCATGACTCGTATGATCGGTGCAGAAATTCGCTATGTCCGTATGGGTTACAGAGTTCGCCGAGCCCCTTTTGGCTATAAGAATGAAAAAGTCGATACTCCTCATGGTAAAAGAGTGATATTAACTCCTCATCCTAAAGAAGCTTACTGGATTAAAAAGATGTACCAACGCAAGCTTCAAGGAACTATGACCGATTCCCAAATAGTGGAACAGCTTAACGAAATGGGATTTAAGACTAGAACCTTTAATCGCAGAGACCCTGAAGATAAAACAAAAGTTATTGGTAAGGGTGGTGGTAATCCTTTAAATCTTAAACAGTTTTGGAGATTTATTAGAAATCCAATCTATGCTGGTATCAATATTGAAAAATGGACTAACTACAAACCCATAAAAGGGCAATTCGAAGGAATAGTCACGATTAAGGAATTTAACAGAGCCAATAAAAGTAAAGTAGCTATTTCAGAAGACAGTAACGGTGGAATAACCATCCATAAAGGAAAAGTGCCTAAACACTTGGCCAATAAGAAAACTAACAATCCTAAATTTCCCTTCAGAAAGTATGTTTTATGTCCTAAATGTGGTAAGCCTTTGTATGGAAGCGCATCAAGAGGAAAGTCAGGTAAGTATTATCCAGCTTATCACTGCCATCATAGAGGCCATTACTTTAGAGTACCAAGCAAAGAATTTAATGAAACCATAGAAAGCTTTATTAAAAAGCTTAAATTCACACCGGAAAAAGTAGAAGAACTAAAAGAGTATGTCCTAAAGCTATGGAATGAAAAGCAAGAAACCACCCAACAAGATAATGAAGAGATAGATAAAAAGATTGAAAGATTAAAGCTTGAAGCTAAGGCTATTGCAGAAAAGATCAGATACTTACAGTCCGAAGTCGCTATCAAATACATGGAAGAAGACCTCATAGAAGTAGAAAATAAAGTTACGCAACTTGAACAAGCCAAAGTTGAGTTAGTAGATGAAAAAGACGTTGATATGAAGGCTGTAATGGAATCAGTCGGGTATTATTTGGAACACCTTGAAGATTTAGTGTTAGATCAATCAAAACCAATAAAAAGAGCCCAGTATTTTAGCCTTCTTTTTGAGGAAACTCCGACCTATGAAGAATTGAGCTTTGGAACACCTAATTTAGCCCCATTTATAGAACTAAAAAGCACCTCGGAAGGTGCTTTAGTACCAAATGGTGACCCCACGGGGACTCGAACCCCGGTTGCCAGGATGAAAACCTGGTGTCCTAGACCGCTAGACGATGGGGCCTATTTCAATTTTAATCAAAATTCGGCTGTTATATTTTTAAAATGCTCAACTTTGCCTGC
>JAHKLX010000011.1 GCA_020854835.1 Microcaldota archaeon
AGAGGAATTACATCAGTTAGTTTGGGAAATCCCTGTTGCCGAAATCGCTAACCTGTATGGTGTTTCCAAAAAGGTCGTTGAAAAGCGTTGTCGAGCATTCGGGATTCCTAAACCCTCGCGAGATTATTGGTCAAAATCAGAAAGTATCAGAGAACTTACACTGGAGGACCTGGGATGACTGCTTTTCGTTTCATGATCGATGCCGGTGCAGTTTTTCTAGCTGCCGGCATCTTTCTCACGCTTTATAACCTGTTGTTAACCAGTATCGAAGTCATTATTCGGATCTGGCGGAAAACATTTGTCAGTTGGGCAGGCCGTCGGTTGCGTGATATGGGCGTTATACAGGAAAAACCTTTCCGGGCGCAGGTCGAATTGGATTGGAAACGATTGGTTTTGTTGATTGCGATCCCAGTGATAGCTCTGGCAGTACATGATTTCATGTTATCCCCTCTTGTGCTCCTGATTGGCCTGGTAATTCTGATCTGGGCGGATTTTCAAAAACGTCAGATCGAGCGTGCCCAAATCAATGAAGATGCGGAAGTTGTTGCGTTGCAAATCCGATCTTTGATGAGTGTTGATCGTTCGATCTTAAACGCATTGACCAGGGTAGAGCTACCAATAGGGATTATGAAACACGCTATTGAGCAGGTTGCCAGTCGTTTGAGGATGCATCAACCACCAGAACAGGCTGCTCAAGCATTCAAAGGTCTTCCAGGAAACGTCACGGCCAGATTGTCTGCTTTGATTGCCCATAGTGCTCAACTGACAGATCAAACCCAGGATGGGCTTCTCGTTTCTTTAGAACAGGAAGCTCATCGGCAAAAACTTCTTCGTTCAAAGACGCACCAGACACTTTCCTTGGTGCGTGGCACGATCCGCCTTTTACAAGGAGTTGTGGCTGGAGCTATCTCATTTGTTGTGCTTTCTCCAGCCTGGCGAGATTTTTTTCTACAAGACGTTTCTCATCGTGTGTTGTTGGCGGTCTTAATCTGTGCATCAGCGCTGGCCAGCCTATATTTTGAGTATGAAGTCTACCAGTTGAGTTACGGGGAGGGAGCCTGATGGATACCTATTCCCTGGTAGTGGGCTTTAGCCTGGCAATCGGAGTGGGCATGATTGCCAATACCGTTCTATCCATTTTTATTGAAACAGGAAGGAGGTTTAGCCGAATTGGAAGTCGCGGGCGGTTGTATGCGCTCGGGCTCGGCGTTCGGGAACAGAAAGAAGATAAAAAATCGGAAGATGCCATTCTAGGATTGGACCATATTCCATGGAACAGTTTGTATGCTGGTGCGGCGTTGATAGGACTACTCCTATTAGCTGTTCTTGGGCCATCTTTAACCAGTCTGAAATGGGGTTTCCTGGCTTTTCCGGCCTTGGTCTGGTTAGCCAAACGATACCTGATCCAGCAGCGCAAACGGTTCATGGTCGGTCAAATTCGGCAGTTCTTGATTGATGTGCGCCTGCATATGAGTTTGCAAGGATCGCTTTTACTGGGCTTGGAAAGTATCGCCAAAACTACTCTGGTAACTTCAGCGGTTTACCAATCGCTCCGACGAAGATTGGCGGGTAGTTCTGCCCGCAGCGGTCTGGATCTCTTAAACCAAATCGCTGGGGATCTTAAGTCCCCCCTGTTTAACAGACTTGTCCAACGTATTCAGGCGGCACAACAATCAGGTGGTGTGTCGGATATCGACCAGGCTGTTACCAGTGCTATTGAGGAGTTAAACGAGGAAATCGGCTACCAATCAGAAGAACAGATGCAGCGATTGCCCCTGCGCATCACCCTGCTGGCCATGCCCTTTCTACTCGGTCCTATCGTCATTTTGTTGTTTTACCCGCTTGTTGACCGGATCCTGAAAACCCTCTCCGGGGTCACGGTCGGCGGTGGTTTCTAGTCTCTTAAGAGACGTATCAACCCATTTTTTGTCAGCCCCGATGAGGGGTCGAATATCCCTGCACAAGGTGCTAGGAAAAAGGAGATATGTGTATGTTGTTTGATAAGAAAGCATCCGAGATTCCGCAGTTTGTCGTCGTTCTGGGTATTGCCGTTGTTCTGGGTGCAGTGGCCATCTGGGCCATCCTGAGCAATGTCGGCACACAGGGCGGCAGTATCGCGGACTGGATCGACAGCATCGCGGTGCCTGCAGCGCACCCGTAGGCGTCGACCAAGCCCTCTAACGTTGCCGGTTGGGAGGGTATAGATAAAGGGCGGTCGGCTTCCATAGGAAAAAGCCGACCGCCACGATCCCCCATATTGCTGAGCGTGCCTTCGGGCTTCTGCGGTGGGGTGTTCCGGGAGAAGGAGGAAGTATGTTGCATGATCGTAATGGGCAGAGCGTTGTCGAATATATCGTTATCCTGGCAATATTGATCACTCTGGTAGGCGGCGCTCTTTGGGAAATTTTTAGCACATTAAGGGTCAAGTTTAATGATGTCAACGCTGAAATTGGGTCTTAGTAAGGATCATAAGGGGCAAGCTGCGGTAGAAGCTCTGCTGGTTTTGATGATTCTTGCTCTGGTCATTTTCGGAGGGATTGAACTCAGTCGAGGTGTGGCAGTTCGTCAGGCGTTAGATAGTAGCGCTGGGGCTGCCGTTCGGGCGTTATCGCTGGACCCTGCACAATGGAGCTTCGCAGGCAATGTTGTCCAACAGGGTGTGAACCAGAATGTGATGGGCGCAAATGTAGTCACCAATCTGCAAGTCTATGATGCTTCAGGCAATCTTCGCAGTTCAGCCTGGCTTTCTGGAAGCCCCTTTGGCACATCTTTTATTTTGGAAGCTTCTGCTCCATTTCAGGCTGATATCCCATTCCTGGCTGAACCGGTGATGACGATTCGGGTACGCCATTGGGGAATTGTGGAGCGCTATCCATGACCCT
>JAHKLX010000107.1 GCA_020854835.1 Microcaldota archaeon
GGATATTGATGATGTAATTGCGTTTAATTATGTAGCTTCATTATTAATTACAAATGCGATACCAATGTTACTCGAAAATAACAATTTGTGGCATCGAACAAGAAAGAAAACGATTAATTATTTAAAATCCCAATGTTATGATGGTTATAAATATATCGAAGTTCTTTTAAACCCAGTATGTTCAATATATGAAAAACGCGACGCAGCAAAAAATCTGACTGAATACGTATTGAAACCGCACGGAGGAATTTTAAAAGGTGATGCTATAATATTTAGAAAAAATAACATATAGGACCCAAAGAAAGTCTACATTGGCTGCCTTTAGAGGACTTAGGTAAGACTTTTATAATCCCGGAATTTTTAAAACTAAACTAATCGGTAATATGACCGGTATTGAACATATTATTTCAAAAGAATAATGCAGTATCCAATATTTTAATTCAGAAATATGCTCTTAAAGATGAAGTAATTAAGAAAGCTAAATCATCTGAAGTAATAAAAAGTTATTTGGCAGGCAATAGTATTTACAAAGAAATTTATTTATATACCTCAAAAGGTAATTAACTTTGTTGTAAAGCAGGGATAGTAGCTCAAAGAATAACTAACGTCCAGAAAATAGTTTACAAATCCTGCTAAGTGGCATATAATAGGATAAAATTAATATTATAAAGACAATGACGAGGACAGTAGGTACTTATTGAACGTTACAGCGAATTGGGAATGGTGAGAGCCCGATATAAGTAGAGAAGTATTGAACATCACCCCGGAGTTTCAGACTGAAGTGATTATAGTAGGTTCTGACGGTTTTCCACCGTTAACGGGAACGCATATGTTGGTATGTCGTATCAGGTGGTATAGCGAAAGTTTAACTTTCGTCCTGTTATGGGACGGAAGTTTTTTATTTTCCCTAAAAACACCTCCGGCATTCCATATTAACAATTTGTTACGGAGGTGATAAGAATGATTGAAGGGGACATTAGCGGCGATATTGATATTATCTGCAGAACTAAGTATTTCATCATTCAAGGGAGGATAAGAAAATGGGTATATTTGACTCAAAACAAGATTTTGTTAAAATGGAACATGAAATGTTGAAATTCTGGGAAGAAAACCAGTGCTTTGAAAAGCTAAGAGTAAAAAATAAGGATCATGAGCCATTCAGATTCCTGGATGGGCCGATAACGGCCAATAATCCAATGGGAATACATCATGCCTGGGGAAGGACAATCAAAGACACATTCATTAGATATAAGGCAATGAAGGGCTACTCATGCCATTACCGGAACGGCTTTGATTCACAAGGTCTCTGGGTGGAAGTAGAAGTAGAGAAAGAACTGGGATTTGAAAATAAGAAGGATATAGAAAACTATGGAACAGGTAATTTTACTAAAAGGTGTGTTGAGAGGATAAAGAAATTCTCCAGCATAATAACTGAGCAATCAAAACGCCTTGGGCAGTGGATGGATTGGGATAATTCCTATTATACCCATACTGATGAAAACATCAGCGGCATATGGAGTTTCCTGAAAAAGTGCCATGCCAATGGCTGGATAGTACAGTCCCATCGTCCTATGCCATGGTGTCCCAGGTGTGGAACTTCTCTGTCGGAACATGAAATGTCAGGCTCATATAAAGATATCGAACATACTGCCGTTTTTGTGAAACTACCTTTATTGGAGAAAGAATGGGATATGCTTGTCTGGACAACGACACCATGGACTCTGTCTGCCAATGTGGCACTGGCGGTAAATCCTGAAATCGAGTATTGTACAGTAAAATGTGATGATAATGAAAGACCTCTGATACTGGCGAGGAGTGCTTTGAAGCTGTTAAAAACAAGAGGTGAAGTGATTCATACTCTTAAAGGAAGTGATCTTGAAGGCTTACATTATGAGACATGCTTTCCGGCTTTACCTGTTCAAAAGGGTATAGATCATAAAATCGTTCTTTGGGATATGGTATCTGCCGAAGAAGGAAGTGGTGTTGTTCATATAGCACCCGGATGTGGCGCGGAAGATTATCAGCTGGGTCAAAGTCTTGACCTGCCGTCCATATGCCCAATCGATGAGGTGGGTTCTTTTGTGGAAGGTTATGACTGGCTGTCAGGATGTAAAGCATCGGAAGCTGCACCCTTTGTATTCTCCAGGCTTGAGGAGCAGGGCAAACTATATAAGACTCATATATATAAGCATAGTTACCCGGTATGTTGGCGGTGTAAAACTGAGGTTCTGTTCAGGCTTGTACGTGAATGGTATATAAAAACCGATGAAATCAAGCCGAAGCTGCTTGAAGCTGCCAGCAGGGTAAGGTGGGAACCCGAGTATATAGGTAAAAGAATGCAGGATTGGTTAATGAATATGGGAGACTGGAACATATCCCGAAAGCGTTTTTATGGACTCCCATTGCCGTTTTACCCCTGTGAGAACTGCGGCAGGCTTACTATAATTGGTTCAAAAGAAGAATTGAGGGAGCTTGGAGGGCCTAAGGCAGAAGAACTACCTGAACTCCATCGGCCATGGATTGACGAAGTAAGTATCGAGTGTCCTGAATGCAGAAGTAAAGTGTCAAGAGTTACTGAAGTAGGTGATGTATGGCTTGATGCAGGAGTAGTACCGTTTACTACACTCGGTTATTTTAAGGATAAAGAGAAATGGAAAACATATTATCCGGTTGAGTGGGTAACTGAAATGAGAGAGCAGGTCAGGCTGTGGTTTTACTCTCTTCTCTTCATGAGTGTGACCTTTGAGGGTAGAGCACCCTATGAAAGAGTACTGGCATACAACAGTGTTGTTGCAGAAGATGGTACCAGATTCTCAAAAACAGGCTTTATGATTAAGTTTGATGAAGCTGCTGAAAAGCTCGGAGCGGATACAATCCGGTATCTGTTTGCCGGTGCCAATGTCGCAGCTGATGTAAGATTCGGGTACAACCTTGGAGAAGAGGCACGAAGAAAGCTCTTATCTTTTTGGAATATTTTTGTTTTCTTTATGACCTATGCCATGATTGAAAAACCTGAACTAAATGACACTATTGTGCCTGAAAGCCTTGAAGTTACTGACCGGTGGCTTCTTGCAAGGACAGATGAGTTTACAAATATGGTAACAGATTTAATGGATAGTTATAAAACATCGGAAGTTATAAAGACATTTGAAATGTATGTTGATGATGTATCCAATTGGTATGTTAGAAGTAACAGGAGAAGATTCTGGAAGCAGGGGCATTCCGAGAATAAGCATGCAGCATATTGGTGCCTTTATAAAGCTTTAAAGGTTATGCTTCAGGTTATGGCTCCTATTATACCCTTCATGACTGAACACATATGGCAGAAT
Organism: Microcaldota archaeon; assembly: GCA_020854835.1. GTDB lineage: Archaea > Micrarchaeota > Micrarchaeia > Anstonellales > JAGGVH01 > JAGGVH01. Next base: position 3,330 of record JAHKLX010000107.1, read on the forward strand.
ATGGACAGAATCTTCGAAAATAATTCGGAAGAGTCTGTCCACTTAAGCAATTGGCCTAAGCCGATAGGTTTCATGGACGGGGAAAGTATTCTGAAACAAACGGAAACTGTAAGAAAAATAATTGGTATAGCCTTGAAGATAAGAAATGAAAACCAGCTCAAGGTTAAGCAACCTCTGTCATGTATGTATGTAGTTACAACTCCTGAAAACGTAGTTGCAATCAATAGAATGCCTGATATTATAAAAGATGAACTGAATATAAAGGAGATCGTTTTCTTAAGTGATTGCAACAGCTTAAATACGAAATACCTGACATTGAATTTTAAAAAAGCTGGGAGCGTTTTAAAAGAGAAAGCACAGGCTCTGAAGTTGCTTCTTGATAAAGTGACAAAAGATGGAATGGTAGCAATGATAGAGCAATTTCAAACCGAAGAAAATGTGAATGTGCCAGGCTGGACTGTAGTGGTAACCAGAGATTTCTTTATTGAAAATACCCGATGCAAGGAGAACATTGCTGTTGTAACTGATAAAGATATCACTGTTGCTCTCGACACGACTCTGACAGAAGATCTTGTACTTGAAGGATTATACAGGGAACTGCTCCGACAATGCCAGTTATTACGTAAAGAAGCAGGCTTACAGGTTGATCAGAGGATTTTCCTGGCAATTAAAAGCGACTCTGAGATGATTAAAACTGTTATTGAAAAGTATGCAAAGAATATAGCTCAAGAAACTCTTGCATTAAAACTGGTTGATAAAGTTGATGCACCTATAACTGCTAAAGAAGTAGATGTTGGCGAGTATACTGTATTGCTTCAGATAGGTTTGTAAGCAACTTATACTATATTCAGGTGTAAAAATTTCTTCGGAGGGGTGAATTTATGTCAGACACAATAAAAGTAAGGGATTATACTGTATGGAAGCTACCTGAGATGGCACAAAAGTATTTATCAGGCTCAAGAGTTGCTTTCCCGGGAGCTGTACTACAAATTGAAGTGATGTTAAAACTTATCAAAGCAAACTCTTGTATTGTAAAAAATGTTCTTGATATTGGATGTGGTGATGGTATATTAGGTGCAACTGTATTA
>JAHKLX010000038.1 GCA_020854835.1 Microcaldota archaeon
CACATCAATCGATGAGCTTACACTTGAAAATCTTAATCTTTTGTTAACTGATTCTACAAAAAGATCTGAGTTTGCATCCATGTGTGAAAACGCAGAAGTCAAAAGATTCTTTGATGAAGAATTTTCAGATATTTATATGCAACACTTCAATGACGCAATACTTCCCATAATAAATTTTATTGGAGAATATCTGTTGTATTTGGGCGGAGAAAAAAAGCTGGAAAATCTGGAAGAGCTTTTACAAAAAAACAGACTCAATATAATTTCTTTTAATCCTCATTTTTTTGGCAGAAAAATTGTTAAGTTTTTTGCAGGATCTGTCATCAATCAAATGTACACTCTCGCAATCAACAACAAACTCAAAAAACCTACAATTCTAATTGTGGATGAATTTCCAGTAGTGCAAACAAATGTTGTAAGAAATATTTTAGCAGAAGCGAGAAAGTTTAATTTATACATTTACACCTCGGTTCAATATATGGGGCAGTTGGATGATGAAGTTTTGGATTCTGTAATGGGCAATGTTAGAAATGTGATAGCATTCAAGGTTACTCGCGAGGATGCAAAACTTTTAAGTTCAATGATGGAAATCAAAGTTGAAGAATATTTCAAGAAAAAAATGACTCCTAGCGAGCTTGAGGAAGCAAAACATGAAATGTTCATCAATTTGCACCCAAGACAATGTGTTGTTCGTCTTTTTGAGGGAAAACGATATCTTTTGACTATGAAGGTGCAAACTGTTGATATTAAGAGGTGGGTTAATGAATGAATATTCTGTATTTGATGAGTTTTGGAAAAAAACCTGTAAAATTATTTTTGAAAAAGATTTTTCCACAATTGTTGATTTCAAGCAATATTTGGTTGAAGGCGGTGCTGATCCAATTGTAACAAAACAGTCTGGTTTATCTGGAAATTCAGTGTATATGGTTAAATCAGAGTACCTTTGTTCAAAAGCAAGGTTTATCAGTAATAATGAAAGAGAGGAATATTGGGATTATATAAAAAAAATTAAACTTGATTATAATGATTTTGATTCTCTAGTTGAGGGATTAAAGAAACATATTTTTTATGCAGGCAATATTATTCTGGGAAACTGTGGAAACATAACAAAAAGCAATAAAATTGTAAATTCTCAGCATGTTCTTGAATCAACTGTTATTCAGAACAGCAGATATGTTGCTTTCAGTACAACAATCTTTGGAAGTCACTATATATTTGGAGTTAATGGGGCTGTTGACAGCAATTTTGTGATAGGTGGGTTTGACAATGTTTCCTGCAATCGTGTTTTTGAGATTTTTTCATGCCAAAATGTTTCAGATTCATTGTATTGTGGCAATATGGTGGGGTGTACGAACTGTATGTTTTCCTTTAATCAACGAAATAAAGAATATGTCGTGGGGAATAATCAGTTGGGTAGAAAAGAATACTTTGAAATTAAAACAAGATTGTTATCTGAAATTAAAAATGAATTAGATGATAAAAAACAAATTTTCAGAATTTGCGATATTATGGGTGGTAAAAATGAATGAACATATTGAAAACGCTTTTCAATCAACTTCCAGAGTTCTTTTTGGCAAAAATCTTGAAAGTTTTGAAGAATATGAAAATTGGTTGGTTGATGGCAGTGTCAGGGTAAAAAAATTAAAATCTGCTATTAGCAAAGATGAGATATATTATTATGATGCAGATTCTTATAACCGGGATTCCTGCAAGGTTTGGAGAAAAACAATGAGAGGCATGGAAAATGTTCTTATTACAATAAATGAATCTCATAAAAAAGCCCAAGAATCAATTCCTGTTAAAAAAATGGAAAATGCTTGCTTGAAAGAGTTTCCAAAACTAATTAAAAAAATAAGATATGTATCAATAGACAAGGATTCCGGTCCAAATATTGGTATCAATGAGGTTTTTTATTATATTAAATCTGTGCATTGTTTCAGGTCTTGTTATTGTTTAAAAAGCAAATATTGTGTTTATTCAAATTTCCCTGAAAACAGCGAGTATATGTTTGGTTCCAACATTGTAACTGATTCAAAATTCTGTTTTAAATGTTATGACAGTTCAAAACTTATCCGCTGTTTTGAGGTAGGAGAGTCAGATAATTGTAGAGACTGTTATTTCTGTTATAATTGTGAAAACTTAGATAATTGTATGTTTTGTTTTAATGCGACATCTAAACATTACGCAATAGCTAATGTTGAACTAGGAAAAGAAGAATACATGAAAGTTAAAGAAAGAATTATACGTGAGATTTGGTGCAGATTAAACGAAAACAAAAAATTGGAATTTAATCTGTATAATTTGGGTTGTTTATAAAAGTGTGCGGGGGGTGAGATTCGAACTCACGCAGGGCTAACCCACATGGCTTTTGACTTTTGTTCCCAAGTGCCTTAAACACTTAGAAACGGTCCTCAACCATGCGCGTTTGACCAGACTTAGCGCTCCTTACAAAAAACATAAGGGGTTCCGCCACCCCCGCAAAAAAATTATTTGTTTATACAATGATAAACTGTTAGACTGCTAGGATCCAAATCACATTTTCTTCCTATTGGACAATCATGATCAGACCCACACATTCCTTGTTTGGTTAAACATCTATGTGTAGTTGAAACACATTCTTGCCAAGGTCCACAGTCGCCATCATTTTTACAATAACCAGTTTTAGTAATACATACATTTGTTATTGCATTGCACTGCTCAAAATATTGGCAGTCCGTATCTTTATCACATCTTCCTTTATCAGGAACACATGTGTTTGAACGTGTGTTGCAAACCTGCCATGCTCTACAATCAGCATTTACTGCACATCTTCCAACCAAAGGAACACATTTTCTGTTTGGTAAATCACATTCCTGCCACGTACCACAGTCTTGATTTTTATTACAGAAACCTGTTTTTGGCGCACAAGTGTTGGTTTTTGCATTACATTCTTCCCATTGCATACAATCTGCATTGCTGTTACATCTGCCAACTTCAGGTATGCATCTTCCTAAATACTCTCCAGATAAAATCTCACATTTTTCCCAAGGATTGCAGTGATACATTTCAGTACATCTTCCAACTTCAGGAACACAAACATTCTGGTGAGGACTGCATATATAATTTGCCTGACATTCTTCATTTCTCATGCAATATCCTTCAGAAGCGACACAATAATTTGTTGCAGTGTTGCAATTTTGCCAAGTTTGACAATCATCATCTTGAACGCACCTATTCTCTCTGAATACACACAAATGCGTTTTTGTATCACACGTTTTTAATTCGTCTTCGCAATCATCATCAAGATCACAAAAACCATCGGCCAAAACACATTTGTTATCTGTGGTGTTGCAAACCTGCCATTCTTTACAATCAGTGTTTTTTTCACATGTAGTTGTTCTTGATGTGGTAGTACAGCCCATAAAAAAAACTACTCCCATCATCAATACAAAAAGAAAAAATAAATTGAGTTTCATTAACCCACCTTTAAATTAATTTGGCGTTTATTACTCCATCTTGGCCAACACGATTGGTTACTTTGGCTTTTCCAAGTTCTGTTTCCAATACTGTGCCTTTTGTAATGATATTTTGTCTTGCGTGATGCCTATTGTCAGGAGTCTCCAAAACAGTGATAACTTTAGATTTTTTGATACCTTCAGATGTTGCAATATTTGCATACTGGGCATACCTAATTCTTATTTTTTCTTGTCCTCCTTTTGTTCGCACTTTTATTCTTGTTTCTTTATCAGAAACTTTAGTGTTTGTTGAAGGTCTTCCAATAAAGCGTTTTCTTTTATCGTGAAGCTTCTTTCTTTTTTTTCCAGTGCCCCTACTTACTGTTTTTGAAGAACCATGATATTTTTCCATTTAATACACCTCAAAATAAATTTGTCTCGTAGATTACTTTTTTAGGATAGGTTTTAAAAACGTTCCGCCCATTAACCAAATCTATTGGACCCGTAGTCTAGCGGTTAGGACGTCTGCTTGACGTGCAGAAGATCCCCGGTCCGAATCCGGGCGGGTCCACTTTTGTTTTCTTTTTTGGTTTGGAAAAAAATTTTAGGGGTGGAAGTGGTGGATTATATTGACATAATAAAAAATTCAATTCTTCTTTATAATCATAAGTGGAGAAGTATAGCCATACCTGTATATTTAACAGCATTCATATCCCTTTTATCAGTTGGAATAAGCATGTTTAAAATTGTTGAAATTCAAATAATTTCATATTTTGTTTTTTCATTATTTTCATTAACATTGATATTTGTGGCATTTACACTTATTATGCCTGCGTTAGAAAAAAGAAAACTACCTCAAAAAATAACTGATAAGGGAGTTTTAAAAACAAGTTTTTTTAAAGCATTCAAATTTTATTTTATTGAACTGACATCAATAATTATTTTAATGTTATTTACTATAGGACCTTTTGTTTTGATAGGATATTTAATTTTTAATTTTTGGAATGCTGGAAATGAATTGATATTTTTAGTTTTGCTTTTTATAACAGTAATCGCATTAATTTTATTGTTGATTCTGATGATTTTACTAGGATTTGTATTTGGGTTTGCACAACTAGAATATGTGCTTAATAAAAAATCATTATTTGATTCGATAAAAGAGGGTTTAAACCTATTAAAAAGTAAATTTATTGATGTGATCTTGTTTAATCTTTTGCTCTGGTTTGTTATATTTATACTATTTATCCCTATGTATATATTTCAAATAATTTTGGTTGGTGCTCTTATATTTGCAATGTATTCTCTTCCCACAGAACTTTTGATTGCAATCAACTTTATTTCTATGATAGTTTCAAGTGTATATAATGTTGTTTTGATAATGCCTTGGTATTATATTGCAAAAGTGGATTTTTGGAGAAGACTAACCGATGAAAAAAATAACAATGTTTAAATCCTTTTCGTACTTCAAACATTTATAAATATGTCAGCCCTGTAGTCTAGCGGTCAAGGATGTCAGGCTCTGGATACATCTCATTTGAAAAACGTTTAAATGAAGATAGTAAGAGTTACCTGAAGACCCTGGTTCGAATCCGGGCAGGGCTATGAATGAGGTGAAATATATGAAAGGTAAAATAATCAATTACAGAGGAGGAACAGCAACACAAAATAACAATCAAATGGTAGTACAACCAGAAAACGCAAACTCTAGAGAGAGTGCTTCGAAATTACTGGGAAAAAGAGTTGAATGGGTCACTCCTGCGAACAAAAAAATGGTTGGAACAATATCCAAAGTTCATGGTAAAAAAGGATGTGTATTAGTTGGTTTCAATACCCCTCTTCCGGGCCAAAGTATTGGTTCTGAGGTGACTATTTTTGTATAGGTATTTGGAACACACGGCAGACATATTAATAGAAGCAACAGGCAATAATTTCAAAGAAGCGTTAGAGGAATCTGCACACGCAATGTTTAATGTGATTGGAAGTGCAGAACCTAAAATAAAAATAAATATTGCTTGCTCTGCCCCATCAAAAGAACAGTTGGTTGTTTATTTTTTAGGAGATTTATTATCTGAAATGGAAATAAATCAAATTGTTTTTTCTAAAGTTGAAATTATAGAATTGGTAAATTTCGATTTAAAGGCAATAGCGTACGGTGATAAAATTCTACCAAAAGACCAGGTTAAAGCTGTTACTCACCATATGTTGAAAGTTGAAGAATCAAAAAATATGTGTAAAATTCAAGTTTTATTGGATGTTTAAACTAAATTAACGCTTTGCATTATTTCCCCAACTTTTTCAACTTTTTTAATAAAATCGTTTACGTTTGAAACTAAGCCATTGTTGAAGTATTGTGTTGCAAGAAAAGATATGTCCTCGTTTGAAAGTAAACCCTGTCTTTTTAAAATAAAGGCCTCGTAAGCAAGCTCAGTCATTAAATCCTGTTTTTCGCACGTGATATTGAGAGGGTTGTTTCTGACAATCTCTTTCCCGTTATACCATAAATCACCTGCTTCAAATTTTCCAATATATAAACCTCTACTATTGAGGGCTTTGTGATTTTCAGCCAACCAAACTGTAAAACCTTCTGGCTTTGTTGTTAGGGGATAATAAGTTCCTTGTAATTTTGAAACTGCATATAATTTACCAGATATTGTTGTTGTTTCAACAGGTAGATGCGTAAAGGACCTATCTGAATCTATCCTTCTTAAAACAAATGTCGTATCTGTTTCATGATTAACAATAATCTTTTTTGTAGGAATAGATCGGGTGGGTGTTGCATAAGCGTGTGTCATATGTACTAATTGTATGTTTTTATTTAATTTAAAAATTGAGTATTTGAAATTTTAATAATATACACAATATAATAAAAAAAGTGGTGATTGTTAAAATTTTTATATTTTGATTACAATATAACCCCGAAATTGTATTCTGATGTGAGTGGAGAAGTATTTAAATAATATGTTGGACTAATAATTTTATGGAAGAAGTAGATTTGCTCAAGAAACTGATTTCTATTAATACAATTAATTCTGATAATGGAGAGAAAATCAAGGAAATTATAAAAGACTATTTTGGATTGAAATTGGCCAAGGTGGATTTTGAGGAGTTTGAGTTTGAAGGGATTAAGAATTTTGTATTCAGTTTTGGCAAAGGAGAAAAATGCTTTGCTTTTCATGGACATTATGATGTAGTTCCTGTTGAACGTGAGAAATGGGATACAGATCCCTTTGAACCTGTTGAAAAAGATGGATATATATACGGAAGAGGTGCGGCTGATATGAAAGGAGGAGTTGCTTCTTTAATAGTTGCTTTTGCAAATCTTTCAAAAAACAAAGAAGTAGTGGATAAATGCAAGGTTATTTTGATGGTAACGGGCGATGAAGAACAAACTGGTCTTAAAGGTATGAAACCCACACTTGACAAGATTGTTAAAAAATTCAATATAATTAGATCGCTTGATACTGAACCCACATCAACAAATAAGGGGTGTGACACTATAAAAAATGGTAGAAGAGGTGTTTTTTGGTTAGAAACAATTATAACTGGCGTTCCGGGACATGCTTCCAGCCCTAGTAAATTCAAAAATCCAATTGATGGGGCATATTTAGTTATTGAAAATCTGAGAAATTACAAACTAACTGATAAACCAGATATGGATAAAACAACTATCGTACCAACAATGGTGCACTCGGATGGCGGAGCATATAATGTTGTACCAACCACTGCAAAAATAAAAATAGACATGCGTTATAACTATGGTACGGATCCTGTGTTATTTATGAAAAATATAGAAACCTTGCTTATGAAAAATGGATTTGGTGTTGAGTTCAAACATGCCCCAATTGATGCAGCTTTCAAAAACACAGATCCTAAATATGAAAAACAACTTGTAGAAATTGTTAAAGATGTTATCGGATTTATACCTTCACTTGAAACAACAGGCGGAACAAGCGATGCTCGTTTTTTCACATCATTAGGCATACCCTCATTAGAGATTGGACCTAGGGGTTATAGCAACAATATACATGGAAATAATGAAAGAGTTGCAATTGAAGACATTGTTAATACTAGAAAAATAGCAGAGCTGGCTGTTATTAAATGGGTTGAAGAACTTTAACCTCAGCTAAAAACCGGCCTCTTTGAAAGTTCCATTGGTACATACATAGATTTGAAGGGTTTGCCTTTGGTTTTCTCTTTAATTTGTTTTATTAAATCAGATATTGGCATTTTAATATTTTTGTTAGTTTCTCTATCATAAACATCAAGCTGTCCACTTTCTAGTTCTTTGTCACCAACAACAAGTACATAACTCACCCAATCTTTTTTTGCACTCATTACTTTTTTTCCAAGTGTTTCATTTGTATCATCAAAACCAACTCTAATGTTTTCATTTTCGATTTGTTTTGCAATTTTCATTGCATCTTCGATATGACTCTCGCGAATTGGTACAACTCTTACCTGTTCTGGATTAAGCCATAGGGGTATAATTACCCTCCCGCATTCCTTTTCTTTTTTTATTGCAGTGTCAAATACTGTATACAAGAATCTTTCGATCCCGCCAATCATAGCAGTATGAAGTATCACCATATCTTGTTTTTGACCTTTTTCATCAGTATAATTCATTCCGAACCTTTCTGAATTTCCAATATCAATTTGAACTGTCCCTATTTCTCGTGGCCTGTTCATATCATCAAGTATATGGTGTTCAATGTTAACAGTCCAATAATAGTTTATTCCTTCAGGATAAAAATGAAGAAGTGCATCTTTATCAACTGATTTCAAAAGTTTAACAACCCAGTCTTTGTCTTTTCTATAGTGCTCTTCTGCAGAAAAGTTGAAAAGCATTTCATAGTCTCTCCCAAGATCGCGAATTTTTTCATATATTTTATCGTTAACATTCTTGAACCATTCTTTTCCTTCATCATAAGTTCTGCAAAATACGTGCATATCGGGCATATAAAATCTTCTCATTCTGAAACACAAAAGCATTTCTCCAGATTGTTCGTATCTGTAGGAATCAGCAACTTCAAACGCAGCAAATGGCAGATGTTTGTAGCTTATAACCCAATCTTTGATCATTGCAAACTGTTGATGGCATGCAGCATATCTCAAAACAAATTTTCGATTGCCACTTTTAACAGTATAAAGTCGGTCCCCAAATAATTTTGCGTGTTCGGCCACAGCCCCTTCTTCAAGGTTAAAAAAGCTTGTTCCTCTAACATTGTAAACAGGTATTCCTACTTCTTGAGTTACCTGTGTTGCGTAATCTGCAACTATATCAAATAGAAAATTTCCAAGGGGCCCATATCTTAAATGGCCATTATCTGACATTGGCTCCCAGGCAATTCCATATTTTCGACATACCTTATGATATTCAGGTTCTCCTGCTTTTGTTCTATCAATTTTAAGAGCTTCTTTTTCAATCATAACACCTAATTCACTTTCATTTCCAAATTTTTCAATATATTCTTCAGGAGTGTATTCTTCACCTTCTTTAGTTAATACAATAAACTTTTCTTCACCTTTTTTTATTTTATCATCATATTTTTCTCCAAAACCTTGGTCATCTTTTTCACCATCATCTGCATAAATCTCTCTGCTCAATTCGCTTAAAGGATGACCTTTACAAGATACGTTTAAAGATTTATACCACCCGAACGGTGCGTTTGCAACCATATATCCTGCTTTTTTTACTGCTTCAGTTGTTTCTTTAAGAACACGTTGTGCTTCTTTTGGAGAGGAGGGCTCTGAACTTAAATGAACCCAAGGATAAATAACAACATTTTTGGTTTTGACTTGGTCTGCAACATTTTGGATTTCTTCAGCAACTTTTAAAGCGACATCTGTACCCTCATCTCTTTTTTCCACCGCAGTAAGAACCACTAAACACTCTTCAAACCTTTCTTTTTCAGTATTTGTTTCCTCAGCTGTTTTTAATGCTTTTGAAACTGCTTTAAATTCTATAAAATCACTATGCAATAAAATAATTCTCATATATTCTCACCCTCTTTTCTTTTATTTCAGGCAATATATTTATATACTTTAACATACATAAATAAATCTAAAGAGGTGTAATTTATGAAACTTCGTGAAACACAGATGACTCCTACTATAATACTCGATAGATCTAGATATATCACTAAACTTTATGATGAACATGCTAGAATTGGAAAAATGCGTCCGCACACTGTTTTACATTCTAAAAAAGTTTCCGATATGGCTTTTACATTAATGACGCAATTAACTTCGCAAACAAATTTGTCCGACACTTCAAAATTATTTTGGACAGAAGCAGCAAAATCTACTGGATTAGTTCATGATATTGGAAAAATTTGTTTTTCGAAAAGTCATGAGGAAAAAGGTTTACCAGATAAAAAATTTATACAAGACATACTTCACCATCCAGTCGCAGGTTTCCATATTCTCGGTACTTCTTTTTCGATTGCTGATTTGGAAATCGATGATTTTTTAGGCCGTGTACAATTTGGAGTTTTACATCATCACGAACGTTGGGATGGAGAAAGATTTGAATTCAGTTTTGATACGTTTGACAGACCTGGATATCCTCACGGGTTTAAAGAAGATAAAATCGAAGAAGTTGCACGAGTTATTCATGTGGTTGATGTGTATGATGCGGGCAGATCCAGATACGAATGTAATCATAGGGTTCGCCGCGATATGTTAATTGATTTTATCGCATTTAATAAAGGAATGGCCTTTGATCCTAATGTTGTTGATGCTTTCTTAGAAATTGAACCTTCACTGAACATTATTTTGGAGCATTATGAAGATAGAGGGGAGAAAATAGAACGAGAACTAAGTCCAGAAGAAGATACAAGGGTTATTTGTAAATTGAATAATCTTTTGGATATTATTCCAAAGGATTTGAGCAATATAGAGAAAAAACCAGAACCTAATCTAGAATAAAAGTATACTAAAGAATGCTAACAACTTATAAAAAACGCTTTTTATAAATGTGCAGGAGGAGCAATATTTATTGCCAAAATCCTCACCTGTTGGTTGTCCTAATCTTTGACTCAAGCCTGGGGCTTGATGACACACCAATGAACAGTTTAGGGCTGCTCCTTCCGGTCTGACCCGATTCACTGGGCATGATGTCCACCAAGGCAGACTGTCAACGCCTCGGAAAAGGGCCAAGCAGACAAGGCATGACGCAAAATACCTTCGGCCCCACCCAAAGGGGATTTGTGGGAATAGGGACCCCTAGCCCCCGACCTATCCTCCTGCAATAGTTTTATGCATAAGGCCTTTTTTAAATGTTTTGTGTTTAGAAATATTATGTACCATGGCATTTTAGTTGATCATGCATTGGATGATCCGACAATAATAAAAAAATTCAAAATACTTGGGACTAGAAAAAAATATGCCTGGACATTGTATCTTATTGAAATTTCAGATTTGAGTGTTGAAGATACACTTCAAGAAATTCAAAAAAATCTCAAATCACAATTTTACATTCATTTTTACAAAGGCCATAAAATGTATGTGATTTACAAAAATAAAATCTTCATTATGGATCCCTATGATAAGTTAACGTGGAGAGAATGTATACAGCATGGTTTGTTGGAACGCATTCCTTTAGATGATTTAAAATTTGCACCTTGTACTCCCGAAGACGAAAAGAAATATTTTAAGGGATGACAATGATAGTAAAATCCAACAAACCCAAAATAAAAGTTCCTGATATTCTTGTCCCATATATTGAAATAAACAATTTGAAAAACCTTTACAGACAAGGTTGGTTATTGAGGGGGATTCCAGAAGAAAAATGTGAATCTGTTGCAGAGCATACCTTTGGAGTGTTGTCTTTGGCGTGGATATTAATCAAACACTTTCCTGAATTAAATAAAGATAAAGTGTTTAAACTCGCTTTTTCACATGACCTGGGCGAACATCATATAGGTGATCTGACTCCTAGAGATGACAATACTGATAAAGAAAAAAAAGAAAGGGAAGGAATTAGAAAATTAAAAGATGCTGAATTGTTAGAATTGTTCGATGAATATGTTGAACAGAAAACACCTGAAGCAATTTTTGTAAAGGATGTTGATTTATTGGAGATGGCAATACAAGCCAAGATATATCATGAAAAATACAATATGAATCCTTCCGAATTTTATGAAACTGTTGCAAATGAAATTAAAAATCCAAAACTTAAAAAAATTCTCAGTGAGATGACTGAACGATGAATTTACTAATCAAGTATTTTGATACTAAATCTGAATTTTACTCCATTCTTTTGATACACTCAAAAAAAGTTATGGAAAAATCCCTAGATGTTGCAGAGAGAATGATAAATAAAGGTTATGAAATAGATTTAAAACTTATAGAAGAATCTGCATTTCATCATGATATCGGATTATGTGAAATAAATGAACCGAAATTTGATCTTCATGGCAAACACCCCTATATTGCCCATGGCTATCAGGGAAAACTTATTCTTAACAAAGAAGGTTTTCCGAAACATGGCTTAGTTGTAGAAAGACATGTTGGGATGGGCATAACTAAACAAGAAATAGTAGAAGAAAACCTCCCCTTGCCAAAAAGAGATATGGTGCCAATCACATGGGAAGACAAAATTGTCTGTTATTCAGATAAATTTTACAGCAAGAACCCAAAATACGGTATTGATGATGAACTTTCATTAAATGTAATTAGAGAAAGAATGTTGGATTTTAAATACGGAAAAGCTAATTTTCACAAATTTTTAGAATGGCATAAACTGATTACGTAATCTTTTTTAACTTAACCTTTGTTATACACCTAGGTGATCTTATGGCATATGGCGGTTATACATATTTAGAATTCAAATATAAACCTTCTAAAAATGATTTTGTTGTTTTATTCTGGGTTAATGGGAAATATAATTTAGAAAAATTAGCAGAGGGAATAGCAGCAGAGAGTTCTGTAGGAACATGGCTCAAAATAAACACTATGAATGATAAAGTTTTCAAATATTATAGAGCGAGAGTTTTCAAGATTATTAAAACAACACAAAAATCTGGATTTGTATATGTTGCATATCCAATTGAACATTTTGATGCTAAAAATGTTCTGCAATTTCAAGCAAGTGTTCTGGGAAACATATTTGGAATGAAAGAGTTAACAGAATTAGTTGTCTTGGATATTTCATTCCCTGAAAAATATCAAAAATTATTTAAAGGACCTAAGTTTGGTATTGAGGGAATAAGAAAATACGTCGGTACATCCAAAACAAGAAGGCCTCATGTCGGCTCAATTGTCAAGCCAAAAGTTGGTTTAACTGCAAAGGAATTTGGTAATGTTGCATATGATTGTTGGAAAAACGGCCTTGACCTTGTAAAAGATGATGAAAATCTTGTGGATCAGCCATTTTGCCCGTGGAAAAAAAGATTTGATTACACTATAAAAATGATGGAAAAAGCAGAAAAAGAAACTGGTGAAAAAAAAGTTTTTGCATCCAACATAACTGATTCTTCCATTGAAAGAATGGAAAAAAGATTGGATCATATAAAAGAATCTGGCAATAGAATGGTTATGCTTGACGTGTATATTATGGGTGCCCCAGCATTGATGCATATGATAAAACTAGCACAAAAGGCAAACTTGTTTGTTCATGCTCACAGGGCAGGATATGCTGCGGCACATGGGGGAAATTTTGGAGTGAATTTCCAGATATATGAAAAGTACTACAGAATTATGGGTGTTGACCAACTCCACGTTGGAACAGGTGTTGGAAAAATGGAGGGTGCTCCTATATTGATCAAACATTTGAATGAATTATCAAGGTGTTACAAAGGAGAAGAAAAACTTTATTTAGGATCACTAGAGTATACCTATTCCAAACATATAAAACCAATGTTCCCTGTTGCAAGCGGAGGTGTGGACCCTGCAAAGGTAGAAGGAATCGTTGCAATCCATACAAAGGATGTTATAATCCAAGCAGGAGGGGGGGTGCATGGACATCCCAAAGGTACAGGGGCAGGCGCAAGGGCCTTGCGTACTGCTGTAGAGTGTATTGTATCAGGAATTTCATTGAAAGAAGCAGCAAAGAAAAATAAAGATCTTGAACTCGCACTTAAAACGTTTAGCTACAGCAACCCAGATAATGTCAGAAAAGTTCTTGCTCACGAAACTAAAAATGCCCAAAATTTGATTAACAGAATCAAAAAAGGGGGTATCAAAGAATATAGAAAAATATCAGAACTTGAAAAAATATAAACGGGTGAAAATATGATTATATCTATGGAAACTATTGGAATTTTAATTTCACAGTATACTTCAAGTTTTTCTTTTTTTAATGCATTGTTAGTAGCCATCGGTGTCCTGGGCGTTATGTATATCTTCCGATTTTTTGTATTGGTAAAATTAAGATATTTGGCCAAACGAACTTCATCAGAAATTGATGACCATCTAATAGAAATGTTTGAAGCGATAGGATGGCCGTTTTACATAATATTCTCAATTTTCATCGCAAGTAAAATGACAGCTTTACCTTCAGTGTTAAATGACATTATTTATTATTCTTTTTTAATAATTTCAGTTTTTTACATAATTAAAACAATAAATAAAGTTGTGAATTATGTCGTATGGAATATCGCAAAAAAAAGCAGAAAAAATGCCGATCCAAATAAACAAATAGATGACACGATGGTTTTTGCAATAAGAAAAATTATTAAAATGGTATTTGCTTTGATAATATTTGTATTTCTTTTATCCAATTCGGGTTATGATGTTTCAGCATTGATAACAGGTTTGGGAGTTGCGGGTATAGCACTTGCCTTCGCAATGCAGAATATACTTGAAGATATTTTTGCGTATTTCACAATCCACTTGGACAACATGTTTAAAATAGGAGATTATATTGTTATTGGTGCAGACATGGGAACAGTAAAAAAAATAGGTCTGCGTTCCACCAGAATTGAAACTTTGAATGGTGATGAACTTATAATCCCTAATAGGGATTTGACATCAACACGAGTTAGAAACTTCAAAAAAATACAAAGAAGAAGAATGGAATTTAATCTTTCTGTTACATACGATACACCAACAAAAAAAGTAGAACAAATACCTTCTATAATAGAAAACTGTATCAGATCCATACCAAAAACAGAATTTTCCAGAACAGTTTTCAAAGATTTTGGAAATTCTGCATTAATATATAACATTGTTTACTATATTCCTTCAAATGATTACACTGAATGTTTGAATATAAATCAGCAAGTAAATTTTAATATTAAAAGGGCTTTTGAAAAAAATAAAATTGAATTCGCCTTTCCAACACAAACAATATTTATCAATAAATAATTTAATTGTGGGGTGCAGGAGCAAAATTTCCCCTAACTGGAAATTCTGCCTCTTTTAGTAAAACCCAATTTATTGGATTGATGATAGTGTGCCCTAAAGGATGTTTGCACTCATCTTGGTTTGCCCATTTATCAAAACCTTGTTCTTGGAATATTTTTTCAGATATGTAATATCCTGTCGTTTTAAAATCCTTATCAGGAGGTTTTGGTTTGTTCTTGTCCCATTTTCGTATTGAAGTTTCAGTGACTTCGATATTGGCGTTCTTGATTATTTCAAAATGTAAGTGAGGTCCTGTAATCGTTTTACCAGTATATTCAGTAACTGGAATTTTATTATGAGATCTCAAAGCTATCCCTGTCTCGCCAACTTTTCCTATATTTTGTCCTTGCGAAACCTGCTGACCAGTTTTAACTAAAATGTCATTTAAGTGGGCGTATATTATAGTATAATCATTTCCTCCAATATCCGTGTTGATTATGATAGTTTTGCCATAATTTCGTATATTTCCTGCAAATAAAACTTGGCCCCCAAACATTGAAACAACAGGAGTATTTAGAGCTGCATAAATATCAATACCTTCGTGAACTCTTACTACACCACTGCTTCGTTTCCTTATTGCCCCCACACTATAAACTGGATGAAGACCTTGTCTAAAAAATTCTTCCCACTTTTGTGTGTTCTTATGTTCCCGCATTTCATCAGGATAAAATAGGATATTCTCTTTGGGTTTATGAGCCATAAATAATAATTGGATAGGAATAGGTTTTAAATTTTGCTGTTTATAATATAACTATGGCAATGGATACCCTATATGCACAAGAAAATAAATTTGACCCATATTCACTATTCGCAAATCAGTTTTACTCGGGACAATTAATATTTGGTCCCCCCTCTTTTCTTGAAACAGGAAAAGACTGTAGAATGATTATAAGAGAAGTGGATAAAAATAAAGCTGGAGAAATACAAAATAATGTATTGAACATAATTAATGAGTTTTGGAGAAATAATCCAAAAAACAGTGGTGAATTCTTTAAAGCAGAAATTGAAAAATCCTCATTATACGGCACAACATTGGAATTGTCTTTAAAAATCACACTTGTTTCACAACCTACACCCTCAGATACCTTAGGATACGTGCCCAAAAAAACTGATATTTAATTAAAAGTATTATAAAGTTTTAGTTTGTGATGAATATTATGAAAAAATTTCATGTAAAAAAGAAATCTGGAGAGATTGAAGAATTTAATCCTAAAAAAATGTTTAGATCTTTAATACATGCAGGTGCTTCATCAGAATATGCAAATGAAATTATATCTAAAGTTTCATCTGATGCATATGATGGAATTCCAACTTCAATAATATTTAAAAACGCTTTCAAGCTTTTACAGAAAAAAGACAAAGCCACTGCCATGAAATTTACACTGAAAGATGCAGTTTACCGGCTCGGCCCAACAGGTTATCCTTTTGAGAATTTTATAGCAGAATTATTTAAGTATAAAGGTTATAGTGTGAAAAAAGGGTATGTTCTCAAAGGAAAGTGTGTTATGCATGAAGTTGATGTTGTTGCTGAAAAAGAAAATGAAAAAATAATGATTGAATGCAAATTTCATTCAAAACCTTGGATGACATCAGGAATTCAAACAGCACTCTACTGTTATGCAAGATTTTTAGATTTGAATGATGGTTTAAAAAGCAACAAATTTACTGAATTAACTCTCGTAAGCAGTACTAAATTTAGCAGAGACGTTAGAAAATATTCAAAATGTAAAGGAATAAATGTTTTGGGTTGGGGCTATCCTCGAAAATCAGGTTTGAGCGATATGATTGAAAGAAAAAAATTATATCCTGTAACAATCATTGAATCTATGGACAATCATACTATTTCAAAATTATTAAACAACGATTATGTACTTTTAAAGGATTTTGTAAATGCAGATTTGAAACAGATGCACAGGTTGACAGGCATCTCTGAAACCAAACTAAAAAAATATCAAGATGAAGGGCATTTGATTGTGTGATAATATGAACAGGGCAATTGTGTATGATAATTTAACTCTTCTTTTTGGAGGCCACCCTATACAATTCAAAATAGGTTTGGGATTTGAAGGAAATCTGAAAAATTGCAGAGTTAAAGGATTGGACTTGAACGAAGTTAGAAAAAAACTTGAAACCTGCAATCTGAGAATTAGATCAAAAAGAGTCAAAGATATTTTTGAAAATTATACAGGTATGGAGTCTCTGGCAGAATATTATTTGTCTGAATTTCCCGAATCAGATTTCGTTAGAGTTATTGAACATGATACAGAAGAAGTTTGGATTTACCGAAATTAAATGATTTCTCTTGCCCAATCGTATTTATAAAAAACGATTAAAGCAATTATTAATGAAAAAAATGAGGATAATGGAAAAGAAATCCATATGCCTAAAGCTTGTTGATTTAAAATTACAGCCAGCAAATATGCCAAGGGTATTCTAAAAACCCAAACCACCACCATTGATATAATCATTGAAAGTTTTGTTCTGCCTGCACCGGTGAAAGCAGACATTATTATGTGAATAGGTCCAAACAAACAGAAAGTTACAGCCAAATAACCTATAAATTCTATACCTAACTTCAATGTTTCAATATCATCTAAATTTGTTGATTTGATAAAAAGTCCTACAACAAAATCTGAAAATATTACTAAAATTATCGCAATTAATATGAGCGCCATGAATGTTGCTAAGATACTCATTTTTGCAACTTTTAAGGCTCTGTTTTTCTTTAAGGCCCCTATATTTTGCCCAACCAATACAGATGTTGCAAAACCAATCCCCATAGTCGGCATCATTATAAAATTTAAGATATTGGTGCCAATTCCATACGCTGAAATTGTTGAAGTTGAAAACATAGAAACAATGAAAATCAAAACGACCATACTTAGAGAATTGGTTGTAAATTGGATTGAAGAAGGAATAGCAATTTTGAATATTTTTTTTAGTAGTGTTGTATCCATTACTTTTAATTCTTTTATATCAAGTTTTATCCCAAACATTCCTTTCAACATAATAATAGTTGCTATCACAGCAGCAATACCCTGCGCCAGAATTGTGACGATTGCTGAACCAACAACTCCAAAAGCAGGAATTGGGCCATAACCATTTATGAAAATTGGATCGAGAAAAAAATTCAATAAAACTGCAAAAAGAATGATGTACATAGGAATTTTTACTTCACCTATTCCCCTATGTAAAGCTTGGAATATATGATAGGGAAACATAAAAACTAAACCTAAAAATGCAACCTGAAGATATGCTGTTGCGTTTTCTTGTATATACGTTTCGGTATCAATAAAACCAACAATATAAGGAGTAATAAAAAATCCGATAATTGATAAGATAAATGAAGAAAATAGTATTAAAAAAAATATTTGTGTGGAAACATGATTTATTTTTTGAGGGTTTTTTTGTCCTTTGTATTGTGATATTAACACGGTTCCTGCAACTGTGAAACCCATTAAAGCAGATATGACAAAAAACAAAATTGGAAATGTCAGTGAAACAGCTGCAACGGCATCAGTGCCTAGCTGTCCAACCCAAAACGCATCTGTTATTTGATATAATGTTTGGAGGATATTCATTAAAATTAGGGGTATTGAAAGTGAAATTAAACTTTTTATAATTGAACCTTCAGTTAAATCTTTTGGCATAAAAAAATTAAGTCCTAAGCATTTATAAATATTAATTTTGATAAAAAATTATGGACTATACTATTGCTAAAATTATATTAAATATTGAAAAGTTTGTGGAAGAAACTGACAGAACAAAAAAACAAGAATATGCTATTGAAATAGCCAATTTTGCAACAACAAGATTCAAAACTCTTGCACAAAAAAAACCAGAAGTTGCGAATTTGATTCTGCCATTAGTTGTATTAGGAAAATACCAAGTAAACAATACTATTTTTGACCCTGATCCTGCCCAACTTTTAAAAATAGCCGAAGCCCTAAAAAACTTTTTATCTGATTAATTAGTTTGATTTATATAGTTTTAGTATTTATATTTAAAGTATGGGATTAAAAGCTAAAAATTTTATCTTTTCAATCGGTATCGCAATATGTTTATATTCAGTCGTAGGATTGTTTTTGGCATATAATTTTAGGGTGTTGGCGCAGGGCATACTGAATTCTGTAACATTGATATTTTCATTTTATTTAATGTACATGGGTGAAAAGAATAAAGAATATAGGATCACATCAAAACCTCCAATCATAAATTTTCTTTTTTGTGTTGACGGACTTGTGGGAGTTGTGTTGTTTTTCATTTATTTGTATGTCGGCTACGTTTTAACCCCCCCATTAATGTTTTAATTTTTTAAAGTCTTATAAATAAATTGAGTTGGGTGAAAGCCCAACAATATGCTTAACCTTTTTAAAGTTCGCTTTTTTTATTTACATGTGGTGATTAATATGAAAATTTATGGATTTTTGCTGTGTATGACAGTACTATTATTATTTATGGGCTGTACTGAAGAAGTTAATGATGTCGGACTTGATGATCCTGCTCTTGCATTTTGTCAAGACGCTGGTGGAACCCATGAATTGAGAATTACAGATGATGGATCACAAGTAGGATATTGTATTTTTAGAGGAAAAGAATGTGAAGAATGGTCTTTTTATGATGGAACGTGTGATCAAGCACATATATGTACAGATCAAGAAAAACAAAATGAAATATGTACGATGGAATACATGCCAGTTTGTGGTGATGATGGCAATACATACGGAAATGGATGTGGTGCGTGTGCAGCAGGTATGGTTTCCTGGATTATTGGTGAATGCGAAAGCAATCCTGCTCAAATTGCAAATCCTGCATCAGTTTATTGCGAACAAAATGGTGGCACAGTTGAGTTGAGAGATTTTATATCTGGGACAAAAGGATTTTGTGTATTTGTTGATGGTTCAGAATGTGAAGAATGGGCATATTATAACGGGGCGTGTGACAAAGGAGAAAGCTTCTGCAAAGATTTTTGTGGAGATGGAATTTGCCAAGAAATAGTTTGCGAAGCAGTTGGATGTCCTTGTGCTGAAACATGGGAAACATGTTCTGAAGATTGTGATTCTGGTGAATTTGATTTTGCCAATTCAAACAATAAGTTTGCTTTTGACTATTATGGAATTCATTCCTCCAAGCCAAACAATTTGTTTTTTTCACCTTATAGTATAACAACTGCTTTAACCATGACATATGAAGGTGCTAGAGGAAAAACAGCAGAAGAAATGAAACAAGTATTTTATCTTCCTGATGACCATGAGCTAATGAGACACGAGTTTTTTTTGATGTATAACAAAATAAATTCACCTGATAAAGAATATTTATTGAAAACTTCAAATGCTCTTTGGGCGCAGATTGATTATCACTTTGAAAAGGAATATTTTGATACCATAAGCTATTATTATGGAGGAAATGTAAATAATTTGGATTTTGTACAAAACACTGAAAACTCTCGCATAATCATAAATGAATGGGTTGAAAATGAAACAGAAAATAAAATAAAGAACTTGCTTGGTGAAGGAACTATTAAACAGGA
Organism: Microcaldota archaeon; assembly: GCA_020854835.1. GTDB lineage: Archaea > Micrarchaeota > Micrarchaeia > Anstonellales > JAGGVH01 > JAGGVH01. Next base: position 20,311 of record JAHKLX010000038.1, read on the forward strand.
TACTCGACTTGTTTTAACAAACGGAGTTTATTTTAAAGGGAATTGGGCAACTGAATTCGATCCAACGCAAACAAAACAAAAAGATTTCTATGTTGATTCAAATACTATTGTAAAAACAGATATGATGCAAATGCTTGATAATGAATTTAGATATATGGAAAATGAAAATATGCAGATGTTAGAACTTCCTTATTCAGGGGATGAAATTTCTATGTTGATAATTCTTCCCATAGGAAATGAACTTTCAGATATTGAGACAGAATTAACAAATGAAAACTTAAAGCTTTGGAAATCTCAAATGAGTAGAACAAAAATTGATGAGTTATATCTTCCTAAATTCAAAGTTGAAACAGATTATCTCATGAATGAAGATTTGGAAGCAATGGGAATGCCAACTGCCTTTTCGATGGATGCAGATTTCTCTGGCATGACGGGGAACTACGAACTTTATATATCTAAAGTTATTCACAAAGCTTTTGTAGAAGTTAATGAAGAAGGAACAGAAGCAGCAGCTGCAACTGCAGTCGTGATGGATCGTAAATTTATTAGCGGACAAGAACAAACTGAAAAAATTATTTTCAACGCAAACAGACCATTTATTTTTATGATACAAGACAAAGAAACTGGGAGCATATTATTTATCGGAAGAATGAGCAACCCTTCATCTTAAGTTGCTTGGTTTTTCTGTGTTTAATTATGTTTATAAATCTTTTTATACAATACAATATTGATGACAAAAAAAGCCCCTTTAATTGCTGTTTCTGCTTTAGTTATACTTTCAGGATGTGCAGGACAAAAACAATTGCCAAACGCATATGATAAATATAAGCCCCTTGTTGAATTTGTTAAAAGCACAGATACTTGTCAAGAGATTGCAGATTCATTGTTTAATAGAGTTAATGACGTACGTAAAAAATATCACATACCTTCTCTTTCAAGAAATGAATCCCTTGTTGATATGGCAGTATCTCATTCTGTTGAAATGGGAGTTAACTTTTTTTTAGGGCATGAAGATTACACGGGGAGAGATTTGGGGCAAAGAGCAAAAAGTTTTGGAATCGAATATTATTATATTGGTGAAAACTGTAACGCGAGTTTTCTTAGTTGTATTCCTCTCGATAAAGAAAAAAACATTTATTATGTTCAAGATATGACCACTATGTTCGACAATATAGTAAACGGCTGGGTTAACAGCCCAACTCATTTTTACAACATGGTCGATACAACCTTTACAATGACAGATATAGGTGTTTATGTATTTTTTGATACTGTGTGTTACCATGAAGAGATTACTCCCACTTTTGAGTATGTGAACAAATGCTGTAAAATATTTGTAACTCAACTCTTCTTAAGGCCCCCAGAAAGAAACATGAATTATTTTGACTCGTTTTAAAAACATTTTCTATTTTATATAAAGTATGTGGCCAGAGGAAATTGGGTGGACGATTGAGCAATTAGATATGAATTGGGATAAATCATATAAAGTATGTTTAGATATTGGTTGTGAAAGTATTAACTACCGCACCAAATATCAGCCTTGGAATCAAACTTTTTATAATTATTTGAAATTTAGAAATGTTGAGATAAGAACGATGGATATGGAACCTGATTTCAATCCAGATTATTTACAAGATATAACCAAACCACTTAAAATCAAAGATAAATTTGATATTGTGTTGGCAACTCATTTACTGGAACATGTTCCCATATTGGAATTAAACAATACTGTTAAAAATATAGAAAAACTCGTTAAAAAAAATAGTTTGCTTGTTTTATCAATACCTCACCAATATCCTCACCATGCAATGCCTATAGACAATGGTTGGAGGCCCGTACCCAAAGAACTAGTTAAAATTTTCAATGGAAAGGTGTTGGCAACCAAGATAATTGAAACTGAACACAAACTAAAAAAATATGTAGGAAAACCAAAAAGTAAATCAAGCTGTGCTTTATTGAAATATTGAAATTGTTTAAAAATTTACAAAACTACTTTTCCAATTCATATTGTTCAATCAAAGCAGAGATCAGAGGATCTTCTACGTTTTTTAAACTTTCAAAAAACAAATCGGGATTTTTTCTCCAAGAAAGAATGATATTTACATGTTTAATGAAAGTTTGAAAAACATTTTTTTGAGGCTGGTTTTTGTCTAGTTCATAACCTATTTCACCAGTGTTTATTTTTGGCCTCAAACCAACAAATCCCAATGCAACCTTTATATTGTCCAAAGAAACTTCGTTGGTTAAAGAATAGATATGCCTATAAACCTCAAGCTGTCTTCTATGTTCTGAAGCATATGAAGAAGATTTATCTGTTTTCCAATCAACAATCAAATACTCATCGTTGTTTTTAAATATAGCATCAATTTTTCCACTAAACAACAAGTCTTGATCAGTTTCCATAATATGTTTCAAGTTTATTTTTATACTCTTTTCAGAACAAACAAGATCGGGATATTCCTCTTTTATTTGTTGAATGAGTGTATTGGAGTTTTCAATAAAAGGTATTAGTTCATCAGGGGGTTCGCACGAAATGCCTTTTAATATCTGATCCGTATAATTATGTACTAAACTGCCTGTATTCGCAGCAGTTGAAAATTCTCTGATCCTCAAAATATTTCTTTTTAAATAATCTTCAGGTTTAATATTTAAGGCAGTGTATGATAAATGATCCAAACTCTCAAAATGATTTCTAACATATTCCCTTATCCAAGGTTTTTTATTGTTTAATAGTTCTTGAGATTTTTCAATGCTTCCATTAACAAATAAAGCATATGCTTTTTTTAGTTTTTCAGAAAGCTCCATATCATCAATATCCTCTATTTCCAGATCTTTAACATCACAACAATCATTGATATATTGTTCAAGTTTGTTTGGTATGATGTAAAGTTCGTTTTTTGCTCTTGTCAAAGCAACAAAATCCATCCTCAAAGGCTCTTCCTCAAGCTCTTCTTCAGCATTTATTTTTTTGCTTTTCAGTATTGCTTGGACTATTGAATCCTGAAAATTTTCATTGTTTCTTGGAGAGTGTGGAAAATAAACAACTTTATCAAACTGTCTGCCTTTTGATTTGTGTATAGTTGTGACAATAACTTGTTTTTTGCCAGTGGATATATCGCCTAAAAGATCAGCACTTTTTAAATAGCCAATAATGTTGTTTAGGTTTTTATTGTCTATATATTTGACCGCTTCATTAAAGGCTTCTTTTAAGTTTATAGCAGCAATAAGATATTCTTTGCCATATGCTGCCGAGATTGGTAAAATTGTGTTGTTAAACAAAATATCCACATCCTGCACGTTTTTTGTGTTTTCTCGTATTGCTTTAAACTCAGGACTTTTGTGGTATAATTTTTCCAGATTTTTTGATGTTGAAATTTCAAAAGCATCTTGAAGAGAAATAGGAAAAAAAGGCGTGAACATTGAATTGAAAATATCATCAACATTATTGCTAAAAACACCTTTTATGAATTTTAAGATATAATCTCTGGCAGTGTTTGATGAAGAAAAATAAGAGGAAGAGTGTTCAATCCCCATTTTTTGAAGGGTTTTTGAAATATTCATAACTTGATAATTGGTTCGCGCAATGACTGCAGTTTCTGTGTTCGGGCTTTTTATTCTTTTTACAACTGTGTAAACTGCACCCAACGTGTCATCCCCCTCAAAAGTATATAAAACTGGCTTAGGTCCAGACCTATTATTTTCGCTGTGTAGTTTCTCTAAATCTGATTTATGAGAAGAGTCCTTAGTTTTTGATGAAAAGTATTCTCGAGCATATGAAAGAATTTGGTCTGTGCTTCTGAAATTTTCAGAAAGTATAAAAGTTTTTGCAGATGAAAACTTTTGAAAATTAATTATGGATCCTCCTTGAAAACCAAAAATCGCTTGTTTTTTGTCTCCAACTCCAAAAAAGATTTCTCCAGATTCAAGTGCAATATCTGCTTCAAGCGCATTCACATCCTGCAATTCGTCAACCAAAACGTATTTGAATTTTGGCTTATTTTTTATTTTCATAAATTCCAACAGCATATCTCCATAATCAATTCCGTTTTTTTCTGATTCATAATATTCATAAACCTCAACAAAATATTCTGCAAATTTATCTATTTCTTCTTTTGAAAATGATTTGAAATCAGATAAATAATTTTTAACTTCTTTTAAATTAATATCATTTGGTGATATACCAAAACTTTTCAAATATCTAATTAAATTTTCCATTTTTGGAACAATTGTTGAAAGCATATAATCTTCTGAATAATTTAGGATTTGGTTATCTATGAAATAACGATAAATAGAATATCTTAAAAGATTGGAAGATATTGTATCTTCCCTTGAAAGTGTTTCAAGGGCGTAGGAATGGAAAGTATAAATGTTTAACTTTGACAAATCAAGATCAAAATTATATTCCTTTAAAACTTTTAAAACCCTTTCTTCCATTTCTTGTTTTGCTTTGTTTGTAAAGGTTAAGCACAAAATATCTTCTGGCTTAACACCTTTTTTGATTAATTCTGTGTATTTGTATGCCAATAAAAATGTCTTTCCTGTTCCTGGATTAGCTATAACCAAAGTATTTCCTTCATGAGATAAAATCTCCATTTTTTCTTGATTTAAATTTTCCATGAAACTAGTATGAAAGCATATGTTTATAAGTTATTTGTTTATACAGTTAAACATATAACTATACAAATAAACGAAAAACAGATATGTGAAACATTTTGGAGGTGGGTTAAATGAATGAAAATATTTTGAATGATGTTGTAATTGTTGGCGTAGGTGGTGTGGGTCTCAACACTATTAACGACCTTGTGAATAAAGAAACTGATTTTGTTCCATGGTATTCTTCGGAATTAGGTATGAGGATGATTGTTTTTGATACTAATGCGTGCCATATTGCAATGTTAAATAATAAAATAGAAAGACTTATGATAGGCAGAAAAATAACAAGAGGTGTTGGTGCAGGAGGATATCCCGAATATGGTAGAGGAGCAGCAGAGGAAAATTTAGAGGATATTCGTGAAAAATTAAAGAAAAAAAAGCTTGTTTTAATGATTGCAGGGCTTGGTGGGGGCACAGGCACTGGTGCAGGTCCGATTATTGCTCAAATTGCAAAAGAACAAGGCGCCAAAGTGGTGGCAGTGGTAACTCACCCTCTATCACTTGAACCAGTTAGACAAATAAAAGCATCGTGCGGATTTTGTGATTTTTTAGAAAATTGCGATGCAGTTGTTTCAATTGAATTGGATATGATAGGTATGCTTCTCAAAATGGACACACTTAAAACAAGAAAAAACCTTACAAGCCAAATGAAAAAAATTGAAAAGCCCGGCCCTAAATGGTTTATTAGAGCAGATCAATTGATTAGAGATGTTGTAATGGATATTGTGAAAAATAAAGTTAATATCAAAAAAGCAATGAAACTCGAGGGCCAGTGCGCAATTGGAAAAGAGGGATGGCTCAGTGTAATGTCTCTTGAAAACTTTCAAACAAAAATTGCACTCTCAGAAGGTGTTGGAATTGTCGCACAAACAGAAACAATGAGAATGTTGAATAAATAAAATTTGGACAAATTGAAAGAAACTAAATTTGGAAAATGTCTTGAAATTTTGGAAAGCAGGAAAATTTTAAACAAATTTGGAGGTGGGAACATGAAAAATGTTGCTGTTGTTGGAGTTGGAGATTGCGGAACAAATTCTGTTTTGCGACTCAGAAAACAAGGTATGGACTGCGAGATGATTGCAGTGTGTGATTCTGAAAGAGCAGAAAAGATTGAAGGAAAGGGAGTTGTGGCTGTTGATTCGGAAAATGCAGATTTGCTGAAACTTAAAGCAAATACTTCCACTGTTTTTGTGATCAATGGAATTGGTGGAAAAACAGGAACTTTCCTTGCTCCTGAAATCGCAAAGAAAGTCAAAGAAACTGGCTCAAGGGTTGTGTCAATAGCATTTCATCCTTTTCCACTTGAAAAGGAAAGATGTGCAATGGTTGCTGGTTTTGTTGAAAACATGGAACAGTGTGCTGATGAAATGATTTTAGTGAAAAACAATGATTATGTTGAAAAGTATCCTGGCAAATCTATGAGTGAAGCATTTGAACTAATAGATAAAGATGTTTATGAAAACATAATTTTGAAAAAGGGGAGATGAAATGGAAATTATAAAGGGAATTTGTGAGGCAGAGGATTCTATCCTAGTTAAGGCCAAAGATTTAGATGAATACATGGCAATTCCAGATAGAATGCAATTTTCATTTGTTCACTCAGATGAAAAGGGCATTTCATTTCATTTTTATGAAATACCTGAAAGTGTTGAAAAAAACGGTTTTTATTTTGTTAATGATAAAAAACCTAAATACTGCTGTAAAGTAATGGAATGGGATGAATTTAGAGATATGTTCAATATTAAAAAACAAACTCCATTCAAAATTAGAATAACTCATGCTATTCGTGAAAATGACCGTTTTGTTTCATGTGAACGAGATTATGTTAAATTCAAATATAACGAACTTAAAGACAATTTGTATTATTATGTACATTTAATACCAAATGAAATAAAAAACTTTAAATGAAAAGAGGTGATTTAAATTAAACTTCTGCGTTTGTTGTGGGATGGGATAAGGTCTTTCTTTGAAAAAATGTTTTCCCACAAGTTGGTTGTTGTTTATCTTGATGGAACAACAGAAATTATGGGCCATTACAAAACATTGATAGAAGCAGTGGATAATGGAAAAATAATTACAAGAAACTACAGCGATTATTCCTTGGCAATATATATCTTATGTAAAAACATGCGCAAAGTGTATTTATATGAAAATAAATTGCAGAGAATTGAAACTTCTGAAAAAAACTGGGATTCTCTTTTTCAAGAATTTGAGATCTCAAGTGCCCCAAGCACATCTTTAGGAATGTTGGATATTCAGCATGATGTGGAAGAAAGAATGAAAAGTGGCTTTAAAGGAGCAACAACTCGTAAAAAGAAATCACAAGGTTTGTTTTGGGGGAGCCCGCAGCCCAAAAGAGAAAAATCCAGGAGTGTAAGCTCCTCCTTCCACAGATCCACCTCAAAAAATACTTTCAGTGGGACGGATTTTCTTAATGCGGGCCTCCCACCAAAAAGGAAGAGGTTTTGGTGAGCAATAGGTGAGTTGAGTGTCCGATAAATATTTAAACATTGTAATTGATGATGAAACTATGGGGGAAACAAAAACACTAATTTCTACACTTTACGCTGCAGAGCCAGTAGTTCCAAGCATTCACAAATTTTCACCACAGAAGCTTATTCTTCTTACTGATGAAAAGCCAGATGAAAAAGCCAAAAAAAGCATTAATGCAATAAAAGATATGTTTTCCAACGTTATGAAAATTGAAATCGCATATGTTAAACAGTATGACATATATTCTATTGCCAAAAAAACAGTTGATATAATAGAAAGCGAAAAAGAAAACGAGATTTTCATAAATATAACTGGTGGAAGAAAAACTCTTATGCTTGGTGTGATATATGGTGCTTATGCCCGCTCTGAAATGATTAAATCTATTCACTATTCCACTGAGGAGAATAATGAGTTTATTGAGCTTCCTTTGATGAGCTATGATTTAAACGAAGTGGAGCACGTTTTATTGGAAACCATAAATGAGAAAGGCACAATAAAAGTCAACAGTTTAGCAGAGGACTTGGGAAAAACCCGCGGCCTTTTGTATCAATACTTGAAAAGACTGCGCATGAAAGGTCTTGTTGATAGCCAGTTCAGAATAACCCAAGCAGGAAAAGTTGCCCTTCTTTAAAGAAAGGTTTATAACACTTATCTGTTTAATTGTATAGCATATAGTTAAACAGTTTAGCGTGGTTATATGGAAATGCCTGATAAATTTATCGAATTCATAAGAAAAAACAAATGGAACGAAGCAGTTACTTACAGAGAAACTGCACCTCACGAATATTTAGTTAAAGACAAGTTAAGTGAGGAAGACAAAAAAACATTTGAAAGGTTTGTTGTTTTTATACGGGAAAACGGCTATGAGCAGAAGTTTTATTCTCAAACTTATATTTACTATAATGTGGGGGAAAAGAAATACTGGACAATGGGTGATCCAATTGAGAAAACGGAAATTCTGAATAGGGATGATAAAGATAAAAGATATGGGGGGATGTGAGATGGAAGAAAAAAAGTGGGATAAAGAAGATGAGTATAACTTTTCAGAAATTTGTGCAGATTTTGGATTTTGGTGGTTTGATGTCCCACATTCTGAAGCTTTGGATTGGTTTGAAAATGAACTAAAAGAAGCTGGACTTATTTCTGATGAGTTTATGATAGACAGAGAAAAAATTACAAAAATAATAGAAAAAGTGTATGATACAGATGAAACAGATGTTGATGTTTTGTTGAAAATACTAGCAAAAAAATTGAGAGAGATATTTAAAAAAGAAAAATAATAAAAAACCAACCGGAAAACAGGTCTGAGAAGGTTTAAAAAGAAGGAAATTTGAAGTAAAATGGGGTGTGGATATGGATGAAAGAGAAATTGAAAGATTAATTGAACAAAAAATGGATGAAAAGTTTAGGTATCTAGGTAATGACTCCAATTTTAGGGATGCACTAGAAAGAGGAATGAAAGAATTGTTTGGAACATATTCAAATAGTTACGAAATGGAAAACTTAGTAAAAGAAATGGTTTTGAAAGCATTAAGAGATTACAATGTTCAAGAAGAAATAAAAAGAATTGTTAAAGATTGATTAGAGGTGATAAAATGCCAACCTTAGACCAAGTTTTAGGAGAATGGGGAAAAATAGGGATTAAAGATGATTATTATGGTAAAGCAACTTACACCCACCAGTTTGACTTACTTAAAAAAATAAAAAAATTCAAGGAAAATTGGAAAGATTACAACGATCTAGAATTAGGTGAGGAATTTAAAGAGGTTGTAAAAAAAGGAACTGATGCAGGAAGAGGTTGGGCGAGAAGAGGACAAGAATCATACAACAATAACCTTAAGGAAAAAAACGCAGAGACACTTTCCAATATAAAAAAACATCTCTCCTATCTTGATTCATTGGTGGAAAAACAGGAACCAATTACACAACAGGAAATAGACAAATTAATTGAATATGGAGAAACTTTGGTTGGTTTCGGAACCACCTGGTACGATTTTGTCAGTATGTACCTTTTATTCAAAATTCCAAAATATAATGGCAAGGCTACGGGTTCTTTAACATTATTAAAAAATCTGGAGGGCGAACCTAATTTTTCTGATTATATTAAGATTATTGGGGAAGTAAAGAAAGAGCACGACAATCAATTAAAAACAGTCATTTCTAATTCCAATTGGAAAGATAAATTTAAGAATGAGTTCAATATGAACGATGATATGTTGGTCAATCTTAGTTTGGATCAAATGATGAACTATGTTTATTTGAAATACTCTAAAAATTCAGATACAAAAATAAATTATTGGGTTTATGCACCTGGTGAAAATGCAAAGCATTGGCAAGAATTTTATGATAAGGGAATTATGGCTATTGGTTGGGATGAATTAGGAGATTTGAGCCTATATGCTTCTAAAGATTTGATTAAACAAAAAATAAAGAAGATTTATGACAAAAAATCAGAACCAATAAATGATGCCAAAACTTGTTTTGATTTCTGTAATGAAATTAAAAAAGGGGATATTATAATTCCAAAAAAAGGAACAACAGAATATCTTGGTTATGGTATTGTTAAATCAGATTATGAGTTTGATCCGAGTCGTAAAGAATTCAAAAATGTTCGTAAAATCGATTGGAAAAATAAAGGAACCTATTCTGAAGATAATGATTCATCAATAGTATTGAAAACATTAACTAACATTACAGAATATAGTGAGTATATTGAAAAATTAAAAAATAAGATAGGAATTAATGTGGGGAATGATTATATGAAAAGTAGTTTTAGTAAAAGTTATAATGGGGATAATGAACAACCTTTAAACCAAATCTTTTATGGTCCGCCAGGGACTGGGAAGACATATAAAACAAGAATAAAGGCCTTGGAAATAATTAAAAATCAAACCTTTAAAACTGAAGAAGGTAAAGAAGATTTTGAAATTTGTAATAAATGTGGACAAAAATATATCAACATTCATAATGAGGATGAGTGTATGAAATGTTTATTTTCAGAACATGAAGAAAATATCTTTTTCGTAACATTTCATCCTTCTTTTTGTTATGAAGATTTTGTTGAAGGTTACAGACCAAATAAAAATAACCAATTAGATATAGAAAACGGAGTTTTTATGAATGCTTGTGTTGAGGCACTAAAAGCTGTTATGGGTGAAGAATCAACAAATAATTCAAAAGAAAAGAACATATTTGAAAAATATGATGATTTGGGTATGGCAGAAAAGCGCGAATTATTTGAAAATAATTATGAACGATTTGTATTAATTATTGATGAGATTAATCGTGCCGATATATCAAAGGTACTGGGTGAATTAATTACATTACTTGAACCAAACAAAAGATTGGGTGAAGATGAAGAAATATTAGCCACATTACCTTACTCTAAAAAAAATTTGGTGTTCCGAAGAATCTTTATATAATCGGTACAATGAACACTGCTGATTCAAGTATTGCACATTTAGATATCGCATTAAGGAGAAGATTTAATTTCTATGAAATGCCCCCGAGAATAGAATTCTTAGATAAATGGTTAGAAAAGAATAGTGATGAAGATTGTAGTTTACTAATCAAAGTATTAAACCTAGTAAATAAAAAAATAACTGAAAATAAAGAACTTGGAGAGGATAAAAATATAGGACATTCATTTTTTATGGTTAAAAATTTAACCCCTAAAAAAATTAAAACTATCTGGAAAAGACAAATTATTCCATTATTGGAGGAATATTATTTTTTTGATAAAGTTGAACTTAAAAAACTGTTCAAAGATATAGTGGGTGAATTAGAAACTGAAAAACAGGATATTATAATTAATGAGTGGTTTGACAAATATGGAAATGAATAAATCAAAAGGTTTGGAAATTAATGTCAAAGAATACGGGAAAATAACAGACACAAGGGACATTTATAAAGAAAAACCAAAGATAGTTGAAAAAGATTTGAATTATGCTAAAGAGTTAGGTGATAAATTAACTTTTAGATGTTGGGAATCAGGCGAGATAGAAGTTAATGCATCTTCCTATGTAGGAATAATTAAATTTCCCTCTGGGATTAAATTAATTGTCAGTCAAAAAATTAATTCAGATTTAGCTGAAATGTTAACATATCTGAGTGATATTGAGGGATTCGAAAACAGAATTTATTTTAATCCAGATATAGAAATAAAATTACCTTTGGGATTTGAGTTTTTTCCACTCATTATTTTTCTTTTTGTCAAAGAAGTAAGAAAAATAATTAGGTTAGGACTAACAAAAAGATATGTAAAAAAAGAAGAAAATATAAGAAAACTAAGAGGAAGTATCAACATTCTGAAAAATGAATGTTATAATCATAACAACAAATCAAAGATATACTGTGATTATTCGGAACTTTCAGAAAACATAATCGAAAATAAGATCATTTTTTATTGTTGTCAAAAACTAAAAAGAGATCTTCCAGCGTGGATGGACAAAAATAAAGATAAGGGCTTTAATAGTTTGAATAGTCAATTGAACCGGGTTTATATGTATTTTGAGGAGAGAGTTAGTTTGACGAAAATTAAAACTGATGACATTAAAAAAATTAATATGACTAAACTTAACAAACGTTATGATTATATTCTAAAACTTGCAAAAATAATAATCTCTGAGGAGATGTATAGTTCATTTAAATCTGATAAAGATCGAGAAGAGACAACAGGCGTTAATTTTCTTATTGACATGAATTGGGTTTATGAATCCTTCATAACAAAAATTATTGAAGAATTGGGGGAAGAAAATAATTTTAAGGTTAAAACACAAAAATATACAGAAGATTTAATTGAAGTGGTTGGGAATAATGAAATACGAAGAGGGATCAAACCAGATTTATTAATAACCACTTGTGAAGGAGAGGAAATACCATTAGATACTAAATATAAAAAGACAGGGCCAAATTTATCAGATTATTATCAAATAATTTGTTATTCATTAGCAAAAAAAAGCAAAAGGTGCGCCTTAATCATAGCCATAGATGAAAACGAAAAAAAAGAAAGTTCCATACCTGCATATAGGGTGGATAAGGAAACAGGTATAGAATTAGAAATTTCGGTGTTAAGAACAAATTTGATTAATGGGGGTGGCAAATTAAAGGATAAAATAAAAATGAAATTAAAAGAAGAATTGGTTGATAATTTGATTAATAATTTGAGTAATAAGTAGTGCTTGAGCATAGTTGTATTTGGGATTGAACACCCGAAAAACAGCCCTAATAAGGTTTAAAAAGATGAGATGAGAGAAAGAAGGGGGGAGAAGATGGAAAACAACCAGGTTCTAAAGGAAGTTTATAATCGGATGAGGATAATTGATAATAGCCAGGTCAAGTTATCAGATTTTGTGTCATTTGTTATTAATATTGAAAATATCAAAAAGATAGACATAATTACTGCCTATTTTTGGTATGAATCATTAGATCTGATTTTACCGTTGATAAAAGAAAAAGGAATCAAATTAAATATAGTTATGGGACCGCAAACTAGTTCAAAAACAAAAGATATTTTACTTATTGCATTGGGACTTAAAGAGGATGAGGGCAAATATACTAACCCCTCAGAAAAATTATTTATTTCAATGGTTAAAAATGGAGAAATTGGATTGCGTACCTCTGCAGGTGTGAAAAGTTTGCCTAAAATCCATAGTAAAATTTATTTGTTCTATAATGATGAGGGACCCGCACTTGGACTAAACGGTTCAACTAATCTGACTGGTTCCGGTATGTTAAAGGCGTGGGAGGCAACTGTAGTAGTTTCCAAAGGCCAGATCCCCGGTTTAAAGGATCAATTTGAGTATCTTTGGGATGAATGTAAAGAGGGTAATTTTGAAAATATGGGTAAAAACATAGACTTTCCTGACGAGCCAGATAATGATTCTATAATCATTGACCGAAAAGTATTATTGTCCTACTTATTTTGGTTGTTTGGTGAAAAAGCGATTTCGGATAAACATATCACAAGTTTTCAAGCAGTTGATGTGTATAATCTAAAACGTTCAATGGAAGAATATGGTGGTGGTATTCTAGCTTCATCAGTAGGTACGGGTAAAAGTCACGTTTTAAAATCAATTGCTCAAGAATTCATCAATGAAAAACGAGGAAATGTTTTACTTATCGCCCCAAAGGCAATTATCGGAACTAAATCAAACGACAGCCAATGGGAAAGCATATTTGTTGATAAGGATGAAAAAATTGATAAAAAGAAAATTGAATTAGTGATTTCAAGTACACAAAATATTAAAATTGACGAAACGCCAAAAATCTATTTAATGAGTAGTGGTTTGATACAAAATAAAAAAGATTTAACCGAAAATCAAAACTTTTATGGTTTTCTTAAAAATATATTATCAAAACACGAGGAATTTTTAGTAATAATCGATGAAGCACATCATTTCAGAAATAAAGAAACTAACAGATTTAGAAATATTAAAACACTTCTCAATGATGCCGAATCAAAAAGTAAGGGAAATGTAATAACCTCTACTGCAACCCCCATAAACACTAGGTTGGATGATCTTTTGACCATGATATTTTTATCAGTCCGGGAACTCAGAAATTTAGAACGGGATGATCCGAATTTAATTAATAGCAAGATAGGCAAAATTAGGGATATGGGCGGGGAGATTGTTTATTTGTTGAATAGTTACTTACGTCTCAAAGATATGAGTAGCAAGAGGGAGCAAGGAAAAGAGGAATTTTTAAAGTTTATTAAGGCAATAACTCAAAAGAGTGAAGATGAACCTGTTAAATCTTATAATTATATATCTGAAAGATTGATGACAAAGAGTAATTGGTCTGAAGTGTTCTCAGACAAAGCGAGCATTGCTAAATTGATAAAATTAAAGGAGGATGAAATTCCCGATTGGGTCAATAAGGATCTTTTCTCAGGTTTAATCGATGTTAAACCAATGCCCTATTTTTTTGAAGCAAAATTAAAAAAGCTATACGAAAATTTAGAAAAACAAGTTGCTAATATCAATTACGTACCTTATGCTTTTTCAAATGAGTCCACACTTGATAAAACTATTGAGGGATATGCAGATAACAGATTCAGATTTAACGAAGTTAACAAGAATATCTATAAGGCAGATTCTGGGGGCAATTCCATATATGCGACAACTTCAAATGGCAAAGTAAATTACGTGTTTGATATGGGATCGATATCAAACCTGTATGGGCAATATAAGATATTACTTGTAAAAAGAGGAGAAAGTAGTATATTTTCATTTTTGGTAACCTTAATGAGATTAATGCTAAGATATAAAATTTTGGAGGGGATAGATGATAATAACGGGCCAGATGAGATAAAGAAAAAATTATCTGAAAATTATGGGGATCAGATTAAAATTATAAATGAAATTAAAAAGGATAGTAAAATCTATGATGAGATGGAAGGGGAGGAATACAAAAGTATTGATAATTTTATAGACACGGAGTATGAAAAAATAAACGAATATAGGGATTTTATTATTCAAATCATGAATGACGCCTCAATAAGGGAAAAATTTGACGAAGATGTCCAAATAATTGAAGGATTGTTAAATCAAACTTGGTCTTGTTTTAACGATATATGGGATGGAGACGGACTAGATCAAAAAGTGGAAAAATTTGTGGAGATTATAAAAGGATCAGATAATGAAAAATCACTAACCTTTACATCATTTGTTGATACTTTGAAATATGTTCAAGCTTATATAGAAAAAAAACATGTGGGTTTAGATAAGGTTGAATACTATTCTGCAGAAGAAGAAAAAGCGATGAAATATACTTTGGATATTACTAAAAGTTTTAACGAATCTGATGAAATTAATCATATATTTAGTACTGATGTTTTATCGGAAGGAGTGAATCTTGGTGAGGGAAAAATATTCATAAATTATGATGTGGAGTTTAACCCAGTTAGAGTTATCCAGCGTTCCGGTCGTATTACCAGATTAGATTGGTTTGGAAAAAAAATTAAAGATATGGTTGAAAATCACAATGATGATTTAGATCTTCTTAGAAAGAAAATTTATCTAATACAACCCGAGAGTGATAGCATAATTAATGCGATTACAAATATAGTTGGCAGATATGAGGACAGGTTTGAACTTATCTTATCTTTGGTCGGGGTGGATGTTGTACTCATGGATCCTGAAAAAGTTAAAGAATTGATAGCCGAAGTAGGAAAACATGAGGAAAATAAAAGTAAAGCTAGGAGAAAAATTGCGGAAAGTTTGCAATATTTTTCTTCAGATTCTGCAACTAAACAGGGAATTACGCATTCTGATAGAGTTGAAACAGCACTAGATAAACTTAAGATTCAATCCAAAACAGATGAAGAAGTTGAATATATTAATAATAAAGATTCTGAAGCAGTTCGCAGAGTATTGCTGGCATCTGGATTTTTAAAGAATGAAAGTGAGGGTTATAATCTTGTTGAAAATATCGATAAGATCATTCTATCTTCAAAAGATAGCTCCTATTTACTTGTCGGGGAAATTGTAAAATCAGATAATGCTGTTAATGAAAATGATGAAATTGTTTTTAAATTATGTTTGTCAGGTCATCAAACTTCGGAAAAAAGATACAGTTTCTCAGAAATAGGGAAAAAATTATGGGCCGTTAGTAATATTGGAAAAGTATATTTTAAAGGAGAAAGTATTGCAAATGCGCCGGGAAGTTATGATGAAATAGTTTGTGAGAATTTGGAAAAAATTGAAATTAATGTTTAAACTGGTGATGTAATGTATGAAAAATTATTTTCAAAATGGTTTGGTGAAGAAGTTGACAAAAATGATTGGTATGTACTTTACAAAGGTAAATCAAACAATAAAAAGTCAGGAAACAAAGAGTGCATATTTAAGATTGAAACATCGGATTTTAAAAATTTAAAAAACAATTTATGGGAGGAATATGGGGATGAATTTTTAAAAAATAAATACATTGATGATTTGGATAAATGTTCAATTGTATTGATTGAGAAAAAAGATAACGGTGCGTTGGGTGCAGTTCATTTATTTAGTTTTGATAAGATTGGGGGAGAAATCAAAAATAAACGTAAAAAGGCATTAACGCGTGTTGACTCAAATAAATTACCCCCAATAATTGAAAATTTAGCAAAAAGGATGACGCCTTATGAAGTAGTTGAAGGAAAAAAAGTTATGGATCATTTTATCGATATTATTGTCAATGGGGAAAAAAGTTTAGGATACCCAGGAGTAGTTGATTTTGTTTATGATATCAACAAAAATTCTAAATTAAATACTGGTGTTTCAGACAGGTTTATTTATGGATTAAAGTTGATCAATAGATTTATTGTTATTCATTTAATCACAGAGGCAGGTATTATTAGAAAATATAATGCATCTGGAGGGGGGAAGTATGTTAAAATTAAAATCAATTCTGGGGATATAACTCTGAAAGAAATATTTGAAAAAACGATTAATAATTCAGAATTTAATAAAATTATTGAGCATTTAAATGATGAAAAGAATGAAATTACCTTGAATTCTCTGGCTTATATAATTTATCTACCCTATATTGATTCAGATCTTTTTAATATATCGGGTGAAGAACAGAAATTTATGAATACTTTTTATAAATTATTAGAAAAAGAGGATCATGTACTTAGAGAAAAAACACTCAAATTAGTTGAGTTTTTATCTTCATTTGATTGGTCCATACATGAAGATGAAGGAGAAGAGGCATCATTTTTAATAACTCCTGAAGTTTTGAGTGCACTTTATGAAAAAGTGGCAATTGCATTTTCAAGTTTGGGGGATGAAAAGTATGGTTATGCGGATCTTTTAGATAAAGATAAAGAAGAAGTAAATAAGATTATAAATAATATTTTTAATGATAAAAATAATCCCATCAGGAAAGATAACGGGATATATTATACCCCTCGGGCTATCACGGAATATATCTCGTATAACACCGTAGTACCTAGATTGTTGACTCTGATTGGAGAGAAGGGAGCCGACATTAGCAATTATTTTGATGAACATGAACATTTAAAATTATTAGATATTGGTGAATTTATTGAAAAATTAAAAAAAGAAAATTCTAAATTTAAAAAACTTCTTTTAGAAGCTTGTAAAGAGATAACTGTTTTAGATCCTGCAGTTGGTTCTGGAGCATTTCCAATGGCGGCGGCTGAAGTATTATATAAAATTAGAAAAGAAATAGAATCAGATTTTAATTCTATACTAATTTCAAAAGAGATAGTTCAAAAAAATCTTTATGGTGTCGATATTTTAGAAGGAGCGATATCTGTATGTAAAATGAGAATGTGGGTCTGGATTTTAGCAAAAGCAGGAGAAGAATTTAAAGAGCAATCAATACCAAAACAATTATTTGTCAAAAAAACAGAACATATAGATTTACCTAAAATTGAATACAATTTTAGATGTGGAAATAGTTTGATTGGTATAATTGAATTAAATCAAGGACTGGCAGAGTATAGGACGAATAAGCCTAATTTGAAAGGTAAAAAAGTTAAAATTAAAGAAAAAAATGCTAGATTGTTTGATAATTTAGACCAAGCACTTATCGATTACCATATTGAGATTAGACAGTATCTTGAAACTAGAGAAAAAGATGATAAAAATGAAAAAGAACTTAAAGAAAAACATATAAAATATCAAAATAAATTAAATGATATTTTTTTAGGTGAATTAAAAGAAAAAGGATTAAAAATTGATAAAAAAGAACTTGAAGATTTGAATCCTTTACATTGGTCATTAGAATTTTATAATATAATGAAACAAGGTGGTTTTGATGTTGTTATTGGAAATCCACCTTATTTTTCAATAGACCCTAAATTAAAAAGAATTTCAGAATATGAAAAGGAGATATATAAAAATATATTTCAATCATTTATGGGCCAAACAGACATACTTGTGTTTTTTTATGAGCGTTTTTTTAAAATTTTAAAAGAAGAGGGTAATCTATCATACATTAGCAAAAATAGGTGGGTTCAATCCAAAATGTATACAAAATTTAGAGAATTTTTGTCTGGAAAAAATATTTTAGTTATTGACTTCGAAGATAGATTTATTTTTCAAAATGTGGGCATTAATACAAATATTATTAAACTGATAAAAAATGATACAAATAATATCTTATATTTTGTGTTAAAAAATAAAAATATTGATAAAATTCTCAATTTGAAAAATTATAAATTGTATCAAAATAGTAGCATTCCCGGATGTTCTAATTGGGATTTATTTAAAGATAATATAACTGAGATTGTAGCTAAAAAGGGAAAATATAGCTTAACTGGGGGTTGCGGGCATAAAATTACACCCAAGGAGGTGTTTATATTAAAAAAAGATAAAAAAGGTTTTATTCCTGAAAATAAATACATTTGTAATAAATTTAACGATATCTTAATACCCAATCAATATGAACAAAATTTTATATCCGAATTTACCAGTTCTGGATATATTTTCCCCTATTCTATTAATGGGAATAAGTACATTATTTACACAAAAGACTTGGATCTTAAAAAAGCGAAAAATTTAAAAGAATATTTTTCAAGGGTAATCAACAATCGATGTGATACAGGTTGGTATGAATATCACGAAGGCAAAGGATATAGGAATGTAAATCTGATCAATCAGGATAAAAAAATCATAGCTCCTGGGAGGATGTACCTTAATCGGGGCCCCAGTTTTGTGATTGTAAATAGGAAGTTTCAAATAGGTATGGATTGCCAGGTCATCGTTAACAAAGACAAATATTTAAATTTGGAATATATCTTAGCAATATTAAATTCAAAGGTTATGTGGTATTATTATGGGAAGAAATTTAAAAAATATTCTTCAAGACAGACAATTGATGTTGATAAAATTCCAATCCCAAAAATCCCCAAATCTGAACAAAAACCATTCATAGAAAAAGTAGATAAAATCCTAGCAATAACAAACAAACCAGATTATGACCCAAAAGTTGGCAATCCAAAAGTAAAACTTTTGATAGACGAAATAGATCAAATGGTTTACAAACTTTATGATCTTGATGATAAGGAAATCAAAGTAGTTAAAGATTTTTATAAAGAAAATATTGAAAAGAAAAAGAAGAAGAAATGAAAATTGGGGCGTGGGGAAGGAAGTGGAGAAATGAATAATGAACAAAACAAAGATTTACCATTGATTTTTGTAGGGTTATTCTATACTATTTTTAATATTAATTTAATATCGGAATGGGAAAAGATAGTTTTCGATCCGGTTACATATTTCAAAATCCGTTTTTGGATTATTTTTAGAACTATTTTAGTAATCTTTTTATCGATAATACTTGGATGTTTTATAATGTTTTCTCTGAATTGCAATAACAAACTGTCACAAGAGTTTATACTCAACATAATATCTATTACAATTACTATGTTTGCAGTTATTTATACTGCACCATATCTAGTTTTACAGATATGGAATAACCAGTATAAGGAGTTGATACAAAAATCTATTAATACAGCATTCAAAATGTGGCAGATTTATGTTTTTATTTTATTTATTCTGGTCCTGTATGCTATCTATTTATATCCTTGTTTTAATATTTATTTAACCACAATAACTATTATTATATTTTTGATTTATTTTTTTGTGTTTATGGTATTTCCTACATATGAATATACGCGTAAGTTTAGTGTTTTGAAAATAATCGAGGATGTCAATACCGAGCAATTGAAAGATAAAAAATCACTTGAACTTTTAGAGAATACTATGAAATACTCTTTAATCAATGGTGATATTGGAATCTTCAATAGTTTGTGGGGTAAATATGTTCAGATATTTTTTTCTAATGAAATATCCGTACCAGAACTTGATAAACTTAATCCAAATTTGAAACAGATTTACGGAAAATTGATTGAAAATGAATTATATAATGAGGATAGAGGTGTGGATATATTCCTTGAGGAGGCTATTAAATACAACCCTCAAAATGAATTGGATTCTGAAAATACCGGATTCTTTCAACGTAAACTACTCATAGATGCCCCAAATAACAGATTAGATTGGATGAAAAAGTACATATACTTGGAAAAACATGTGTTATATAAATTCTTAGAAGACCAAGATTCAAAAAAATTTGATTTACATTTCTATACATTATATACAAAAATTAACCAAAGAATTTGGAAACAATCAATGAATAACAACACTCGATATAACCAAGATTATAAATTATTATTAGATAATACTTACGATAGTTTCTTTAAGTTACATTATAAAAAATTTAACAAACTTAGTGTGGGAACGCTTGATGCATTTTTAATACAAATAAACCAAACAAAAGCAGATATCAAAGATAATCATATAACCAAACATAATAAATATTATAACATTGATAGTTCAGTAAAATCTATTTTAGAAGAAATTTATCGGATGGATTACAGATCTATTCAGTTTAGTAATTATTCTGATTCTGAAAAAAATGATTTAAACAATATAATAAGTGATTTAATTAACTTATTGTCTTTAAAAAAAGATCAAAATTTTTGGAAAAAGGAGATGCGACCATGGTTAACAAAGGTAAAAACAAGAAGGAAGTGAAGAGATATTAAATTAATCGGTGTTAATAATGGAAAAGATATATTATAGGCCAACTTACGAAGAAATAATAAAATTGATTCAAGATAATCAACTAAAAATTGAAGATGAATATTATGAAACTACAACTCCAGAACGCATTGAAAACTTAAAAAAACAACAAGACCATTTATTGAGAAAAGTAACCTCATTTTACAATAGTGGGGGAGGTTTTTATATACTCAAAAACCCAAATTCAGGTATATTAAATTATATACAAGAACATCTTTTAAGTAATATAAAACGAGATGATATTTTTACGGTTATTGGGCCAAAAAGTATTAATGAAAACATTTATTATATAGTTGATATTAAAAGGCCTAAAGTTTACGATTTTATACCATTCAAAAATATGTTTTTCTTTCGTATTTTTGATTCTTCAAAACCTTTAATAAAAATAGAGAATAACTCGGATATCACCCTAAATATGAACAACTTTAAGGAATTTAATCGAATACTTGAACGGCGCAAAATTACTAATGAAATTATTAATTATGCAGAATTTTGGAGAGAGTTTTTGGATTATATGATCAATGTTGAAACAAATCTCGAGATATATAACGCCCCCCCCCAACAGTTGAAGGGGATTATAGTGATAAAGTTAAAGATGGCTTTAAGAAAGATCATACGATAATTAGTCAAGAATACATTAATGGCCTTAAGGATCTTAAACGTTTATCTATTGAATTTGGAAAAAACAAGAGAATAATTCAGATGTTTGAAAGAATGATTATGGGCATTGATCAGATATTTATGAATTCAAAGAATAGTAATGGCAGACCAATTACTTTGGTATTTTGTATGCTTAATGCATATATGACTCAGTTTCCAAATCTTTATTATGTTTGGATTATAAATAAAACCTTGGATGAAGAAATTCGGGTTTGTCGTGATTGGTTAAATACAATTGAAAATTCGTAAGTTATTATAACTTCCATATATCCCCTCACCTCTTCCCTCCAAAATCCTCTTTTTCTTTTTGATTTTTCCCCTATTTGTCCTTGTTATTTCTTTTCTTTACTCGGACATCTTCTTCCTTTTTTCCCTTTTCTCTCCTTCTTCCCTCTTTTTAATAATCAATACTTTAACAACCAGAAAGAATTGAACCTTCATTAGAACAAATTAGAGCTGAGGGATATGCATTATGTATGGAGGGGTGTGATTGGGATGAGAAATGTGTTGAAAAGAGATGTTAGAAAAAATCTAAATATTTTTGATAGAAGAATTAAAAACATGAATAGAACCTATTAATTTTTTTATGTGTAAAAAGAACAATAAAATACAAGCACAGACGGATAAATAAAATATAAATTGCCCTAAATTTAATATTTGAAAATGAGTAATATATGTCCAATCTCCCTTGCCCCTAAATACAAATGCAATCAAATTGATGATTAAATCATAAAATATAGCAATTAAAGCCAGTAGAGAAACCAAATACTTCTCCCCATTCTTAATAAATAATGTGGCTGCAAGTATTATCATACTCACAATATGGGGCAATAGTGCCGTTATTAAAACAGGTATGGACTGATTATCATGTAAGAATTTTGGATCTATTTCAACTTCTGCTGGTGGACTAGCAAAGAAATGATGGGGAAAGTTTTCAATAAAGTTTAATTTTAATAAGGGAGAAAAACCAAATATCTCTGCCGGAATGTAATGCAATATTTCGTGAAGCACCACATATCCTACTGAACAGATAAGTACTATGAAAATTATTATTATAATAAAACAAATATATCTTTCTAATTTCATAATTAACTTATATTGACATATCTATTTTAAACAACTGAGCATTCATCCCTTGTGTTATCACAACTCCCGGTTCTGGAATCAAAAGAGTTGGCAGGGTCATCATAATTCATAAGTTTCTGCACTCTGCCCCTCAAGGCTTGTTTTGGGTCGAAAAATGGGTGAAAAAATTAAGAAGAAAGAGGTATGTCGGGGTTCGAGAAAATCAAACTGGAAAACTACTCTAATAAGGTTTAAAAAGGTTTGATTGTTATCTTTGTATATGTGCGATAATGCGCCAAAACCATTTGTTAAATGGGCAGGGGGGAAAAGACAACTAATCAATACCCTACTTGATAACATCCCTAGTTCATTCTCTAACTATCACGAACCATTTGTAGGAGGGGGGGCTCTTTATTTTAGATTGTGGAATGAAGGATTAATTAAAAAAGCGTATCTTAACGATTTCAATGAACATTTATATAACACTTATAGAGTTATTAAAAAAAATCCTGATGAATTAATTGAAGAATTGACATCCAGTCAATACAAAAATGAAAAAACCATCTACTATAAATTAAGGGATAAATACAATCAAAAAAGATATCGGGACAATACTGAAAGAGCTGCCCTATTTATGTACTTTAATAAAACGGGGTTTAACGGTTTGTGGAGGGTAAATTCTAAAGATGGGTATAATGTCCCCATAGGCAAATATAAAAATCCTAAAATATGTGATGAGGATAATATTCGCTTGGTTTCAGAGGCATTGAAAAAAGCCGAGTTAACTAATAGGGATTTTTCAACTGTTTTGGATAATGCTAAAACAAAAGATTTTGTTTATTTTGATCCACCATACCATCCTTTATCTTCTACTTCAAATTTCACAACATATACTAAATTAGATTTTACTGAGAAAGACCAAATTAGATTAAAGGAAGTTTATGTGGCTCTTGATCTTAAAAAAGTAAATGTTATGTTGAGCAATAGTCCTGCGCCTTTGATAACCCAGTTATACTCCAATTATAAACAAAAATTAGTTGATGCTAAAAGAATGATTAATTGTAAAAGTGAACTGAGAGGGAACGTTTCTGAAATTGTTGCAATAAATTATTAGGGATTTATATGAATCTGGCTCCTTCTGAATTCGAAATGGAATATACTACTGTTTGGTCATTTCCAGATAGAGGGACCTGGGCTACTCACAAGGGCAATTACAGAGGGAATTTTTCTCCATACATACCTAGAAACCTAATATTAAGATATTCAAAAGAAGGAGAATTAATTCTTGATCAAATGTTTGGGAGTGGAACTACTTTAGTTGAATGTAAATTGCTTGGTAGGAACGCAATAGGATTTGATATTAATGAAACAGCAATAAAAACTGCTAAAGAGAGATTAAATTTCGAATATGAAACTAATACAAAACAAGAGATAAGAAAAGGAGATGCACGAGAATTATCTTTAGAAGATAATTCAATCGATTTGATCATTACACATCCCCCTTATCTGGACATTGTAAAATACAACCCAGAAAATAAAAACGATATATCCAACATAAGAAAATTGGATGAATTTATAAGTGAAATTGAAAAAATTGCTAAAGAATCGTATAGGGTGCTAAAAAAAGATAGGTACTGTGCAATTTTGATTGGAGATACGAGAAGAAAAGGGATGTATATCCCCTTAGCTTATAATGTTATGAAAACCTTTCTTGAAGTAGGATTTAATCTAAAAGAAGATATAATAAAAAAACAGTGGAACTGTAAAACGACTCCTTTGTGGAAATCTCAATCTAAAAAATATAATTTTCATTTAATAATGCATGAACATTTGTTTGTGTTTAAGAAATAGATTATTTAGGAATTGGCAATCCCAAAAATTCAAATTGGATCCCATTAAAAAAGTAATAACAACCTACAGATGAAACATACTCCAAAACATCCATGTATCGATCATTTTTAAACCAATCATTTAAGATATAGATGTATTTGACCTTTAAATCTAATTTTGAAAATAATTTTTTATATTGCCTATTCTTAAAATCACAAGTTTGTAATTTTTCATCTACTGAACCTGAAACTCTTTGAAATTTCTTTTCAATAATATACATTGTTTTGTTCCTCAGAACAAATATCGCATCGTCAGGTAATAACTTGGTAGAGATATAATCTTTGTAGTTTATATTATATTTCTTCAATAATTTAGAATAAATCTTTCCTTTCTGATAAAGTTCGGCAACTTTGTCACCATTGTAATAAACAACATCTTTCTCAACAGCATAACCTTCTGCTTCTTCAAATGCTTTCTTCAAAGAGATCCTACTTTCAAATTCTAAACCTGTTTGAGTATGTGAACCTCCTTTGCCTCCTTCAATCATAATTAGAGTTAGTATTGTATTTTTTTAAACCTTTCCAGCACCCCTCCCACTTACTTCCAGAACCTGGAGAACTGACAACACAAGTTTGGTAAGGTTTAAAAACAAAAACGACAAATATCCCTCACGGATAAATTTGAATTGATTGTTATTGGAATATACTTATTAGGGATAGTACTAATTCTAGGCGCCGCGGTAGGATTTGTAGGGTGGGGGTTATGGACTGTCTATAACTCATTGCTAGACCAAGACAATTACTCCCAAAATACATCACAACAAGCAGATGAAAGCACATCACAACAAGCAGATGAAAGCACATCACAACAAGCAGATGAAAGCACATCACAACAAACAGACGAAAGCACATCACAACAAGCAGACGAAAGCACATCACAACAAGCAGACGAAAGCACCTCTCCAAATATTACCCAAACCAAAATAACCAAATGTATGATAATTGACCAACCTGGAAAGTATGTTCTAGAAAATGACATAGTAGAAAGTTGGGTGGAAAATAGTCAGTCATGCATATACATAAATGGGGATAATATAGAAGTGGATTGTGATTCTCATCAGATCATAGGGGAGGATATCTTTTACAGGGCTTTTCATGTATATGGTAGTAACAACATAGTAAAAAATTGTAGAGTAAGTGGTTTCATCTTTGGTTTCTTTGTAATGGGAAATAATTCTAAAAACAACTTGTTTTTCAACAATACTATCTCAAATTGCCAAGATGGTATTCTTACTTACTCGGGCAGTACTTCAATGATCAACAATACTGTAACCAACTGTGATGGCGCAGGTTTTAATTTGTGGGCACCATGTACTAATCCTTTGAATGGAAATGTAGTTATTGGTAATGTTGCGGACAATAATTGGCACGGTATCAGCGCGATGTGTAATGATAATCTAAAAATAGTAAATAACACAGTTACCAATAGTGGACATTATGGTATTCATATATATGAAAGTACTGAATTTATACAAGAAAATAATGTTGTTTCTAATAGTGGAAAAGAGGATATTCATGTTCAAGGAAACAGAGGTACAAGTTATTATGATCTTACTGATGATATTTGCAGTATGAATAATGCTAAAACAAGCGATTGCGAAGTTACTGATTGTACGGTCATTTACCAGCCAGGAACTTACCGCCTTTGCAACAACATATGCACAAGCCAGACGGCAAGTGGCTCAACCTGCTTGGAGATTGCAGCATCCAATGTTGTCCTTGACGGAAACGGATATAACATTGTGGGCACAGGATACGGCTACGGCATTAGGGCTGATGGAGTAGAGAACGTGTATATAATCAACAATAACGTCCAGAAATTTGCAGCAGGCATTATTCTGACAAATTCATTTAATTCAACTATTCAAAACAACTCAGTGAAATTCTCAAATAATGGGGATGGAATTCATATACGAAAAGGCAGTCACAACGCAGTCATAAACAATAATCTTAATGGGAATGGCGATGATGGGATAGAAATTCAAGAAGAAGAATTTTCACATGTGACTAATAATTGGATTAATGGATCTGATTCTTCAGGAATTTATGTTTCAGATTACAGTAAAAATTTAGTCATTGAAGGAAATACTATTCAAAACGGTGTTATTGGCTTAAACATGCGTGGGAACAGTGAAAGCAATACTTACATAAATAATTTTATTTGTTACAATTTAAGAAACATCAAAGATGAGAGTAAGGTAGGTAATACATTTACGAGCAATACATGTGATTCTGTAAACTATTGTGATGAAAGTTGCAATTAAACATATTCTTCAGAACCCAGAGCTCTGAAAACATATTAGGAAGTTGTGATCGGGAAGGGGAGTGTGTCGAAAGGAATTGAAAAGGTTTAAAAAGATCTGATGAAGAATAAAAATGGGTGGCGAAATGTTTTTTTTGCAAAAAATAGAGAGGTGGCTTTGAAACATTTGAATAAACTTAAAAAACAAGATAAAAAGTATAAAGGAACAAGTGTGGGATTAGCTAAAACTCAGATTAAAAATAAAAAGAGATTGAAAACATGGACAATTACAAAACCAAAAAAGACAATTGAAGACGATATACTTATTGAAAGAAGAAAAGTATTTGGGGAATTGGCAAAATATTGATAATCCATTTACCCTAAGTTTTTATCAAAAACTTCCTATTTTTTATATATGAAAACCAGTTTGAAACCTTACAAATAATCCCAATAATAAAATTAAAAATCCGGGCAAACACACTAACCCATTAAGAGGTTCTCCCCCCAACGCACCGTTATCTGATTTAAGCACGAAATGGGTTTCATACGATGGATAAACCTCTTTTGTCTCAAGCAAAATCCCCGAATCTTTATCATAAATGTAAGTCAAACTTATTCCAAGTTTAGGATCTTCATAATTTAATGCGACTGCAGTCCAAGTTTTGCCCAAACACCCATAAGACCTTTCTCCTAGCACAGTGTATTGTCCCATTGTATCGCCTACTTTGGCATTTGTTATAAAATCTTTATCAATTGAAAAAGTTCCCATAACCTCTGTTTCGCGGATACGGATATAATCATCTAGTGTTGTAACTCCATTTGTAACATCAGAAATAGTAAATCTTGTATTAACCTCTAAATCCGTTCTTTCAACAACCCCATATGTAATTTCAATATCAACTGTGTTTGGAGGTTGACCTTCGTTAAGATAAGTTATATTCCCAATATATTCAACAACAGTTCCTGTCTGAACCCAAGCAGGAGCTTCAGAAAAAATCAAACCTGCCAGCATCAACAAAATAAATATCTTTTTCATATTTTAAATGTTTAGTTAAAGTTTATATGTGTTCCCACAACTAAAAAAATTAAAAATTAGGTTCCGATAGAATAAACATATATAGTCCAAAATTGAAATGATTTAAAAGACATTAAAAAAATTCCAGAACATTAAGAATAAATCCTGCAAATAAAGCATCAGACGCCTAATCAATAAATTTTTAAATATACTGGATTATTCGATATCTGTGGATTTAAGTTTATTATTAGTATATACAATTATAGGTTTGGTTACTGGTTTTTTTACAGGTATGCTAGGGATTGGTGGGGGTTCTATAAGAGTCCCATTATTATCTTTTGCAGGGATGCCTTTGATAAATGCATTTGCTACAAGTATGTTTGCCATCCCTTTTTCCTCGCTTATCGGGGCTTACACTCAAAGAAAAAATATAGATTGGAAAATTGCGAAAATCTTTACTGTTGGTGCAGTATTAGGAATAATAATAGCAACAGTTTTAGTAGGATTTTTATCAAATGAGATTTTGGCTTTGCTGTTCTTTTTTGCAACATTAATAAGCATCGGCGGATTGTATCTTAATAAAATCAATAAAAAACTTTTTGATTATCTAAAACCAACAACTGTTAATCTTTTTTTTGGTGGTTTTTTAGGTAATATAATTATAGGTCTCAGAGGAGGGAGTGGAGGAACATTATTCCCGCCTATATTGTATAGTTTAGAGGCAAAAATGCATACTGCGATCGCAGTGTCTTTGTTTGCCGGATTTTTTTCATCCTTCTTTGCTTTATGCATCTATTTTTTTAGAGGCGATATTCTATTTTTGCCTGCAGTAGTAATTACTATTACTGGGATAATAGGTTCATACCTTGGAAGTAAAATTTCTATGAAAACAGACGCCGAATTATTGAAACTGATATTTACAATCGTTATTCTTATTTTTGCACTATTGGTTGTTCATTCCAACTTCTTATAAATTTATTATTTTTTAATAGTGCCTTTCTCTTGTCATCTGAGCAGTAAAGATTGAAGCCCAAGGTTTCAAAAACCAGCAACTGCTGCGCAAATCCTGGAGAACCAAAATTTAAAAAATTTATTTAATCGGAATATTGGTAGTTTCCTTGAAAATAGGGAAGAAACAAATACTAGTTTCATCAGAAATATTTATAAATATAAATAAACATAAATTATAACATGACAACCCAAAAAATTATTGTCCCACCAAAGCTCAAAAGAGGAGATGGGCTTAGAGTGATTGCACCTTCAGATTCAATGACAGATGCGGACATGAGCAAACGAGAAATTAATAAAGCTATTCAAAGACTTAAAGATATTGGGCTCGAAGTAAGTTTTTCAAAAAATATCAATGAAAATAACCTAGTTGGTTCTTCATCTCCTGAAAGCAGGATTGAGGACTTGCATGAAGCTTTTGAAAATCCAGCTGTAAAAATAATTATGGCTATTGACGGAGGTTGGACAACACATGAAATGTTGGATGGGATTGATTGGGATATGATCACAGATAATCCAAAAACAGTATGTGGATTTTCAGATATGACCACTCTGCTTAACGCGATTAATGCAAAAACTGGTCTTGTGACATATTATGGCCCAACTTTTAATTTCTTTGGGGTGCCAAAATCAGAAAAAATAGAAGAAACAATAAACTCTTTTTACCAATGTTTGTTTGTGGAAGGAAACTACAAAATAATGCCTTCTGAAAAATGGTTTGATAAAATTAAAACAAATAACATAAAGATTATGCCATCTGATTCACCTGCTGAACCAAGTTCTGTTGATTTTGTTTATCAAGGAAAAGACTTTAGAAATGAGGGTTACTGGGTAATTAATGAGGGAGAAACAGAAGGAGGGATTATTGGGGGAAATTTGGATACGTTAAACATAATAAAAGGAACAGAATATATGCCAAACCCTGAAGGACGTATTCTATTAGTAGAGGATACTTATTATGAGTATTTTTTAAGATATTTTAATAGATATTTACAAGCTTTGCTGAATCTTCCGGAATTTAAAAAAATTGCAGGACTCGTTATAGGTCGATTTGAGAAAGATTCAGGAATAACAAAAAACGACCTGACTGAATTAATAAAGTCGAAAAAAGAGTTAACGAAGATACCCGTAATAGCAAACGTTGATTTCGGCCATACCTACCCTTTGATAACTTTGCCCATTGGTGGAACAGTAAAAATAACTGCAAACACTTGTGAAGCTGAAATTGAAATTTTAAATCATTGAATGATAAGTAATTTTTTTAGTTCGGGGTAAAAGATAATCATCTGGTGTCGTAACTCCATGTGTAACATCAAAAAACTAAAAAATCACAGTTCATCAGTCAAGCCCAAAACAAATAAATAAGCTTTTCTCATTCCTTCAAGCTCAGAAAAAGCTATTCTTGCTTCCAAAAGATCATCCAGATTTTTAGCTTCTGACAAATCAAACCTAATCTCTTGCATCTTATTTTCAACTTCATATATTGCATCTTTTATATCTTTTTCATCCATAATAATCACCAATAAGAAGATAACTAAATCTAGTTTATAAGCCTCTGGAGAGTGAATTTCCGGTTAACTTTTATTTAAATTATAACCAATACGAAAAAAATCTGAAAATGATGTTTAAGAAAGATTTAAATAATTCTCTTTTTTAATTTTAATATGAAAAACAGAAATGTAGGGCTAATAATTATTGGAATCGCTGCTTTAGTTGGATTCATTGTTTTTTCTTTTCACCAGTCTTTAAACGCTGTTGTTAGTGCATCCTGCAGTCATGGAGATCTATGCCCGATGTGGGGTGCTATTGAATTTCAGACAAACATAAGTATAATAGTTATAATTATTCTGACAGTAGTAGGGCTGTATCTGATATTTTTTGGAGAGGAAGAAAAAATAATAACAAAAATAAAAAGAATAAAGTCTGCCCCTAAACAAAAAAACATTACAAAAGAATATATGCTAAAAAATCTCGGAG
Source organism: Microcaldota archaeon (assembly GCA_020854835.1). GTDB lineage: Archaea > Micrarchaeota > Micrarchaeia > Anstonellales > JAGGVH01 > JAGGVH01. The sequence continues at coordinate 50,902 of JAHKLX010000038.1, forward strand.
AAGATGAAAAACAGATTTTTGAAAAAATAATTGAGTCAGAGGGTTCTATATTTCAATCAGATTTGGTGGACAAAACAAAGTTTACAAAGGTTAAAGTTTCAAGAATTCTTGATAAATTAGAGGGAAAAGGAATTATTGAAAGAAAAAGAAGAGGAATGACCAATGTTGTCATCCTGAAACATTGAAACTAGTTTCATACAATGATTAATAGGGGGTTTCATTTCCATATATGCGGGTGATATATATGGAAAAACAAAAAAACTGTTGCGGAGAAAAAAAATCTGTGAAAGACAAGAATAGTGTGATGGGGATAATGTATGGTGTGTTCCCACATATTGGGTGTATAGCCTTCATTGTGGGATCAATACTCGGAGTTACCGTATTGACACAACTCTTTAAACCCCTTTTAATGAACCCCTATCTTTTTCATATCCTTATACTAATGTCTTTAGTGTTTGCGACATTATCCTCTTTGTTGTATCTCAAAAGCAATGGATTTTTGTCTATATGGGGAATAAAACAAAAATGGAAATATTTAGGTGTTATGTATGGCTCCACTATCGGAATCAACATATTGTTGATTATGTTCATATTCCCTTTGTTGGCCAATATAACAATTGATGATGTACAAAGTTCACAATTGACTGCAAATATGGTTAGCACTAATCAAAATATTAAGTTAGAAGTCGATATACCTTGTTCGGGGCACGCCCTTCTGATTTCTAATGAATTAAAAACAATAAACGGAGTAAATACAGTACGTTTTGACTTTCCAAATATTTTTAATGTTGAATATGATTCTACAACAACATCAGAACAGGAAATATTGTCCTTAGAGGTTTTTGAGACATACAATGCCCTGGTTTTGAGTAAAAATGTTCCCGAAGGAGAATCTTGTGGCGTGTACGAAATATGTGATGAATGAAAAGTTTATTGATCTTTAGAAAGTTTAATAAATAAAGAACGAGAAGTGATCATATGAAGAAATTTGAAAAAAAAGTGTTTTCTGTAGAAGGTATGCATTGTGCTTCATGTGCAAAAAATATAGAAAAATCTGTAATCAAGTTAAAATACGTGAAAAGTGCTTATGTTAATTTTGCTGCAAAAAAATTATACGTTGAAGGGGAGGCATTAGAAAATGAAAAAATAATCCAAGCAATTGAAACTGCAGGAGATTATAAGATAATCATAGGGCAAAATGATGATCTGGATGAAATGAAGAAAGCAAAAAACAAAATGATAGGGGCATGGATTTTTGCAGGGCCTTTGGGTTTGTTTATGATTTACCATATGTTTTTCATGCCTATGGAAATTATGGATAATGCCAAGCTGGCTTTTTTAATAGATTTAAGCTATATTATATTTGCAGTGCCTGTAATATTTATTTGGGGATATAGAACATATAAATCTGCAATAAATTCAATAAAAAGATTTTCTTTCAACATGGATTCTTTAATTGTTTTGGGAACATTTTCCGCGTTTATAACTGGTCCGTTGAAACTTGCAACATTTCCAATAGAAAATTATGCCATCATTGGGATGATGATTATGGCATTTCATCTTACAGGCAGATATGTTGAAACTAAAGCAAAAGGTAAGGCGAGCCAGGCTATAAAAAAATTAATGAAACTTGAAGCCAAAACAGCAATAATTTTGAAAGGAAAAAATCAAAAAGAAATAAAAATAGAAGAAGTTGCTTTGGGAGATATCATGGTTATAAAACCAGGAGAGAAAATACCAACTGACGGGATTGTTGTGAAAGGTGAATCTGCTGTTGATGAATCTATGGTTTCGGGAGAATCAATACCTGTAGACAAAAAAGTTGGGGATAAAGTTATTGGTGCAACAATAAACCAAGATGGAATCTTATATGTTGAAGCAACAAAAATAGGAAAAGATACGTTTTTAAGCCAGATAATCAAACTTATTGAAGAAGCACAGGGGAGTAAAATACCTATACAAGAATTTTCAGATAAGATCACAAATATATTTGTCCCAGTTGTGATTGTAATCTCAGTTTTTGCTTTTTTTTCATGGATAATATTCCCTGAATTTTTTATGTATATAATAAATTTATTTGGTTTTGTGCCGTGGATAAACCCTGAAATGGGAATAATTTCCCTTGCCCTGGCATCTGCAATTTCAGTTTTGGTTATCGCATGCCCATGTGCTCTCGGATTAGCAACACCTACTGCATTGATGGTTTCGTTAGGGATAGGGGCAGAAAAAGGAATTTTGATACGTAGAGGGGAAGCTATTCAGACTATGAAAGATGTTAAATATATAGTTTTCGATAAAACAGGAACATTAACAAAAGGAAAACCAGAGCTTACCGACATAAAAGCGGTTTCTATTTCAGAAAAAGAATTAATAGCAGTTTCAGCTTCTCTTGAATCTGCTTCTGAACATCCAATAGCAAAGGCGATTGTTAGAAGTGCAAAAGAAAGAAAAATTAAGATTAGAAGTATATCTAATTTTAAAATAAAAAGAGGGAAAGGTATTGAAGCTACATTAGATAAAAAGCAGGTTGTGATAGGAAATAGACAGTTTATGGTAGATAAAAAAATTAATATAAAAATAATAGAAGAAAATATTCAAAGATTTGAAAATGAAGGGAAAACAGTTATGGTTGTTGCTGTTGGCAAGAAAATTGCAGGAATTTTGGCAGTTTCAGATGCATTAAAAGAAGATTCAAAAACAACTGTCCAAAAACTTAATAAACTCGGATTCGAGATTATCATGATAACTGGTGATAATGAAATAACTGCGAGGGCTATAGCAAAAGAGGCAGGTATAGAAGAAGTTATAGCAAATGTTCTACCAGAAGAAAAAGCCAGCAAGATACGACAACTGCAAAAAAAAGCAGGAGTGGCTTTTGTGGGAGATGGAATAAATGATGCTCCCGCATTAAAACAAGCTAACGTCGGAATTGCGATGGGCACAGGAACAGATATTGCTATTGAATCTGGGGATATTGTTTTAGTTAAAGGAAATTTAGAAGGAGTTGTTTCCGCAGTAAACTTAAGCAGAGAAACCTTTCGAAAAATAAAACAAAACTTATTCTGGGCTTATTCCTATAATTCTATTGCAATTCCTATAGCCTTTTTTGGCCTATTGCACCCCGTTATTGCAGAAATTGCAATGGCCACTTCATCAATTACAGTTGTTGTTAATGCCATTCTTTTAAGAAAGGTAAAAATATAATTGCATGGAACGATAGAAACTCAAATCGTACCAAAACTCTTTATGATCTTCATAGTTGAGATTTATCTATTGAAAATTACTTTCTTAATCTCCCACCACAAATCTCACAATATTTTGCAGTATGTGGATGCTCTTTCTTGCATTTATTACATGTAACAACTAGCTTGAACCCGCAATTAGGACAGTGCTTTGCTTTCTTGTTTGCAATTTTCTTTTTGCATTTTGGGCATTTGCCATTATTTGTTATGAAGTTTTCAACACTTCCTTTTACACTTTTATTAAACATGTTTTCAAACATTTTTACAATATCACTAAGCAATCCCATGGAAAAATAAAAGACTTAAAGATTTAAAAGGTTTAACTCTTTGTTGTTGCCTTGCGTTAGTTTTGAGCAGATTTAATATTTTGGCCAGTAAGGTTGAGGGACTACAAGCAAATAGAAAAACATTTAATTTTTGCGACGTAATTCTTGAATGGTTTCAAAAGAAAATATATCTTGATTCAAACCCATTTTTTTAACTATTTTTTCAGCTTTTTCTTTCCCTCCTACATAATCAAAAACTTTTTTCTTGTTTCTTTCAAATTTATATTTAGGCAATTTTCTCATTTGATCATACAAAATGTGAATTTCCTTTTCTGTAGGTTTTTTGAATCCTGCAGATATGAACCGAATGCATGCATAAATGTCAGTCCCAAAAAAATTTGTCTTTTCTGTATTTAATCTCAGTTGCTTTGCTTTGATGTCTTCTATAGAATATGGCAATTTTATTATATTTTTTATCCAATTGTTTTCAAAAAGATGCTCAAAATTCAATGCAAAACCATTGATAGTAAAATTGATTTTATTTTTCAAAAGTTCATATATATTTTGTTTCTCTGAAAAATAAATGTCCAACACTACAAAATCATTAATATCTTTAGAGTTTTCTTTAATTGCTTTTTTTAACACCATTTGATTTTTTCTTCTGATTTTGCCATATGTGAATCTTAGTTTTTTGAGATTATCAACAAATTTTTTTCTATCCCCTATAAATATCAAATCATAATCTCTTTGGACGAGTTTTGTTTTGAAAAAATAATAAAAAACAGTGTTCCTCATTGTTCCACCCACAAGGAAAAGCTGGGATTTTTTGGGTATTGACTTTTTAATCTCTTGAAAAATCTCTTGAACTTCTAGATTTTGTAAAAAAATGGGCTTGTTCATATTATAATAAATAAAGATATATTATATAATGTTTTCTGTTATGAACTGAAAAGTTGTTTTGGCTTGAGACTATAAACATGGATACCTTACATTGGCGAGCTATTGAAGATCAAGGTATCAAGTTGTTCTATGTTTTTAATGCGGCCGCCGGGATTTGAACCCGGATCCTAGGCTTGCATCAAACCTTCTTGAAACTTCGTTTTTGAATGTGTTTCATTTCATGATGAAACTTCTTTTTCAAAGAAGTTTCTGGAAGGCCTACGTCCTAACCAGATTAGACTACAACCGCATAATAATATACTTTTCTTAATAAATGTTTAAAAAGGTTTATTTTGGTTTGAAACTTGGAAAATTACTGTTACCTAAAAGTTTATAATTAAAAAACATATGAAAATAATTCAAATTAGTTCAGATATGCCTATTCAATATTACACACTTCTGGACTTGGGCATCTGCGTCTAACATACATAGAAACTACTCTTAATCTTGACTCATAAAATAAGGGTTTTTCAATAGAACGTGCATTATATGCAGTATCGTCTTTATAGGATTCTTCACAAGTATTTGCTCTAGCATTATTGTTGCAGCCCGGGTTCCTAACAATTTAAACTGCAAAGTCCGGCAGGGTCTGCATCATCGCATTTAAGATTTATGAACATTTTTGATTCAAAATAGTGAATGTATGTTTCACTAACATCAAAATATGTGGATCCCCATACAAACACCTTTCAAAAAATGATTAGAAAAATATTTAATTATTTTGAAAACTGTACGAAAAACATTATCCTATGCATATACAACAATTTTTATTTTATTTTTTAAAAGTGGAAAAAGTTTATTTTGGGCCAATAGAAATCCTTTTATTACTCCCTTGTTAGGATATATTATGAAAACAAGAAAATTTACAATACTGCATTCCAATGATATTCATGGGGATTTCCTTGCTGAAGTCCGCGGAGAAGAAGGCAGTCTCATAGGGGGTCTTGCACTACTTTCGGGCTATATTAATAAAGTTCGCAGAGAAGAAGAAAACGTTCTTTATGTTATTGCAGGAGATATGGTGCAAGGCTCTATGATTGATGCTGAATACAAAGGCATATCAACTATGGAAATAATGAATTATCTTGCACCTGATGTAGTGTGCCTTGGAAATCATGAGTTTGATTATGGGCTTCCACATCTGTTATTTCTTGAAAAAATGGCCCATTTCCCTATTGTTAATGCAAATTTATATATCAAAGGGCATAACAGACTTATGAAACCATATCACATTATCAATAAAGCAGGTTTTGATATAATGTTCATAGGTGTTATAACTGAAAAAATTATGGATTCCCTTTCAAAAGATCATTTGATAAGTAGTTTTGTCACACTCGAGGAAGCGAGCCACGAGATAGGAAACATAACTGGAGCTTACAAAAATGATGATATTGATCTTACAATTCTTTTAACACATATTGGATTTGATTCAGATATTGAACTTGCAAAAATGCTTAAACCAGAATGGGGTATAGATATGATAATAGGGGGTCACTCACATACAGTGTTGGATAAACCTGCTTGCATTAACAATATCCTTATTGCTCAGGCAGGAGTAGGATCTGACCAAATTGGAAGGTTTGATATAACTGTTGATGATGATACCAATAGCATAGTTGAATATAAATGGCAGTTGGTGCCTATTAAAGAAGGAATTGCTGAACCTGACAAATATCTCACTGAATTCATTGATTCATTCAAGAAAAAAGTTGATGATAAATACGGATCCATACTCACTAAGTTTTCATTTAAACTACTCCACCAACAACGAGAAGTTGAAACTGCACTCGGAAATCTTCTAGCAGACATTGTTGCAGAAGTTGCTGAATGTGATATTGCTCTTGTTGGCTCTGGCGCCATACGCACCAAAGAACTTGGTCCTGTTGTAACTTTAGGAGACTTTAGAAAGTGTTTCCCCTATGATGATACTATAACTAAATTTCATATAAATGGGGCCCAAGTAAAAAATATATTTTCGAGATTTATGAGATCTGAGAACCGGAACGGAGAAGGCGAATGTTATCAAATTAATAAGGGTGTTCGTGCGGTGTATAACAACAAAAATAATTTACTTGAATCATTTGAAATTAATGGGGTGCCCATAAAAGACAGTGATACTTTCTCAATTTGTATATTTGGATATCACCTTGCTAATTGCAAGGAATATTTGGGTATGAGCGAAGCAGAGTTGAAACAAATGAAAGGCGGAAAAATAATAACAACGAGCGGTCAAGGATTATTTGAAGAATATCTGACCCAACACCAAAACATGAAAAGCGAAGTAGAGGGAAGGTTAGTTTATATATAATTTTTTAAATAAGAAAAAAGAAAGTGGGGTTTGCCCCACACCCCTTGTTTTTACAATTGTTTGTTTTAAAACAGAGAATATGTTAAAAAATTAATCTTCTTCATCATTATATCTTTGGCGTCTTGGCCTGTCTTCTCTGTGATTTTGGAAGCATTCCCTGCAGTAAACAGGTCTTCCCTCAGTTGGTTTAAATGGAACTTCGCATTCTTTCCCACATTCAGCACATTTTACTTTGTGCATTTCCCTGGGTCTGTCGAATCTCCTTCCTCCATAGCCTCCGCGGTCTCCACCAAAACTTCTTCCTCCGCGATCACCACTGCGGTTTCCACCGCCAAAACTTCTTTCACGGTTGCCACCATAGCCTCCGCTTCTTCGGCCGCCATCGCGACCCCTTCTTTCATTATCTCCATAAGACATTTACATACACTTCCTTTTTATTTTATTTAAAAAAAAGAAAAATAGAATTATCTCGCTGAGCGAGCCATTCTTTCTATTTCATTTTTCTTTTTAACTGCATAAGATTTTTGAATATCTCCATCTGCTGTGAACATAATTTCATCAGCTAATGCTTGTGCAAGAGTTTTTTTCTTGTTGAAACACCCCATCAAAGACGCCAATGCAATATTTCTCAATGCAAGGTCAAGTCTTCTTGTTGCAGATATATCAACTGCCACCTGATAAGACACTCCACCCATTGAAACTCTTGTAACATCCTCACAAGGAGCGGAATTTTCAATAGCTTTAACCAAAACTTGAATGGGGTTTTGTTTTGTTCTTGTATGAACAATATCAAAAGCATTTTTCACAACTTCGCTAACTTTTTGTTTTTTACCTTGGAGTCTTCCTTTGGTTCTTATAACTTTTCCAGAAATTTTGTCGCCAGTTCCTCCCCTCATTAATTTGTTGATTAATCTTTCAACAATATTTACATTGGCCTTGCCCAATTGTTTTTTAACATGCCTGCCTGCTGAGTGAGGCATGTAAATTGGATTTAGATCAATGTAGGGTTTTAAGGAAGGATCAACAACCTCTATTCCATCAAAGGAATATTTTCCAAACAATAAAAATGATTTAGATAAATCTACCATATGTCATCACCTTCTAGGTTTCTCTTTCTTTTTGGTCCATAAAAGTTTGAGATCAATATTGTTTACTTTTTCAACTTTGAACCTAACACCAGGGATTGAACCCATCTGTCCTCTTTGAGAACCGCCCAACCCAGATAATAAAACTTGATCGTGCTCGTCAATGTAATTGATTGCTCCATTTCCAGGTGCATGAGCCGTAACAATTTTGCCATTTTTAATGAGCTGAACTTTAACACATTTAACTAACCCAGAATGGGGCTGTTTCTGTTCTAGTGCTCTCTTTTCAACTACAATTCCTTTAACCTGAGGAGACTTTCCTGCAGGATTATACTTATAATTAAGTCTTAATCTTCTTCTTTTCCATCTTTTTGATAGCCATTTTTGTTTTTTTCTTCCTTTTAATAGATCCCTTCCGGCAAATTCACCACGACCCATTCAATCACCTTTTATTTTGTTATTAATTTTAAATCTTTATTATATAATCGTTTAACTGCGTCACGATTTCTTTTTATTATCTCACCATCTTTTCCAATGGCAAGACCCCTATATCTCATAGGAACTGTCACATAAACAATGCCATCCTGTTCATTAACAGAAGTTATTTGTATATTTGACATCAAACCTTTTATAAATACTTCTATATTGGCGCTGTGTTCAACAATCCAGACGTTTCGACCAAGTTTTTCCTTTAATCTTTTGATAGATGATCCATCTTTACCGAGCGATTTGTGAAGCATGCCTTTTTTAACAACAAACAAAGCGGATTTGTCTGTTATAAGACAATCATAAGGTGCAACGTGTGACACCTGCTCAAACAAACTCATTGAACCCAAAGTCAAACCATCAATAACTCTTTTTCCCATCAGTTCCCCTCTTCCTTTTTAGTTAAAACATCAATAATTTTTGAATCCCCTTCTTCTTCTATTATCATAATAGATATAGGATGCGGTCTTCCACAAGTTTCACCCAATCTGAGTGCACTGTTTGGATAAATTGCAATTGGGATTTGAGACATTTCAGAGTAGTAAACTACATCATTTTTGATGTTTTTTGGGCAATCATTTGCAAGAATTATGAGTTTGCCTTTACCTGCCATTATGAGCCTTTTGCATACTTTTTCACCATAACTTATTTTCCCAGTGTCATACACCAATCTAATATTTTTTTCCAAAACATTTACATCCATTAAAATCACCTTTTAAGATTAACTTTAAGCTTAATTTTACCTGTTCCCAAAGGAACAGTTTGACCTATTAAAATATTTTCGGTCACTCCAGATAGATCATCGACAACTCCCCTAACAGCAGATTCAGTTAAATGTCTTACTGTTTCTTCAAATGCCGCTCTCGCAAAAACACTGGATTTTGCTCCTGCCAATCCATGTCTGCCAATTGATTTTTCTTCTCCTAAAACGCACATTGCATCTGCCAAAAGCATAATGTGTCTTACATCAACACTTAAACCTTGAGAATCCATGACATACATGATTTGTTTGACAAGTGTATTGCGCGCTGCTTCAACACCCAATGTTTTCTCTATTTCTTTGATATCGTTTGAATAAATTCTTTCTATATCAACTCCTTCAATCTCTCTGACTCCAGATATATTTGAGCCTGTTGTAAATATTCTAAATACTCCAGTTTCAGGATCTTCAAATGCAATTGCTTTGCCAATACCTTTAACACCTTTCAAGTGGATTGATGAAAGTTTTAAATAAATTTTACGAATATCTATAAGCTTCATTTTTTCATTGAAAGTTATAATTATTTTATTTTCCTTGGATCTAACAGTCGCATCTTTATCTTTTAAAAAATCTTTGACTTTTTTTCTTACATCTTCAATAGATATTCCAAAATATTTTATGTCTTCTTCCCTTATAGAAACCATAACTTTTTTTTCGTTTAAGTTTTCTTTGACGTGAGCAACCTGATCCAAATTAACAGATTCTATTCTTCTCGCAACTTCTCTTGCTTTGTTTTCAGAACCCGAATGTTTTTTATCTAAATCTATTTCCATAATTGGTTTGTTTGGTGTTTTTCTCGCATCAACTAATTCTATCAATCTCGGCAAACCTGTAGGAACCTGCTCTGCCATTCCAGCATAATGGAAAGAACGCATAGTCATTTGCGTTCCTGGTTCTCCCATGCTTTGAGCAGCAAGAACACCTATAGGTTCATAAGAATTTATCATCCATTCCTCTTTAATTTTTTTAGTCATCATAACCACCTATATATGTTTTTCATATCTTGAAAATGTTGGATCAAGTCCATCGCCACCATATACGAACTGAATAATTTTTCCAGATAATTCTCTTGCAGATAAATCTTTTTCAGCATAGATATCTTGAAGTGCATGCACCATCCTTCTCTGCATGTATCCGGATCTCCCAGTTCTTAATGCTTTTATGACCATAGAATCTCTTCCCCCCATACTTTGGAAGAAATGTTCCACAGGAGTCAAACCTTCATGGAAAGAACGAGGGATAAAACCTCTGGCTTTAGCAGATAAATCTTTTGATTTGAAATGACAAAGTGTTCTTTGTGAAGAGTATCCCCTTGATAGTCTTTTGTTTCTTACAGACTGCTGACCGACCATGCCCGACATATTAATTGTGTTTACAATTGAGCCTCTGGCTTTGATTTTTGCAACGATTAATGCTACATTATCAATATCCATAGAACTTTCAATTAATTTACCGCATAATTTTCTTGTTTTTGCATTTATTCCTAAAATTTCATTTTCCACTGTTTCTCTCAAAGTCATACCTGGCCCTCTTTTTAAGGTTTTGTGTTTATAGCGCATAATAATTGCATCTATTTCTTTTTCAGCATTTGTTAAGAGTGTTTTTATTTTGGTTCTTGTTGCTTCATTAAGTTCATATTCTTGGAGACCTAAAGAAAATCCTTCCAGTTTTAAAACATTCAAACCAATCAAAGTACTTCTGTTGAGAAATTCTCTTGATGCTTCGAATCCCATAGTATAGCAAATTTTTTCTCCAATATTAGTATATGTTCTTTTATCTAACGCGCCTTGGATTATAACTCCCTTATCAACAATTAGATGTCCTTGTTTTTGATCAACAGAATAGAATTCTGTTTTTTGTTCAAAATTAATTTCCTCAGGAATTAAAAGAGACATTAAAAGTTTTCCAGAATATTTATCTCCTTTATCTGGTTCTGGAAGTCTTGTGATACCTGTTGTGGATAAAAGATATGATGCATCGGCTTTGTCAAATTCAGCATTATATGTCAATTTAAACGCACCCGAAATATGATCCTCATTTGGAGCAATAATTAATCTACCGTGTCTTGGAGAAAGCACTTGTTTGTAAGGCTGCATAAGTTCTTTGATTTCAACCTGCGCCTCCACATTTTGAATGATATGCAAATTCATTTCATCCCCATCAAAATCTGCATTGTAAGGGGGACAAACAGCAGGATTAACTCTCAATGTTTTTCCTGGAAGTATTTTGACAGTGTGACCCATCATTGAAACTCTGTGAAGAGAGGGTTGTCTGTTGAAAAGAGTTATATCTCCATCAATTACCTGTCTTTCAACAATTGAACCTGGTACAAGCGAATCGATTATCTCTTGTTTTGCAGAATCAGTTACTTTTACTCTGTGTCCATTTGGCATAATAACATAAATTGCTTGAGGATATTTATCAGCCAAAATATATTTTTTAACTCCTTCAATATTCCAAGTTGTAACTTTTATAGGTATGGTAACTTCTCTTGCAACACCTTCAGGAACACCAACTTCATCTATCTTTAATCTAGGATCGGGAGAAATAACTGTTCTTGCTGAAAAGTTAACTCTCTTGCCAGATAAATTATATCTAAACCTTCCTTCTTTTCCTTTTAATCTTTGAGTTAGTGTTTTCAAGGCCCTTCCAGATCTGTGTCTTGCCGGAGGAGTGTTTGCCAATTCATTATTGAAATAAGTACTGCAGTGGTATTGTAAAAGCTCCCATAAATCTTCAATAATAAGTTGTGGAGCACCTGCATTAATATTCATATCTAATCTTTGATTGATTCTTATAATGTCAACCAATTTATGTGTTAAATCATCTTCAGATCTTTCACCAGATTCAAGAGTTATTGATGGTCTCATATTAACTGGGGGTACGGCCAAAACTGTTAAAATCATCCATTCAGGTCTTGCATTAATTGGATCAAGTCCTAAAACTCTTAACTCATCATTGCTGATATTTTCAAGCCATTCTCTTATATCTGTAGGAAGCATAACTTTTTTGTTTTTGTAAAAGGTTGTTGGTTTTAATAAAGTTATTTCAGATTGTTTTTTTCCACAATGAGGGCATATTTTTCCTTTAACTTTTTTGGTTCTGAATTTAAAGATGGATGTTTGTTTTTTCTCCCCATCTTCTTCATCATCTTGATATTCCTCAAGCTCCTCTTTTAATTTCTCAATATCTTCATCCCCTAAAACAGTTTTAAAACATTTATCACATGTTGATTGGAGAATATAAAGAATCACTTTACCATATAATGGGTGAATAACAGGTCTCACAATTTCCATATGTCCGAAATGTCCAGGACACACGCCCATTCTTGCCCCACAAGTTCTGCATTTTAATCCAGGATCAATGACGCCCATTCTTGTGTCTACAAGTCCATTTTCTATTGGGTATCCATCATCATTATAAGTATCTGGAATTGTTATTTTGACAGCACTCATTTTTCTAACTTCATCTGGAGATAAAACTGTGAATTTTACGCCGCCTATTTTTTTATCAGTTACTATATCAACCATTATAACACCCCTATGCTTTATCCTCCAAAATTATTTTTGGATGGACCCCTAGAGAAATAATCTCTTCTAACAGTAATTTGAATGCATAACTAACTTCAACTCTGTAAAATCTGTTGCTGTCGCATACTGGACAAACATCCCTATTTTTAGTGTGGTCGTGATAGCCAATTGCTCCGCACGTACTGCACACCAAAATAGCTGTTTTGTCGCTTTCTTCCAACAGCCTTTCTTTAATTAGAATCGATGAACCGTAACCTATCAAACAATCTCTTTCCATTTCTCCGAATCTTAGACCGCCGTCTCTAGCTCTTCCTTCTGTTGGCTGTCGTGTCAATAATTGTATAGGTCCTCTAGATCTTGCATGAAGTTTGTTTGATACCAAATGATGTAATCTTTGGTAATACACAGTTCCGATAAATATTTTTGCTTTGAGTTTTCTTCCAGTTATAGGATCATACATTTCTTCTTCCCCATATTCGTTGAATCCATGTTCTTTTAATATTGCTTTGAATTCTTCGGTGTTTTCATTTATGAAAGCGCTTCCATCAATTATTCTCCCATCTAAGGATCCTGCTTTTCCACCAAGCATTTCAATAATATGTCCAAAAGTCATACGCGAGGGAATAGCGTGTGTATTAACAATAAGATCTGGAACTATACCCTCATTGGTAAATGGAAGATCTTCTTGTGGTAAAACCATTCCAACAATTCCTTTTTGTCCTGAACGAGCAGAGAATTTATCTCCTACTTCAGGTACTTTAACATCTCTAACTCTGACTTTAACCATTCGATTCCCGCCCAATGTGTCTGTCAGCATAACTGAATCAACAGTCCCTTCCTGTCCGTGAGAAACTCCAACAGAACTTTCTCTTTTCTTTTCTTCAATAATTCCAAAGACAGAAATTTCCTCTAAAAATCTTGGAGGAGATGTTTTTCCAATAAGCACATCGCCACAGTTAACTGTAACTTCAGGAGCTATTGATCCATCACTGCCCAAGTATTTATATGCCTCTTCACCCCTATATCCAGAAACAGTCGGAGGGGGAATTTCAAATTTATCTTTTTGTCCGCCAGGATATCTTCTTTCCTCGGCCACAGATGTTTTAAACATGACAACTCTACCCAAACCTCTATCCAGCGCACCTTTATTCAATACAACAGCATCTTCCATGTTATATTCATAGGACATTACAGCAACAATAAAGTTTTGGCCAGCAGGATGGACATCCATGTCCAAATACTCATAAGTTCTTGTAGAAACCATAGGTTTTTGAGGATAATACATTATATATGATCTTGATAAATAGTAATTACTATAATTTGCAGCATACAAACCTAATGACTGTTTGGTTTGTGACGCAGCCATTGAATTTCGAGCAGATAAATTATGATTGGGATAAGGAAGACTGCCTGCAACAATACCTAATATAGATATTGGATCTATTTCAAGATGTGTGTGTTCAGTGGTTAATTCTTCTTTCCACTGGGCAATATAAACCATTTCTTCTTCCTCAGCATCTAAATATTCAATAATTCCCATATTAATTAAATCACTCCAAGAAAGTTCTTTGATTTTTAATTTTTCAATTAAATCAGAGGTTAATCTAGATTTTCCTTTATCAACCACTATATAAGGTCTTCTGGCACGGCCCCCATCAGTATTGATATAGAATGAATTGTATTTTTTACTATAAGAAAAATTAGATTGGTTTGTTACCTCCCCTTTTCTTCTAGTAGTTACGAGTTGATTATAAAAATTAACAGGATCATCGTGATACCCCACTAATCTACCATTTACATAAACTGCACAACTTTTCATAAGAATAACCTCCTATAATGCTTTTAATCCAAATTCTCTTATTTTGTCATAGATTGTTTCAATCTTTTCCTCACCTGGAGTAATCTCTGTTATCAATGCTAAATTCTTTACAAGCGCAATATTCGGACCCTCAGGACTTTCAGTAGGGCATAATTTTCCCCAATGTGTTCCGTGCAAATCCCTTGCAAGAAAATGAGGATGCTTTTTACTGAGAGGAGAATTAACTCTTCTTAAATGTGACATTGTTGCAAGATAGCTTGTTCTATCGAGAAGCTGAGCAACACCAGTTTGTCCTGCAATCCAATTTCCTGTTGCAAGTGAAGTTCTCATTTTATCGCTTAGTGCATCAGGCCTAACTAAATTTTGAACAATCAAACGTCTACCTCTTGCTTCTGCTCTGCTGGCCTGGTATTGAATATCCCTTACTAAAAATTGGAATGCGTATCTAAACAATTCTTCCATCAGCATACCTGAAAGTTTAACTCTTTTGTTGGCATAATGGTCTTTGTCATCAGGTGGAACTCTACCAGTACCAACAAGATTTGCGCGATATGCCATTTCGATTAGGAATTTTGCTTTTTTCATCCGTGCTTCTTTTTCTGTGCTGATATGTGGAAGCAGATAGGAATCCAATAACAATTCTGCTCTTAAAAGCTGTTCGTCTTCTTCTCTTGTAGGCATTAGCATTTTTCCAATTTTCAACAACGCTTCAGGGGTGTTCTTTGTTGTGTCCACCTCAAAATTAATCAAAAGATCATTTTTCAAAGACATATCCCCAGGGATATTTGCTAAAATCTCATTATTACTTTTAAGACCCAAAGCCTTAAGAAGAACAGTGAGACGCAATTCAGACGGAGAGCTTGGAAAATCTGCTTTCATTGTTCCGTCTTCTTTTCTCTCAACAACACATCTCGCCCTAAAACCGGTTCTTGTTGAAAAGATTTTTGATATTGTTAATTTTTTCAAGTCTTCTTTTGTTGTGATCAATCTGTTTGGAGCTAAATCTTCTATACCTACTAAAACTTTTTCACTGCCGTTAATAATAAAATATCCTCCTGGATCATTGGGATCTTCTCCAGATTCAATTAATTCTTCTTTCCCCATATTTTCAAGATAACATAATTTAGATTTTATCATAACAGGTAATTCACCTATATAAACCTCTGAAATTAATGATTCAATTCCATGCATAATGGGTATAACTTCTAAAAAAATAGGTGCCGAATATGTAATATTTCTTACTCGTGCTTCATTGGGAATAATTTCCCTTCTTGAACCATCTGCCTCAATAACCATTGGTTTTTCCAATCTTATTCTGCCAAGTTTAATTTCGAATCCCTCAATATTTGTTGAAATTTTTTCCGAGGAACTTATAATCTCTTGAAGATTTTTATCAACAAATTTGTTATATGAACTCAGATGTTGCCTTACAAAAGAGTTTTCCCTAAAGTATGCCTTTAATTCTTCTCCAACCATCTAAACACCTCTAACTTTCCCAGGAGTAAAATCATTCTACAACACGATAATAATAATGTTCGGTTGTAAAATCTTTTCTCATAATCTTAATAATTGTGCCTTTTGAAACCTTAAATCCCTTAAGCTTCATCATAATCTTTAAACCCATATCTTTTTTCTTGATTTTGGGCAGATTGTGCTTGAACGTGTTCAGTTTTTTAAGAAGTTCTACTTCTTCCTCCTTTGTTAAAGGAACATGCTCCGGAATAAGCTCATGGGGATGGTACTTAATTTCATCCTTCAAGAATATCACCACCAGTGGACACTAATGTATCTGTTTTAGATATTTAAAAAGCATTAAGTTTATAAATATACGCCATAAAATAGAAAGTCTCAATAGAAATTAGCTTAAATAGGGTGTTATTTTATGAGCAAACACGATAATGTTTTAACTTTAACAAAAATATTAATTAAATCTAGGTTACACCACATTAAAAATCTATTTTCAGGGAAAAAATCTCCTGTCGAGATAAAAACAGATTATGGAAACTATTTAATTGAACCAAAAACTTCCATGTACTGGATTGTTGAGGAAATTGTTAAGAAAAAAATATATGATGTGAAAAAAACTCCAAATGAAAAGGATGTAATTCTTGATTTAGGAATGAATATAGGAATATATTCTGTGTATGCTTCTAAAAGATTTGGTTCAAAAATTATAGGCGTTGAGCCGGTTAGAGATAATTTTAACATTGCAGTGAAAAACATAAAACATAACAAGCTTGATGAATTTATTATTACTTTGAATAAAGCAGTTTCAAATAAAGATGGAGAAAAATTGAAATTATGGATAGACGATAAAAATGTTGGTGGCCATTCGACGATAAAAGATTTGGGAAGAAAGCGAAAAAGATATGAAGAAGTTGAAACAGTTTCTTTATTAACATTGATAAAAGAGTATAACCCTAACGTTATTAAATGTGACATTGAGGGAGCAGAATGGGAAATCTTCACAGAAAATAATTTTGATTTGATGAAAAATGTTTATCTTGTGATGATGGAAGTTCACCAATTTGAAAATCATAACATTGAAGATATGAAAAAACTTTTTGAAAAAAATAACTATAAAACTTCTTTAGTCAAAGATGACTGGGATCAAAAATCTGCGATGCTTTATGCGATCAAAGAATAAAATGACCTGGCGATTGTTTTTTATTTATTTGGTACTTTAATATCCTTATGGCCCTCAAACCAATACTCAATTCATCTTTGCATACGAACGAGAAAAATGCTGTCGAAATTAAAAATAATGAAACACTGATAATTTTTTATATGTCGCGATGGCTTGCACTTAATGATAAAAAAATAAATGAGAATAGATTTTTTGAGGTAACTGGAAAAGAATTGAAACAGTGTAATTTTTCAACTGTAGAAGATTCAAAACTTCTTGATAGATATTCGCAGTATAGATTCGATGAAATAATGGGAAGATTTTCCGAAGAAAAAATATTGGAGTATGTTGCTTCTCTCCAACCCGAGGAGCAGGCTTTTGCTTTTGTTTCAGTTTTGCTCAAAGGAAGAGAAGCTTATACTTTTATCAAAGAATGTGAAAAAAATCCTCCTGAAAATTTTTCAGAATCTATTAATCAAAAATTTGATATTTTTTGGCATAATGAACTTGTTTCAATGAGACAGTATAATTATTGGAAAACAAAAAAAATTACTATAAGCAGAGTGGCAGAATTTATTGAGAATGCTATGCCAGAATATCTGAACACGTTAACAACAGTTTATGGAATTCTCATGGGCAGGTTTGAAAAAGAGGATCAGGATTTCGTTGATGCTGTTAAACAGGCCGATGAAATTATGAAAAAACACAACTTATTGTCCAATGATATTGAATTAAATGCACAAAGAATTGCAAGATTAACTATCTCAGTATTTATACGAGGGCCTAAAAGAGCAGAAAGAATTTTGAAAAGAAATAAATACAAACCTGAAGACATAAGAGGGCCTAAATTTCTCTTCATTAAATCAAAACTTAGATTTAATATAGAAGGATTTGAAGATGCTTTTGCACAGTTTGATAAAACAGTTGAAGAAATTCCACAACCATCACCTCCTGCACCAAAACCCTCTCCGACTGCACGCCCACCAGTTAAAAAACCCCAACCAGTCTCTGTTGCTGATGTTAGAGAAGCAAGATTGATGTTGTATGATAGAATTATGGAAGAAGAAAGCGATGCAGATTCAAAATCAGTATTGAAAGAAAGAGGAAATGAAATTTATATTAGAGAAAAATTCGGAAATTTTGTAGAATTTCTTAGAAATCGAGGGGTTTCCAAAAAAGTTTTTGATGAGGAAATTCTAAATACACTTGATGAAATAGCACGATGTGAAACAATGCGCTGTTTTAGCAATCTTATTGATGGAAAAATAGAAACCTATTTCAAAAGACAATAATAAAAATAAACTCAACAAAAAATAATGAAAACTTGGAAAATTGGAATTTATAGTTTCACAAACCAGCAACTATTATGTAGTTCCTGGAGCTCCAGCTTTTCACTAATAGAAATTTTTTCCGAACAGTCCACTCCTCTAGCATTAACAATTGTTCTGGGAGCTATGGGGTTATTGTGTGTAAAAGAGCATGTAAATCTATTACCACATTAAACCTCTTCATAAAATTCTTTCAGGGGTTTTCTTTCTCGTTTATGTTGTTGGATATTGAAATAACCTAGGCTAAAGCATATGGCAAAACAAAATTTTCAGGAATTCCGAAAACTTTTAGTTCTATATCCTCATACATTATTGAATCTACCTAACTAGAAAATTTCCAGGTGAGGATCTCCCATCTTTTGGTGCAATTACTGAACATTTATCTGAAACATAAACTGTTTCCAATCCAGTTTCGAGTTCAGGATTCACTGCCCAAGTTGGAACTGAATCTAGAATTACATAGTTAACTCTTTCATCTCTAATAAATGCTCTTACACCAGAATCGGTTAGATCTCCACTGTATTTTTTCGCCCCTAAAAAGTAATACTCAACTAGGGGAGAATATTTGTTTTGGATTGCTATGGTCGCATTGGTTGTATTCAAATAGGCCCATATAAAACAATCTGTTACATTAGATAAAAAGAGATCACGGGATTGGTTATAATAATTTAAATTTATGGATTTTTCATATTCGCACCAATTTTTTAAAAATTTGAGATTGTTGCAGGTTTTTATATTATTAAATTCATATGCACTTAAATAACAGTATTCTTTTTTAGGTCCGTCGTATACATCACAAGCTTCTAAATTCCCAACATAATACCCAATATAAAAATAACATTCATTTCGCATATCTGATAAGTCCATCAAATCGCATGCTTTGGCAGTCTTGCTTTCAATTGATATATTCAATAAGCATTCATCCGGATTTGATGTAAAACTGCATACTTCAGGGCTATTTAGTTGAATCCCACATTCTAAAAAACATTGATCCCTCTTAGAATTATCTTGAAAAGACGCGCAACTGCCAACAGTGTGAATAGAATAACCCTCAAATTCCACATTTATTTCTTCGGCTAAAATTTGATGTTCTTCTGTATATGTTTGATATTCATTTACTTCCCATAATTCAAATTCTAACTCAGTTGTTTTGTTGTTTAAAACTTCTGGTTCTTCGTTCACACAACCAAAAAATAATAAAAAAATTAAAATAAAACTAATCTTCTTTAACATCTGAAACCACCTGTCTCCATGATCCGCCTATGTAATGCCAAAGTTGTTTTGTTGTTGAATCATAAACTAATGACGTTTTATTCGCAACTTCCATGGGCCGGTCTATCTCAATAAAAATTTTGCTTTGTGTCCATTTGATATCCTCTTTGAATGGATTGCGCTCAAGAATATATATCTTATTTTTTTCTTTTTTGGTTTTCTCACACCATTCTGTTATTTGATTGATTTCGTTTTGCGATACCAATGAAATCACCTTTTTTTCTTGACTTTTTTTCTCTTGGTTTTGGGAGTAGATGATTTTTTAACTGACTTTTTTACAGTGGTTTTTTTATTGGTAGATTTTTTAACAGGTTTTGGTTTTTGAACTTTTTTAGAAGTTGGTTCAATCATTACGTGAGTAACCGGAACAGAAACTGGAGAACGTGGTTTTTTGCCCAAATATCTGTTGACCAACATTATTAATATCCCTACGGGAATAAAAATTACTGATAAAACAATCAGACCTGAGAACAATAAGGACATTATTCCATCAGATAAAAGTCCGGTTTGTAAATACCATAATACAAACGTAGTTAAAGCACCCAAAAAAGCAAGTATACCAATCAACAAAAACGCCATTCCAAATTTTCTCATGTGATCACCTAGTTATACTAAAAAGAAAAATAATATAAACATTTGTGGACCTGCCGGGAGTTGAACCCGGAACCTCTGCCTTATTCTAAACATATAAAATTTATGCGAAGGCAGCACGCTACCAGATTGCGCCACAGGCCCAAAAAAATAAAAAAAGGGAAAAAATTAAATAATTTTTTCGATTTCTTTTTGTTTTTTCTTAACAATGTCCTTGACAATATCTTTGGACCCGAGTCCAATAGCTATTGCTCCACCAAGACCTAGTGCAATTGCCACAGTGAAGAACAAAGCATTTATTGCAGTCATAAACGTATTTTCAAGAAGGTTTATGTTTGCACCTGGCAAAACTAAAGGCAATGCCATCACAACACCAATATATGCAATTGCAATTTCAAGTATTAAACCAATTGGTTTTGCAAATGGTGTTTTGCTGTCTTTTATTTGGTTTGTAATATAATCCCCAAACATCAAAGCAACAACTATGATTGCAATACCCTCAACAAGCCCTGGCAAATACGCAACGATTCCAGATATCATTATTGTTAAGAATCCGAATTCAGCTATATCTGCAGCAATTCCAAGGAATATGAAGAAAATCCATATCTCGAGCAGGAATTTTATTACACCTGTCAAAGTCCATCCTAATAATGCGTCATGCAATCCATGATTTTTAAGGAATATCTCTAATTTCATTTTGTCAGATGCTTGTTTCCATAACCAACCCATCAATTTAGCGAGTATAAAACCCACTATGGATATTAGCAAGAAAACTGCAGCTGCGATTGCACCTTGTAATAGATTGGTGCTAATCACATTGATATCTATTAAACTTAACAGTTCTGGTAAAGTTATCATTTACACACCTCCTTCATTAATGTTATTTCTAAGAATAGAACATAAGTTATGTTTATAAATTTTTCGTTATGAATTCGTGAAACCTGTCAATGTCATAATCATTATGAATTATGTTGCATACAAACATCTGAAGAAGTTCCTGTATCCGAACTGCGTTTCCGAATTCTAATGTTGTGTTTCCATCAACAATAGAATTAGTTGTGATCATTCTTTTTTCAGATATTCCTGCCGAGCTTATCCAGGCGCCAGCTCCTGCTAAACCCAGGTTATGAACAACACCCAGCATTAAATCAATACTGTTCTTCCCATTGAAAACATTTGATAGAGGTTTGATAATTAAATTATCATTTACTGTGATGTTGTGCGAATATGCAATTTCTCTTATTTTATTTATTGATTTGACAATTGAACTACCTGATGAAACCATATCATCAATAGGACATACAATTTGATGATTTAATAATAGTTCAGCTGTTAAATCACCACTATCCACACAAGTTATTTCAACTTTTCCATTTGAGAAATCGCCGTCACGTTTTTTTCTTAGATTAACATCTGCCAAATAACTTCCACCTTCATCTGGAGAAATATATAAAATTCCTTTTTTATTTGAATTGGGATTTAGATATCCTCCCCGCATGGCAACATCCAATACCTTTCTTTTCAAAGGATTTCTCATTGTTAAATTGATAACTGTTAAATTGGGAGGTATTATTGAAAATTCATCTACCTCATTCCCATATTTATCTAAAGGGAATCTTCTGTGTTTCGGATTGGTTGAGTAAATTCCTTCCTCTTTAAAACAATGACCATCCAAGGTGATTAAATACTTTAAACCAACATCGCCTAATGCGCCCAATGCCAACCAAGCAGTGTGGCCCTCGTGTGTTTTATAAGGATCTGTGTCAGCTGAATCATGGTCTTGTCTCAAAAAAGGCATATAAGGCACAACAAGAGTTACCCTAGCACCTTGAGATGCAAGATTCTTGATAAGAAAATAGGTCATTAAAAATCGTTCCTTGGGTTGCGGATATATTCTATCAAAAATAAAAACATCTGAATTTCTAAATTGATCTATGGATTTGGTTGCTGGACTTTTCCAAGGAGAATTAAACATAAAAATGGTTTCTGTGTCTGCATAATCCCTAAAACCCACCTTTATGGGCTTCGGACCGTGGGGATGCAGGTTAACAGGTATCAGATCAGTTGAATCTTGAGTGTAAAGTATAATTGAATTTGGTGTAAATGTTTTGCGCAACGTGACCATAATAATCCCCCAGTATATTTATTAGTGCCATAGTATTTAAATAAATTATTAAACACAAATGTTTATAATTAATAACAAAAAGATTTATAAATAGGTCTGAACATAAAATAAATTATGGGAAAAAAAGTATTTAAAACAGATCCAAGTCCTAAACCTAATAAAGAAATAACCTTCAGAGGTATGATTAAAAAAAGAGATGATATTCCCTTTCCAAAGTCAAAAGCAACTGAAGTTTTTTTATCTAGACGAATAAATGGATTGGCAATAGACATTTGCAAAATTCAATCGGGTTTGTTTGAAGTGGCTTATGAATTTCCAACATCAAGATTTTTAGTCAATAAAGAAACTGTTTTGATTGGTTATCCTAATTCTAAAGAAAATTATAAATTAACTGAATTTTTAGAAGAAACTGCAAAAAGAATTGGGACAGAATTGGATATACGAACGGATAAAAAAATAATTATTATTGTTAAAGATGGAAAAAAGAGACAAGAATTTTGGCAAGAGATGGGAGAACTAGCAAGAGAATTACAGTTATCTACAAAGCCATTAGATATAGCATTGAAGGAACATGATGAATTATTAACTGAACCTGGAGAAATAGATGAGATATATGAAGAATTGGGTGAAAAATTTGCATCTATTCAAAAAGAAATGACAAAATCAGCAATAAGTCAAATTTTGTTTTTCGATAGAAAAACAGACTGATCTTAGCAAAGGTTTATAAAAAAAACTATTTATATTCTATTCGAAAACTTATTCATTAATTAAGGTGATAAATATGAAACTTGTAATATCTGTGAAAAATGGACAAACATTCCAGACTGAACTATCAGAGGATAAATCAGTGTTATTAACTAATAAAAAAATTAGTGATGTGATTGATGGTGAAGTTTTGGGAATTCCAGGATATAAACTTAAGATTACTGGTGGAAGTGATTCCTCAGGTTTTCCAATGCGGCCCGAAGTTGAAGGAACAAAAAAATACAAACTTTTGTTGTCAAAAGGTCCAGGATATAAACCAAAAAGACGAGGAGAAAGAAAAAGAAAAACAGTGCGCGGAAACACTGTCGATCAGTCAATCATTCAGGTTAACACAAAAGCAATTGAAGAGGGCCCGACTCCATTAAGTGAAATATTTCCTAAAAAAGAGGAAAAGAAAGAGTGATTAGATGGAGGATACAGGTCAAGCTGTTGTTAACATAGGGATGTTGGGCCATGTTGATCACGGCAAAACAAGCTTAACCAAAGCATTAACAGGGAAATGGACTGATACTTTTAGTGAAGAACTTAAAAGAGGAATCACTATAAGAATCGGTTATGCAGATATTTCTTTTTATAAATGTGGTGAGAAATATTGGATGAAACCTAAATGTCCTTCTGGAAAACAAGGAGAATTTGTTAGGAAAGTTTCTTTTTTGGATGCACCAGGACACGAAACACTGATGGCGACAGCCATATCTGCATCTGCGATAATGGACGGCGCTATATTAGTAATTGGTGCGAATGAAACTTGCCCCCAACCTCAAACAAAAGAACATTTGATGGTTTTAGAAGCACTTGGTATAAAAAATATTGTTATTGTTCAAAACAAAATTGATCTTATTTCAAAAGAAAAAGCAAAAGAACATTATGATCAGATATCTGATTTTATTGGAGAATTTGGAATAAAAGCTTCAATAATTCCGACATCTGCAAATTATGGAATCAATCTTGATTCACTCATTGAAGCTATTCAAACTTCAATACCTACTCCAAAACGCGATTCAAAAGCAGATTATAAAATGTATGTGACTCGATCGTTTGATATAAATAAACCCGGAACTGAAATAAATAAACTTGAAGGAGGAGTTATGGGGGGTTCATTAATTCAAGGAGAATTGAAAATTGGTGATGAAATTGAAATTTCACCAGGATTCACTTATAAAGAAAAGTCCGAACCTTTTATAACTGAAGTTACTTCTTTGTTTGCAGGAGATAAAAAAAGAGATGTTGTTCATCCTGGAGGTCTTGTTGCGATTGGAACTCCACTAGATCCTTCTTTAACAAAATCTGATGGGATGATTGGTCAGTTTATTGGAAAACCTGGAAAAGTTCCAGAACCAACAGATGTTTTTACAGTTGAATACTCTTTATTTGGAAGAACAGATTTTGAAAACAATCAAATTATCAAAGGCGAACCAATGGTTTTAAGTGTTGGTACTGCCTCAACAGTTGGTGTTGTAATTGAAACTAAAAAAGATGTTGCAACTTTAAAACTTAAAAGAAAACTTTGTGCAGAAGTGGGGGGGAAAGCCGCATTATCAAAGTTAATAAAACAAAGGTGGAGATTATCTGCACATGGCAAAATAGTCTGATTTTTAATATCTAAAAACATTAAAATAAATCATCTAAAAACAAAAACTTTAAATTGTTAAACTTTATTGAAAGCAGTATGGATTTGAAAGGTTTGTGTCATATTTGTGGGAACCCTGCAGAAATATCGTGCAAAATGTGTGGCAGACTTGTTTGTAAAAAACACCATAGAGAAGGTATTTGTGATGTTTGTAGAAAAGGAGTTCAAATAAAAAATTTATACTGAAACAATAATATTGCCAACTTTTTCCATGATAATAATTTCAGTTTAAATCTGAAATCCGAGCAGGTTATAAAAAAAGCTAAAAAAATAAATTCTATTAAAATAAAAATTTTAAAAGTAAAATATAAAAAAATATTTTACAAATTTTTTAAATTTATTTATCTAGGGGCGATGCGCATCCGTTTTGGTAACAGTAATCAATATAAGCTTCCATATCTCCTTTCATACTGTCTGCAAAACCAATCCAATGTTTTTCTCCTATAAATGTAGTCGGAACTCCCCTAACTTCTATTCCATAAGATGCTGCTGTCTGCTGAAATAATGCTTTGTTTGATGCATCTTTCCAGGTTTCAAACATCTGAATCTCCAAATCAGGATATTTTACTCTTAATTCTTCCAAATAAACTTTTTGTTTAGAGCAAAAACCGCAACCATCCCCCCAGAAGAAATAAAGCGTAACTTTATTGTTAGATTCTTGGATTGGAGGATCGATATTTAAATCAGGTTCGGAAATTTCTTCAGGTGCATTAAACATTGCATATCCTGATTCAGGAAATGCGAACATCGCAAATGCAAAAATAACCAAAAGAACCCCTACTCCTGCAATAATCTTTGTTTTATTATCCATGAAATCACCAATCTAAATATGTGTACAAATAAATAAAAATCTATGGAATACGAAAAAATTTATAGAGGATATTTCAAACTATAGTATTGTTAAAAAATGTAGAAGATATATTTAACTTTTTTTTAATTTTTTACCACATAAATCATTTTATAAACCTTTCTTAGATTTAAAAAAGCACTAATCCATAAAAGGTGATTTGTATGTTTCATAAAATGGATGACGAAGACGATGAAGATTGGGATGATGACGAAGAAGTTGATGATGACGAAGACTTTGACGATGAAGATTGGGATGATGACGAAGAATAAATCTCTACTAATCTAAATCGTTATTTATCTTTTTTTTCTTTTTTGTTATTTGAAAGTAAGTGATTGAAAGATTTTTAAATTAAAACTATTCTAAGTTTTATTATGATAGATATTGTTTGGGCATATTCACTAGTAAGTGTTATTTTTGTGAGTTTAATGTCTTTGGTAGGGGTATTCGGTTTTTTTATAAAGGAAAAAACAATGAATAAAACACTATTATTTTTAGTTAGTTTTTCAGCAGGCTCTCTTTTAGGAGGAGCATTTTTACATCTTTTGCCAGAGGTAGTTGAAGAAAAAGGATTTGGACCAGAGATAGGACTGGCAGTATTAGCAGGATTAACTGTTTTCTTTGTTTTGGAAAAATTTATTCATTGGAGACATTGTCACATTCCAACTTCCAAAAACCACCCGCATCCCTTTGCTTATATGAACCTAGTGGGTGACGGTCTGCACAATTTTATTGATGGAATTGTTATTGGTGTAACATATCTTGTAAGTATACCCTTGGGCATATCTACAACCTTGGCAGTAGTATTCCATGAGATACCTCAGGAAATTGGAGATTTTGGTGTTTTGCTGCACGGAGGTTTTGATAAAAAAAAGGCTTTGCTATTGAATTTTTTAACGGCATTAACTGCCATTGTTGGAACAGTTGTAGGGTTAATTGTGGGGAATATGTTTGAAGAATTGACAATATTTATTATACCATTTACTGCAGGGGGATTTATTTATATTGCAGGATCTGATTTGATTCCCGAACTCCAAAAAACATGCCATGTTACAAAATCAACTGTTCAGCTTATTGGAATACTTTTGGGTTTTGGTATGATGTTGCTTTTATTGTTTTTGGAATGATTAATATGAGAATAGGTTATCCCTGCATAAATTTGGGTTTGAATTGTACCCCTAATAAAACTTTTAGGCTTGCAAATTATTCAAATGAAACTTTGATAAGAAAAATTGAAGAAAATCTTGAATGTTTGAAAAAAACTTTAGAGTTTAATTTTGAAAACAAACTTATGTTTTTTAGAATTGGTTCGGGTCTAGTTCCCTTTGCTTCTCATCCCATTTGCAAATTCAACTGGCAGGATTATTTTAAAAAGGAGTTTGAAAACATTGGAAAGTATATTAAAAAAAATAAAATTAGAATATCTATGCACCCTGATCAATTTGTTTTGATAAATGCATTAGACAAAAAAATTGTTGAAAGGAGTGTTGCCGAGTTGGAATATCACTGCAAAATTTTAGATTTGATGAAATTGAATAAAACTGCAAAAATTCAAATGCATGTCGGCGGAGTTTATGGCGACAGAGAAACTTCAATAAAAAGATTTATCTCAGAATACGAAAAATTACCTCCAAATATCAAAAAAAGACTTGTTGTAGAAAATGATGACAGATCTTATTCTTTAAAAGATTGTTTAATGATAAGCAATGACATAGGCATACCTGTTGTTTTTGATGTTTTCCACCACTCATGCATAAATAATCATGAACCTGTCAAACAAGCAATTGAAATGGCAAGTAAAACCTGGAAAAAATCAGATGGGGTGTTGATGGTGGATTACAGCACTCAAAAGATAAATGGAAGAAGATGTTCACACACAGAACATATTGATATCAAACACTTTAAAAATTTTTTAAAACAAACAAGAGGCTTGGACTTTGATATAATGCTAGAAATAAAAGATAAAGAGAAAAGTGCACTAAAAGCAATAAAATATGTATAAAAACACAATATTTATAAATTATAACATTATAATATATATATTATGAAAACAATTGTTTTGGCAGGAGGATTTGCCAAACGTCTGATCCCTACCACTGATGAATTACCCAAACCTTTGCTCCCAGTAGCAGGCAGACCTCTTCTTACCCACGTTCTTCAAAAAGTGGATAGATTTAAACCGCCAGAAGAAAATAGATGTTATTTAACAACAAATAAAAAATTTGAAATTGATTTTAGAAATTATTTGCTCGATAACTCTCCAAAAATACCCATAGAGTTAATATCTGAAGAATCGATTGAAAACACTGAAAAACGCGGAAGTGTTGGGGCAGTAGGATTGGTTTTAGAAAAGGCAAAGATAAAATATGATGAGGTTATGGTTATTGGTGCTGACAATTTATTTTCTTTTGAATTAGATGAATTATATAGCGAATATGTAAAAAGAGGGAAAGTTTCAACTGTAGCTCTTTTTGATGTTGGAGACAAAGATTTGGCAAAAAAATACGGTGTGGTCTCGATTGATAAAGACAATAAAATAACTGATTTCCAAGAAAAACCTGAAAATCCAAATTCTACATTGATTAGCACTGCGATATATATGTTCAATCCTCATGACTTTCAAATGATTGATGATTATTTGAAACAAGGAAATCCTCCTGACAGAATGGGAGATTTTATTGTATGGATGTCTAAAAGAGTAAATCTCCAAAGTTTTGTCTTTCAGGGATATTGGTTTGATATTGGTTGCCATGAATCCCTCTCTAAAGCAAACATACAAATGAGGGGACAATAAATTATTTTTTTCCTTTAATTTTTAATAAAATTTTTTTTAATTATTTAAATCTATAAAATCAAAAAAACATGTGGAAAACTTGAAATCTGATGAAAAAAGGGAGAAATTAAAAAAACCAAAATCTATTAAAACTTTTTTTAAGGAAATGTTTTCAACTCCTCCCCAACTACCTGAAACTTATTGGAACAAATTAATTGAAATCTCGGAATTTTACGGTTCTGATTGTAAAATCAGAGAATGAAGGTATAATATTTAAAAATATATATATTGAATTATTTGTATTCTAAAAATAAATTATGAAAAAGAGGATATTGGATATATGGAACCAAAAAAATTCTTGTTTATGTCTTTGGATAATCTGAGTGCAGACCTTGCTTGGACTATCAAAAAAGAGGGACACCAAGTCAAATTTTATGTGAAATGCCCAGAAGAGAGAGAAGTTGGCAGTGGTTTTGTAGATATTGTTGATGAATATGAACCATATCTAGATTGGGCAGATACTATCATTTTTGATGATGTGTTGGGCGAAGGTACAAAAGCAAAAAAACTTAGAGAAGAAGGAAAGGCTGTTGTGGGTGGAACAACCTACACAGACCAGCTAGAAGATGATCGTTCGTTTGGACAGGAAGAATTGAAAAAAATGGGCGTTCCAGTTATCCCATATAAAACATTTACATCATTTGATGATGCAATTGATTATGTAAAAAGTAATCCTGGAAAATATGTTATAAAACCAGATGGGGAAGCTGCAAACGTTAAAGGATTGCTTTTTATTGGAGAAGACGATAATGGCACAGATGTTATTCAGGTTTTGACGGATTATAGAAACGCTTGGTCAAATAAAATACCTTCTTTTCAATTACAAAAAAAAATGACCGGGGTTGAAATAGCAGTTGGCGCGTTTTTTAATGGAAATGAATTTATCTATCCTATAAACGTAAATTTTGAACATAAGAAATTATTCCCGGGAAATTTAGGACCCTCAACAGGAGAAATGGGAACTGCTTTATTCTGGTCAGGACCTAATAAAATTTTCAATAACACGCTTAAGAAATTTGAAGAAAAATTGGCCCAGGAAAAATTTGTGGGTTATATTGATATAAATTGCATTGTCAATGGTCATGGAATACATCCCTTAGAATGGACTACGCGATTCGGATATCCAACAATAAGCATTCAGCAAGATGGTATATTGAATTTGAAAGGTGAATTTATGCATAGTCTTGCCAGAGGTGAAAAGATAAAACTTAGAACAAAAACCGGTTTTCAAATTGGTGTCAGGATTGTTGTTCCACCTTTTCCTTTTGATGATCCAGAAACCTTCAGGGTCAAATCTAAAGATTCAGTTATCCATTTCAAAAAATTAAACTACGAAGGAATCCACATAGAAGACGTTAAACTTGTAAATGGAGAATGGGTAGTTACAGGAAATGCAGGAATGGTGTTGGTTGTAGTAGGGATGGGAAATACAATGAAACAAGCGCAGGCACAAGTTTATAATCGCATAAACAATATAATCATACCTCACATGTACTATAGGGACGACATAGGGGACAGATGGTTAGAAGATAGTGATAAATTGCATAACTGGGGATATTTAAGAGAACTTTGATTTCCCGGGTGATGTAAATGCCAAATATAAAAATTAAAAGAATTACAAAAAATAATTTTGATAGATATAGTGATTTAATTTTAGAATCAGAACAGTCCCATCCTAAAAAAATTAGATCGGATTATGGAGATTATAAAGACATATTAAAAACCAAAGATAGTTTGGGCTTGATGGTTTTTGAGAAAGATGAATATGTTGGAAATATAATTGGCTGTCCATACAGAAGGTGGGAAGTTGAAGAAGATAAAATAAAAAATATTGAACGTGGAAAAAGAGTTTTCTATATCTATAATTTAGTTATTGAACCAGAATACAGGGGAAAGGGATATGGATATGTGTTAGTTGAAAAATTTATTGAGAGAATAAAAAGAAGAAAATATAATTATATAGTAGCACATGTTAAAGTCGGAAAATCATTATCTTTATTTAAAAAATTTAATGCCACGATTGAAAAAGAATTTAAAAATTATGAAAAAACTGGAAAGAGATATGATTTGATAGTTATTGACTTGAAGAAAAAATATTTTGATGCCGACCCCAAATTACTTGTTAAGCGAAAACTTTAAATACATGATAATACATAAACATTAACGGGGGATGTTTATGTTAAGAAGTAAATTTTTGATAATAGTAGTGCTTTTACTTTTACCGACCATATCTGCTTATAGTTTGGGAGTGCAAAAACAAGGAGAAGGCACTGTTAAAAGTGATGCTTTTGGAATTGATTGTGGATGGTACTGCAGCAAAGATTACGCTCCAGGATCTCGAATTACTTTAACTGCAACTACAGGTCACAGGTCTTCTTTCTCACATTGGGAGGGCGCATGCTCGGGCACAGAACCCACATGTGTAGTTGATATGAATTCGGACAAAATAGTTATTGCTATTTTTGAAAGCGCTAAACTAACTATTGAAAAAGAGGGAGTAGGAGAAGTTAAAAGCAATGCGTTTGGGATTGACTGTGGATGGTACTGCAGCAAAGACTTCCCAGTAGGGGTGGAAATTATTTTAACTGCTACTCCTAATGCAAGATCCTCGTTCATCAGATGGGAGGGCGCATGCTCGGGGAGTGAGCCAACATGTGTTGTAACCCTAGAAAACAGTAAAAATGTCACTGCTGTTTTTGAAAGCAGGAGACTTGGTGTGAATAAAGTAGGGACAGGTCAAATCAAAAGTGCTCCTTTTGGGATTGACTGTGGATGGCATTGTGTGAGAGATTATCCTGTTGGAACTGAAGTCACTCTTGTAGCAACCCCGAATCATAGGTCTTCCTTTTCTCATTGGGAAGGAGACTGCTCAGGGAGTGAGCCGACTTGTGTTATAACAATGGATGAGAATAAAAATGTTGAAGCGGTTTTTGCAAGTTCGGGATTAAGTATTTATAAACAAGGAAATGGAGACGGAATTGTTAAAAGCAATGCATTTGGAATTAGTTGCGGATGGTACTGTAGCAAAGACTTCCCAGTTGGTGCAGAAATTACATTAACTGCTACTCCTAATGCAAGATCCTCGTTCATCAGATGGGAGGGCGCATGCTTGGGGAGTGAGCCAACATGTGTTGTAACCCTAGAAAACAGTAAAAATGTCACTGCTGTTTTTGAAAGCAGGAGACTTGGTGTTGAAAAAGAAGGTTTGGGAGAAATTAAGAGTGCTCCTTTTGGGATTGACTGTGGATGGCATTGTGTGAGAGATTATCCTGTTGGAACATTGGTAACTCTAAGGGCAACTCCAAATATACGATATTTGTTTGATAGATGGGGGGGCGCATGCTTGGGGAGTGAGCCGACTTGTGTTGTTGATATGAGTGAAAACAAAAATGTTAAAGCAGTTTTTATTTCAAGAACTGAACCTTATGGCATACCCTTGGAAACGCCAAACAAAATAAACGATGATCAAAAAAATAAACTCCAGGATATACTCAAACAAGTTTTTGATGTAGATATAGAAATAGAATAGAGGTGAAAAAATGAGAAAGATGAATGCACAGCTTTTAAAAGCAAGAGAGAAGGTTTGTCTGCCATTAGACAATTTGAATACAATGGAAACAGCTGAAGCGAGAGTTAAAGCACTGCACGAGTATGTGGGATTGTTCAAAGTGGGTAAAGGTTCGTTTACACGTTTTGGCCCAGATATTGTCAAAATGGTGAAAAAACATGGTGCAAATGTGTTTCTGGATTTGAAATACCATGATATCCCAAACACTGTTAAAGATGCAGCATGTGCTGCAACTGAAATGGGAGTTAACATATTCAATGTTCATGCCTTTGGAGGAAGTAAAATGATGTTCGCAGCATTGGAAGGTGCAGATGAAACAGCTAAAAGATTGGAAATTGCTCCTCCAAAAGTTATTGCAGTAACTGTTCTTACAAGTATTAATATAGACATACTTTATGGAGAACTGAACGTCGAATTAGATATGGAAGATCAAGTTTTGCATTTGGCTCAGATGACAGCAGATACAGGATTAGATGGAATAGTCTGTTCTGCAAATGATTTATCAGCAATAACACAGTTTTTACCTAAAGATTTCATGTATATAACCCCGGGTATCGTCCATCCAAATAAAGGGATGGTTGGTTCTGATCAAAAAAGAATTGCAACTCCGCGCAATGCTATTGAAGATGGAGCAAGTATCTTAGTAGTTGGAAGAGCAATAACTGGTTATGAAACTGTTGAAGAACAGCAAAATGCTGCCCATGAAATTTTGGTTGATATTGCCGAAGTTCTTTAATCTTTTTTCTTTTTTTATTTTAAAATTAATATTCTCCTTGGTAAATATAATCTCTAACTTCAACTGTTTTGAAATGAGGTTTTGCGATATTTACTAAAAATTGGATTTCACTTTGTTTAAACAACCCAGGATTAAAACTTTTATCAACTAACTCTGCACCCTCAGGTTTGATAAATGTTTGAATTATATATCTATCTCTTTCCCCTAAACTGTTTAACCAAACACCAATGTCTTCCATGATTTGATCATTATGCAATCCAGGAACAATTGTAGTTCTGAAATCATGAGGTATTCCAGAATCTATTATTAATTTCAAAGACTGTTCAACTTTATCTGCAAATGACTGGTTTAAACCAGTTGCTTTAGGGTATTCAGTTTTTGAAGTTTTGACATCAGTTGCCCAATAATCAACAAGTTTTTCATCAATCAACTGTTTTACCTTTTCAGGACTTGTACCATTAGTATCCATTTTTATTTGAATTCCCAAAGACTTAACTTTTCTTATAAATTCAACTATATCTTTATGCAGTAGTGGTTCCCCCCCAGTTATGCACAAAGCATCAACAACATTTTTTCTTTTTTCCAATATTTCTAAAACTTTTTCTTCACTTATTCTCTCTTTTATGTACTCATTAGGTATAACTAAATTCCTATTATAGCAAAAGGGACATCTGAAATTACACCCAATAGTAAATAAAGTTGAACATATTTTGTTGGGATAATCTACTAAACTTGTTTTTTGTATATATGCAAATTCCATATGAAACTCACCAGATACTTAACATGATTCATCAAAAGATCGTCTTTCGTTAAATTCAGCTTGTTTACCTTCGTTCCACTGTTGAACCGGTCTTATATAACCAACAACTCTGCTATAAACCAAACACTTTGTCCTTTTTTTCTCCAAATCTTTAATTTCTTCCTCATTCATTTAACCCACCTCTTAATTTTTTACTTCCATTTTTTGTTTTAATTGAGTATAACCAATCTCAGCATCGCATTTTGGACAATAATTATGTTCCCCCGGTATATAACCATGAACAGGACAAACTGAAAATGTTGGAGTTATAGTATAATAGGGAAGTTTATAATTCTCAGCTATTTTTCTAACCAAATTTCTAACAACCTTCCAGTCATTTATTTTTTCACCCAAAAATGTGTGAAAAACAGTTCCTCCAGTATATCTAGTTTGTAATGGATCTTGAAGTTCCAAAGCCTCAAACAAATCTAATGGTGTAGCAACATGCAATTGAGTTGAATTTGTGTAGTATGGAGGAGAATCATTATTTTGATATTGGTTTTCATTAGCGACTATAATGTCTTTGTATTCTGATTTATCTAATCTTGCCAACCTGTGGGAAGTTCCCTCTCCAGGGGTGGCTTCCAGATTAAATATACTGTTAGTTTCAGATTGATATTCTGATAACTTGTCCCGCATGAAATCCAAAACCTTTATTGCAAAAGTCCTTGCGTCATTATCAATTAAATCTTTTTGTTCACCAAATAGATTTATCAAAGATTCGTTCATACCTATTAAACCTATTGTGCCAAAATGATTTTTCCAATATTCTTTGTTTTGTTCTTTAACATTACGCAGATAAAATTTAGAATATGGATAAAGTCCGCTTTCAGTGAATTTTTCTAAAACTTTACGTTTTAATATCAAACTTTCTTTTGCAACATCCATTAATTCTGCAAGCATTTCGAAATATTGATCTTCGTTTTTTGATAGATAACCAATTCTAGGCATGTTTAATGTTACAACACCTATACTGCCCGTTAATGGGTTCGCTCCAAACAAGCCCCCCCCTCTTTTTCTAAGTTCGCGATTGTCTAATCGTAATCTACAACACATTGATCGTGTATCTTCTGGATTCATATCAGAATTGATAAAATTAGAAAAATAGGGAATTCCATATTTTGCAGTCATTTCAAATATAGGTTTTAATTGCTCTCTTTCCCAATCAAATCCTTTAGTTATATTGTAAGTAGGAATGGGGAATGTGAACACCCTGCCTTTCGCATCACCTTCCATTACAACCTCAGAGAAAGCACGGTTGAAAATATCCATTTCCTCTTGGAAATCTCCATATGTATCATCCATTATTTTTCCACCAATTACTATTGGATCATTTTTCATCATATTGGGAATATCCATATCCATTGTGATGTTTGTAAAAGGAGTTTGGAAACCTACTCTTGTAGGAACATTCATTCCAGACATAAACTCTTGCATTGCTTGTTTTACTTCTTTGTAACCTATTCCATCGTATCTTATGAAAGGGGCAAGATAGGTATCAAAATTTGAAAAAGCCTGTGCACCAGCAGATTCTCCTTGCAAAGTATAAAAGAAATTAACTATCTGACCTAGTGCAACCCTTAAATGTTTTGCAGGTTTAGATTGGATTTTATCTGGGGCTCCTGTAAAACCTGTCATCAATACATCTCTTAAATCCCAACCTACACAATAGGTTCCCAAAGTAGACAAATCATGAATATGTAATTCTCCAGATTTATGTGCTTTTGATATTTTTTCAGGATAAAGTTTATCCAACCAATAATTTGCAACTATGGTTCCTGCAATATGATTATTTAAACCCTGTAAAGAATAAGACATATTGGCGTTTTCTTTAACTCTCCAATCTGACTTATTCAAATATGATTCAACAATACCTGAATTCCCTATTAATATTGCTAAATTTCTTAAATCCTGATGTTGTTTTCTATAAAGAATATATGCTTTGGCTGCCTTGGTATAACCGTTGATCATTAAAACTTCTTCTACAACATCCTGCACATTTTCAACAGAGGGAGTGTATTTATCACCATATTTTATATTTAAAATATCTTCTACATTTTTCCCTAGTTTTTCTGCCATAGAGATTTCTCCCTCTCCTGCAGCATCTAAGGCCTTCCAAATAGCATCGACAATCTTTTTTGGATTATATAAAACATATTTTCCATCTCTTTTTTGCACTTGTGAAACCATATCAACCCCCCTTTTTCTTTTTTAAAGTGTCTAAAGCCTCTTCAAAAGCATCAATATCATCAAACTCTTGATAAACTGATGCAAACCGTATATATGCAACAGGATCGAGAACCTTTAATTTTTTCATAACGCAATTTCCAACTTCCTGGCTTGTTACTTCAATATCTTTTTTCTTTCTTAAAAAACTTTCGATTGAATCGATAATCGATTCTATTTTATCCTGGCTTATCTGTCTTTTTTCACATGCTTTGATGATACCAATTCTGAGTTTGTTTCTATCAAATCTCTCTCTCCTCCCATCTTTTTTAATAACATAAAATTCCAACAGTTCTGGTCTTTCAAAAGTAGTGAATCTCTTACCGCATTTTTCACATTCCCTTCTTCGCCTAATGACTTCATCTTCTTGGCGAGAATCCACAACTTTTGTTTCAGGAAACATGCAGTAAGGACATTTCATTTTAAACACACTCCTTTTTTAGCCAAACACAATATATGGTGGTAAGAAAGTAATAATAACACAACATATAGGTTTTTAAAGGTGGGTGGTCTCCGAGGTTGATTTTTTAGAAGGTATGCTTACATAGGTTAACAAACCCACACATTATAATGACTTTAACCTCTGTAAAAAATACAATTCAAAAATGTTTTAGAACACTTATTCTTGATGTTTTTATAAAAAAAGGGAAAATGGGAGAATATATGCTGGCATGACTATTAAAAAAAATATAATTGGTTGATAAAAATAGAAAATTAAAGGGTTTCAAAATCCACATATCTTTTCAATGCTTCGGGAACTTTAACCAAACCATCGTTCTGGATATAATTTTCGATTATGGCCACTAGTGTTCTTGTATCCACTATAGCTGTGGCATTAAGTGTATGTACCCAGTCTTTTTCTTGGTCTTTTCTATATCGTATATTTGACCTAACGGATTGATATGCCGTACAATTTGAACAAGACATAAGTTCACGGTATTTTTGAGATGCAGGCATCCATACTTCAATATCATATTTTTTGGCTGCAACAATACCAATATCTCCTGTGCAGATATTAACCACCCGATAGGGCAGTCCCAGTCCCTGCATAATCTCTTCTTCAACAGATAGAAGTTTTTCATGCATTTCCCAACTTTGTTCAGGTTCTGAAATGATAAACATCTCGAGCTTGTTAAATTGATGCACGCGGAAAATTCCTTTTGTATCTTTGCCATGCGAACCTGCTTCTTTTCTGAAAGAAGGCGAATATGCTGCCATTTGAATTGGAAGTTTAGTTAACGTTTCATTGCCATACATACCCAGCATAACATGTTCAGAGGTTGGTATTAAGTATAAGTCTTCGTTTTCGATTTTATAAACAACATCTTGGAAATCTGCCAAATCTGTCGCACCTGCAATTACTTCCTTCCTTACTAAATAGGGCGGACTTATTAATTCAAATCCATTTTTTTTAACAATATCAAAGGCATATCTAAATAATGCATTTTGGAGCTCGACTAGTTTTCCTTTCAAAAAATAGAATCTGGCACCAG
This sequence comes from Microcaldota archaeon, assembly GCA_020854835.1. Lineage (GTDB taxonomy): Archaea > Micrarchaeota > Micrarchaeia > Anstonellales > JAGGVH01 > JAGGVH01. Next base: position 88,176 of record JAHKLX010000038.1, read on the forward strand.
ATGTTTTTGCTGCCCTTTCCAAATCCGCATAATTTTTTTCAATGATCCAATCAGAATGGCTTTTAACCTCATCGTTTCTTGGCTCGCCCCATGTTTTAACAACCGGATTATCTTCATCTGTTTCCCCAAAAGGAACAGATTCGTGTAGAATATTGGGTATTCTCATCTGATAATCATTTAATTTTCCTTGAAGTTCTTCTACCTTGGCATCAAGTTTGTTTATTTTGATAGGAATTTGTTTGGCTTCTTCCAGTAAAAATGTTACGTCCGAACCTTGTTTTATTTTATCATTAATTTCAATCGAAACTTTATTGCGCTGAGCTTTGAATTTTTCAGATGCCTGTTTAAGCTCTCGTATTTGTTGGTCCCATTCTATAATTTGATGAACCCATTTTATTTTTTCTTTATCATGTCTTTTCTCCAAACTTTCGATTATTATTTCTGGATTTTCTCTAAATACTTTAATATGAATCATATTTTTCCACCCCAAGATAAATTAGAAAAAATAGAATTATAAACATATCTAAAATTCAAATGAAGCATTGACTCGGGGAACAGTATCGGGCTGGTAAACCAAACCCTTGACTCCTTTTTTAACAATCATTAGATTTTCAGATTTAACGGTTAATTGGTTTTCTTTTTGTTCAACGATTCTAACAACTGAATCTGCCAGTAAATAAGACAAATGAACGACAGGAGGTAAAGGATTTTTGATTAAACTTTGATTGAATTTGATTGTGATTTCGTTTTCAGTTGTTTGCCATTCCATGTTATTCTTTGAAACCAAAAGAGAATCATCTTTTATTTTATCAACAACCACATTCTTCAAGGATAATCCCACCCTATCACCCGAGTTTGCAGTTTTAACATCAACATCATGAACTTGAATTGAACGAACTTCAGTTAAAACTCCTGAGGGCAAAAGTTTAACAGTGTCCCGCACGTTTATTTCTCCACTTAAAACTGTTCCAAGTAAAACAACCCCTATTCCTTTAACCGGAAAAACCTGGTCTATTGCAATTTCCAGTTCTTTGCTTTCATTGTTTGTTTTTTTGATCAGATCATTGAGAATTTCGTCAGTTTCAGAATCATAAAACTTCCAATCTTTTAAATTTGTTTTAGCAATAAAAGATGAAATATCTTCCTTGGAATAAATTGATGAGAATAAAACACCTGGCTTCTCAGATAAATGTGCAGCTAGAATCATTTCTCCCAGAGTTTTATCTAACTCGTCAACATTAAGAAAAATCATATCTGCCAAATTTAAGCTCCTACACAAACCTTTAATTTTTTCGGGATATTTAACTGGATCTAAGAAAGTTAACCAACTATCTTCTATCTTCTTATGTGCCATTAAAATATCGGTTTCACTACCCCTTTTCCCAAACTTTTTTGAAAAGGTATGAGTTTTATCAAGCATAGCAATTAAAGTATTCATAAGAATAACATAATAACAGATATTTTTAAAAACAGGAAAGAACGCTTATTCTTCATATACAATGGCACTATATAGTTCGTATGCAGAATCATAAGATTTTGAAGTAATTAAATATCCTTGTGTGGATTTATTGCAAACAGAGTCAGATACCAGGACTTCTTCAAAACTTTGATCGTTTACTTTTACTTTAATATAATTATCCTGATTGGGTAGACAATCAAAAGTAACATTTTTTCTTAAGCTGAAACCAACAGAATATATTTCATCAAACTGATTCATGTAAACTGTATCTTTATCAATATCATCTTCATCAAAAACGAGTTTATCATTTAAGTAAACTGAAACAAAATCATTGTTTGGATTGGGCGATGGTGTTGAATTTATTGGCACATCTGAAATACATCCAAACAATAAAACAACCACTGCAAACATGGATACAAAAAATAACTTGTTCATACACTCTATTAGGAAGAGATATGTTTAAAATAATGAAGGAATAGATTAAAGGGCAGTACGATGAAGGTGAAACTATGACAAAAGACGAAACATTTGAATTGTTGGAGATATTAAAAAGTACGGGTCAAAGTGATGAAAATCGCATAGATGCAATAAGACAACTTGGCAATATGAAAGAAATTATGGCTGTTGAACCTCTAATCAGAATAGTTTCAAATTCATACAACAGTCCTCTAGTTCGCATTGTTGCCGCATCAGCTTTGGGCAGTATCGGTCATAAAGGTGCTGTTGAACCTCTAATTAAAGTTTTAGAACAAAATGAAAAAGACAATGAAGTTTTTAGTTGGAGCATAAATGATGTAAGAGTTAGTATTGTTTTTGCTCTAGGAGATTTAGGAGGAGATAGAGCAATTTCAAGTTTGACAAAAACCTTGGATGATGAAATTGGTCAGGTTCGTTGGGCAGCTGCTAGTGCATTAGGTAAAACAAAAAGTCCGCGAGCAGTTGATAGTTTATTGCGAAAATTTAAAGATCCAGTTTTTGATAATGATGACGCTATCGCTTCAGCTTTAGGTGTTTTGGAAGATGAAAAAGCTGTTGAACCCCTTTTACAATATTTAAACGATGAAAAAAATAAAAATAGGAGAACTTTAGAAACAGTTGCATTAGCACTTACAAAAATCAGTGATAAATATGATGAAAAAATCGCAACCGCAATTATTGCCGCAGCATCAAGAGTAAATAGCAATTATTTGATGGAGATATATGTTGATTACCAAAAAAATAAAACAAGTATTAAAAGTAACATGTACGATGAGGCTGAAAAAGGAATTTCCCACATGCCTTCAGAACAAAGAAAATGGGCAACAAACAAATTAACAGAATTAAGAAAAAAGGAACAATTAACAACTTTAATACCTATAAAAAAACAAGATGAAACTGAAAATGAAAAAATACGTATTTAATTTGAAAAAAGACAGTTTTATAAACTTTTTATCACAAAATAATAACCATGACACATTCAAAAATAATTAGAAGATATATTATTGATGGGGCAGTAGGTTCAGGAAAAACCAGTTTAATATTTGGAAAACCTGAAGATTCTGGCAAAATGATAAAACCAAATTTATTGGCATTGGGATTGAATTGTATGACAGAATCTCCTTGCAAAGCAGTTATGGAATTTAATAAAGAAGGTTTGGCACCTGAAGCAAATATGAAAGCATGGTTTGAAAAAATGATGCAATACGAAGTGGAAAACTACAGAGATGCAAAACCTGGAGTCAATATTTACGATCGATCCATTTTATTTCTTGAATACATTCATGGTAAAGATGGAATTGCGCTCCCCGAATGGTATGATTCTGCCAATTTTAGATATGACAATCCCGTTTTTCTTTTGATGCCTGTTGAAAGTGTTGACATGACAATAGGAAATGAAACTCACCCAAGCAAAAGAAAAAAAACTTTAGAACAGAGATGGGAACAATATGAAGGAGTAAAAGTCTTATATAGAAACAAAGGTTACAAGATTGTTGAAGTGCCCATGTTTGTTGAAGGAAACGTTGCAAGAAACAATCAAGAGAGAATGAATATTATATTAAACCATATTCTTAAAGACGGTCCAATCCAACATTAAGTTTAAAAATGTTTGATTAGATAAAAATGATTCATAATACCACTAGCTTTAATGCAGGGGTGGCGGAGCTTGGTCAAACGCGCTGGACTTAAGGAACTTTCTTTGCGAAGCAAAGAACCTTCACTAAGAAAGCTTTGGATATCCAGTGGCTTAGGCCTGCGTGAGTTCGAATCTCACCCCCTGCACATTTATGCTGAGGTGGCGGAACTTGGTAACGCGCTAGACTTGAATACTTTGTATTCAAGAATACTCAAAGATCAAGAATCAAGTCATCTAGTGCCCTTCGGGGCTTAGGAGTTCAAATCTCCTCCTCAGCGTTTTTTTAGGGGGATTAAATGATAGGACCAATTGTCGCAATTTCAAGAAGTATTTTTCAAGCAGGACAATTTGTTGAATCAAAAAAATTAACCGAAAAAATAGACCCTTTGATTGTAGAATTTCTAACATCCTTGCTTTTGTTTTCAATTTGTGTTTTTGTTTTGTTGTTAGGATACCAATTAGAAATAAATGATGATAACTTTTGGATTTACATAGTTGTTGGTTGTGTTTTCACAACAACAACAACTCTCCTAACTATTTCTGCATTGGGCAAAACAGATCTTTCTATAGTAGGCCCCTTTTACTCCCTTATACCAGTTTTTACGATGGTATCTTCCATTATACTGATAAATGAAATACCCTCGCTTTTGGGTTTTTTAGGTATAGGTCTAGTTTTTTTGGGAGGATATTTATCTCATTTAAATAAAAAAAATATTAAAGATTCAAAACCCTTCAAAGATTTAATGAAAAATAGAGGAGTACAATTAGTTTTTATAGCTACAATAACTGCAGCGATAGGAAATCCAATGGTGAAAGCAGCAATTCTGGCATCAACTGTTTGGACGCAGATAATTGTTTTCACAATTATACATTCAACACTGACAGGAAGTTTAATTTTAATTTTTAAAAGAAAAAAAATAAATGACGCAGTTAAACAAGTTAATGTTAAATGGAAAAACGCACTGATGGGGAATTTCCACAGAACGCTTACTTTAGTTTTAGGCCAAATTGCTTTTAGTTTGATGTATACTGCATACGCAACCGCCATATTTCGTTTATCAATATTTTTTCAGATTTATTTTGGCGGAAAGTTTTTCAATGAGCAAAACATAAAACAAAGAATGATTGGCGCAATTTTGATTTTTGCAGGTGTTATCCTGATTTTGATAAGTTGAAAACAAAAAATATGCAAACCTATTTAAATCTAATAATAAGATTTAAATTATGAATCATGTGCTTGTAGCCGAAGACATTGTGAAAATTTACGGAAAGAAAGTTGTGCTCAACAATTTATCCCTTAAAATCAAAAAGGGAGAAATATTTGGTTTGTTAGGACATAATGGTTCGGGCAAAAGCACATTCATAAGAATTATTTCTGGGCTGGAAACACAAGATACTGGAACATTAAGTATTTTTGGAGAGAAAGCGAACACAAAAAGCCGTAAGCGAATTGGTGTGGCTCCACAAGAAAATGCAGTTTATCCTCTTTTAACTTGTATGGAAAATCTTATGTATTTTGGGTCGCTTTACGGAGTCGGCGGAAAAAAGGCCAGGGGAAAAGCTGAGAATTTGCTTGAGCAACTGGGATTGAAAGACAAAAAGGATGTTGCTTCTGCTTTACTGACAAACTAAAAAAGACACTAACACAGAATGAGATAAAAAACGCAATTGACCAGCTTGCAGATATTGGGACTCATGCTATTGATTATTTAGGGGAGGGTGAACCAACATTGGACAAGGATTTCTTTGCAATTATTGAGTATACTGCCCAGAAAGGCATTCAGCCAGTAATTTTCACAGACGGCGCTACAATGATGAGAGATCTTGCATTTATTAAAAGAGTAAAAGATTTAGGAGCAAGTGTTGTACCAAAATGCGATAGCCTTTACGATAACGAATATCAAAATTGGGTTGTTGGTGATGAAACCGGAAGGTATTTTTATGAACGAAACGAGGTCATTGAACTGCTTATTGATGAAGGCTTCAATAAGATAGAAATGGATGGCACAACCAGACTGGGGTTTGACATGGTAATTTCAAGAGGTAATCTTTCAGAAGTGGCAGACACACTTACATTCTGCAGACAGAACAATCTCTGGATCGTTTTTTCGTTTTATCTCCCTGCAGGCCGTAGTGGAAGTAAAGAATTTGAAAAATACAAATGGCTTGTGCCTTCGGAAGAAGAGAAAACCCAACTCAGGAGAACTATTGAAAAGATTGATAGGAACTGCTTTGGTTTTGTCCACCCAGTCTTGAACAACTTTGTAACTATGCCTTGTGTTGAGAGGCTTCAGATTTATGGAGATGGAAGGGTAAGTCCGTGTCCTGGGAACGAAACATGTATTGGGCATATACAAACAGACTCAATCGGTGACTTGTCAAAGAAAATACTCGTGGATTTCCCAGGTCACAACCCAGAATGTTTTGAGGGTCATTGTTTGTACAGGCCAAGGATAAAAGAAGATAATTGAAGAGGTGATTATTGTGGATAAAATATTTGAAAATCCTGAAATAGAAGAATTTTTTATGCCCTACATTGAAAGAAGTTTTCCATCGCAGAAAGATTTTGGGGATAATTTTGTTAACGGCGTAAAAAACTGGTGGTTTCCTTCTGAAGAAATAAACCAAGTCTGTTCAGAGGATGTATTGTGGATTCTTGATTTAGAGTTTGGGATCAAATGCGGGTTAAAATGCCAATATTGTTTCAGGTATGATGACAATAGAGATAATAATATCAAACCTTCTAAACAAAGGAACCCTCTAAGTTTGAGTGAATGGCATAATTTAATAGACCAAGCCTGTGAATGTGGTGTTAAAACAGTTAAGTTAATTGGAGCTGGGGAATTTTTTGAGGATTCTAATTTCATGTCTGCATTAAGATACCTAACTGATAAAGGGATAAAAGTTGTTTTGTTCACCAGCGGATATGTTTTAACTGATGAAGAAAAAATAAAAAGATTGCATGGCATGAGCCCAGACGAGATTATTGACTACTTATACATAAATGGACATAGTGTTTTTATTAAAGCAGACAGCTTCAAACCAGCAGTCATGGATAAAATAGTTCAAACACCAGATTTTACAGAACGAAGGAATATAATTTTGGCCAAATTACTTGAGAAAGGTTTTACAAAAGAAACACCAACAAGGCTGGGTTTTGAGGTGCAAGTCAATGTATACACTTTGCCCGAATTGCGTGATCTTGACAAACTGAAACATTATCTTAACATATATTCAGACATGGTAACTTCCATGCCGTGCGGCGTTTATAATATAAGAAAAGAACGCGGCGAATCAATAGATATAACATTGGACCAAAAATCAAAATTATATGAGGATGTTTACAACCAAAACATCAGGTTTGACATTTCATTCAATGGCCTCTCGCCTTTCATAGGTGGACTTCGCTGCACACAACTTGGTTATGGATTATATATTAATGTGGTGGGAGATGCATATGCATGCCCAGGTTGTTTTGATAAGATTGGTAACATCAGGGAAAGTAAATTAAAAGAATTGTGGGAGAGCCATCTGCAAAGAAAAAAATACCAAAATGAGAGATATATCTGCCCACCAAGAGAAAATGCAGATATTACCCCTACAAGGATGTATAAAACAGTTCAAACAAAGCTTCGCAGGTGAGAATAAAAATAATTGTTATTTATCAATAACCCGCTTTTCCAGCTCTTTCATTGTGTCAACTATATAATCTGGATTGGCAGTCTGCAACTGCTCACGTGTTTGGTATCCATAAGTTACAGCAACTACTTTGACGCCGGCATGTTTTCCGGCATCAACATCATGTGTCATATCACCAACATACACAGTTTCTTCAGGAGTGAAATTGTTTCGTTTCATTATTTTGTTGATTTCTGAAACTTTGTCATGCACACTGCCATTTACCTCTGAAAAATATTCTCTAAATCCGTTTTGATCAACTTCTAAATTAAGCTCTTTTGACAAGTGCGAACTTAAAAGAATGCAGTTTATATTTTTTTGTTTTAATTTTTTTAGAAGAGATTCAGCACCTGGAAAAGGTTTGGGGCTGCCCAATTTTTCAAACTCAATAAGAAAAAGCTTATCTATTTCTTCTTTGCTCCGAACTTTGTCAAACTTTCTATAGAATTTCATATACGGAAGCTCATAAATACGCCTATACTCTTCAAAAGATATGGTTTCTATGTTGATTTTTTTGAAAGCATTCATGGTTGCAGTGTAAACCAAAATCTGATCATTGCTTAACGTTCCCGACCAATCAAATATAACATTTTTATACATCAAATCACCGTCTTCTTTATTGTTCCACTTGTTTTAAGAATTAAAGGTCTTGCTTTATAGTTACCAAGCTGTTTTATCAAGGGTATTATCCCACGAACAATATTCAAATAATCTCTCTCAACTTTGATAAAAAATTTGTTATTTTTACTCATAACTTTTATACCCATCTCAGCTGCACCAATCTTTCCAACAAGATTAATTAATTCCTTATAAACCATCTTCTCAGGTTCTTCCACCTTCTCACCAATAACCTCAAAAAGAATATACCTGTATCTTGTTCTTAAAGATGGCTTAAGCATTATTTTCCCTCCAGCATAAATTCTATAAATTTCAATTCTTTCCCGTTTCTTTTTTCCCAGTCCTTTCCGGAAGAAATCAATTTATAGCTAACAGAATATTTCTTGCAGAGTCGAACAAACTTTTGAATTTTATTGATCAAAGATAATTTGTTAACAATATCATTAACATCAATGATAAATATCAAATTCCTATCTCTGGCTATTTGTTTTAAAGTAGAACTAAGCTTATAAGAGGATAAATAAACCTCTTCATTTTTATAGCTTAGTGCAGATTTTTCAGGATTTTTGAGATCTAAAACTTTCATGATAAATCCTTAAAAGTTATTTCTTTTGTTTAGTTTTTAAAGCCCTTGATTTTTTGCTGGCACTTGTTAATCCTCTGAAAGCTCTGCCTTTTGATAGTTTTAATCCTGTGACGAGAGGATCAACCAATATCACTTCAAAATATTTATATTGTCCATCTTCTCCAACCCAGTAAGAGTTTAAAACTTCTAATAAAGGATATTTTTTTACAACTCTCTGTTCTGCAATGGCCTGGTATGTTTGCCCAGGAGCTTTATATTTATAATTATGTCTGGGTTTTCTTCCACCAGTTGGACTAGGTCTTGCTCTTAATCCTTTGCCAATTCTTATTCTTAAAACAAAATAACCCTCTTTTGCTTTGTAACCTAATGTTCTGGCTCTCGCAATATTAACTGGTTTTTCCAATTCAGTTATAACCTGACCTTTCCTCCAAGCCCTAATCTTTTCCTTATACTCTGGAGCTTTTGTTGAATAGCCCTTTTGAAAAGCTTTTTTAATATAGCTGTATAATCCCATTTAAAACACCTCAAATTCAATAAAACTACATTTTAACTTAAATTATTTAAACCGTTAAGTATAAAAAGGATTTTGTAGATAAAATAAGTATGCCGCCCGAAACAAATAGATTAATTACTGCTACTCATACAGAAAAACAAAAAAGGAAATTTGATCCTAGTATAGGTAAGACTGAAACTCCGACAACTGGAGTGCTTTTTATGCGTGAGGGATTTAGGGCAGACTATATTAAAGATTTGAAAAGAATTCTTGAAGATTTGTCACCTGAAGAAATTGATAAAGTAAAAGATATAGTTAGAAGTGTGGGCAAGAGAGTGATGAATCCCCATGAACAAGTTGGTATTTTCGCAGAATTAATTACATCATGCAATACAAATGTTAGATTTAAGCATTTTATTTTTGATATAATCCTATCAATAATAAAAAAATCTTCAGAAAACCATGAATTTTATTTCAATGACCTATTCAAAATTTACGAGTCAAGATATTTAACATCTGAAGAGATTAAAATGTTTGATAGAAAAATTACAAAAATAATAGATTACTTGAAAACAAAAGATGTTGAGTTATCTAAACCATTCAGAATTATATATCTAACACATCATTACAACGTTAGTGAAGATCGATCAGCGTTAGAAGAACTTCTAGAATTATCTGAAAACATGATGAAAACAAAAAATTTGGGCCTTCCTGAATTTTATAAAATTTTAAATGTTTCAGAAAAATTAGAAAGCAATACAAAAAAAGAATTTGTAGAACTTATTGAAAGATATATTGAACAGTTAATAATTGGAGAACATTTTGATATTTTGGGCCAAATGTTAAACGAACCTCTTTTTAAAAGAAAATTGTTGGGCGTTCTTACAGATAAAACTATTGTTCTCATGTTTAAAGCATTTGAAGATAAATATGCCAACTTAGTTAGAAATGATGAAGAAGATAGATATTTGCGCATTATATTTATATTGCTTAATTCATCAAGAACAAAAGATATTTCAAACATTAGAAAAAAAATGGCCAAATATACTGATAATATATTTACATTCCGATAAGTTAAGGCAGACCAATTCTATAGAATATAGATAATATGTAAAGCCCATAACATATAATAAGAACTAATGCTTCCCATTTTTCTATTGATCTTGCTTTTTTACCCGTAAACAAAACTACAAAAAGCAGATACAAAGACACTAGAGCGACAATTAAATCCAGATTCAATGAGGCATTATACACAACAGGAGAAATTAATGAGGTTATGCCCAAAACAAAAAGAATGTTGAATATGTTTGAACCAAGTATATTTCCGATAAGAATATCCGTATTTTTTTTATGTATTGAAACAATGCTTGTAATCAGTTCTGGTAGTGAGGTCCCTAAAGCAATAACTGTCAAACCAATAACCTCGCCACTTATATTTAGATGAAACATTAGATTAGTTGCTGATTCAACAGCATATTTTCCACCTATGAATAAAAATATTATTCCTAGAATTATAAGAAGTGCAGATTTTGTTTTGTTAACTTTAATATTTTTTTTGGTTTTTTTAACTTCCATTTTTGTTACGCCAAAGGTATAATACAAAAATACAAAAAATAAAGCCAATAATATCAATCCTTCATTTCTTTCAAGCGTATTATATCTGCCTTGAATAAATAACGAATCATTTACCATTAAAAAAAGAATAAATAATGCTAAAATGGCAAAGGGGATTTCTTTCCACATTGTTGAGGATTTGACTTTGAAGGGATTTATGAATGCTGCCACACCCAAAATCAATAATATGTTTGCGATATTAGAACCAAAGATATTTCCAAAACTAATACCCCCTTGTGAACTGAGAGCTGAGAAAACATTTACGGATAGCTCTGGCAAAGAAGTGCCAAAAGCAACAATGGTTAAACCAATGATGAGAGGAGGTATTCCAAAGTGTTCAGCGATGTATGTGGCCCCATCTATAAGAAAATCTGCCCCTTTAATAAGCAATATTAACGACGCTGCCAGCAGTATTATGTAAAACCACATGAGAATATACAGATTATTAATCTTTAAAACGTTATCTGTTATTAAAAAAGTTATGCATATGCTAGAAGGAGAAATTCAAGAAACTGATGTTTTCAATAAAATTAAAGAATTTCAAAAAAATAATATGTTGCAGTTATTTGATTTGGATTCGATATCTTCGAAATATTTTATTGAATATGCTGTATATATTGCTAAAAAGAGATTTGACAAAGGTGTCAATATTGCTAACAACTTATCTACAGAAATCCTTCTTGTGGTAGGGCAAACTCCCCACGTGCAAAAAGCTATATCCTCAGTAGGTATTAAAAATCCAAAAAGAGTACTTTTAATATCTGACTTCGATAATAAAGAATTGGATGGTATATTAAAAGAATTAAAATTTAAAAAACATAAAATATTTGACAAACAAACAAAAAAACAAGAAATTTATACTGAAGAAGAAATGGCCATAGAGAATAGTGCCATTAATTTGATGTGATTAAATGAAATTTAAACTAACTCCAGAACTATCATACATAATAGGTCTATGGAAAGGTCGTGCAACCAAAGAAGGAATTGGTGTTGTTGGAGGCGATGAAGTCATTAAAACATTCGCCCTTTCAGTTATAGATGCAGGTTTAACTACACATGAAAAAACTCAAATGCGCGAAGATAGAATGTTTTTTTATCATTCAAAATACAGATTGTTTTTTCAAGATATAATAAAAAATAGATTAGAAAGATTCCAGTATGAGAATAAATTTTCAGCTTCATATTTGGCGGGGAGATTTGATAGTTGTGGAGGGTATAATAAAGATGAAAAGAGCATATATATTACATATTCTGACAAAATTGATGAGATGATATTATTAAGATTAGGATTTGAAGCAAAATTAATAGGAAAAAAAATTGTTATAAAAAATAAAGAAAAATTTTTAGAATACGTCAAATATTTCAGAAAGATGAAAGTAGGTGAAGAAAAATGAAAATACTGATTACTTCAGCATTGCCTTATGTGAATAATGATCTGCATTTGGGACATATGATAGGATCTTTGCTACCTGCAGATGTGTTTGCAAGATACATGAGGATGAAAGGTCATGATGTTATGTTTATTTGCGGAAATGATGAATATGGAACTGCTACAGAAATTGCCGCCCATAAAGAAGAAATATCTCCAAAAGAACTTTGCGACAAATATCATGAAATCCATAAAAAAGTTATAAAGTGGTGGGGAGTTAGCACAGAAAAATTTGGAAGAACTACAACAAAAGAACATACTGAGATAACTCAAAATATTTTTATGGGATTGTATAAAAACAAATACATCATTGAAAGAGAGATAGAACAGCCCATTGATCCCGAAACCGGAACTGCCTTGGCAGATAGATATATTGAGGGAACTTGTCCCGAGTGTAATGTTGGCGGGGCAAGAGGGGATCAGTGCGAATCCTGTGGAAAACTATTATCTCCAAAAGATTTGATTAATCCCATTAGTAAAATTTCTGGCAAAAAACCTATATTCAAAAAAACAAAACATTTATTTTTAGATTTGCCGAGCTTACAACCCAAATTGTTTGAGTGGCATGAACAAAGAATTGGGAACTGGAATAATCTTGCTAAATCAATTACTAAAGGATGGGCGAAAGAAGAATTACATGAAAGAGATATAACCCGAAATATTAAATGGGGAATACCTGTACCTCTAGAAGGTTATGATGATTTGGTTATTTATGTGTGGTTTGATGCACCGATTGGGTATATATCAATAACACAAACCTACACCAAAGATTGGGACAAGTGGTGGCTTTGTCCAGATGAAGTTAAATATTACCAGTTCATGGGGAAAGATAATGTTCCTTTTCATTCAATAATATTCCCGTCAATATTAATAGGCGATAATAAAAATTGGAAAACAGTTGATGTTCTGCATGCAATGGATTATTTAAATTTTGAAGGAAAAAAATTCTCCAAATCTAAAAATATTGGGGTGTTTTGTACACAAGCGATGCAATATCCCTTTCCAACTGATTATTGGAGATTTTATTTGTTTTCAATTGCGCCAGAAAATGGAGACACTAGTTTCAAATGGGATGAATTTGTTGAAAGAGTCAATAAAGAACTTATAGATAATGTTGGAAACTTGGTTAGAAGATTGGCAACAATGACTTCTAGATACGGTCCAGTAACGCCAGAACCAGATGAAACTTTTATTAAACAAATTAACGCCTTGGTGGAACAGTATTCGACACACATGGATGAAAGAGAATTTAAAAAATCATTAAGTGTTGTTTTAGAATTGAGTGCCAAAACCAATGCATATTTTCAAGAGCAAAAACCATGGGATAAAATGAAAGAAAATAAACAAGCATGCAATAAAATATTTTACTCTATTGGTTATGCAATCCAAAGAATTGCAACTATGTTATCCCCCTTCACACCAAAAATATCACTAGATATAGTCAACCAATTTGGTTTTGTGTTGGGATATGGGTTAGTTTCAGAATTTCAAGTATACCAAGTAGTCTTTATGTTAGATAAAATGGAAGTGCCAAAAGAAAAAGGTATAATTGTGAAAGTGGGAAAAATAGAAAAAATTGAAAAACATCCAGAAGCTGAAAAATTGTATATTGAAACAGTTAATATGGGAAATAAAAACATAACAATTGTTTCCGGGTTAGTTCCGTATTACAAGGAAGAGGAGCTTTTAGGAAAGAAGATATTGGTTGTTGAAAACCTTAAGCCGGCAAAATTAAGGGGAGTGGTATCAGAAGGGATGCTGCTCGCAGCAGATGATGGGGCAAGTGTTGAAGTTCTTTTCACAGAAGAAGAAATTGGAACAAAAACTGTTCTGCCACATAATACTCAAAAAGACCAGATAACAATTGAGGAGCTTTTTGAGCATAAGCTGACAGTCAAAGACAATCAGGTTTACTTTGACGGGAAAGAATTGGTTATTGGAAAGCTAGTTAAAACTTCCAAGATAAAAGAGGGCGAGGTAAGATGATTATTTTAGCAACAGGATCTCCACATAGAATACAATTCTTTAAAGAACTGGGCTTAGATTTTATTGCTGAGACAAGCAGTGTAGATGAAAAGACAAATGACAGGCCTGATGACCCAGTTGAGTTGGTCAAGTATTTGGCAAAATTAAAAGCAGAAGCAGTTGCAAAAAACTATTCATCAGGAATTGTGATTGGTTTTGATTCTGTTGGCGAGTTTGACGGAGAAATATTAGAAAAAGTTTCTTCAAGGCAAGAAGCTTTTGACAGATTGAAAAAACTTTCTGGGAACAAACACAACTTTTTTACGGGAATCCATATTATTGATTTGGATACAGGCAAAACATTAACAGATGTTGCTGAAACGTTTGCCCATATGCGAGAACTAACTGATGATGAGATAAAAAAATTTTTAGACCAGGATAAAAATGAATCTTACAAAACTTATGCTTTGGCATATGATCCTTTTGGAAAATATAGTTCCTCATTTATTGAAAAAATTGAAGGAAGTATGTTCAATATTCTTCAAGGCCTGCCTGTTGAAAAAATAGTTGTGATGTTGAAAGAAATAGAAAAATAAAAAGTTATTTTTTAGATTGATGTTTTGCTTTGGAGGCTGTGAGTGGACTGAAAAGATTTTTGATCGCCTTGTAAGCGTCAATCTGCTCTTCATCCCTGACAATGATGCAAAGCTCGTTGTAAGTGGATATAACCTCAACAACGTTTATCTCACGCCATGCAAGCTCTTTCAAGATATGCGCGAGAAATCCCGGCTCTTCAAACATGTTCTTGCTGAAAAGTACAGAAACTTCGGAAAGCCCGACAATCTCTGCAAGGATTTTTTCGCCTTTTAACTTCTCCTTGATCTTATCCATCTTCTGTGACTCAAATATGATGGTCGTCTCACTGTTGCCATGCACAAAATTAACAATCTCGCCACGGTCGCTGTCAATTATATTATATACTGCACTAATGATATCTCGAATTTTGGGAGTTTTGGCAATGCTTATTTCTGAAAGATTTGAGCGAGTGGTAATATTCCGAATTGAAAAATCCTTAATTTTTTGTTCTTTTTTGGAAAACGAAAAACGCTGTAGAGCCATAACGATTGCTGAAAGATTAACTTCTTGCCCTTTTGCTTTTTCAACATCGTTATGAATATATTTGGCTATTTTGACATGACTAGCAATGCCGGTTTTCATAGAATATTCCATCAAAGGATTTTCTTCAATTATCCTCTCAACTATGCTTGTAACTGATTTCATATTATATTAACATATTGTTAATATATAAACATTACTGTTAATTTTTTGTTAATAGGTAAACACTACTTTTAATTGGTCAAAAACAAATGAAATAATATTATGGTTATGAGGTGATTTAGAAATGGCAGTAAAACCATTAGTACCACAAAATGGAAAAACAGAAGGAAATATAACACCAGAAGCATGTGGAACATGTAAAGGGAGAGAAATCAACTTTGGCGGAAAAACAATGTATGTGTGCAAAAATGCGTTTACTGCTATTGGCCCCTGTGGTGAATATGAAGAAAAGCCCGTACAACATATATCTGAATTTAAGACAGAATAAACATATTCTGTATTTTTTATTTTTCATTTTCTGAAAATTAATGTGGGATGATCAAATGGCAGTACCTATTATAAAAATCAAAAAAACACAGGATCCAATAACGCCCGAAGCATGCAAAACATGTGAAAGAAGAAAAAAATAATTGTTTCTGGAAAAACTCGGCACATATGCAAAAACGCGTTTGAAGATATTGGATTATGCAAAGAATATATGCATGACCTATATTGTTTTTTTAGAGACTGGCCTGTTGATCATTTTTAAATATAATAAAGAGTGGGGTCATGAGGATTTGTTCTTTCCCTTTTAATATACAAAATGCTAATTTTAACTTAAAAGAAGTTAATTAATATCATAGCAGTTCTTTTTTTATTTTAAAAAAGTAAATTGAAGTTTATAAGTTTCCTACAACAAATCCGCCCAATGTGGCAGATCCGTTACCTGTTGAAAGATCCGGGACCCCATATTCTGCCCTATACTCTAGGAACTTTTGAATGGTTTCATGTGTAACATGAACTTTTCCATCGATTTCGACATTATACAAAGCAACAAACAATTCTGTTGCAGTAAGTAAACTGTAAACGGGAATTCCTGTTTCATCCACAAACATTTGGATGGCATTTTCTCCGTTTTCATTAACTTCCTGCCTGTCCAAGCAAATCAAAACTCCCACAATATTAACATCTGCAATTGATTTCAAAAGAGAAATTGCTTCCATTTTTGTATCGCCAGTGGTAAAAACATCGTCCAACATCAAAACATTTGTTCCATCTTTTAATTCAGACCCAAAAACCAGTCCTTTTTTATCTCCATGACCTTTTGCTTCTTTTCTATTAACAACCCATCCTTTTTCCTCGCCAACAATAGCAAAATATTGCATACTGGTTGCAACAGCCAAAGGAATTCCTTTATATGCTGGGCCAAAGAAAACATCGAAATTTTCAGGACGCATTATTTCATGTGTACGATTAGAGAGAGCGTCCCCAACTGCCTTAATTGATCCTCCGCTGTTGAATAAACCCGCATTGAAAAAATAGGGTGATAGTCTCCCACTTTTCAAAGTAAATTCGCCGAACCTTACTGCCTCTGCTTTAACAGCCAATCTAATAAAATCCAACTTAGCCACGTCCATCTGCGCCATAAAATCCCCCCAAACAAATTAGTGATATTACATTAATATAATACTATTATAAAGAGTGGGGTCATGGGGATTTGTTCAACTTCTTTCTTGATGAAACTTCTTTCGGAAAGAAGTTTCTTGAACCCCAATATGCAGGTTTCTTATTCACGGTAATGTTCTTGCGAACCTGGAGCCTACCGTGCTACCTGGTTACACCATGACCCCAAATAGATTACTTTAATGTATGAAATGATTTTTAAATGTTGAGAAAAACTTATAAAAGAATTTTTAGTAACTTCATTCGGATATTTTCTGTTGTAACTGCTTTCATCAAAGAAATTTTTTTGGCTTTTGTTTTCTCCCCAATATGTGAAATCCAGGGACTGAAATGTTTATTGGTTTGATGATAGTATAAAGATTCTGCGGGTAAAGTATGAATTAAATCAATAAATTCTTTTATGTTTGCAGCTTTGCCGATGATTTGTTCATTCGGCATTTTAAAGTAAAATTCCTCCCCAGGATTACAAGTTTTCATATTATCACCCAAAAAACCTACAAAGATTAGATTTATAAAACTCACTGTCTGCTTAAAATAATTATTGCGACAGATTGTATCAGAATAATGAACAAGCCTACACCAACCAAAATCATTAGATTGTTAAAAGAATTAATTTTAGAATAGTCACACTCAGTTTGCAATTCGTCAAAATGTATATCTTCCTTTTGAAGAGTGTCATAAACATCTTCATAAGCATTATCAAAATAAACTGCCATAATCATTAGTTTATATGCTTCTTCTTCATTTCCATTTTTCAACAAATACATGCCCTGCCCAAAATATAATTTTCCCCACAATCCTTTTGGAGTATACACTTCAGCAACATCCAATATCAGTCCCATATCCTCATCATCACCATCATTTGCCCTTTGTAAAGCTTGTGCAAAAGCGCTTTCATAGACTGCTGCAATGTATTGTTTGTTATCTAGATTATCTTTGGCTAGAGAATAATGCCAAACTGCATCTGATGAAGGATTGGGTGAGCGAGTCAATATTTTTTCGGTTTCTAAAATCCATTTTTCAGCTGTTTTTTGGACTTTGTTCTCATTTATTGTTTCTCCTGAGGTGTCCATAGTATTTAACAACAAACTTACTTTCAACCATGCTGATGCATAAGACAAATCATAAGCTAAAGAATATTGTTCGTCACCTACTGCTTCTATTTGATCACCAACAGCTTCAACCTTACTTTTTGCCCAAGTATACCTCATATAACCTCCCACTACCGATTCAAAATTTTTATCTGTTTTTTCGGTTACGGGTTCGAATTCTTGAACAGTTTTGTTGATGTGTGAATGATATAATTTTAGATTTTGATATTTTGTTAAGTATTCTACAAATAATAGATCAGTATAATGTAAAAATAAATTATTTGCAGCTGTAAACTTGTAACCTTTTTCATTTAATTTGTTTTGATATTCAATATCATCTATCATAAAACCCACTATGTTCGACAAGATAGAGGTATTCGGAGAAATTGTATCAACTTCATCAAGAACCTCATAGCCCAAACCATAAACAACTGTATCAAAATTATTTATATTTTCTGTTTGTAAATCTTCAACATTAAGATTTGGGTGCGGGAGAGAATAACTAACTTCGGGAAGCTCCTCATCTGAAAAAACATAATTAAACAAAGTATCAATATCCTCAACATGAACAATAGTAACACCATATTTCTCATTTATCGTTGAAACGAGGAGATAATCTTTATTGGATACAATTGGAGTTATAAAATAATTTTTATTGTATATTGATGCTGTTTTGGCTTTGCCATCCAATCCACCCACAGAACCAATACTGCCGCGCGTATTAACTGA
This sequence comes from Microcaldota archaeon, assembly GCA_020854835.1. Taxonomy (GTDB): domain Archaea; phylum Micrarchaeota; class Micrarchaeia; order Anstonellales; family JAGGVH01; genus JAGGVH01. The sequence goes on from JAHKLX010000038.1 coordinate 106,732, forward strand.
ACCAGTTATGATAATATCATCTCTCATGGTTTGATTTGTGATTGCACTATAAACTGCACATGTGAATAATGCTCCTGCAGAAGGACCATCTATAAATCGTGCGCTGCTAGGTATTGTATAAAAAACATTGCATTCATTTAAATTGTGTCCTGATTTTTTGAAAGCGAGTTCAACTGCGTTTTGTGCAGATTGCTGCGTACTGATGCCAATATATGGATCGATAGAAGTGTAAACATTTCCATCTCCTTCAGCAACTAAAACATATATTTTCAATAATCCTCCTTTCGCATCCCCCACAATTGCAGGCGCCTCAACAACCGCCAAGCCTGTAGGGCATTTTGAAAATACAATTGATGATATAAACAAAAACAATATTAATATTTTTTTCATTATCACACCCACCTTCTATGTTTTGAAACAAAACAAACTTTTGAAAATCAAAAACTGTTTTGTAATATGCGCTCGCCGGGAATCGAACCCGGTTCTCAAGCTTATTCCAAACCAAAGAATCTCATCTTACTTCTTTTCTAAAGAATCTCATCTTTCTTGATGAAACTTCTTTTCTAAAGAAGTTTCTGGGAAGCTCGTATCCTACCGGTAGACTACGAGCGCACAACAATAAGTTTAAACAGAAGTTTTTTAAATTCTTTCCACTACAGTATTCTAAAAGAAAACTATTTGTTGCTTTAATTTTAAAGCGGGATGGGGCAGCCAGGAGTGCCCGCCGGGCTCATAACCCGGAGGTCGGTAGTTCAAATCTACCTCCCGCTATAATTAATTTTAACGGAATTAGTGACAGCATTTTCTGGAAGGGGTTTAGTAAAGGGATGTTTTTCCACAAAAGTTTTATATTTTGAAAACATTTCAATTTTATCCCAGAAATTTATATCGGAAAATAGGGAAAAGGCATTATTTTCTCCAAGTTTATCGATTATTATCCCCAGACCTTTCGCGTACTCCTGACCTGTAGTCATTCTGTCTTCAACAATTTTCATAGCGCATTTGCATACAGCGGGTTTTGACATAGATTCTGCTTTATCGAGGATAGTTTTTACAGCAACATCATATGGAACTAGGGGTAAAAGAATCTTGTGAAGATTCTGTGGGGCGTTGTTCATATAAAAATTCAAAAGCTTATCATAAAAAATGTGGGCCCCTTCATTTTGTTTTATGTAGTCTGAACCTCCAAAAGAAACAATTCCATCAATAAGTGATTCAATACCAAAATATTTATTGTATGAAAGTTCACGAAGTATAGACTCTGTCCTATTGGGGTCATTTTGATTTAAAACCGCCTCTAAAAACTCAGATTTTTGATCTTCTGTAAAAACCCTCCAAGCGTATGCGACAGTTTCACGCACTCCAAAATTTTCAAACAGGGTATTCAATGTTTCTGAACGGTTATATTCCCACATATGTTTTAGAGTGTCAGATGCATAAGCTGTAATTTTGGCGACTTGAAAAGTTTTATCTTTTCCAATTTTTTCTCTAAATATTTCATAAGCTGTATCTACTCCAAAATTACTGCACAAATACTCATATAATCCCAAGCTAAGATTATGGTTTGGTTTTAAAGCAGTTTCAATTCCTATGTCCCCCATCTCAACAAATGCATTGTACATTTCATTGTGATCGTTTTTTTCTTTCAACTTATTTATCACAATACTAACTCCTTTATTTTCAGATACTGTTATTTTTAAAATATCAATTAAAGATGTTGTTTTTTCCATATGTTCAATTGCGTAAGTAATACTTTTCGAAGTTAAAACATCATAAGCATTTTTAACGAGTCCAATATCTAAAAGAAGATCTGCAGTCTGCTCTCTTGATACTCCGTGTTTTCCCAAATTTCCTAGCATTTTTCGAGTTTGGTTTTTGCCTTCAGTTTCATCAATATCATATAAAACCTTGAATCCTTGTCTAATGATATCATGCTTAATACAATATTCAGTATATTCATCAAGATTTGAAACTTTGTTTAGAAGCACTAAGAATTTGTTTAAAGTTTTGGGTTGCAGTGCATTTGCATTTTCATCCATACCTAATGAGCTTTCAAATATTTTTACTGCTTCGGGCAAAACAAAATCCTCAGATATATAATCTATAACTTCATTTGAATACTTCTCCATTGCCTTTATAGTTCGCTCAATTCCCCAAATTTTAATTAAACCATTATAAAGAATCCACACCCCTGTTTTTGAGATGTTTGGGGACATTTCAGTATCCAGGGGTTTTGTGGATTCGTTTAAGATTTTGAGCATACGATCTACAATTTCAATATCGGAATTTTTTTCTTTTTCTAGATATTTAACTGCTGCAAAAACAAAATTATTATGTATTAATAATCTCAAAAACATATCTTTAGGTATAATTTTATCAACATAAGATGAAAATTGAAAAGGATTTTGGCCAGATGCTTTATTTAAAAAAGTCTCCAAGTCATCTATATCCTTGGCTAAAAGTAAAGATGCCTCCAAACCAATACATTTTATTGTATCGATAGGTTTGTGGATTAGGGAGAATATATACGATTCAAAATGGCCAGATTGTAAAAGTATTTTTGAAGATATTTCTTTTTTTGGTCCGATTAAATTTGCCCTGACAAGTTCGCGATATGCAATTTCCAACTCTCCCCTATCATTTGCCAGATTTAATGTTTCTTCCTCACCAAGAATATCAAAAGTTAATAAGTAAACATCCCTATAGCTATTACACAAAGCAAACAATTTTTCAAATCCCATTATGTTTCCAAATTTATTGTATAGAATATCTGCAGTTTTTTTGTCCCCTAAACCTTTCAGAATTTCAACATAAGCTTTATTATCGGGAAATTTATCAAGCAAACAATTAAGTATATCTTTTTTGTAACCTTTATCATAAAAAAATTCTATTGTTGTTGAAATTTTGTTGTGATGTTTGTTGTTGACTTTCCAAAAAACATAGTTAAAACCTTTTTTTTCAATTAAATTTACCAATCCTTCTGCATTTTCAAAGGCTATATTTTCTTCAAGATTTGATAAAACTTCTGGTGAAATGCCACAAGATTTTAAAAGATCATATAAAAATATTAATTCATTTTTATGTTTTGCAACCATTAAAACAGTGCCGTATTTCTCATATTTTGAAAGCAGTTTGTAAACATCCTCTTTAGAAAAAACACTCGATAATTTATCATATACCTCCCCTATGTCCTCAAATTGATATTTCAAAATATCGTAAAATCTGTTTCCAAAAATGGTCCTAAGAGTTTTGATTTTATCTGAATCTTCTCCAGCCAACAATCTGTAAACTTTTGGACCGTAACCTTGATTATAATAAGTTAAAACTGCAAATTCCAAACCTTTCTTTTCAATCAATTCATTGAAAATTTTTTGTTCTGTGCTTTTTTTGATACTGTAATCGACAAGAATTTTCCAAATTGACTCCTTGGAAATTTCCGATGGTGCATTCTTCAACAGGTGTAAATTTTCTGATGTCAAATCTAAAGCTTCAATAATGCCTATAGATTCTGCCAAAATTTTTAAACTTTCTAAAAATTTTTTATTATCTGAAAACAAACAACTTAAAACAGTGGACCTGTATTTATCAAGAAATGTTTTAACTGCCGCTTTCTCTCCATGTTCTCTGGCAACTAATGCATAAGCTGTATGAACTGAATTCATATCAATATATTTTTTTACCTGTTTCCGTATGGCAGACTCCTTGTCTATATACTCTATATGTGGGGCATATTTAGCATATGTGTTTGCACTAGGTTTAGAGTGTTCTTTTTGAATTGGCGGAGTAAAAGACTTTTCCTCATTTTTATTTGATAAAAAAAGTTTTGGATCAATTGGTTTTGAAAGTGAAACAAAATCCTTTTCATCAGAGAGATCTGATTCCACATATGATTCATTGCTCTGAAGCAAGATATATTCTTTTATCGTATTTGCTTTTTTCAATTTTGAAATTAATGGTTCAAGTGATTCAATAATTTCTTTACCAGTATTGAATTTTAAACTGCAATCGATCGCATATCTTAAAAAAGTATATTTTTCATTGACCTCTGCATCATATAGTCCTATTTTTAACATCAGCAAGTCTGTGTCTGGTTCTGAGCCAGAATAAAACAATAACGAACTCATTATTTGTTCGAATATATAATTGACATCCAATTGATAAGTTTCAATCTGTGCATGTAATTTTGGCAAGATATTGTTGACAATATCAAATATTTTTTGATCTTCAGAAACATCAGATTGAAGGAATGTAGGATAAACTCTATTGATAAGTATGAATGCACCAGGAATTCCTTTTTTTTGTTTGTTTGAATTGCTGAACGTTCCTTCATCATTAGTAGTACTATCGTCCCCAAACATAAATAGTATTATGTCATAAAAGGTTTATAAATGTTAGTTTTTATGAAAAAACGTGTTTATTGGTTATTTGTTTAATTTGTACATATCGTAAACTTCTTCAGAGGTGGTTGCGTCATAAGGCCCTTTTGTTTCCCTAAGATTCAACATCCTTGGAAATCTCAAAGCAAGACCTTTGTCCAGTTTAAATAAAGCACTGGCACAGGTGTGCATAGGAGACTTGGTTATTTCATCTGCAGCAACAACAACAATATATTTTGGAGTTACCCAGAAATCGGGTTCAATTTTGGAAATTATGTTATTAGGTTTTTTCTTTAATTTTATTTTATCCAAAAGTTCTTTGAAATTCCTCATTTCGTCCTCAGTGAAACCTGAACCAACACGAGCCACAGTTTCAAAAACTCCTTGAGAATCATTATATGTACCTATCAGTATTCCTCCAAATTCAAATTCTGCTCTTTTTCCTTTGCCTAAATAATAACCCAAAATTACTGCATCGATTGTATCAACCAGACTGCTATAAGATTTTTTTAATTTGACCCATGCAAACTTTCTAGCCCCTGCAATATATGGCTTTGATAGATCTTTGGCAATTATACCTTCCAATCCTTTTTTAACACATTTATCAAAAAACTTTTGTATGTCTTTTTCATTTTTCGCATAAACAACCTCTGAAGGTTTCAGAATATCATAATTTTCTGGGATGATATCTTGTAGTTTTTTTCTTCTATTTTCATAAGGCTCATCAACCATGCTTTTGCCATCAACATACAAGACATCAAACAAATAAACGTGAAGGGGGATAGCCTTGCTGGTTTTGTGAACATCATGCTTTCTTTTTCTTTGAATAGTGAATTGAAAAGAATAATACTTGTCTTTTTCAGCATCATAGCCTATTGCTTCTCCCTCCAAAATCAATTCTTTTTGTTTTAAGTTTTTTATTGCCTCAACAACATCTGGAAACATGTATGTAACGTTCTCAAGTCTTCTAGAATAAATTTCAACTTTATCGTTTTTTTTGTGTGCTTGGATTCTTACCCCATCATATTTTCCATCCACATAACATTCTCCAAGTTTTTCAAATATATGTTTTGCAGTTGGCAACCTTTCTGCTAGAGCAGGACGTATGGGATAAAATGGTGTAGGAATAAATCCTTTAAGTTTCTCAGGATTTTCAAACAAAGTTTTCGCAACTAAAGCTAAATCCGATCGAGTATTATATGCTCGTTCGATGTATTCCCTCATACTTTTATCCCCTGCATTGATATAAGAAAGGGCATCTAAAATAGTTGGATCTCCTATCCCGATTCTCAAATCTCCCTGTGCAAATCTTGCGATATAACGAGCTTCCAGAGGTGATGAAGAATTAAACAATTCCGCAAGGTATCTTATCTTCCGGGTTTGGCTTCCGCCACCCGAAGAATCTGCAATTTTAACAAAAGTTTCATAAAATTCTCTGATAGTTATATCTTTTGCTGTTAAAGCTTGTTGTTTTCTTGTGGCCGAAAGTTCTTCGGCAAGCAATCCAAAATCCCCTATTTTATTGAATCGGTTTTCAACTGATTTTACAGTATGGCCTGTTGATACTGCAATGCTTTGGATAATGAATTTTTCACCCAATCCCAAAGGCATATTTTTGAAAGGAGGAGCTATTTGACCTTGTAAAAGCAGTATTAGAGGCTCAATATCTTGTTTTGAACACAAAGAAAGGAGTTTGGAAAGAATTTCAGTTATAACTAATCTTGAGCTTTCATTTTCGATTTCTTTTAAATATTCGACCACAATTGAAAATTTCATTGGATTTGTATTGTATTGTAAATTAAAAAACGTTTCTGTTTTTTATGAAATTAAACTTATATATCGCCTAATTATCATAACAAAACATTTAAAAGCACAATATTGTATAACTATAATACATGTATAATAACAAATCCAACACTCCTCCTATTTCAATAAAAAAACGATTTAAGAATGCGAATGATAGGGAAAAATTGGATATATTACTGGAGATTATAAACTTATTTGAAGAGGCTCCCACAGTACATACTATAGCAAAAAATATAGGGGTAAGTGGAGGTACTATTTACGCAAAAAAAGGAGCAAATCCTTCTGTTGGTGTTTTGGGAAGAAATCCCGAATTTATCCAAGCGTTTATTGATGCATGCAACTCTAAAGGATCAAATTATCAATTATATGATTTTGGCATCGGGGAGAAACCAGATACTGATTCAAGCAATTTCCATAAACTGAGCGATGAAGAAAAACTAAATATTTTACTGAGAACTGTAGAAGAATTAGAAACTATCCCGACAATAAATTCTGTTTGTAAGAAACTTGGAGTTTCGACCAGCACTGTTTATAATTTAAAAAAACATGGGAAAGCAGTGGGGCTGTTGACAAGAAATCCTGATTTTATGGATAAATTCAGTGATGCTGTTATCCAACGAATAAGAAATATGCCTTTAGATCTTTTTATAAAAGACATCTCAAATCCCAAACCAAATATTCCTGAGGAGCATAGAAAAGAAGTTGATCTTCGGTTATTTGAATACCTGATTAAAGAGACTGAAAATTATGATGGAGTACCTAGCAGAAATCAAATTTCAAAAAACATAGGGGTTTCGATGGGTGCAATATACCTAAAAAATCAAAAAACCAAATCCTCTGGACTGTTGGCAAGAAATCCCAAATTTAAAAAAATATTTGATGATACAATAGTTAGAAAGATTAATTCTTTAGATGAAAAAATATTTTTAGAAGAACTATCAAAATCCTATCCATCCATGCCCAAGTTTCAACAATATGCCATCGATAAAAGAATTTTTGATATTTTTATTAGAGAGATGAAAAAATTTGAAGGTGTTCCTATAAAAATTGCAGTTGTTGAAAAAATGTATCCTGATAACGGTTTTTATCAAAGACATATATTGAATGGATTAAATAATGCTTTTAAAAGAAATCCTGATTTTGAAAAAGAATTCAACAAATTTACAGATAGAAAAGTGAATGCTTTGAGTGACAAAGAATTTTTTGAAGCAATTTCAAAACAGATATCTGATCTTTCAAAATCGCCCTTAAAAGCAATTGATGTTAGACTATTAAATATAATACTAGGAGAAATTGAAACGTGTGAGGAACCAAAGATGGGAGAAATTCTGTCAAAACTAGGACATTCGCACAGCACTATATATGCTAAATTTTGGGAGATGCCAATTAAAGGAATATTCGTTAGAAATCCTGAATTTATTCCCGTTTTTAACGAAGTTTTCAGAAGAAAAAATTCAGAATTTGATTTTGTTGAATTTAGAACAGGGAATGATAAAAAACAAAAAAAAGAAATAAAAAGTATGTTAACTGGAGATGAAAAAGCAGAAATTAAAAATAAGTTCAGCCCCCAAACAATAAAACTACAAAAAGCATATGAAAAATTTGCAAATATGGTTGTAAGAAATAATTTTGATTTGTTTGAAAAAAGATACGTGCTTGAAATTGCAAAATTTGAAAGAAAATTGAGGGATGTTTTTGTTGAAGAAAGAGTGCAAGTAGAAGATACTGATTTTGCTTTTGTTAAAAATAATTTGACAGTTGGTGAAAAAAAACCAGAATACAGAATAAGTTCGTATGCAGACAAATCATTTTCTACAATTTTTGCAAATAATTCTTTGTACGCCAAGAATGTTATACAGCATACAGGATTAATTTTATCTGAAGCAAACCGGCTTTTATTTGCAGGAGGTGTGTTGATAATAACGTTTCCTTTAACCTATTCAATTACTAAAAATTTTGATGAATTAATAAAGAATTGTGGTTTCGAACTTGAAGAAGTAGAACGTTTCACACCATCAAATAAATCAGTTAAAAAAATAGAAGATATTTGCAAGTTATTTTCTAAAAATGAAATATGGTTTGGAGGGTATGCATTATACCTTAGAAAAACTAGAGATATATCCTGTCCCAAAAATTTCAAATGTTTTTATCCAGTCAAATTAACCAATAGTGAAAGAGAATTCTATAAAATAAATATGCCAGAAATTCCGATAGAAGTTTTTGAAACCATGGAATTTGATACAACTAAACAAAACGCAATGGAACCTTTTAGAAGCAGGACTAATTCATCAACACCAGGCAAAATAGAATGTTTATTTGACCATGACTTTGCCAAAAGTTTGGGCATAACCATAGAATATGAAAACTGTTGTTTCGTTGACAACTCGCGAAAAAGTGAAAGAACAGGTAGAAAGATTAAAGAAGTCGAACAAAAAACAAATAAAAAAATAAAAGAAATGGATAATAGGATTAATTTTGGAACTCTTGATGTAAGACTTGCAGTTTATGATATTTACAATATAGCTATGCGCAAAACAGGATTTGATCCAGTAACAGTGGAAAAAATAGATGGATCCCCTTATTTATATGATATTGAAAGAAAAATTTATATAGATTTTTTAGATTCGTTGTATGATAGAATAGAAGAGGGTGTGGAAGGATTAGCCCCAAAACCAGTAGATATGCCGGGAGAGAACTATCAAAAAAGCTGGGACATGTATTTACTAGAGAACGGAATCAATGAATTTTTAGATGCGTATAAACAAAGAACTTCAGAAGAATTTTCATTTAAAAAGCTTATAATATTAACAAAAGCTTTGTTGATGAGCGCAAACAAACGTGAAAAGGTTATATCTACTTTTAATGGTCCAAAGAGTGAAAAAACTGAGTTTGAAAAACCAGATTTGAAAAAAGGTTTAAAAAATTAATTTGGCCACAAGCCAAAGATTAAAAACCTTAACTACTTTATATTATGTTCTAATCCTTGGGGGTGAGAAAATGGAAATTGATAATAAACTATCTAGTATAATAGGAGTGATTGAAACCGTATCTGAGGACACAACCCTCCCTAGGAACATAAGACGGGCTTTGACTGAATCTGTGGAACATTTGAAAAGTGATGAAGAAAATTTGGTTAAAGTAGGTGCAGCAGTTTATGTTATCGAAAGTTTGACTGAAGACATCAATATGCCTCCACATGCAAGAACTCAGATATGGAACATATTAACCGCTTTAGAATCAATTTTAAAAGAGTTGAGGGAAAGCAGTTGATTTAGGATGGATGTAAAAGAAATATTTTTAGAACATAATATGAGGTTAACTCCCGAAGCAGAGGAATACTTAAAAAACCTCACAATTGATGAGGTTAAAGATATTGTTCTAACTTTGATGGAAGAAAAAAAAGTTTTTGTTGAATTAGATGATCTAAAAAAAGAAGAAAAAGAAAAAATTACAGTAATTAGATCTACTTTTAAAGAAATTGAAGCCAGAGAATACAGCTCTAATTTCAAAATACACTGGGAAAGAGATATTACAAATAAATCGCGTTCGAAAGGAAAAATTGAGGATTTTGTTGAAAATGTCAGAGATAAATACAAAAAATTATCGTCAATTGTACGAACTAAGATGACAACTTATCAAAATGTTAGTTTTAAAAAAATAAATGGGGGAGGAATGGAATCTGAAAAAGTAAGGGTCATAGTTATTGTTTCTGATAAGCGAACAACACAAAAAGGAAATCTTCTTTTAGAGGTTGAAGATGAAAGCGATACTGGAATAATAATTATTTCTGATAAAGAAACTAAATTGTTTGATGAGGCTCAAATGATTTCAAATGATTCAGTGATCGGAATTGAAGGATCTATTTTTAAGAACATGGTTATTGCCGAAAGAATTGTTTGGCCAGACATACCTGTAAATCATAAACTCGAACCTTTAAAAGAAAACTTATCGATTATGTATATATCTGATACGCATATAGGGAGCAATTTGTTCTTAGATAAACCATTTGAAAAAATGATTGACTGGCTTAAAGAAGGAGGAGAGCAAGCATCAAGAGTAAAATATATGTGTATAGCGGGTGATGTTGTTGATGGGGTGGGTATATATCCTGGACAAGAAAAAGAACTTGTAGTGAAAGATATCTATGAACAATATGATATTTTTGGGAAATATATGGAACAGATTCCTGAATATATTGAAATTTTTATCATCCCCGGAAATCATGATGCTGTTAGAAGAGCACAGCCCCAACCAAAAATACCTAAAGAACTGATAAATCTTAATGGGAGAGTGCATTTGTTAGGGGATCCTGCATGGGTCACTATAGAAAAGTATCTGCATTTGTTGTACCATGGGGATGCCTTAGATTCTGTTATTGCATCGCTACCTGGACTAGATTATAAACAACCAGAAAAAGCAATGGTGGAACTTTTGAAACGAAGACATCTTTCACCTATTTACGGAACAAATCCCATAGTCCCAGAGACAACAGATTATTTGGTTATTGATGAAGTTCCTGAAGTTGTTTGTATGGGACACTTGCATAAAAATGGTGTTTCAAAATATAGAAATGTTTTCAATATTAACGCAGGAACATTTCAGCTTAAAACAGAATATCAAGCTAAATTTGGCCATGTTCCTACTCCTGGAATCGCAACTTTGTTTAATATGGATTCGCTTAATATTTCACACGTTAAATTTTATGAGGGAGAGGTATGAATTATCCAGAATGCAGTGAAAAACTAAAAAAATACTTTGATGAGCTCACTGATAAAACAAATAAAGGTTTTGATTTCGCAAGTGAAGCCAGAAAAAGAAATCTTGATCCTGTAGATTATGTGGAAATAAAATTGGCAGAAGATGTTGCAGGAAGGGTCGAAGGATTGATAGGTCCAGAAGGGATATCCCATGTTATAAGATCCATGGAAAACGAAGGCTTGTCCCGACAAGTTGTTGCTGCTGAAATCGTGAAAAAAATTGTGAGAGGAGAAGTTATTAAAAAACCAAAAGAAGAATTGTTGGATTTGGCAGTCAGAGTTGGTGTTGGAGTTTTGACAGAAGGTGTTCTTGTCGCACCAACAGAGGGAATTGCAAAGATAAAAATTGCAAAAAATGCGGATGGTAGTGAACGAATTGATGTGTATTTTGCAGGACCTATAAGATCTGCAGGAGGAACTATTGCTGCATTAAGCGTTGTATTAGCAGATATTGCAAGAATAGAATTGGATGTTGGAAAATATCAGCCCACTGAAAGTGAGATTGAAAGATATGTGGAAGAAATTGATTTGTATGACAGGCGTTGTGCAAGACTTCAGTACAGACCAACAGAAGATGAAATAAGAATTATTATTAAAAACACACCAATTTGTATAAATGGAGAACCAACCAATGATATTGAAACATCAGTTCATAGAAATGTACATGGTGTTTCAACAAATAAAGTTAGGGGGGGAGTTGCTTTAGTTGTTGGCGAGGGAATTGCGCAAAAAGCACCCAAAATTTTAAAATATGCGAAAAAAGTAGATTTGAAAGGATGGGAGTGGGTTGAGAAAATTGTTAAAGTTAAAAAGAAAAAAACTGATGAAAAAATTAAACCATTGTGGACATTTATAAGTGAACTTATAGCAGGTAGACCAGTTTTCGCATATCCTTCTACTGAAGGAGGTTTTAGACTTAGATACGGTAGAAGTCCATTGACTGGAATTATGAGCAAAGGATTCAATCCAGCAACTTTAGAAGTTTTAGATGGTTTTTTAGCCATAGGAACTCAAGCAAAAATTGAAAGACCTGGAAAGGGGTGTGTTGTTACTGTTTGTGAGCATATTGAAGGACCTGTTGTTTTGATGGAGGATAATTCAGTTAAAAAATTAAAAACGCGGGAAGAGGTTCAGAAACTCAAACCACAAATAAAAAAAGTTTTGTTTGTGGGTGATATGCTTGTCCCAATTGGAGATATGTTGAAATCGGGCCATCCGATAATACCTAATTGTTGGTGTGAAGAGTGGTGGGATGCATTATTAAAAAATAAAAATATTGCAAATAAAAAACTTGAGGGTTGGGAATTGGTAAATTTTTCATTTGATAATGAACTGCCCCTTCACCCAAAACTAACAAAACCTTGGGTTAAATTAACGGAACAAGAAATTGATGTTTTGAAAAAAAATGTTGAAAAAAAAGTTATAAAAGGAAACCAACCAGAAATTTTATCATTAAATTACAGTGATGAACTTGTTGATGTTCTTAAAGAGCTTTTGGTAGAATATCACATTGAAGAAAACGAAGTACATATAGATGAACATCCTTCGGCATTAATTGTTCCTTTGGGATTCTGGAAAATTAAGAAAGGTACCAGAGATAATAATTATGAGGAAGGTTTGAAAACAATAAATGATATTTCTCCTTTGGAAATAAAAAATTGGGTTTCGTATTATATTGGCGTAAGAATGGGCAGACCTGAAAAAGCAAAAATGCGGGAGATGAAACCCTCAATACATACTCTATTTCCTGTAGGCGAATATGATAGAATGAGAAATGTTGTTGCAACAGTAAAAAATCTTGAAACAAATGGAAAAAGTTTGTATATTGAAATAGCAAAAAGAAAGTGTGTTAAATGCGGGACTGAAACTGTTTTTTCCAAATGTGATATTTGTGGTGAAAAATCAATACCCTCAGATGAAAAGAAATATGATAAAAAAGCAGTAAACCTTAGTCTTTTATGGAAAAAAGCAATTAGTGACCTGAATATCTCACCTCCCCAAGTAGTTAAAGGTGTAAGAGGTATGATGAGTTCTGAAAGAATACCTGAAAGATTAGAGAAAGGAATATTGAGAGCAAAACACGGAATATCTATGTATAAGGATGGAACCTGCAGATTTGATGCAACTGACATTCCTTTAACGCATTTTAGACCAAAAGATATTGGAACATCAATTGAAAAACTTCATGAATTGGGGTATGATAAAGATTGTTATGGAAATTCTCTTGAAACTGAAGATCAAATAATTGAGATTTTTCCACAGGATATAGTTGTAAATGAAGAAATTAAAGAAGGGTTATTTAAAACGGCCAACTTTGTTGATGAATTATTAGAGAGATTCTATAAGGTTGAACCTTATTATAAATTAAGAGACCAAAATGATATAATAGGCCATTTGTGCATTGGATTGGCACCTCATATATCTGCAGGAACTATTGTCAGAGTGATTGGTTCTACAAAAATACGGGGAACCCTGGGCCACCCTTATTTTCACATGGCGAAAAGACGGAACTGTGACGGTGATGAAGACGCCATAATGTTATTAGTGGATGCTTTGCTTAATTTTTCATTTAAATTCAAACCCGAAATCAGAGGAGGAACTATGGACATGCCAATTGTTTTAACAGCCATTATCAATCCTAAAGAAATTGATGATGAAGTATTTAGTATGGAAATTTCAAATGAATATCCCCTCTCATTTTTTGAATCAGCAGAAAAATTTGAGTCGAACTTAGAGGGTATTAAATTTGTTCAGGATGTCTTGGGAAAACCTGAGCAATATGAAGGGTTTGGATTCACAAAACCTGTTGACAATATGGGTGACGGTCCTGTAATGTCAAGATATGTTAAATTCAAAACAATGAGGGAAAAAGTATTTACTCAACTGGAGATTCAAGATAAAATTAAAGCTGTGGACAATAGAGATGCCGCAGAAAAAGTTATACTTTCGCATTTTATACCTGACCTTTATGGTAATTTAAGAAAATTCTCACAGCAAACATTTAGGTGTGTGCAATGCAATCAAAAATACAGGAGAGTTCCAATGAAAGGAAAATGTTTGAAATGTGGGGGGAAGTTGGTTTTGACAATACATGAAGGGAGTGTGAAAAAATATTTGAAAATATCAAAAGAAATAACTGAAAGATATTCATTGCCCGAATATCTTAAACAAAGATTGATGCTGTTGGAAAAAGATATTGACAGTATATTTATTGACGAACAAAAAGAACAATTGAATTTAACTGAATTTTTATAAAATGGATGAAAAAGATGGGAAGTATAGAAGATTACAATTATTATCTCCCGAGGGAAATGATAGCACAGTATATTGAACCCAAAGATAAACATAAACTTCTCGTTTATGATCTGAAAACAAAAAAAATTAATCATGAAATGTTCAAAGATATTGGAAAATATATGAAAAAAGGAGATGTGATTGTTGTCAACAAAACCAAAGTTTACAAAGCAAAAATACCTGCTAAAAAAGATACAGGTGGAAAAGTCACTATTCTATTGACAAAAAAAATCAATGAAAATGAATGGGAATGTATTATAGAAGGAAAAACAAAACTTGGGGACAAAATTATTTTTCCAGGGAACGAAGCTGTTCTTATTGAACGTAAACCAGAAATATATAAATTTGTATTAAAGTTTAAAAAAAGCTTTAACCATGATGAAATTGAAAAAATAGGGGAAACCCCCTTACCGCCATATATCAAAAAAGAATCTCCATTACAAGACTACCAAACTGTTTTTGCAGAAGATGTAGGGAGTGTTGCTGCACCCACTGCAGGATTTCATTTTAGTGAAGAGCTAGTTGAAAAACTCAAAAAAAAAGGAGTCAAATTTGCTTATGTTTGTCTGCATGTAGGTTTAGGAACTTTTGCAGAAGTGAAAGAAAAAAACTATAAAAACCATGACATACATTCCGAAGAATTTTATTTAGATAAAGAAAATGCAGATGTGATAAATAATGCAGAGGGGATATTTGTTGTCGGAACTACAACTATGAGAGTTTTGGAAACGTTGGCAGATGAAAACAGTAAAATTAAACCGGGCAGGGGAATTACTAAAATATATATTTATCCAGGTTATAACTACAAAATTAAATTTAAAGCATTTATAACAAACTTTCACCTTCCAAAAACAACACTTCTTTTAATGGTTTCAGCTTTGATGGGAAAAGAAGAACTATTTAGAACCTATAAAGAAGCAATTGGTAAGAATTATAGATTTTATTCTTTTGGAGATGCTATGATGATCAAAACTTAATTTTCCCCTTAAGAAAATCTATACAAAACTGTTTTACATTTGGCGCGAGTGGATGATTTTTGTATTCGTCAATGGGCATCAAAAATAATTTATTAAATCTTTCAGGTTCGGCAATAAAAGGTTTTGTACCTGGCAAAACACGGGCAAGAAAATTATGGCTTCTTATTTTTTTACCATTATGAGTAAAATCATAATAATTGATATGTTTAATTAGTTTAACATCGCACCCAAGTTCTTCTTTTGTCTCTCGTATTGCAGCTTCTTCCAAAGATTCTCCTTCTTCTACTCCCCCACCAGGGAATTCATAGTGTTGGTGTTTTATTCTAAATAAAATTAAAATGCTCACATTACTAAAAATTACACATCCAGAATTAAGCCGTTCAGGAGTATTTAAATGTTGTTTTAACAAATTTTTAAGATTTTCCATACTTTTATTTTTATCGCAATCTTTTTAAAACATCTTAAGAATAAATATCTATTAAAATATTTTGCGGCTGTAGTATAACCTGGTTAGTACATGGCGTTGCCAACGCTATAACCCGGGTTCAAATCCCGGCGGCCGCATTTCAACTTCTTTGATAGCAAACGGTGAATAAATGGATGTTGTTGTTAAAAAATCAAAAATTGAAGGAAAGGGAGTTTTTGCAGCTAGAGATTTCAAGAAAGGGGAAGTTGTTATTAAATGGAATCTACTTCATCAATTGACAAAAGATGAAGCAAAAAAACTTTCTGAAAAAGAAAAAAAGTATTTGGCCCATATTGATGGGAAAATAATTGTGCAACAATCTCCTGCGAAATATGTGAACGAGTCCTGTAATCCAAACACTCACGTAAAAAATTTTTGTGATGTCGCATTAAGAAACATAAAAAAAGGTGAAGAAATAACATCAGATTTCTCAAGTAATTTAGGGCCTGGTGAAACAATGAAATGTAATTGTGGAAGTAAAAACTGTAGAAAAATTATAATTGGGAAATAACCTTTTCAAAACAATATCGAAACCTTTATATTTTTATTCTCTGTTGGATGTAGTGGTGATGAGATGGTAACTAGTAAAACCAAATCTAAAAGTAAAAAAACTGAAAAGAAAAAAACATTGAAGAAAAGTAATGTTAAGAAAAAAACCAAAGTTGTAAAAAAGAAAGTTGTAAAAAAAGCGGTAAACAAAGAACTTATTGATAATTATAAAAAACCAATTTTAGTATCTAAAACAATACCCCCCACATATAAACCAAAAATAGGTTTTAAGGATGTTAAAACATCTGAAAAACCAATGACAGATGTTCCTTTCAATATTGAAAAACCACTAAAAAAAGGAATTGATTACGTATCTCTCGCACTTAGTTTGATAATTGCAATGCTTGTGAGCACACTTATTTTTTTAATTTTAGGGAATATGGATCACTTGATTAAAGTAGCGATAAGTGTGGCGGCATTTGTAATTTTCACTGTTGGGATATTGCAGTTATTATCAAAAGATTAGTTTTGACGCCGGCGGCAGGATTTGAACCTGCAAGCCCCGAAAGGCACTGGTTATCTCAGAAGTTTAAAATGAACTTTGGTTTTGTAAAGAAGCTCATTCGAGACCAGCGCGTTACCGTTCCGCCACACCGGCATACGTATTTATTACCTACACAAAGAATAAAAAATATGCTTATTCAATAAACAAGTTGATATTATGAATAAAATTATTATAATTGATTGGAATGGTACACTGATTAGAAAAAATATTTTGGACCGAGCCACAGTTTTGCGAGGAGAATCAATAAGTTCTGATGAAAATCATAAAGAGTCCCTTAAAAAATTCTCAGGAATAATGGACGAGGAATTACTTACTATTGAATTAACTCATTTGTTGAACGTTTATTACATGCACATGGTTAATTTGGAGGGAGAAGAAATTTTCTATCCTGAAGTTTTGAAATATTTGAATAAGTGGTCTGCAGGAGGGTATAAGCTATTTATCGTATCCAATATGTGGAAAAGAACTGTTGAAACAACTTTAGAACTGATGGGTATAAGTCATTTGTTTGAAGGAATTTATGGAAATACTCAAAACTTAATATATGATAAAAAATCTTTGATTGAAATGATAATAACTGACGTTGGAAAGCCCTGCATCTATATTGGTGATGATGTTGAAGATGTAGATGCTGCAAAAAAAACAGGAATAAAATCGGGTATTGTTACATGGGGTAGGCCCTGGACATGGGACGACTATCCTGAATATTTGATGGACACGTTTCATGAAGTTAATAATTTGATTGAACTTTATGAAGATCTCAAAGAGATATGAGTGAGTTTTATGTGCGGAATTTTTGGACAATTTAATAATGAATATTCTATTGAAAAAAATTTACTTTCACATAGGGGCAAGGATGATTTTAAACAAATTGATTTGCCAAAAGGAAAACTAATGCATTTTCTTCATAGCATGGTTGGCAATACCCCCCAACCACTTAAAAAACAGGGTATTCTAGTTGCGAATTGTGAAATTTATAACTGGAAAAAAATAAATAAAAAGTTCGGTTTTAACACAAATAATGATGCTGAAACTTTGTTAGAGTTATTGGACCTGAAATTCAAAGAAAAAAATTTTATTGAGAAAGTTAAAAAAGAACTTGATGGAGAATTTGCTTTTGCATATTATATCAATGGAAAAGTATTTTTAGTTAGAGACACACTAGGAACAAAACCCTTGTGGTATATATGTAAAAAAGGAATTGTTTTTGCATCAGAAGGAAAAGTTTTGTATGGTTATGGAAAACCAATTGAATTACACCCAAGACATATTATCGAATATGATGTTGAAAAGGATAGGATTGTTGACCACCACACAGAATGGAACCCCCTTGGGAAAGAAAAAGATTTAACTGATGAGGAGCTTTTTGAATCAATTAAACAAACTGTTGCAAAAAGAACTGAAGGCTTTGATAAAGTTGCAATTCTTTTTTCAGGAGGAATGGACTCAACAATTATTGCAATTGCTTTAAAAGAGTTGGGAAAAAAAGTGTATGGTTATGTCGGCGGTGTTGAAAACAGTAAAGATATATTAAAAGCTAATGAAATTGGAGATAAGCTGGGTATAAACATAAAAACACATATGATTAACGAGGATAAATCTGAAGATTTGATTGAAAAAGTGGTTTATATATGCGAATCTTGCGACCCTATGAAAATAGGGGTTGGAATTCCAATTTATACTGCTTGTTTTTCTGCTTCCAAAGACAAACATAAAATGATTTTGACAGGGGCAGGTGGAGATGATTTATTTGCAGGGTATGAAAAACATCTAAAAACTAATCAATATGGCCATAATATAAATCGTGAACTTTTAAGCAGTTTGAGAAGCATTTATGAACGTGATTTGTATAGGGATGATGTCGTTGCAATGGCCAATGCAATTGAAACAAGAGTCCCATATCTAGATATTTCTTTGATTGACAAAGTTCTTAATTCGCCAGGGGAGAGAAAAATTCAAATGGGAAAAAAAAGTATGATAAAAAAACTTTTGAATTATCTTAAAAATGAAAAAGTTATTGAAAATGAAGTTAATCCTGAAAGAATTGCTGCACAATATGGCAGCGGTATAAACAAACTTATTGATAAAATACGTAAGAAGAAAAAATATACTACACGAACTAATTATTTGATGGGTATTCAAAATAAAAATAAACATTCAAATTCAAAATTGGGAGTTTTATTTTCTGGAGGAAAAGATAGTTTTTTGGCTTTGAGGATGATGAAAAAAAGAGGATATATCCCCTCTTGTTTGATAACCATCCAAAGCCAGAACAAAGATTCTTTTATGTTCCATACTCCTAAAATTTCGGAAGTTCCAAATTTATCAAAAAAACTAGGAATACCCTTAATTCTTGAAAAAACAAAAGGAGAAAAAGAAAAGGAACTTATAGAACTCGAAAGCGCAATATGCAAAGCAAAAAAAAGATATGGTATTGAAGGAGTGGTTTCTGGTGCTGTAGCATCAACTTACCAAAGGAATAGAATTGAGGATATCTGCGAGCATATCGGATTGAAGATGTATTCTCCCCTGTGGTATCTAGACCAAGAAGAAGAAATGAAACTGTTGTTTCATGAAGGGATCAGGTTTAAGATTGTACATTCAGATTTGTCCGATCTCAAACCATGGGTGGATAAAGAAATAATAAAAGAGGATATTGAAAAGTTTAAAAAATTTAAAATTAATATTAACGGAGAAGGTGGAGAATACGAAACTCTAGTTGTAAAAACACCAGATTTTATTTGAAAATAGACATTTAATCACTTGTGCAAACCAACAACAACATTTATAAAACATTACAAACAAAAGAATATTATTGAGTATATGAGTGAGAGAGCATTAGTAACAAACTTTTCGCTTTTTCTATTAATCATATAACACAGAGGTAATAACATGAAATTTGAAAATTTAAAATTAAGTAAACAATTAATGGAATCGATAAAAAAATTGGGTTTTACAGAACCCACAAAGATTCAAAAAGAAGCCATACCTCCAATTTTAGAGGGAAAGGATATTATAGGCGAATCTGCCACGGGAAGTGGAAAAACACTTGCATTTGGTACGGGTATTGTTGAAAAATGCAAACCCGGTGAAGGAATACAGGCAGTTGTTTTAACTCCAACTAGAGAGCTTGCAGAACAAGTTAAGGATGATATGGTAAGTTTTGCTAAAAGCACCAAACTGGATATGATTGCTATTTATGGTGGTGTTTCAATCGAACCCCAGATTAAAAATCTTAGAAAAACAGATGTTGTTATTGCAACACCTGGAAGGTTTTTGGATCACGTAAACAGGGGCACAATAGATACATCAAAAGTTAAAATATTTGTTTTGGATGAAGCTGACAGAATGGTTGAGATGGGTTTTATTGAAGATGTTGAAAAAATCATAAGATCATGTCCAAAAGAAAAACAAATGATGTTGTTTTCAGCAACGATGTATGAACCTGCCAAAAAAATTGCTAGAAAATATATGAAAAATCCAGTTACTGTTCAAGGTATAGAAATGGTTGATCCAACAAAGCTTAAACAAAAATATTATGAAGTTCCAAACAAACTAAAAAAAGACCTTTTACTTCATTTGTTAAAAGAAGAGGATCCATTTTTAGTCATGATTTTTTGCAACACTAGAAATAACACAGAAAATATTGTTAGGTTTCTCAAAGCAAACGGGATTAAAGCTGTTGAAATTCACGGAGGATTAAATCAACCGAAAAGACTCAAAACAATTGAATTGTTCCACAAAGGAAAATTTGATGTTTTGGTTTGTACTGATGTTGCTGCAAGAGGATTGCATATTGAAGGAGTTACGCACATATACAATTATGACATACCTTCACAGCCTAATGATTATATACATAGAATTGGAAGAACTGCCAGAGCAGGGAAAGAGGGTTTGGTAATCAATATTGTGGGTGAAAGAGATGTAGAAAACTTCTCGGGAGTTTTTAGCATGTTTCATGAATTTGATATTGAAAAAATGCCAAGACCTTATCTGAAAATGGATTCCAAACATCCCAAAAAAGAATATGACAATAAAAAAGGATATCAAAAAAAGAATTTTTCATCCGGAAATCGCCAATATTCTAAACCCACAAGAACAACTGGAAGAAGATACTCTTAAAATAGTTGGTTTGGGATGTTGCCTAAAAGTTTTTAAAATCAAACATAATAACCAAAACCTATGAAAAAAGATGTACTTTTAGTTGTAATAATGATTTTTGTTTTGATTAGACCCGTGTTGGCACTAGCAAACCCATCAGCAGTTTACTGTGAAGAATTAAAAAATCGGTTTGGAGGATATGAATATATTATTACTAGTGATAGAAACACAGATTCTTATGGACTATGTATCCTACCTGACGGAACACAATGTGAAGGGTGGGATTTTTTGAAAGGAAAATGTGGACAAGAATATTCATATTGTGAACAAAATGGAAATATTACAAAAACAATATCATTAAATGGCATGGAATATTCGATTTGTGTAGAGCCTGATAATAGAAATAAAGAGGGAAGCCCAACGACTGTATTGATGGGTTTGGAGGATATGTTGGGTGGAGACCTTGCACATGAAGAACTTGAACAAAAACAGATTTTTTTGAATTCGGTGCAAGGATCTAGTTTAAAACTCGCACCATTGTTAGGAGGAGAAAGTTTGTATAATGCAAGTGACTTTCCAGAATGGGATTGGAGGAGTCCCCCTAATTCAACGATTTATAGTTCATCAAATTACGTTTATTTCGATGATGCTTTGGGTTGGTCAACACCCGCTAAAAACCAGGGTTATTGTGGATCCTGCTGGGCCTTTTCAGCTTTAGGAGCAATGGAAGCAAAATATAATATAGAACAAAACGAATCCCGGCTCAATCCAGATCTTTCAGAACAGCATCAAGTTTCTTGTGATGAAGGAAATGGAGGATGCCATGGAGG
Organism: Microcaldota archaeon; assembly: GCA_020854835.1. GTDB lineage: Archaea > Micrarchaeota > Micrarchaeia > Anstonellales > JAGGVH01 > JAGGVH01. Next base: position 128,393 of record JAHKLX010000038.1, read on the forward strand.
TATGATGGATCAGGCTTATGATTATATTATATCTGAGGGAGTTGTTGATGAACAATGTTTTCCTTACCTGGCTGTTGATAGTAATGGGTGTAATGCAGATGAAAATTGTACAGAAACACCCATTTTATGTTCCGATAGGTGTTTAGATTATACAGATAGACTTTGGACACTAGATGGATACCTCACACGCAGTTCCTGGGAAAACCCCACAGAGATTAATGTTAGCAATGAAGAATTGAAACAGTTGCTTATTGATTATGGTCCCCTGTCAATAGCAGTTAATGCAGAGGGTTGGCATTCATATTCCTCTGATGGAATTTTTGGTTGTGTGAATCAATCATATTGGGAACAATTAAACCATGGTGTTGTACTTGTTGGATATAAAGATACTGGGATATTGGAAACAAGTTATTGGATAATTAAAAATAGTTGGGGCACCGAATGGGGTGGAAACGGCCACATCAAAGTACAGTTTAATTGCAGTGGTGTGGGGAATAGTGTTGAGTCCCCATATGGAATAGTCCCTCCCGAATTTAGTCCAAATATTGTTTTGGGCAATCCTGAAAATGAAACAACCACAGTAAACAATAGCCTAGAATTTAATTTTACAGTCTACAATAGAAATTCAACAACAAGTATTTGTGATCTTTTTATTAATAATTTAATTGTTAGTTCCGCAATTGTAACGAATGCAACGCAAATGAAGATGGAAAAAACATTAGATCTGGGATCATATATGTGGAATGTTAGATGTTGGGAACAAGAATTAGGAATAGTTGATATTTCTGAATTGAGAACATTGAACATCCATTATCCTTCAATAACAATTAATAGTCCTGAAAATAAAACATACAATGTTTCTTCAGTTAATCTTAATTTTACTATAACTGGCGAAGGAAATTGCTCTTATTCTCTTGATGGGCAGGCAAACCAAACTATTGAAAACTGTGAAAATAAAACTTTGGAATTTTTATCTGAAGGGGCTCATTATCTTGAGATGTATATGACACACCCTGAAGGAATAAACTCTGATTCTGTATTTTTTACAATAGATACTGTTTTGCCTGAAATTGCACTTGTCAATCCTCCCAACCAAAGTAGTCTTTCAGATAGGTTAGTTGAATTTTCTTTCAACGCGACAGATAATATCGCTGAAAATTTAACATGCACATTAAATGTGAATGGAACAGTTTATGAAATAAACACAACAAATTCGACACAAAAAAACTATGAAGTGGAACTTGAAAACGGGGATTATGAATGG
>JAHKLX010000083.1 GCA_020854835.1 Microcaldota archaeon
GAATAAACCGGTCCGGTCTTTCAGATTAAGCTATGAAGGTGTTCACCAATTAAGATCCATGGCGACAATCATGGGGCGCAGCGAAAGTGATGTGATTGAGGTGGCTTTAGATCGAATGTATCGGGAAGAAATTCGTTTTAATCGGATATTGCGAGAAGGGGATCAAGTGGAAGACCAATACCATGTGGATCCTGAAAATGAGGATAATAATGAAAGTAATCGGAATGCTGCTTAATTTTATTGGGGTTGTAATCAAAGGAACAGTTATCCTGGCGATTTGTTCCAGTATCCTTTTTGTGGCCTATAAAGGTAATCAGCCCATGGATGTTCCGCAGGCTCCAAAAGGAATGACCTATTTTGAGTTTATGGGCGATCGGATCGATGCTGCCAAAACGGTCAAACCATCCCAGTGTGGATGGGGAATGATTCTATCTCTAGCTGCTCTTGGCCCCATCTATTCCGCGGTTTACACCGAGGTTGGAATTCATCCCGATGGGTTTATTGCTCGCGGAACCGCCCCAGACCCAGATATTCCCAAAGGGGTTGCCGGCGCGGAGTGGTATGAAGTCCCAGGTATCTGGTGGAACATGGTTGAAAGGCTTTCCTGGACAATGTTGGGGAAGCCGGCAACCTATGGGTGTAAGTTTAGGCCGGTTAATAAGCAAATCAAATAATTACTATAACATAATGAGTATAAAATCGATCCAACAATAGATATTTAACTGGACAATGGCGAAATTGAACATTTACAACGAAAGAGAGAGTCCAGGAAAGGCCATCGGAGGCGCACGAAATACACTGAGCGTAAGCCCAGCTATTGGTGCGCGATCCGGCTAATGGGACTAAGCTGTGGGAACATCCATGCGCAAGAAACGCTGCAAAACCTATTGGATGTCGTTCGTCTCTTACATCATCTCTAACGTGCCGGTGAGACAATCGACCGCGTGTTTGTCCCGATGTCGCCGGATGAGATCGCCGTACGTCTTGATCTGAGGCGAACGCTCCTGGTTGAAACGTTGTTCGACGTAGGCCCAGGTCAGGAGAACTGTGACCATATACTTGTCCACCGCCTGGTAGGTCTGTACCCGAAAATCGGCTAACCCGAGCAGGTTTTTGAGAAATAAATTGAGCACTTTACACGACCAGCGACCGCTCACAAATTGTCGTTGGAGGGCGGCCGGCTTTTTGGTATCCTTGCACACCAGTAGGCTGTCCATCAAGTTGAACATATGTTTACGCTGTGGCTTGGATAATTCCAGGTTCTAATCGTCGAGAAAGGTGCAGACTTGGGACGAGTTGTGTACAATACGAGTGAGCATGGGATATCCTCCTGTTGGAACAGGTAGTTAGCCTTTCGGCTATTCTACTCAGGAGGTGTCCCATGTTTAGTCCGTCCTTTTTTCGCCAGTGTCCAGTAATTAAGCTACAAATAAGTCGAATATTTTTGAACCCACAGGCCTAACGGGGTAAATCGAAAAAAAGAAAAAAAGTCTAGCCACCTGACACTTTAGTTTCATAGCTCATAAAAAAGCGGAATAAGAAACGAATGAGCATTAATCAATTGACGTTCTATATATCGCAAGCCGATCTGAAACACACTCAGATCACGTCGATCTATGCGATCCACCAAATGCCGAAGACCGGAACGGATCGTTCGCGTACCAACCGCCATACACCAAACGTACAAAAATACCACTGCGAGGGTCAAACGCGACAAACGCCGAGCATGACGCAGCATTGTGCTCTCCAGATCAAATCCATGTCGTTTCATATCGCCAAACATTTCTTCCGTCCACATCCTGCGACGGTATGCTTGCAACGCCATCCGCCGATCGGGCAGATTGGCCGCCAAACACCACGGTTCGACTCCACCAATTTGCCAGTGGATCAGCAAGTTAACCGGGTAAATTTGGCTTTCCGTCAGGTAGCCTTTTCCCAACCAGCGGCTTTGTCCCGGTTTGTCTATACGTTTGCCAAAGTCTTGCCACTCCGTTTCGTGCGCCAGACAGGTATGGGTGCTCGATTTTTGGCGCAACACGTAGTCCCAACGCCATTTGTCCAACTGTTTCAGTACTTCAATCGACCCAAATTCGCAATCCCCCACCAACAACACTGCAATTCCGCGCGGCAACAAGCTGTGGACGTAGCTCAGCAAAGACAGTTGCAGGTGAGAGGTGCTGTGGCCTTTGATATGGCGCACCCAGGTCCAGGCAATCGGGATGGCGCGGTGGCGGTAGGCAAGCGACACCATCAAAAGCTGATAGGTAAACCCAACTTTGGTTCCGTCCACGATCAAGTGAACTTGTTGTCCGCAAGCCGCTTGGGACTCGATCCACTGGCGGGCAATGGGGGCGTACCAATCACGCACATTCAAGGCTGCATTATCCAGAAAACGACTCAGGCGACGGGTGAGACTGGTCAGCTTGGCGGTTCCTGGAATCTTGCCAGCGATCCGGCTCAAACAGACCGAGCGGCTTTGGTGGATCCCCACCAGCAGCCAGACGAAATTGCGAAGCTGGGTAATCCGTTGGAAAGGACGCAGGTCCCGGATACGTTGAAACCAGGTATGATAGAGCGTGTTGATCGGCATTTCGGCTTTTCCTTGATAAAAATTGGTTTGGCAAAACTCATTTTATCGGGATCCGATGCCGATCAACTATTTTGTTGTTAAAGTGTCAGGTCACTAGAAAAAAGTCAAAAAAAGTAAAACCATATGATTTTGTCTTGATTATTTTTTGATTGTTTTGATATTGAATAAAAAAGCAAGAATACTTACAATTTGATTAAACAAATCACAGTAAGGAGGTTACTATGGCATCCAAAGAGCTTATGACAGAAGAAGGATTTGAACTCCTCAAGAAAAAAATTGATGATCTTGAACAACAATTAAAGGATCTTCGTTTATACAAGGGTGAAGAAGCAGTCCATGCAGGTGATTCGTGGCATGATAACCCTACCTTGTATAGAGTTGAGGCAGAAGAGAGAACATTGATGCTTCAAATTACTGAGTTAAAAGAAAAACGTTCCCATGCTGAAGTTGTATCTGCTCCTCAAAATACTGACATTATCTCCCTCGGCTCCAAAGTAGAGATTGAATTCTCTGATGGAAATGTTGAAACTTATAGAATTCTAAGTGAAACTGAAACCAACCCTTCTGAAGGAAAAATTTCCTATAAGAGCCCCCTTGGTGCTGCTTTGATGGGAAAAAAAGTAGGGGATTTGGTCAGTTATAACATTGGAAGTGGGACTGAGGTGGTGGAGATAATCACAATTTCCTGATTAATAAAAATACGGGATTCTAAATCCCGTAAATTTTCTTATATCCCACATTCCGCACCCTTTGATGGCAATTGGAATAATTTTGCCAATTTGGGATTTTGAGTCGGGTTTTGCAGGGATGACAGCACTGAATGTAACGAAATAACCAGGTCTTCGTGCCTTCCTTGCCAACCACTTAAACATAATCTTTGTTTACAAGTATCGAAGCAGCTACGGACACAGCAATGTTTGCTTTTTGTACGACATAATGAACCTTGCAAACCTATAATTATGGTCAGAAAAGCCCTTTTTTGATCTATGACCTATTCCTAAATAATTGCCGAAAACGAGCGTAGAATGGAGGGGCGCGGAATGTGGATTATGTTGAATTGTTTTAGAGGTTAAACTTCCAATTCTAGCTCAATCTTCGCTCAGAAATCGATATTAAAAGGTCAATAAAATGGACAAAAAAATAATACACCTCGATAAATTGATCGAAGCAAAAAAAGATGCTCTTTCAAAGCTCCTAAATCGATCAAAAGGTTCTATAGGAGAGCATACAACAGAGATTGAAACTCTTAGGATGGAAATTTATCAATTAGAAGACGAAAAAGAACAGCTTTCCTTAGAATTGCAATTACAAACAGCATCCATGGAAAACATTGATGGCATTGATGAAATAATAGGAACCGGCATTGACACGCTTTCGACCAGGGAAGTGTCTCATTGCTTAAGAGAAATAAATTCTCCAATTAATCTAGGCAAATCGATATTGGCTGATATTCAGTTAGTCAAGAAGGAAGCACTAGATAAAAAACTAGAAAATACTCCATTCAATAACGGGTTAATTCTAATCGAAGTCATAAATAGGGCAATTGATGAATTAAAACCAAAAGGAGAAAAACCCCATTCAGAAATTGAATGGAGATATTATTCTTCTTTAAAGCTTCGTTATATTGATGGCCTAGGAAGGTCAGAAACTGCAAAGGAACTTGGGCTAAGTTTGCCACATTACGACAGAATTCATAGAAGCGCTTTAGAAATGCTCACTCATGTCTTACAGAATTATGAAACTGAAGCAAAAACGAAACAACATAAAACTTTATCTAATAGAACGAAATTATTACGTCGACCTATAAATTTTGTTGGTAGACTGGATGAAATAGAGCGAATTACTGAAGCGCTTAGTTCTAATCATCGACAATGGCTTGTGATTATTATAGGACCCGGTGGAATAGGTAAAACCACACTAGCCATAGAAGTTGCCCATCGCTTTAGAGAAGGTAATGATTTTGATGCATTTATCTGGGCTGATGCTAGAACTGAGGTCATGAAAGGAGTTAGCCGAAGGGATAAACAACAAGAAATTGGATCTCTTGATCAACTTTTTCATTTAGTGGGAGAAGGGGTTGGGGTTAATTTATCTCGTCAAACAGAGTCAGAGCGTCGTAACGCGGCGATTGATATATTACATCAAAACAGATGCCTTTTAATTATTGACAATTTCGAAGCTCTTGAAGACCAAATAGAATTTTGCCGTTTTCTCGAAGCTGACGTACCTGAACCGAGTAAAGTTATCATTACAACCCGTCATGATACTCTTGAAGGAGGAAGAATTGTAAGATTAATTGGACTTTCATTGGATGAGGTTAAACAATTATTGTTTTCGGTAGCGGGAGAACAGAATATTCAATCTCTCTTGCGAGCAGATGAGCAGGTTGTTGAATTGATTTGGAATGCAACTGATGGGTCACCACTAGCCTTAGAATGGTTTGTGGGGCAAGTAAAAATGTTTTGCATTGAGCCTAAGGAATTAGCTGAAGAATTACTCTCAAACCAAACCGGTAGGGACGAAGAACTACTTGAGTTTTGTTTTGGTCGATCTTATTCCGAGTTAGGTTATTCAGACAAATTAATTTTATCTTTGGTTCCATTCTTTAGTTCAACACTTGGAGTTTCTGTCCCCACACTAAAGACTCTTACCAATTTAAATTCACAAAAAATAAATAACAGTATTTCGTTATTGCGCCGGCTCTCGCTAATTACAGATATATTGCCAGGTAGATATTCAACCAATGATTTATCAACAAGATTCATATTGAAGAAGGTAGAAAAGTTAGAATTGTCGTCTAAGTTAGATCTTGTTATTAATTACTGGTGTAAATTTTTACAATTATATAAATCAGATTATTCAAGAATTAACCGAGAATACAAAAACATCCTTTTTATTATTGATTGGTGTTTTTCATGTGAACGATGGAAACCGGGATCTACTCTGCTTATTAGCATAGGAAATTTCTTATTTAAACACGGCCATTGGTCCGAGTTATTAAATTACTGTCTAAATGCTTTGAATATCGCAGAAGAAAATGTGGATGGAGATATTATTGCTAGCTTGGAAATTGAGCACATAGGTTGGATATATTACCATCTTAAGAATTGGAACGAATTGTTAAACCATTCTAGGCGAGGGTTAGAACTATCCCAAAAAAATGGCAATAAGAAATTACATGCCTTGGCTTTACGGAATATTGGTCTATTTGAAAGAGAGAACGATCTGTTAATTGATTCCAAAGGCACATTTCAACAAGCTTTGTCATTGCTAGATGAGAAAGAGGATGAGGATTGTGTTTCAGCTGTGGAAGGAAGTTATATCGTGGCTTTAACCAGATTACGAGAATTTGAATTGGCAAAATCCCTAATTTTAAAAGAATTGGATCGCGCTAAAAAAGTACTTGACATGGAACGTGTTGCAATTGCTACATACCGGTTGGCTGTCTTGGCTCATGAGGACCATGACTTAATAAAAGCGGAAAGAATCCTTTTAGAATGTATTAATATCGACCACAATCTGGAGCGATTTTCGAGTGAAGCATATACATATGAGAGGTTATCAAAAGTCTACGAAGAAATGAATTCAATACAGCTGGCAATTAATGCAATAAACCACGCACTTGATTTGTTTATACAAATCGGAGCAGGAAAATCAACTATTGATCAATTAAGAACGAAACGAGATTTCCTTTCTAAAGAATTAGAATAAAAAGGCAATAGAGGGTGTCTGTGAATCAAATGGCTCATAACTCGTGCTCTCATCAATTATTATTTCCAGGCGGGATTATTTCCAAATCAATCGTTGAGGAGAAATCTCAAGCATATTTAATATTACTAGCATTAAAAAGTTACCCGAAATTCCGTTCTGCAATTTCTCTATGTGCTGCAAGGTTACCTACAACTGACGGAATGATAATATTTGAAATTAACGAGAATGTTAACCAAACACTTCAAGGTTTTATTAGAAAACATAACCTTGAAAAAGTATTATTGCGGAGTGAACGAATGGGAAGGCGATTGGGATATCCTTCAAAACAAGAGGTGCCAATTAATAAAATTCATTTTGAAGTCAGAAATTTAATGGCTCAAGGTCCAGATACAATAATTGCAATTCAAACAGCCGGAAAAATATTTAAAAATTTCTACAATATAAATATGGAAATAAATCCTTATAACCCATTAAGTATCGTTTTTGAAATATCTGGGCCAGGATTCACTGCCACTGATCTTAATCGATTTGGGATACTACATGAGAGAATTACTGTTCCGTCTTATGCAATAGAATTATATGAAAACATTTTAAAACGCGAATATTTAGTTGAAGAAAAAACCTATTTAAGTCACAAACAGATTAAATTGGATCGATGGGGGATTGAAAAACTAAAGAAAGAAAAATCTCTGTTGTTGGACTATATGAAATACCCAATTATTCCTTTGAGTATTCTTCAACGATTATGGCTCGATTTACCCCAGATTAAAAAGGCCATTGAATGGCTTGATCTATCGGATTCTGGATGTATTGTCTCGCTCAGTTTTATTCAACAAGAAAATGGGCTATTAGAGCATTTTTATTGGGATATACATCCTCTTAAATAGCTATGAAGTCCTAAAGGATACAACAAATCTAATGAGTGATTTCTTGATAAATTTTCTAGCCAACCTTTCGGCAAGTTTAATAGCCTTATTTTTAGGTATTCCATTTGGCCTAATGTTAGACAGATTAGTTCAGAAGAGAAACAAAAGTAGCCAAAAAAGAGTACTTTTCCAGGCACTAAAAGATGAATCAATATACAACCTGCGACAAATGATGAACACTCTAGCCGTCATTTCTGCAGATGAAAAGGGGACAACTGTCCCAGGATGCCATCTCTCTACTACGGCTTGGGCCGCGGTCACAAATGGAGAGAAAGTGGAAATTCTTTGGGACTCCGAGGCTCTTCGCCTTAGTCTATATTTTTATCGAATTGTTGATAGGATTCACATGAACACCAAAAGGCTTGAGCATTTATCGAATTCGATTAATGGTGTAGGGGAAAATCAAGTTAATGCGTCAATCATTCGGAAGATGATAACAAATTCAATTCGAGAAGGATTGGATGTTGGATTATCTCTTCTAGAGAAATTGGATAAGGAGTTAAATGAGCCCCCAACGATAATAGCTGGGATTGACGAAGTAAAAACGTATTGGGACAAAGGGAGAAAATAAACACTCAAGATGAGATTTTATGATTTTCGCACACCGGTATTAATAGCTTTCGAGGGGTTAGATGGTTCAGGAAAATCTACTAGTATATCTTTCATAAGCAAAAAGATAGAAGAGTATGGTTTTAAGGTAGGTATTTTTAAATATAGCTCCTCTCGTAAAGATCTGATTGGAAAAACAATTACATATTTATACAAATCCGAATCACAAGGATCATTTTTGAGAAGATGGCTTATTAGGTTTCGACCTATTCAAGCAATCTTATATAATATTCAGGCGAGGTTAAATTACTGTGATATTGGGGAAATTTCATCTTTAGATGTTGTCATTTATGATAGATGCGCAGTAACAGCGTTTATTGCACATACAAACATTGAAGAAGAAAAGCTAGGGACCCAATTTATTATCTCTTTTCTTGAATCACAATTTGTTCCCGATTATGTAATATACTTAAAAATCGACCCTATTATGGCCTTAAGTCGAATATCATCTAGATCTCAAGGGAATTGGACAGATGAGGAAGTTGATAAGATCGGCGCTATGGAGCATAATTACAATCGTTTGTTGAATGCCACTTGGTGTCCTTATCCATTAACTAAAATTAAGAAATGGTTTGTTGTTAATGGTATGAGACCACAAGTGGAAGTAGTGCATGATATTGAAGTTATTATCAAACAGATTCTAAATATTGAAAGGGGGGAGAAACTTGAGAAAAAAATGTAAATACCTTCGAATTCGGGTTACCGATAAATGCAACCTCAAGTGTAAGTGGTGCCATAATGAAGGAGGAGTCAATACACATTCTTCAGAGGAACTATCACCGGCCCAAATTGAAAAAGCAGTTCGATTTTTGACGGAATTTGGTTTTAAGAAAATAAAACTAGTTGGAGGAGAACCAACTGTTCGTAATGATTTAGAAGAAATTGTTCGTCACCTTAAACGGATACCCACAATCGATTTATCGATGATCTCAAACGGAACATTACTAACTCAAAAGGAAATTTCCAATCTTTATAACGCTGGTCTAAAAAGAATAAATCTAAGTATAAATACTGTTCGTCCCAATATTTTTTTTGAGCATCAATTTGGAAAATCGAACCTTCTAGAAACAACATTAGATAGCATTAAATTATTAATTGATATTGGCATGGATAAACCCAAAGTGAATTTTATCTATCTGGGACCAGAAAACGAAAATGATCTATTAATGCTAATAGATTTGCTAAAAGAGTATCACATTAAATTAACGATATTAAATATTCTTCCTGGTTTCGGTGCAGATACTAATTATCCATTTATTTCGACTGCTTGTTTGATTGATAAAGTAATATCCCTAGGTTGTAATGATGTTACTGTCGAAGAAGACGAAAATTCTTTTTCTGCTTTACAATTTACATTAAAAAACGGTGTAGTTATTGAGGTGGGACATCATCTATTAGGACAAGAATTTGTTTATAAATCCTGTTATGATTGCTCCGTTCGAGCCACCTGCATGGAAACAGTCTATTCCCAAAGATTAACTCCTAACGGTTTTCTACAACCTTGCTTATTGCGATCAGATAACTTGTTTGATTTACGACCTTTTATTTTCGGAGAGGTCGATCAAGATAGTTATACAAATAAGGTTGTAAGTTTTCTGACCGATCTTTGAAAATAAGGATGTATTTATGGGAAAAGACACAATTCTATGTATAGGGAATATGGCAATTGATCACAAAATTACTCAGGATGAACATGAGGTATTAGTTGGAGGTGCAGCATATCGTGTCTGTCTTGGATTAATGCTATTTGGTCAATCGGTGAAATTAATTAGTGCAATTGGGAAAGAATCACTTTGGGAGGATATTTTATCGGTATTATCTAAAAATAAAGTGGATACTACTGAAATTTGCGTATTTGATTCCTCTATTCAATTTATCACTACATACGACGCAAGTTCAAATATTTCACATTTTAGCTGCGAAAATATTCACCTTGCTGACGAACTTGTCAGGTTTAGTTTGGGATTAGATTTAAAGGAAGACAAATTTATCCATATATGTCCCTTTGAAGCAAGTAAACAAAGTGAATTAATCCTTAAGGCAAATGCTTCAGGAAAAATTGTATCTAGTATGATCCATTATTCTAGTCTAGTTGATGGTGCACGGAATTTATATCTAGATATACTACCTCATCTCGATTTTCTATTTTTGAACGAGGAAGAAGCAAAGTTTTTAGCCGGATCAGAAAACGATTGGCATCAAAATGGTAAATATTTATCAAGATTTCTAAGGCAGATTCTTTTCATAACATTAGCAGAGAATGGATCAGCCGCATTTATGTCAGGTGAACTCATATGCCACTGTCCACCAATTAGTTTAAACATTACGAATACTTTGGGAGCAGGAGATTGTTTTGTCGGAGGTGCGTTATCAGGATACTTGCTGTCCATGAATCCTTTGCAGTGCTTGAAAATGGGATCCCTTTCCTCAATGCTAGCATTAACGGGTAGGGATCACAATACTTTCATTAGATTTTTAGACTTTGAAAAGGCTTTCTATGATAAATGATCTATCAAAGAGCCGAATCTTATTAGTCAATGTAGGCGATATTCGGTCAAAAAGGATCTATAGAGAATATCCTTTGGGTCTAGGATATATTGGTACGATTCTGTCCAATCACTCCGCTTCGGTCGTCATTTATGATTTTAGCCTTGAAAAAGTTAGTATCGAGGAAATACTACATAATTTTCAACCTTCTATCATTGGCCTTTCTTTTCTTTCCACTTCTTGGCCTATCGCGAGAGACTTGATTGGAAAATTAAGAAGCCAATTCAATGGCTGGATAATTGCAGGTGGAATTCATTCGACTTTATTTCCTGAGGAAGTTTTAAACACTGGAGTTGATGTTGTTCTACTTGGTGAGGGGGAAACAAGTATAGTAAAGTTAGTGAAGACGTTACAAAATGGTCTCAAAGAAAAGTTGGCGGCGGTACCAGGCATGGCTTTCTTGCATAACAAAGAAGTGGTAATCACTGAAAATAATCCCCCAATTATGAATTTAGATATCATCCCATTTATAGATAGAGATTTATTTCATGACTTAACGTTATACTCACATCATTCAATGATTATATCTCGTGGTTGTCCATATTCATGCAAATTTTGTTGTAATTGGGGTGTCGGTGTAAAAAAATGTCGCTCTCGTTCTCCTAAAAATGTAGTTGAAGAAATAACTTACTTAATTGAGAGATACCAAGCTAAAACAATATATTTTGCAGATGATCTATTTTTCTTCAATAATTCACAAAGAATGGAATTTTGTGATTTAATTTTGTCAAATGAAATTAAATTTAAGTGGGTGGTTCAACTTAGAGCCGACTCTGTGTCTGAGCAATTATTGCGTTTAATGAAGAAAGCAGGGTGTATAAAATTGTGTTTTGGAATTGAATCTGGATGTCAAGAAATATTAGATAATATCGGAAAGCATATATCCATTGAACAGATTAGACAAACTTTCAATCTGATAAAGAATGTTGGAATAAAAACTAAGACATGGTGGATATTAGGATTACCGGGTAACTATGAACAGCAATTAGAATCCTTAAATTTCATGAAGGAAATAACACCTAATGAAATCTCAATTCACTCTTTAATTCCATTACCTGGAAGTGAATATTGGGATCATTCAGAAAATTATGGTATTCATATTCAAAATCGCAATAATTTTAATAGTTTATATTATCATTCGTTACCCACCAATATTAATTTTGATTATTTGTCTGAGCTTGATATTTATAATTTATTTATTCATTTCATTAATGAATTAAGAAAAGCAGGTTATAAAACTACAGATGAATGTTCAGAAAACGATGATCTAATTTTATCAACACCATTTGAGGAAAAAGGATTTAACATCTAACGATAACACTTCATTCCCCCTTAAGCAACTGTCTTAAAAGTCAAGCAATTGAAGAACGCCAGGGCTGCATATCTCTTATCATGGAGTTCAAAAAGATCAGCATTTTTCGCATGCAAGCAACAATAGCGACTTTCTTTGCTTTTCCTTGAAGAACCAAATGCTCGTAAAAGGTACGGATCACCGGATTAAACTTTGTGGCTGATAATGTGGCCATGTATAGGACAGTTCTAACAGATGGGCGACCTCCTTTGATCCGTCGTTTGCCCCGAAAACGGCCACTGTCGTTGTTGAATGGGGCGACTCCTACCAAGGCGGCTATTTTCTTCCGATCTAATGTGCCTAATTCTGGCAGGTCGGAAAGCAAAATAGCTGCAGTTACTTTTCCAACCCCTGGCGTGGAACGTAATATTTCATCCTTCTTCTTGAAGCTTGGGAATTGATGGATAAAGTCCTCGATCTGATGGTCTAACTCATCTAATTCCTGCTGAAGTACAGTTTTGATCTTGGTGATACTCTCCTTTGCGGCTGGGTGTGAACTGCAAAGATGGTTTTTCTCCATGGTGAGCATCTCGATCACTTGCCGTCTGCGAGTCATCAGGGCAGAAAGCTTTTGCTCTTCTTCACTGGGTAAACGTATGGGGTCTGGTTTAACCGCTTCGCCAAAACGCAACAGCAGACGAGCATCTATTCTATCTGTCTTTGCCAGCAAGCCAATTGATTTGCCAAACTCACGTACTCGGCGGGGGTTGACCAAAGCCACTGGAAGACCGGCTGCCCACATTTCAGCAACAACAAGTCTTTCTAGTCCGCCTGTGGATTCTATAACAGTCAACCCAGGATTGAGAGTTTGCAAACGGCTAATTAACTTACCAATTCCATCAAGATCATTAGTAACTGGCCATTCTTCACCTCTCGCCGCAATATCCAACCTCGCTTTTGAAACATCAATTCCTACAACTATTCGTTGTTCTTCCAGACTCATTCTGCCCTCGCTTTTTGTATTATCAATGTGCCCGTTCTAGCAGAATTCGGACTCACTGGTCCCCACAACTGTTCGGGCATCTCTTGTTACAGACCCGGCGACCCTGCTTAAGGACGGTCTTTATGACCTAGACTCAAAGTCGGCCTGCCGGGTCTTCTTCATCATACTAGACTCTAGGGGAACAACCGTATAGGAATGTCCTGCCAGGTCGTTCCCCTATTTTATTTTCCTCGTCTGATAGACAACCAGATACTGCCATCCTTTTCAGAACGCTTTCCATTTCTCAACCCATGCAGGTTCGTTAAAAAGGAATTGTAAATCAACCCGCCTAAAGCAAGGTTGATTTCTCCCTGGATCGCCCTCTGGCCAGTGAGGTTATCGCAAAAAATATACAGGTTGCCATTGGAAGCCTCATAAAGATTCATCCATTTTTGTTTCCTGGCCATCTGGTCTTTGTGTACATCCCGTTCTACCTCGACAAATACCAACTCTCCGGTGGATTGATCTATGGCGGTAATATCTGGGATAAACGTACCCCCATTGGACAATCGGATCTCTTGAGCCTGCCCCTTAATCAGATACCCCGCATCTGCGAGGATTTCTGCCACCTGGATATTTAAAATGGTATGCTCCGATGAAGAATGGCGACGGATCAACCATTCGTACTCATTCTCCTTAGGAGGCTTTCCAGTTAGTGATTGATAGACCACCTTTCCATCCTCGGTCAGACGAAGCACATCCGGATTGTTGCCTCCTGAACTGGATCCCTGTTCAGGTATTCCTTCAACTCTTTCAATCAGGATTGGGTGTAAGTTTTCTTCCTGCGTTAGCAGCCGGCTCACCGCTTCATCCAAGCTATTATTATCGGTGGATAATGAAAGCCGTTTTGCCATTACTTTTGTAATGGATGGCCGCAGTGCCTTGCCGGTGTCACCCATAATCAGAATAGCCATGGAACTCTTTTCAAAGCCTTTGGATTCCTGCCAGGGTTTTATCCAGGTCGGTAGACTAATCGAATTGCCTTGCAAAACAGAAGATTCTGCACTTGATCTAGTTTCCGGAATAGTCGGTTGTGATACCTCTTTCTGGGCTTGCCGGAGAGCAGATAGATGGGAACTGAGACCTACATTTTCGGCCTGCATTCTTTTATTGGTTTCCAATATATTCGCTTTTACTTGTTCAAGCTCAGCGTATTTCTGGGTCAGTTCCTTCAATTGATTTCGAATCTCAGCAATTTCTCCAGGATTATCTTTTTTCTTCTGACCATCCAGTATCGCCCGTATCCGGATGTGGACCAAATAAGCGAGATCGTCATCTGTAAATTTATCCAAAGGATGATTCGACTTTTCGCAAGCCTCGTCATAATCCTGGTCCAGGAAACGAAGCAGCTTAACCAGGTGTTGGTGAGCGGTCTCCCATGTTTTTTGCCAGTTGGTTTGCATTTTCTGCTCGTGCTCCTCGCTTTGGCCGATTATGTCTCTGGAGATTCGCACAGATTGGTTACGTTGAAAATCCTCTAATGAGATTTCAGCCATTGGTTGGCCTCCAATTCCGATTTCATCTTCCGGGCTTCTTCCAATTTTTGGGTCGCCGTATCCTGATTTTTCTTTTCAGGTGCACTTACCCATTGCAATGCGCTGCGCGCCGCTTCCAGATAAGTAAGCGTTGTCGAAAGCATCTGTTCATGGATTCCCATTCCAATTGGAGGCACGCCGGTGCGGTCCACCCGCTGAGCCAAATCCACCGCGTGCTGCAGGGTTTGTTGGGCAGATCTGGATTGGGTAAACAAATCACCCTGTTGGTCAGAGGCGATCACATGCGCAATTTCTCCATCCAGAACAGTCATTTCGGCAATCCAGGACTGGGCAGAGCGCCGGTAATCTTCCACAGCTTTTACTTCCGGCAGCAGCAGCACCGGTTTTCCCTGGTCATCGAGCGGTGAGACAAACACGCCGATCATCGTGAACAAGACTGCAATTCCCAAAAGGATCCATCCAAATTTTTGCAGCTTCTCTTCAGATACTTGAATAACAGATTCATCTGGATCATTCTGCATCATGAGCACACTCCCCGGTTTCTAGAATTAATTTAACCGCTTCCAGGTCGCTGGATGCGAAACCATTTCGTTTACCCCGTTGTTTCAACTCGGCGATGACCTGTTTCCCGCGTTCATAGTCGATATTGCGGATGAATTCAATTCGCTCGGCGACCACCTCAAAAACCGGCGTGGTGGTATTCGGCCGGCTGCGCATCTGGATATGACCTTCCACACCGATCCGGCTGCCTTTCTGAACGTGCCCATACACCAACTCGGCCAGTGTGCCATAAACCAGAACGCGAAGCCCCTTGACCGGTTTGGCTTCCGTGCTGCCGTCGATCATCAGGTACAGCCGTAAATAAGGAACCGGGTCCTGGTTTTCAGGTCGCAGATAATCAAAAAAAATATCACCGGTGATGTCGCCGCGTTGCCAGGTGAAATTGCCTTGTGCCATAATGTAAACTCCTTTTTGTGTTTTGAAAGATTATTTCTGTGGATATCATCCGCCCTGCTGGGCATGTTATTGACCTCGACGACTTAACTACTCATCCATGATTCCTCCTGGATATCCAATATCAGTCCGAGCGCATCCGCCAGAAGACGAATCCGGTCGCGTTTGGCTTGGGCAAATAACATTCGCCAGTTTCGGTCGGACGGAGAGCGGAACGTCAGCTCCTGTTCGATCAGTCCGGCCAATTGACGCGGTCGATATGCTGCTAAGCGCTCACTTGCGCCGCCGGCGCTGGTTTCGGGATTCTCTTTGAGTTTGGCAATCGCCAGGCTATAAGGGTTCTGGATGCTCGCCTGGGATGCGCCATGAATCACCCAGGATACAAATGCCTGGGCATCTTTTTCTTGATTCAACAGGATTTGACGGTTTTTCTTGTCAGCCCGAGCCAATAATTTTTCTAAGTCCCAATTCCCTTTGGAATCGGTTACCGCCGCCACCGCTTGTAAATCAGGATCATCGGCGGACAAATTCGACGAATCTTGAGTTGAGGAGGTATCTTTCTCTTTTTGGGAATCTTTAAAGCGTTTAAGAGTCTTTAAAAGAGTCTCAAAACAATCTTTGCCTTCCAGGTCGAGCGTCTCTAAACAATCATTGAGGATAGCGGCGAGAGTCTCAGAACAACCATTGGTTGAGCTTGACAGTCTCAAAACAACTTTTGGTCCATTTTTGACAGTCTCAATACAACCATTGGGCTCAATGTCCACCCATGAGTAAAGCTCATCCAGTATGCCCTGATCTTCACAATCAGCCAGCAGAGACGAGGCTGCCCGCCAGATTATTTTATGTTGAGGAATCAGGGGATCGACGCGCTGCACCTTGAACTTCCAGGCATAACTTCCCGATGAATTCACGCGATGGTCGGTACGGTCTACAAACAGTCCTAATAAATCCTGGAGGCGTTGGCGGCGAGCAAATTCTTGATCGGTGCGGTCGGTCAGCTCATCTTTCCGTTTCCCGCGATCAATCTTGGCCGGCAGCCAGGTAGCCACCGTGCGTGGGTTCTTGATTCCCAATCGTTGGGCAATTGCCTCGTAGCCGCCCTCGATCCAGACCTCATCCCGCAGCTCTCCGGTCTCATCGTTGAAGTAACACAAATTGCGCAAAACCAGAATCAACATGGCTGCATCTGATCCCAGGGTAGGCAACCAGTTTTTGAGAAAATACCAACTGACCAGGATGAATTCTCCCTGAGCTAAGATACGGTCTGCCAGTTGATCGGCCAGCGTGGCAAGCTCTGGGGTAAGCCGGCGCCCTACCAGATCGCGGACAATCTCCTGGACGGTCAGGTAACGAGGCTGCATGATTTCGAAGTTGTCCGGAGGCAGGCGGACGGGGTAGTTCAAGATTTGTTTTGGATCCGCGGTAACTGCCGCTTGAAG
Source organism: Microcaldota archaeon (assembly GCA_020854835.1). Classification (GTDB taxonomy): domain Archaea; phylum Micrarchaeota; class Micrarchaeia; order Anstonellales; family JAGGVH01; genus JAGGVH01. Next base: position 16,606 of record JAHKLX010000083.1, read on the forward strand.
CGCTGAAGCGGGGGATTCACGAATCCCGTGATCCAGCAAAAAGGATTTCAAATCTTCGGCATCCCCTGGCGTCAAAGGGGTATCCAAAAGGACATATTTATTGCATGATTTCTTGGCGCGTCCGGTACGTCTGTCCACCTCGTGGTCGGTTTCGGTTTTTCTGGCAAACCAATTCAGGGCGCTGCCAGGTTGCAATAAACGGAAGAATTGCGCCCGACTGATTCCGGCCCATTGGCAGACCTGTTCAGCCCGGACAGATACTTTGTTATTCCCCTTTTGAGCCTTTCCCCCGGAAGCCAGGTAATATTCTTGCCACAGGGCCATCACCACAAAAATAACTTGGGATTGGACGTAGGGCAGCCAGCGCAGAAAATAGACCGGCAAACGAACCACCCGTCCGGGTTCAAGCAGAGAATCCCGAATGGATCGGTATAAGATATCCAGTTCAACCGGGTCAGAGTCAGTTTCCGATGAATATTCATCATCTTCATCGTTGGAGTTTTCCAGGTCATATTCCTGGTCCTTCACAATAAAGCGGACTTTGATTTCCCGGTTCATCACCCCACAAAGAAATCGTTCCAGGGTCGAGGTTAATCGATCCGCCAGCCAATCCCGACCATAGGAGTTCATGCAGCTGATTACAAACGTGCCGTCATTGAAATCCTCCAGGCAAGCGGGTTTGACCCAGGTTTCAAATGTGGCCCGCGACATGTCCATTTGCAAGTTGGCGAGAGCTGCTTGCCAGGCTTTTTCCGGGAGGAATTCAATCGCTGCATCCATAAACACATCCTTACCAACAAAATCACAATTTGTGAAATATCCAAAATATGGGCGGTTTCCTGGCCCAATCATGCCTAAGGATGTTTTCCACATCCCATGCAAAAGAAACACCTCAAAAGCCTTTCTGTTCAATCAACGTCAGCGGTAGCGTCTGCGTCACCGTCTGCGGCCTGTCAGCAGGTTGTCTGCGGCAAGTCAGCATTGCCGCAGACGTTCTTTTCATTCCCAAAAAGCAAGTTCGATTTTTCTCCGCCATAAAAAGCCAGCAGATTCATCGGCTCTGAAATAAAGTCTTGCCGATCATCTTTGGAGCCGGTTGAAGGGAAAGACTTCCATTTCGAAATGCCTGTAATGCCTGTTCAATGAAAAACCAGACCACTTCACCCACCGGCAAAGTATGTTCATTGGCAATCGAGCGGATCTCTTCCTTTAATAAAACCGGTATACGGTACGTTACGCGTATCTCCCAACGTGCGCCACCAGCCGAGTCTTTTTTGCCTTTCTTCCGCTTTGCTCCGCGCTCGTTTTTCATCGCTACCGGGAAAGCGTCGTTCAGCCAGGCGTTGATTTCTTTATTTTGCGTAGAAGACACCAATGTTTTCCTCTCGCCTTCCGGGAACAGGGTCATCCGCTGGGCTTTGGGATAAGCAAGAAGCGCGAGCTGCCCACACCGGTACTGCTTCACACCGAACTCCAAAAAGGCGCGAACAACTTCATCCCTGGGAACGGCTAGACCTTCGGCGATTTCTTCGATCCATTCATGGCACTCACGCGGGACGCCTCGATAAGTGACCGTTTCGGCGCGGTGAGCCTGCTCCCAATCCCGGTTCCTTTTCTTCCTGCGCTGCGCGGTCGGGATCAGGTCTAAAGGCTGTTTGATATCTTGTTTTTCAGAGAATGCAGGCATATCTACGGAGCGGTCCTCTTCATCAGCATTCGATGAAGGTGCCTCTCGTAATCCGGAAAACGCATCTCGCCTGGCCATCGTTGCCTCTAATATTTCAGAACCAGGTCGGCTAATAGTTGGTATTCTTCCGCAGACCGCGACTCGGCGGCATACTCGAAGATGGTCTTGCCTTCAGACCAGCACTCCCGCAAGACCGTAGCCCGGTGAATGGGAGAAAGGACTTTATCCTGAAAGGTTCCCTGCAAATCCACCAGAGAGTCGCGCGATTCGCGCGTGTTGTCATAAAAGGTCGGCAGGATTCCCAACAACCCACCCTGCCAGTTCTTCTTATCTCGCAAGGTCTGGATCGTGCTTATCGTTTTGGATAAGGAATCCAGAGAAGCAAATTCGGTTGCTGTAGGAACAATCACCAGGTCAGCAGCCCAGATGGCTCGCTCCTGCAAACCACCGACGGATGGCGAGGTATCAAAGATGATGTGATCGAACCGGTCACGTGTGAAAGTTTTTAACAGGTCACGAATATAAGAGATGGGCTGCTCCTGTACTGAGAGGATCATCTGGGCGGAGGAAGTCATCGAGTTGCCTGGAATGAGTTTCAGGTCGTCACGGCCCGTTTCTCGAATCCACTGCCTGACAAAGGTGACTTCGCTGGGGGAAGCCGGTTGAGTCGTCAGGAAATAATAAGCACCCATCTGGCCATCCATGCCTAACTTGGTTGCGCATTGACCCTGTGGATCAAGGTCGATCAACAAAACTTGTTTGTTCTCCAATGTCAGGCTGTGCGCCAGATTGACAGCCGTGGTAGTTTTTCCAACGCCGCCTTTCTGGTTACTGATCGTGATAATTTTGGTCGTCATTCTGAACCTCCTTGGGGTAACTGTGTCATTTCGCCTTCATCAATGAAGCGAAGCTGTGTTCCACCTTCATGCCCATGGACGGCAATCACGTCATTGAGAGTCTGGTAAACGCCCATGGCATACGGCTCTCTCAACCAATGGATGACCGATAATCCATCCGAAAAGACGGTGCCTTCCGCGACCACTCCGGTGCCCGAGACGCCGGTTACATCTTTGATGCGGAACAGGATGAACCTGCGCATCCTGCTGATAGCTGAGTTATGGAGATTGGATTTTGTCAAAGTTTTTCCTTTCCTGTTTCTTTCTCTTGGTTTTCGAACAAGCACTTTGTTATTCGTGAGATCTAGAAGTTTTCCTTTTTCAAAGGTCAGGCGATGACCGGTCAGCCGGTGTTCAAACACGATCCCATCCGGCCAGGTGGATTTTTCGTCGCGATCCAATCGCAAATCCACCATGCGGAATAACCCACCGTAGAACAGACCAGGTTCATCCGCTGACCGGGTTGGATCAACAATCACTTTCCACTCATACCCGGTGATGTCTCGCCCAGCCTTGCTTTCGCTCTGGAAGAAATGTCCTGTTATCCTTCTGCAATAGTCCAAATAGCCTCCTATCTTCCCGGCAAACAGGCGTGCGAATAGATGGGCAAGGAATGTGTTAATCCTTGTCTTTCGATCAAAATGAATATGAAATTTTCAATATTTTGGTAACCGCTGTATCGTTGGGCTCGTTGATTCCGGGTTTAACCGGTCAACTCACGTACTCCCCCTGCAGCGGGTTAAAGGTGGTTTTAAGGGCTGAATCCATTCCAAAAAGGCGGAAAAATGGCAAAAAAGTGCTTGACTTCCCCCACAAAAAGACTTACTATACGAACGCTGATCAACAACCGTAGTTTGCAATGGTCGACGGAACCGGAGTACTATTAACTCGCTGAATCGCCTGGTAAGGAGGTCAACGGTCCCGAAACCAGGTTCCTCCCTCATAACCCGGAGGTCAGTGGTTCGAATCCACTCCCCGCTACTAACGAGAACCGTAGTCCCTGGGGCTACGGTTTTTTGATAGGCCTGAGGGTCGATGGTTACGAAAAATCACTTTTAGGAGGATTTTTCGATGAACCGTAATCCC
>JAHKLX010000033.1 GCA_020854835.1 Microcaldota archaeon
CAAGATTGGGAAGAGGTTACTAAAGGCTGAGCTAGAGGTGTCAGTTGTTTTCAATGATTGTTTAAAAAGTTCTGGAGAAATGTTTTGAGGAGATTTTTGTTTGGAGATTTTAAAGGATATAAGCTTTTTTATAGGTAAGCCTCTTTTTTTTCTTAAGGCTAAAATAGAGAACAAATGTGCTTCGATGTGGTTGATCGCAATTAGGGGCTTGTGGTATTTTTCTGCCATACTTTGAGCAAATTTAATACCAACTTCTAAAGCAGGCGCTAGTCCTGGGCCAATGGTTACAGCTAAAGCGTCTATGTCAGCAATTTTTATTCCTGCCTTTTTTAATGCTTGCTCAGTGACAAGTTTTATTTTTTTTTGGTGGGCTTGTTTGGCTAAGGTAGGATAAACTCCACCATAAGCTTGATGCAGGTTGACTTGCGAAGCAATGATATTGGATAAGACTATCCTCCCCAGAGTGACCGCAGCAGAAGTATCGTCACATGAAGTATCAATTGCCAAGATTAAAGGAAGTTGATTTTTTTTCATTATTTTTCAAAAAGAGTTAACTGCCTTTTATTTTCAGCGATTACTTTAATATTAATAATTAAGTCTGGACTAATTTTTGGTAGTAAGGTTTTTGTTTGAGTCCACCATTCGATAGCGAGTACATTTTTTGACTTAATTAGTTTTTTTACCTGAAAGGTTTGCGCATCTAGGGGGTCATTAATTTTCCACAAATCAAGGTGAAAAAAATTGCCTTTAATTTGGTGTCGATTAAATTGGTACTCTTTTAAATAAGTATATGTTGGCGAGGTAATCTTTTCTTCAATTTTCAAGAATTTTGCAATGCCTTTGGCGAAAACAGTTTTGCCCGCTCCAAGCTCTCCGTTTAACCCAATAACCAAACCTTTTTCTTTGAGTTTTCCCCAATTTTTTAAAAGTATTTTCCCTGCTATTTCTTGAGTCTCCTTATCACTCTGACTAATAAAATTTATAGCTTTTTTGTTTAACTTTTTATTGAAGTCAAAATTTTGTTGACTACTATCACGGATGGTTAAGGGAGTAGAGAGGGTAGTGTCGATTACAAATGAGGGATCATTTTTGGGTAATTCGCCTGCATCAATAATAAGCTCTATTAGATTTTTTTGTTTTTGAGAAAGATTATTTAAAATGTCTTGTATTGAGTATGGCCTCTTTTTTCCAGAAGCATTGGCCGAAGTAGCTGTTATTGCACTGTTTAATTCTTTTGCTAAATCTAAAATTAGTTGATAGTTGGGGATACGAATTCCAAGAGTATTAAATTCTGAAGCTACGCCACGAGCCAAATTGCCTTTACTTTGAGAAATAATAGTAAAAGGACCAGGCAAAAACTTTTGATACAGCTGTTGAGCTTGTTTGTTGACGACTACATAATTTTCAGCCATTTTTTGATCACAAACAGCAATAGATAGTGGTTTTCCTTCTCTTCGAGATTTGTAGTGAAGTAGTTTATCAACGGCCCTTTGTTGGGTAGCATCAACTCCAGCACCATAAACCGTTTCAGTGGGATATATCACCAGTCCACCCTTTTTAAAAACACCAATGGCTTCCTTAATAGTTTGCCTATAGTTATTGGGCGTGAGTTTAATTATTTTCATTTAAGTTGATATATTTTATCATTAGTGCCTAGAGATCTGCGAACATAGACGATTTTAGTTTAATTAATTATTGCTTTACTAATTTGCTATAATCTAAGTAGGATAAAACTAAAATGAAGTTTAAACAAAGACAAGACCAACAATACATGAATGATTTGATTAAAATGGACGAATTAGATCAAGAAGTTAAATTTGATCTTTTTGTTCAATCAAGAAGAGTTAAGCAAATTTCTATTGCTTTAGATAAAATATTTTTTGACTATCAAAATATTAACACCCTGTGGTTAAAGCAAAACCAGGAATTTATTAGCGAGTTACTAGAGGAATTATTAGAAGAATCCTTACTTGTTTTAGATGGAGTAAAGATAGATGGAGAATCACTTGATTTATCAATGAAGTTAGTAAGCGATATATATCGCTCACTGGCTGTTGTTCAGCAAATGACAGAAGCTGAAACAAATTTTTTAAATTAGGATTTTAACTAATAATCTGCCCGCTAAAAGTCTTGACAATTTTTTAGCAGTTAGTTACTATAACTGCTAGTAATCTTAATTTGAAATAATTTTCAATATTTTATATTTTTAGTTATTGTTTTGATTTAACATTAACATTAATTATTTTTTTAGAAAGGAACAATTTATGAAATCAATCAAGATATCTCAACTTAAGCCTAATAATGGCTATGTGCTTGTTGAACCTGTCCAAGTAGAAACAAAAACTAAATCTGGAATTTATCTTCCTGAGTCTGATGAAGATAAGCCTCAGCAAGGAAAAGTTTTGGCTTGTGGTGGTCCAATTTGGGAAGAGGGAGTTAAGGAAATTAAAAGCCCTGTTAAAAAAGGTGATGTTGTGATCTATAAAAAATGGGGTGGCAATGATTTTAAGTTAGAAGATGTTGAGTACCAATTTCTTAAATTTGACGACATTTTAGCAATCGTTAAAGCATAATTGTCTAGTTGATCTTATAATCCTAATTTGGGGACATAATTAAACATAGTTATATTAAAAATTACTCAATAATTAAAGGAAAAATATGGCAAAACAACTTAAATTTGGCGATGAAGCCAGACAAAAAATGCTCATCGGAATTAATAAATTAGCAGACGCTGTTACTAC
>JAHKLX010000023.1 GCA_020854835.1 Microcaldota archaeon
CTACCTGCTCTCCAGAAGCTCTGCGGCAAAATCTTTATCAATTACCGCATCCACACCTTCAAGAACACCATTGTTTTTTTCGATCACAGGCACACCGCCTCCGCCGCAGGTTATTACTATTGTAGAATCCCAAAGTCTCTTTACAGCATCGATCTCAACGATCTTTCTGGGCATGGGCGATGCCACTACGCGCCTCCACCCCCTGCCGGCATCCTCTATCATGACATAGCCTTTTTCTTCCGAGATATTCTTTGCATCTTCCTCTGAGTAAAAAGGCCCGATGGGTTTTGTGGGATCATTGAAAGCGGGATCATTCTCATCGACTATCATCTGTGTTGCCACAGTAACAACAGGGGTGCTCCTGTTTCTCATATTAAGAGCATATTTAAGGCTCTGCTGCAAATGATATCCTATATATCCCTGGGACATGGCTCCGCACACATCAAAAGGCATGGCCGGAGTAACATTTTTTGCTGTTTCCGAGGAAAGAAGTATTCTCCCCACCTGAGGACCGTTGCCGTGCACTATGGCTATCTCATATCCTCTGCAGCTCAGGTCGGCAATATGTTCGCATGTTTCCCGAACTACTCTGAGTTGCTCCTCTGCAGTCGCCGGACCTCTGCCGGACTGAAGAGCATTGCCTCCCAGAGCGATAACAATTTTTTTTGGTTCATTCATGATCGCTCTTCTCCTTTATTTTTTGGATCGTATCGCTGACATTCCTGAAAAAGCAAATCAAAATCCATTTTCGCAGATCTTCTCTTCTGATAATCCCTGCAGCAAATCATCGCTACAGATCGTCTCTGTTAACAGGGCAGCTCATGCATCTTGGGCCTCCTCTGCCTCTTGAAAGCTCTGAACTTGGCATAGTTATTACTTTTATGCCCTTTTTCTCAAGAAGATCATTGGTAACGTAATTTCTTTCATATGTGATAACAACTCCCGGAGCTATTGCCAGTGTATTTGATCCGTCGTTCCATTGCTCCCTCTGGGCAGCCATAGCATCGTCTCCTCCGCACCTTATGAGTTCCACTGCCGGAAGTCTGAGTTCATCTCTCAAAATATCCTCAAGTTCTCCCTGTATGCTTTCGAAATGAGCCTTGCCGTCTTTGTTCAGGGTTATCTCATAGATCTGAAGGGGGCCTTCTATCTCCGGATGTATGGTGAATTTATCATAATCAACCATTGTAAATACCGTATCAAGATGCATGAAGGCTCTGCTCTTGGGTATATCGAAAACCAGTATCTTCTGGAAACTGGACTTGTTCAGTATGTTTTCCGCAAAACGCTCTATGCCGTTTGCCGTCGTTCTCTGAGAAAGCCCCACCGCCACGATATCCTTTGAGAGAACCAGCACATCCCCGCCTTCCATGGAAAAATCGTGATCGTAGTCATACCACAGATTGCTTCCCTCGGGAGCAAAGTCTTTGTTGTATTTGAACATATACTGCAGAAGCAGCGCCTCTCTTCTTCTGGCTCTGGTGCTCATATGATGAACATTAAGGCCGTTGCCCACGCACGCTCCGGGATCCCTGGTGAAGTAAAGGTTTGGCATAGGATCTGTATAGTATGGGTATCCGGATGCTATGTAATCTGCAAGAGAATTGGCGTTTTTCACATTTATATCGGTTTTTTTGATCCCGGCTATGGCGGTCCCCACCAGTTCTCTGGGCGACATGTTTATCAGATAGTCCTCAAGGACTTCTTTTGCCGCCTGGGAATATATATCGCTCTCTTCAAGAAATCTCTTTACGAAATCCTTTCTGATCTCATCATCAGCCAGCGCTTTGGCCGTTTCGTCAACATAATACACTACTTCTATACCATTCTCTCTCAAAAGCCCTGCAAATATGTCATGTTCCTCGCGGGCCACTTTCAGGTAAGGTATATCATCAAAAAGCAGTCGTTCAAAATTGTCCGGCACAAGACCTTCTATCTCTTCTCCCAGTCTGTGCAGCAGGACTTTGTTGAGCTTGCCAATTTCCGAATAATTATGTATTCCTTTTTCCATAACGGACCTCCTTTGTCCAGAGCAATACCGTTTTTTTGTATGAAATTTTTATGCTATTGTGGCAACGATAACAGCTTTAATGGTGTGCATCCTGTTTTCAGCTTCATCGAAAACCTTTGAATTCCTGCTTCTAAAGACTTCATCGGTCACTTCCCTTATATCATATCCTGCTTCTTTCTGTTCTTTTGCCATTGCGGTTTCAAGATCATGGAAAGAAGGCAGACAGTGAAGGAAAATAACATCCGGATTTCCTGTTGATACCAGCATCTCCTCCGTTACTCTGTAAGGTGTCAGCAGCTTGACTCTTTCGGGTATTTCGGCTTCTTCTCCCATTGAAGCCCATATGTCAGTATATATCACATCCGCTCCATCAAGACATTTGGGATCACTGGACACTTCTATTGATGCCCCTGTCATTGCTGCAACTTCCTCTGCTTTGGCTACTACTTCCCTGTCAATTTCCGATGCCAGTTCCGAAGGTCCGTATGCCACATAGCTCATGCCCATTTTTGCACATCCGTACATCCAGGCATAACTCATATTGTTCCTTATATCACCGCAGAAAACAACTTTGACTTTGTTAAGGGGTTTTGATACATGCTCTTCGATGGTCATCATATCCGCCAGTATCTGGGTGGGGTGGTCAACATCTGTAAGCCCGTTCCATACAGGAACTCCCGCATACTTTGCCAGTTCTTCCACAACAGACTGCTTATACCCTCTGTATTCTATGCCGTCATAGAATCTGCCCAACACTTTTGCAGTGTCTTCAAGGGATTCTTTCTTTCCCATCTGGGAACTTTTTGAATCCAAAAAAGTAACATGTGCACCTTCGTCAAGACATGCGACTTCAAATGAACATCTTGTCCTCGTTGAGGTTTTCTCAAAAAGAAGTACGACATTTTTGCCCTTAAGCACTTCGTTTTTGATGCCTGCTCTTTTTTTTGCCTTCAGATCATGAGCCAGATCCAGCATATATCTTATTTCTTCCGGTGTGAAATCCATCAGCGTCAGAAAACTTCTTCCTTTTAAATTAACAGCCATTTTTACAC
>JAHKLX010000124.1 GCA_020854835.1 Microcaldota archaeon
AACATTGTATCTTACAATGGAACCAAGCCGAAAGTTGATATTCGGGCATGGGCTCCGGACCATGAAAAAATGGGTAAGGGTGTAACCTTGAATAATGAAGAAATAGAAGAATTGAAGGAAATTCTTGACTCTATTGAGAATATTTTTGTGGAATTGGATGGAGGGATTTAATGAGCTATTTTGAATTTGAAAATATGGAAGCTGGAGAGATTTTTCTTTACTTTGCAATAAACATGTTGATTACGGGAGTCGCATACTGCACGATTCCAATTATTTCAAAACTTACATGGATAAAAAGAAAAGGGATTACAAAATCTGGTGTACAGCTTCTTGTCGCAGTTAATGCAATAGGAACTTGCATTTTATTTAGTGTAGTCAAGTATCTATTATGGGGAGACCTTTCATTCACAATAATACCTGCGTTTATATGGGGGTTTGTATCTTATCAAATCATAAAAAAAGGATTGGATTTTTCATTGAAATATGAGGACTATTATAAAGATGATGATTTTGGCTTTAATTCACAAAAGCCTATACTTACTAAAAGTACAAGGGATATGAAACTTTTTTTGGAAAGTTTGGAATCAGATGATGGAAGAGAAATAAAATGGAAATGGAAAGATTATATAATAGTTAATAGCAAAAAAATAAATGTTTATGATGTAAAATCGGCCACAGATTCAATAAGGAACTTTGGCAGTATATATATAGATTCAGAAGGTGATATTAATTCCGAGCAAGTTCCAAGGAGGTTTTCTAGAAAAAAATCCCATGAATATATACCAACACTATTAAATGACAAAAAAGAATCAAATGATAGAAGTCAAATAGCTAATCACGAACAAACAAAATCAGACCTAACAAAAAGTGGATATTCTGACCTTATAGATTCAGATGGTAACAGTGAATCGATTCACATAGAAAAAGAAGTTACAAAAGAAATAGAAACAACAGATGAAGAATTTAGACAAGCCATGAAAGAAGAATTGCTTAACAAAATTTTTAATAATAAATTTTTAAAGAAAACAAATATTGTTAATTTTAATGAGGATGCAGGGTACTTTGAACATATGTACAATTTGTATATTGGTAATGAGACTTTAAATAAAATAAAGCAACAAAATCTTAATACATATTTAACGATAATATCCGCCCACGCCTTTGGAATAGGTGCATATATAGGAAGCAAAGAAAAAATCCTTGGCAGTTCTGTTATTTCGTTTAGCGATTATACAAAAAATAATTTATGGCAAGAATTAAAAAAAAATGATGCATATGAAACAGCAATTAAGATATTAGAGATTGATCCAGAAGGACATTATAAAAAGGTTTTAGACAAATTAATCATGGAATCAATTAATTCTGCGAAAACAATTGACTTATCTTTTGCATCAAAAAAAGAACGCCTGAAGATTTTTATGAAAAGTATGTATGATTTGGGCTATTCATTTGCATTGAATAAAATGAAATAAGAGGTCTGCTATGTCTGAAAATAAAGAAAAAGAATTGATAAAAATGATGATAAACGCAACGATTGAACAGCTGAAAAATCCATATAATGACAACAATTTTTTAAATGATGAGGAATATGGATTGGTCCCTAATAAACCCATTATGACCAATTTAATTCAGGGATCTGAAAGTTATCTTAATAACTTAACAACTTGCGATGGAAAGAGCATTACATCGCATAGGGAATGTTCAATTGATTTGGAAGGTATTAGTGGTGTTGTTGATAAATATAATATATATTCTAATGGTGAAAAAGTTACAGATTTATATCTTAATATGTATGGCAAAAGTACATCGATTATTGTTCCAAAAGGATTTAAAAGAAAGCAAACAAAGGTGCTTGCAAAAGAACTAGATCCTAAAAAGAAACCGCTTCAGGAAACAACAATTCGAGATAAGCAGAATAAAACAGACATTGTGATTAACAATAAGATATTGCCAATTTGCAAAACCGATGAAATAAAGTCACAAAACCTTAAGCAGAAATCAAAGCCCAAGATGAGAAGGAAGCCGGAAGCAAAAAAATCTACTAACCCGAAGATGAAAAACATTGTAATACTATTGATAGTGATATCAATAATATTGTTGATGTCATCTATAGCCTTATTAACATATACGCTTACATTGAATTCTAAGATCATAGAGCAAAATGAAATAATTGTTGAAAAGCAAGATGAAAGAAATGAGGTTTTAGATTATAAAAACTATTAATATTTGAATTAAATAGTAAAAATGCATTTTAAAAAGAAACAACTTAACACATCAATAAGTAAAGGAATTGTGATAAGTGAATGGAAGAAAGAAAAATGAATGACTCAATGCAAACGAAGAAATGTAACAAAACAATAGAATACTATAACAAAAACGCAAAGCAATATGTAAAGGACACTGTGGATGCAAGCATGTTTGAAATTCGAAGGCTTTTTTTATTAAAACTAAAGCCGGAAGGTACCATCTTGGATTTGGGTTGTGGGGCAGGGCGCGATAGTAAAGCTTTTTTAGAGAGTGGATATAAGGTTGTTATGGTAGATGGATCCAAGGAATTATGTCAGATAGCAAGCGAATTTACAGGAGAAGCAGCAATCTGTTCAAGTTTTCAAGAGTATGAGCCAAATCGATTTTTTGACGGTATTTGGGCATGTTCATCATTGCTGCATTTGGATAAAAAAGATTTGCGTAATGCCATTATCAAATATTCTAAGCATTTATCCGAAGGAGGCCAATTCTACATGTCTTTTAAATATGGCACATTTAGTGGTGAACGCAATGGTAGATTTTTTACTGATATGGACGAGGATAATATGCAAAAGCTGATGGATGATATCCCTGGATTGTTGCTTAGAGATCAGTTTATTACAAATGATGTTAGACCTGGAAGAGGTAATGAGCGTTGGATAAATGTAATATATGAAAAAGAAGGGGTCAATAGATGAATGTTGTTGAATTTTCATATGATGGAGATTTAGAAATAGGATACTTATCAAGACTTTTTGACAACACAAGTGAGTGCTATAAGTTTTTTTGGTTTCAAGCCATTATGACGAAAGTGATAGCTGGAAAAGACACTTTTTCTTATGAGGAACTTGTAGATGAAATGATCACAGATGCATGGTATATGGTTTCAGAGTATCATCTTAACCTTGGACCGAATGACACGCTAGAAAAAACAGTAGATTATTTGAAGCAAACGACAAGTATAAAATCTTCAGAAAAAAAGGAAGCCTTACTGGACTACATAAAAAATACGGATGACAGTGAGTTAATAAGAAAAAAGAAAACCTTAATCAACGATGTCCCATACCGTATTCAAGCGCCTTTCATAAATATAAAAACAGTTGAATGGAATAAGGGGAAGAAGGCCTTGATAGAAACAATCAACAAAAAAGAACGATTAATGTACAAGTACAGTGAGTATAATGGTTTGGAAACAGAGATAAGAATGTCCAGAGACTGGTTTGATTATCTTTCAAGCAACAGAGAAATCATATTTGGCTGGTTGAAGTTTAATATGATCAATTATCTTCAACGACGTAATCCGACGGTACCAGGAATTTCTGACAAATTAGAGCCTCCTCAAGAACGAAAACTTGAAAGTGTCAAAAAATTTTGGCTTACTATTGTTGATATTTGTCCATTGCATGAGATTTATAACTCCCAGAAGATTACAGAAAAGAATATTTCTGTTGACCATTTTGTCCCCTGGTCTTATATAGCCAATGATGAATTTTGGAATTTACACCCTACTACACGACACATAAATAGTAGTAAAAATAATAATTTGCCTGACTGGAATACTTACTTTCCATTACTGTGTAAACAGGAATATAAAGCATACAAGCTCATTTGGGAAAATAATAGTGTGCATACTTCATTTGAAAAGTGCAGAAAAACGCACATGAATAGTGAGGAAGTTAAAAAGAATTTATACCGGAAAGGACTTAGTGAAAGAGAATATTTTGAACGATTAGAAGCGATTATGGCTCCGGTTTATCAAGCTGCAAGGAACTGTGGATTTAAAAAATGGTCATATTAAGATAGTCCCACTATTGTTAACGGAAAAAGACTATAAAAAAGTAAAACAAAAAATTATCCTAAACTCCTCTGAAAACCAAAAAAATTCAGAGGGTTTTTATAAACAAATGCACGTAAACAGCATAGCGACCAATAACCCCCCACATAACAAACCCTATAGGACATACAATCACTATATGTTAAAATAAAATGTGCATTATAAAAAACCGAAACCAAAACACCTAACAAACCACCACCGATCACTAAAGGACCTAAGTGAAACAATATGAAATACAGAAAAGATAAATACGGAACAGAGTTGTCAGTCCTGGGATACGGATGTATGCGTTTTTCCAAGAAAAGGGGCAGCATAGACATAGAAAAAGCCGAAAAAGAAATAATGGCGGCCATTGAGGGCGGAGTCAATTATTTTGATACCGCCTATACCTATTTGGGCAGTGAAGCTGCCTTGGGCAAAATACTTGCGGACAATAACTGCCGCGACAAAGTATATATTGCCACAAAACTTCCCGGACCGGTGGTAAACAGGGCGGCCCGGATCAATCAGATCTTTGAAAAGCAGCTGGAGCGTCTTCGGACCGATCATATAGATT
>JAHKLX010000112.1 GCA_020854835.1 Microcaldota archaeon
CGTGGTATTTGGTATTTAGTATTTGGTATTTGGTATGGCCCGGTGGTGGTACGACCCCGGTGGTGCGGTTAAATTAGCTGGGTAGTAGTTCTACCCCGGTGGTGCGGTTAAACTACCCCAGTGGTGCTAGCCACTGGTTGGCTTCGAACCCAACCAACCCTCGCAATTCCAGTTCAGTGAGGGCTTGACTAACCGCAGTCGTATCCTCCCCTAACTGCTCGCCCAAATCCTGGGTGGTTAAAGGACAAGCCTGCAAAGCTTGTAAAACTTTTTGCTGGAGCGGAGTAACCACGATGGCGCTCAAATCAAGATGATTAACTTCACCCTGACCACCAGCTTGCGTCTCTCCCCCAACCTTAACCCAATTATTGGCAGACAGATTATTGATCACCTCCTGACCGCTGCCCACCAAGGTCGCTCCTTGATTCAACATTGCCTTCACACCCTTATGGTAGGGACTGGTCACAGGGCCAGACACAGCAAAGACATCGCGTCCATAGTCCAAAGCATAGCCAACTGTGATCTGAGTGCCGCTTTTCGGGCCAGCTTCGGTAACAATCACGGCTAATGACAAACCAGCAATAATCCGGTTGCGCCTGGGAAAAGTGCCCTTGGTAGCTCTAACAAATGGCGGATACTCGCTGACAAAAACAGCCCGCTTGGTGGTAAGCATCTTTTTCATCAAAACCCTTTGCGAGCTAGGAAAAATATGGTCAAAACCAAAACCCAACACGCCCACAGTAACACCACCGGCCTCAAGGGCAACCTGCTGAGCTTGCACGTCCACCCCATACATAAAACCAGAAACGATGGTAGCGCCAGACATTGTTAACTCCTGGGCCAACTTGTTAGTCACCAACTTACCATAAGCTGTCATCCGCCTGGTTCCAATAATCGCAACCGGCAGTTTAGAACACAACTTTATATCCCCCTTAACAAATAAAATAGGAGGACAATCAGCAGTTTGTTTGAGTAACACTGGAAAATCAGATTCCATAAAACCAACCACCGAAATATCTTTCTGCTGAAGCTGCTGCCAATATGACTCAATAGTGTACTCTTTTTTAAATTTTTTAATTGACTCAACAATCTTTTGAGACAACATCATTTTTGACCAAACTTGAGCTTTGTTAACCCAAAAATCTGGCCATGAGATTCGGTGTTTCTTCAGATGATTGACGATTAAATGAAAAGTGCGAGGGCCCACACCCTCCACTGACACCAAGGCCGTGTGGTTCATTTTGACAGAGGTTTGTGACATGTTGAAATAACGATACCAATAAAAACTGACAAGAAGCTGTCGGGGACTGTGGTATTTGGTATTTAGTATTTGGTATGTGGGATTGTGGTATTTAGTATTTGGTATTTGGTATGCAGTGTTAAACCCTTAAAATTCCTCTTTTACCCCTCCCCCATCTTCGCTATACTAAGTTAAGTAGGTTTCCTGCCCCTTAAACCTCAAGGTAGGTAGTAATAAAATGCTTTTTATTTCATGGCTAGCAAAAAGAAGAACATTTCCTATATTTTAAATAAAGTAGTTAAAGGTATTTTATCCATAGCTAACTATATAGGAACCGCTGTTATACAAGCCGTGTTGTGGCTAGGTGAAGTAATTTGGTGGCTATTAAAAAGCTTACTAATACTAATAGTGTCTTTACCTAGTTTATTTAAAAAGAATAAAACTAAGAGAACTGTCTTTAAAAAGGCTTCTTCTAGATCTAGGGCTGCCAATCCTCTACTTAAACCCTTTAGCAATAAAGATATGAGAAGAAAACTCTTGCCTGGACTGGTGGTAGTATTACTGTTTTTAGCAGGCTTTGCAGTTTATAACCTAAGACAAGCACAAGAAACAGAAGCACACTGGTGGGATGAGACGTGGCTTTATAGGAGGGCGATTCAAATTAGCAATGATAATGGGGAGGATTTAGAAGACTTTCAAGTAGCCATAACCCTAGATACAGCTGGCCTAATAGCTGAGGGGAAAATGCAAGCAACCTGTGATGATTTAAGGATCACTGATAATAGTGGCAATGTTATTCCTCACTGGATAGAAGAAAATAATCCGGGATGTGATAATGCTAGTACTAAGGTGTGGACTAAGGTGCCAACTGTTTATGATGGGGCTGATGCGACCACCATTTATGCTTATTATGGCAATGCCCAGGCGAGCAATGCTGAAAATGGTGATAATGTGTTTGAGTTCTTTGATGATTTTAGTAAGGACACAAGAGGCCAGTATGGCCGCATACAGACAAATCATGATTTCGCAATAGACGCAAACAATAATTATTTATATGATATTTTTTCATCGACTGGTTATACTTATAGTTATCATAAAAACACTTCTTATCAAAGCGACTTTGTTGCTTCTTTCAGAATATATCAAAATGGTTGGGGTGGTATATTTTTGGGAGATGAAAATGCCGGATATCACATTGATTTCAACAAAAATAGATACTCCGTAAGAACCTATGGCGGCGGGTCAAACAGCCCAATTGTTACTAGCAATTTACCATCAATCGACACCTGGATAAACGGAGAAATCATTAGGTCTGGCTCCAATTGGAAGATATTAAAAGAGGGTTCTCTGGTTTTTGATTGGACAGAAAGCAGTCAATGGAAAGAGAATGTTAAGCCGGGCTTTGTCTCTTCCTATTATTCTGGAGAATATTATAGATGGGACCGTATTTTTATTCGTCAATACGCCGCCACCGAGCCTTCGACAACCTTGAATTCCGAAGAACAATCCCCCGGCCCAGTGGCCTATTGGAAATTTGATGAAGGAGCGGGGACAACGGCCAATGACTCAAGTGGGCAAGGGAATGATGGAACGCTAATAAATAGTCCCACTTGGCAAACAGAAGACTTGTGTGTAAGTGGGAAATGTTTAGAATTTGACGGTAGCACTGCTTACATTTCAACTAGTAATCCAAGTCTAAAAGTTGCCAATGTAACTATGCAG